>JBFWSG010000005.1:0-181419 GCA_050248495.1 Pirellulales bacterium | reverse complement strand
ACAGCCAACTTCACCGGCGACTTCGTCATCCGACGCAACTGAGTTTGAGCCATCATCAGTCCTCCTGCTCTGGCCCATAACCTGATCCTTTCGATAAATTCAGGCAAGATTGATTTCTACAGAGCATTCTGAGTACTCAGTTTCAGACCAGGCCTTTCAGTTTTCTCACGGTCCATTCGGTGAACACGCAACCGAGCACCAGCAGCAAGTTCGACCAGCGGTCCCAAAGCGTCGTCCGCTCGATCCGTTCGCTGACCTCGGGCGTGAACGACACGAGCTGCAGCACTTCGTCGATCGCGGTGGGCGGAATCACCTGGCCGCCGGTGACCTTGGCGACTTGCTCCAGGAGCGCGCGGTTGCACTGCGTGTTCATCATCTCGACGTTGTCGGTGCTGCGGACCGTGACCGTGCTCATCGCCACTTCCGCGCCCGGTGGCACGAGCTTGTCAACGATCTCGCCGCGGACGGTGATCTGATATGCACCCGGAGCAAGACCAGCGAGCTTGGCAAAATATCGGCCCGGCACATCGCCGTCCGCCGTCAAATCGACACTTACCGACTTGTCGTCGAACGATTCGGCGTGGGCCTCGATCGATTCGGTGGCGAGCGGCCGGCCGCTGGGACCTTTGAGCCAGGCGGTCACCTCCACCGTGTCGCCGGCCAGATAGTTGGTACGATCGGTCTGCAGCCGCACGAGATCGGTCCCCGAGCCGCCGGTCGATGCAGTGATCCACCGCAGGAGCTGGCCCCAGAAGCGATGGTGCATTTCGTCGCTGCGGCGGAATCGCAACCGCCATGTCTCTGGCGCGGCGAGATACACGACTCGCCCGGCGCCGATCCGCTGCCAGCACAAGTAGGCGTGTTCGACTTTTGGCGCACCGTCCTCCGCGACGCCGCCGGCCGCGTCGGACACAGCCGCGAGCAGCGTCCGGGCCGTCGATTTTGGGCGGCTGTAATCGGAGAGCCGATAGATCGGGAAACGGGCATAAACTTGCCGCCATTGGTCGATGCTCTCTTCCATCGAGCCGGCGATCTGCAGCGCGCTGTGGAAGCGGCCTTCGTCGGACACCGCGACGCCATAGCCTTCCTGTGCGTAGACGCTCGTGTCCTGCTCGACGGGCAACAGATCCATCAGTGGCTGGCCGGCGAAGCGGGCCGGCATCGAGTTCTCGCCCGCGATCACAATCAGGTTACAGCCACGCTTGCGTACCGCGTCGGCGAGCGCCTGCTGACTGGTCTGAGAGAGTTGCAGCGGCCCGAGGTCGCCGAGGATCACGACGTCGTAAGCGGCCCAGCTTTCGACGTCGCTGGGAAACTCGGGCCGTTCGGCCATTTTTCCCGTGCCGTGCAGCCGCGGCGAGAACAAGATTTCGTCGCACTCGACGTGCTGCTCGCGGCGGAACAACTGGTTGAGATAGCGATACTCCCAGCGTGCGACCCCCTCGGCCAACAGCACCCGAGTGCGGTCGCGGACGACTTCGAACGACACCGGCATGTAGTTGTTCGCCGTGTTGGTTTCATCGTCGACGGGCTCGACTTCGACGACATACTCCTGCCAGCCGAGCTTGTCGGCTGCAACTTTGAAGCGGGCCCGCTGATCGCCCTGCTGACCGGCAAACGAAATCGGCACGCGATCGACCTCGCGCCCTTCGTGTCGCAGCACGACGGCCGTCTTGTCGCCGTCGCAGTCGAACGCAGAGACGATCACGTCGATTAGCGCCGAATCTTTCTCGGCCACGGTGGCTGGGGCCTCGACGCGGTGGAGCAGCACATCCCGCACGCGGACGGCGCTCCCGATCGGCACTACGTACACGTTCATCCCGGCGAGTTGAGCGGCGACTTCCTGCGGCGCGGGGCCGTCGGACGAATTGTGGCGGCCGTCGGTCAGCAGAAGCGCCACCCGCGTGGCGGTCGCCGTGCGTTCGCTAGAGAGCTGCGTGAATACGGAGGAGAGATTCGTCGAGCCGCTCTTCGTGTCGTTGCTGGTCGCCGCCGGCGTGGCCGGAGCTTCTTCCAGCGACTTCGACCAGCCGCGCGCGGGGTCGACGGCACTCGTGGCCTGATCGAATCGGAAGCGGCGAATCTGGACGCCGTCGGCGAGCTCGTTCTTCACTGATTTCTCAAAGGCGTCGAGCGTCTGGCCGATCTTTTCGCGGCGGGTCAGCCGATCCGTTTCGCCGCGCTCGGGAGCCGATTCGTCGCTGAGCCGCTGGGCCAAATCGGAGGCTAGGACGGCGGCGCGGCGCTGTGCACCCTGGAGCGATTCGGCGAATTGTTCCAGCCGCGCCGGCAGCGCTTCGGCGGAATTTCGGTCCGACTGGACCAGCGATTTGTTTACCGCGTCGAGCGAATCGGCGGCCGGACCCGCAAGCAACGTTTCAATGCGGGCGGCCCGTTCGCCGAGCGATTCGTCTTCGTCGCCGAGTGCTTCCGCCGCCAGACCGACATGCTTCGTCGCTCGCTCGACGAGCGTGCCGATCGATTTGGTTCTGGCCTGCAGGTCCTTCACGGGCCGGTGCTCTTTCACCGACTGCACAAGCTGCTGGCATTCCGACTGCGCGGCGCCCAGATCCACGAGCAAACGATCGCAGTCGCGGAGCGCGGATTCACCGGCCGCACCGTCGATCGCCAGCGACCAGCGGATGGATTCGGCCGGATCGGTGGCATCGACCACGTCCATGCTCTCGCTGCCGTCGGCGAAGATGGCGACGGATTGCGGCGTGGTGGTCCGCTCGATCTTGAGCCGCGTCGGCCCGGCGAGCATCCACAGCACGCACCCAAACGCGGCCATCCGCAGCACAAAGAAGACGACCGCCCAGGCGCGGCCTAGCGCGGCCCGCTCGCGCCAGAGGGACCACGCCGTCCAGGCCGCGATCACCAGGCCGATCAGTAACGCGGTCCGGCCGTCGACCAGGCCTTCCCAGTCCAGGCGCTCGACGAATTGTGGTACCGCTTCGTTCATGCTGCACAACTAGACCGCACTGACTTCAAACCCATGGCGCTGCCGCGCGAGCAGATTCGCCATGAACAACTCCGCGACCAACAAGGTCACGAGCGCCGCCAAGAGCGCGCCCCACACCGGCTCCCGCCGCGGCTCGGCCACGACAGTGCTCGGTTCGATCTCGGGCGACTCTTCGAATTGCACGCCGAAGGCTTTCGCCAGCTTGTCGCGATCACTCGCGGCGAGCATCTTGAGCTCCGATTCTTGCGGATTGCGGGCGACCTGGTACGGCACTTCGGCGATTGTCTGGTCGCCGCTTTTGAAGCGGACGCGATACGTGCCCGGCAGCGACGTTTGCGAATAGCGGAAAGTCGGCGCGAAGTCGGCGTCCGCGGCGGTGAGCGGAATTGGCCGGCCACGCGGGGTAACGACCTCCGCCGTTGCTCGGCCAGCATCTGCGGGCGGCGCGGCGACGATCGCCGTGCCCGGTTCGAGGTTATACCGTGAAGTTGTCGGCGCGGTGATGTAGCTGAGCCAGTCGTGGACCATCACGACATACGCCTTGAGCAGCGGCACATTGCTCCACTCGAGGCCAAGCGGAAACGCCTGCACCAGGACGCGGCCCTGCCCCACAAAATTCTCCACCACCAGCGGCCGGCCGCTGCCCGACTCGAGTACGGTGGAGACAGCATCTCGATCCGCCGGCGGCTCGGCAAATTGCCAGTACTGCCGCAGCCGCGCTTCGTCGATGTCGAGCTGCGTGGTGTTGGCGAGCTGCACCGTGGCGGAATGATCGCGCGTCGGCGGGTGGATCGTGGCGGCGGCGTCTTCCGGGCGGGAAACGACTTCGAGCGAATCGAGCTCCAGCGGCGCGAGCCCCGCGCCGTCGGCGTACCAGTCGCGCGTAAAGAGTTGCGGGTCGCTGCTGCTGCCCAGCGCGAGCCAGAGTCCGCCGCCCGCTCGCACGAACGAATCGAGCCGGTCGAGCGTCTGGCGGTCGAGCGACGCCAGGTCATTGATCACGATTGCCCGAAAACCAGCGAGCGACTGCTCATCGAGTTCGGCGGATGAAATCACCTGGGGGCGAAACACCGCGTGCCACGACTGGGCCTCTGCGCCTTTGAAACCGAGCGCCGCCGCAAACAGCTCGGCAGCCGTGATTCCCGAGCCAGAGCGATCGCGCGACTCGACGAATAGCACCGGCAACTCGTCGGCGGCTTCGACCACCACCGTGTTCTCCTGATCGAGCGGCACCTGGTCACTCGCGTCGATACGGCACGACACCGCGTGAACGCCCGCATCTTCGAAGCGGAGCGTCGCGCGGGCGCGCGTCCGGCCCATGGGCCGGAGCGGGCCGATGTGTGACTTCTCGACGACTTTTTCGCCGAGAACCCACTGGACGGTGGTGGCCTCGCTCGGGACGTCGCCAAGGTTGGCGACTTCGGCCGAGAGCTCGACTGTTTCGCCAGGCCGGACCAGGTTGCGTGCCGCTTCGACGCGCGTCACTGCGAGGTTGTCGACATCGACTGCTTCGAGGCCGCAATCGACGACTTCGATCGTGATGGGGATTTTGGCGTGGGAACGGTCGCTTTCGAGTTGGCTCCAGGCACTTTCGGCATCGGTGTTCCAACTCGCGGCCTGCGAGTCGGTGAACACGACGATCCGCCGCCCGGCGAGGTCCTCCGGCGCATCGAGATGCACGGCCGATTGCAGACAGGCCAGGAGATCGGCGACGCCCTGTGTCGGTTCCGCCTCAGCGACCAGATTGCGCAATTGTTCGCGTCCACCGGAATTCGCAGCGACGTCTTCGGCCAATGCCCATTCGCCGCCGGCGGCAAACAAAATCTGCACACCGTCGGAGTCGGAGAGCGAATCAACAAGCTCGGTGGCCTGGTCTTTCATTCGGGAGGCCGCGCTCTGGCCATCGATTTCGCGCGACATGGAGAGCGAGTTGTCGAGGACGAGAATCACCTGTCGATCGGTCTGGTCACCGAGCCAGCTGGAGCGGATCATCGGCCGCGCGAGGGCAAACACCAGGGCCGCGACGGCCGCGAGCCGCAGCAACATCAAGAGCCACTCTTCGAGCCGCTCCATCCGCCGCCCCTTGGTGACCGCGGCGGCGAGGAATTGCATCGCCCCCCATAGGATCACGTCGCGTTGCCGTCCGCGGTACAAATGGATCGCGATCGGCACGATGACGAGCGGCAATGCCAGCAGGTAGGCGGCACTCAGGAAACTCACCGCTCGATTGCTCCGTTCGTCCTATAGATAGGTATTACTTACTCTTTGGGTGGCATGCTCTCGCAGTCTTGCCGCGTGAGCAATGTCGGCGTGGGACATGCCTATACCGCGGCGCGGCGAAGGCATGCCACCCTTTACTGCTCGATCAATTGCTAAGCCCGCACCCGCGTACGTTGGGCGTTCTTCATCGCGGCGCGACGCCTTAGAGCCAGCGCCAAGGCCTCACCCAGGTCGTCGCCGGTCGAAATTGTTGCCAGCTCGACGCCGCAATCAGTCATCGCCGTTCGCAGCGACGTCATGAACTTCTGAAACTCTTCGAGGTACGCTTTGCGGATCGTGTTCGGGTTCACCTGCAATCGCCCCGGCAGCTCCAGGTCCTGGAAGAACGCCTCGCGGCGGAAGGGGAACGTCAACTCTTCCGGCGCGACGATCTGGAATACGTTTACGTCGTGTCCGAGGTGTCGGTACTGCGTGAGCACTTCCTTCAGCGCCGAAACGTCGCAGAAGCAATCGGAGATCACGATCACCATGCCGCGCCGTTTGAGCCGGCCCGTCATTTCTGCGAGCATCGCCGGGAGCGCCGACGGCCCGCCGGGCTGGACGACACCCAGCAGGTTCAACATCCGCGCCAGATGGCTGGCCCGAGGCTGCGGCTTCAAGTAGTCGAGCAACTTCTCGCCCACGAGCGCCAACCCGACCGAATCACGCTGCCGCAATAGCAGGTGAGCCAGGCAGGCGCTCGTCATTTGCGCGTAGCGCCATTTGCTCACTGTCGACATGCAAAAGGCCATCGAGCCGCTGGTGTCGACGACCAGGAGGGCCTGCAGATTGGTTTCGTCGTCGAACCGCTTTACGTAATACTTGTCGGTCCGCGCGTAATGCCGCCAATCGAGCAGCCGGATGTCGTCGCCGCGAGAATATGGCCGGAACTCGGCGAAGTCGGTGCAGCCGCCCTTGTGCGTCGAGCGGTGTTTGCCCGAGAGGAACCCGTCGACCACCGTGCTGGCGATCAGTTCCAGGTGGCCCAGCTTCGAGAGCGCCTGGGTGTCGAAGGTCGCGGCGCCAGTCGTCGGCTTGGCGGCTGCCGCGCGCATTTGCACCGCTTCGAGCGCCGCCCGGCTCGGCTGTCTTCCGCGCAGCGATTGAACAAACTTGTTGACCCGGTTGGTGACCATGCGCGTTAATACTCTTGCCACTTCCCACGCCCGTCGCTGGAAGCTCCGGGCGTGCCGCCCAGCCGGCTGACTGCTAACTTCGCAACGAGGCGCGATGCCGCTCGACGAGCGTCTTGACGATGCCGTCGGTGTCGAGGCCGGCGGCTTCCGCGTTGAACGTCGGAATGATGCGGTGCCGCAGCACGGGGAGCGCCACCGAGCAGACGTCGTCGGTCGTCACATGGCAGCGCTTGTGCAACAGTGCCCGCGCCTTGCCGGCCAAGAGCAGGGCGATGCTGGCCCGCGGGCCGGCGCCGTAGAGCACCTTGTCGCGGAGCTCGGTCGGCAGCTTGCCCTCCTCGGGACGCGTCATCCGCGCGAGATCGATCGCCGCTTCGTAAACATGATCGGCCACGATCACCTTGGGCACGATCGATTGCATCTCCAACAGCGCGGGAACGTCGATCACATGCTCGGTGTCGTGGTTGTAGTCGGTCGTTTGCCGGCGGCAGATTTCCCATTCTTCCTGCCGGCTCGGATAGCTGACTTTGATCTTCATCAGGAAGCGGTCGAGCTGGGCTTCGGGGAGCGGGTACGTGCCTTCGACTTCGATCGGATTCTGCGTCGCCAGGACGAAGAACGGATCGGGGAGCGGATACGTCTTGCCGCCGACCGACATCTGCCGCTCTTCCATCGCCTCCAAGAGCGCGCTTTGCGTCTTTGGCGGCGTGCGGTTGATTTCGTCGGCCAGGATCAGATTGGCGAACAGCGGCCCCTGCAAGAAGCGGAACACGCGCTTGCCCGACGTGCGATCCTCTTCGAGCACGTCGCCGCCGGTGATGTCGGCCGGCATCAAGTCGGGCGTGAACTGGATGCGGTGGAACGTGAGGTCCATCAGCGACGCGAGCTGCGAGATGAGCAGCGTCTTGGCGAGGCCGGGCATGCCTTGCAGGATGCAATGCCCGCGGCAAAGGATGCCGATCATCAGCTGCTCGGTGATGTCCTTCATGCCGACGATCGTGCCCGAGAGCTCGTCACACACGCGCTGGTATCGATTGTGGACGCTCTCGACAACCCGCGCGACTTCGTCCGACGTGGAGTGGGGCGTCAAAACCTGTTCGTTCGTGGTAGCCATGCGACTTCTCGTTTCAGGTCCTGAAGTTCGATAAATTTGCCACCAGGGCGGTTAAGACGGATTCGTTTGCCGTCGCCGGATCTTGCCGCGCAGGGCGGCCAACCGTCCATAATTCCGTGCAACCATCATAAGGTATTCCCGACGCCGCGTGCTCAATTGCCCGGCGCCATTTTCTCCGCTTCGCCGACCGACAGCAGCCCGTCGCCGTCGGCATCAAATTGCCCAAACTGGTCGGGAGTGCCCAGGAACTCGGCTCGCGAGAGGTCGCCATCCGCATTGCTATCCATGCTGACGAACCAGTCGGGTGCCGTGGGCGACTGCGGTGTTGATGAAGGCGCCGCTGCCTGCGCGAAGCTGCGTGCTACGCCGGCGGGCTTCGCCAGCAATCGATGCACATTCGGCCCGGCGGTCACCGCGAGGCGAATGGGGATCGGCAATTCGGCCGCGGCCACCTGGCCATCACCATTGCGATCGAGCGACGCGAGCAGCTTGGGCAGTTGCTGGCGCTCGCGCTGCGTGAGCCGCTGGTCGTGATCTGTGTCCAGCAAACGCTCAAGTGGGTTGCCATCGACCACGGCGCCCAAGGCAATCTGGGTGGCGGCGGAGTCGGCGGAGTCGCTCTTGGATGCCGCCGGAAAAGCCGCAGAAAACTCGACATACTCAGCGCCCAAATCGTACGTGATCGAGTCGTCGCTCGCTTTGACCCGGTAGCTATCGGCGAAAATTCTTACCGCGTCTTCCTCCGCAGCGTCGCTGCCGAGTTCCACGCGAAAGATTGCCTCGGCGCGTCCCTCGAGCAATTCGTCCACTCTCAGCGAATCAATTCCATAGAGCCGCGCGCAAGTCGCGGCCAGCGCGCCCCGATCCGTAGCGTCGTCGATCATCACCAACAGTGGATGGTCAGCGGCAAACGGCAGCACGGGCGGCTTGGTCGCTTTCCGTTCCAGCTCGTTCATGTCGACGACGTCGTCGGCATTGGCGTCGGCACGCTGCAACGCCTCAGGCGCGGCCGCGATCTCGGCCGCCTCTAACGCGCCGCTGCGATCGGTGTCGAGGCAGACCAGGAGCGGAGCGACCTCGGCGCGCTGCCAAGAAAAGCTCTGATCGAGGAGCACGACGGGCGGACCGAAGCCCCATTCTGCAATCAACCAGCGAATCTCCGAGCGGTCGACGGCGGCGCCGGCGCTTGATACATAGTCGTTCACTCGCTCGCGCATGCTGGGCGCCTTGCGCGATTCGGCGGCGACTTTTGTGTCGTCGGTCGCGGCGGCGGCAATAGTTTTCTTCTCCTTCGTATCGGCCTTCTCTGCAGTATCGACCTTCCCTTTAGTAGTGGCCTTGCTATCTCTATCGGTAGCCTGGGCGGCAATTTGTTTCTCGGCAGCTTTTGCTGCGGTAGCCGGAGGCTTCAGTACGTCGTCGATCCAGGCCTCGCGTCCGTCGGTGTACGGCTTCCCGTCGATGAAGATTGCGACATCAATCACTACGGGCCGAGCGGCCAAGAGGACGAGCCGGATCCATGGGTCGTTGCGGTCGACGTGGCTCGCCATTTGCCAGTCGCCGAGCGCCGTGCGCTGATAATTCGCCAGCGGATCCCCAGCCGCCGGGGCGGCATAGCCGAACGCGACGACCTGTTGCATGTCGGGCGAAGCAGACTCGGGCGACAACGACTGCAATTTGCAGGCGGCTTGTGGCTTCGCGGTCTGGACGTCCGGCCGGGAGAGTTCGGCGCGTGCGTTTAATTGCAGCGATCCGGCGAGCGCCAGCGCGAGAGCGCACAGAATATGGCACCGTGTTAAGAGCCGACACTTCATCAACATGCCATTGTGTCTGCACCAGCAAGACGTCTGCACCAGCAAGACGTCTACGCCAGCAATTTGTCGATCGGAGCTCCGTCGACGAGCTTGATGGGCCGGCCGGTGTTCGACGTATTCTCCGTCTGCGGATCGACGCCGAGCGCCGCGCAGAGCGTGGCCAGCACGTCGGTCACTTCGACGGGATCCTCTTCGATGTTCATCCCGTCGGCCGTGGTGCGACCGTACGCCTGGCCGCCGGCGATCCCGCCGCCGCCGAGCACACAGGACCAGGCCCGCGGAAAATGGTCGCGGCCCGCGGCGCCGTTGATCTGCGGCGTGCGGCCGAATTCGCCCATCCAGACGATGGTCGTCAACTCCAGCAGTCCGCGCGCTTCGAGGTCGCTCATCAACGAGGCCCAACCGGCGTCGAGTTCGGCGGAGAGTCCCTTCACGGCTTCGAAATTGTTGGCGTGCGTGTCCCAGCCGTACGTGCCCGCGACGCTCGAGCTCAGCGACACCTCGACGAAGGGGACGCCGCGCTCCACGAGCCGCCGCGCCATCAGGCAGCCCTGTCCGAACACGCCCTTGCCGTATTTCTCGCGGACCTTTTCCGGTTCGGTCGACAAATCGAACGCAGCCGAGGCATCGCTCTCGACCATCTGCAGGGCGTTGTTGTAAACGGTTTGATGCGCGGCCGGCGATGAGCCCGGATGCTGGTTCAGAAAGCGCGTTTCGAGCATTTTCCAAAGTTCGAGTCGCCGCTCGGTCTGCACGGTGGTGACGCTTGCAGGCGGCTTGACAGCATCGACCTTAAGCTCGGCAAATGCTGCCTTGGCGGCCTCGTTCGCATTGGCGCCGGCGGGCGTCGCCATTTGATTCCCCGCCACGACGAGCGGCGCGAACTTGGGCCCGAGGAACCCGGGACCGAAACCGCCCTGCCCCGGCCCGCGACTCGGCGAAATGCTCACGTAAGGCGGCAGGCTGTCGTCGGCGAGCGCCATTTCCTTCGCCAACCCCGAGGCCAGCGACGGATAATTCACCACGCCCATCGGCCGCTGTCCAGTCCGCATCAAGTACGAGCCGCGCTCGTGGTCGCCTTCCTTCGTCGTGAGGCTGCGGATGATCGCCAGCTTGTCGGCGTGCTCCGCCAAACGCGGCAGATGCTCGCTGAACCGCACGCCGGCCGCTTTCGTGGCGATCTCCTTGAACTCGCCGCCATTCTCGTGGCCCGGTTTCATGTCGAAGGTGTCGGTCTGGCTGGGACCGCCGGCCATCCAGAGCAGGATGCAGTGCCGCCGCCGCTTCGGGTCGGCCGCAATCGCATGAGCCAGCGACGGCAACCAACCGCTCACGCTCACGCCGCACGCGCCGCAGGCCATCGCCCGCAACATCCGCCGCCGATCGATCGGGTTCCAGAGTGCCATAGTTCAACTCCTGAATCGGTCGTGACTACAACTCCGCGTGCTGCGTTGCAACACGTATCGCCGTAGAGAGTTTCTGGTGATTGCTTGGTACGTCGTTGCGGGTGAGTTTACCCAATCCGAAATCCACGTCGTCAAACGCCGCATCGTAGCGCAATGCCGTCACCATCAGCTCTTGGCTGTGTGGGCTCAAGTCCGAATAGGCGCGCCCCATTGGTACTCCCCGCAGCGCATATAAGGCAGTGGTTTCGAGATAACGCCGCGCAGATTCGACTTGATCGTTGCGGAGCTGCGCCGCGGCTTCGAGGCAAATCTCGGCACGGGAAGTGTAGTTCTCGTAGAGTCGTTCGGTTGCAGTCTGTTCGGCCTGCCATGAAGCAACGACATAGCCGACCATCGATCCGATCGTTCCGCACCCGATTGCCACAGTCAAAGTTCGCATGTTCATTTCGAACTCCTCTACAAAGTTTGTGACCGACCGAAACTAATGATTCAACGTAAACTCAGCGCTATTGAGTAGCGCCCACAGCAAGTCGCCGAGAATTTGCTGCTTTTGCTGCGGTGTTTCTGCTTTCGCGATCTCGGTGACAACCGCCTCGCGCTCCGAGTCGTCCGGGTAGCGCGAGAGCGTTGCCAGATAGAGCGTATCGAGCCGCTGGGAGTCGCTGAAGAATGGCGCGGCGAGCGATTTCAAGAGACCGCTCGCCGCTACATCCGTGGCGTTGTGGATTAATCCGCCGTGCATTAACGTAAGCGCTTGCGGGATGCCGGCTTGGTAGTCGGTGACGCTTCCTGGTGTGGTGCGGAATTGCTCGATGAACTGTTGACGGTTCATGTCGCTCGCGCGCACCAGTCCCGGTGCAGCGTTCAGATCAGCCGTGCCAGCGCCGCTGAGCGACGCTTTGCCGGTGGCGATCGTGATGCAGTCGTAGAGCTCCTCGGCGGTAAAGCTCTTCATGTTCATCTGGGCGAAGTGGAGCGGCCGCGCGGGGTCGTTGTCGTCGGCCCCGCTGGAAAGTTGGTAAGCATCGGTTAGCACAAGCTCGCGCAGGAGTCGCCGCAAGTCATAGCCGCTGGCAGCGAAGTCGCCAGCCAGAGTGTTCAAGACTTCGGGCGCGATCGGTGGATTGGCGGGCCGCATGTCGTCGACCGGCTCGACGAGGCCGCGGCCGAACAGATGGGCCCACACGCGATTGACCGTCGCCTTGGCAAAATGTTCGTTGTGCCGGTCGGTAAGCCACGAGACCAGCTGCTCGCGGCGCGAAGTTCCTTCCGGCTCGTCGGCGAGGTCCATCACCGTGCCCGGGATCCGCGGTGGAACAACTTCGTCCGACTCGGGGATCATCACGTCGCCGAATTTGTTGTCCTTCACTTGCAGCACAGGCGAGGCCATTTCCATCTTGCCGCGCGGCCGTGAGATGCGGGCGAAGAACGCGGCGAAGCTCCAGAAATCGTGCTGCGAAACTTCATCGAACGGATGGTCGTGGCACTGGGCACACTCCATGCGAACTCCCAGGAACGCCCGCGACGTTCGCGCGGCGAGCTCTTCGGGATTCAGACGGACCGCTGCGTAAAACAACAGCGGGCCCTTCTCCGCGACGCGTCCCTCGGCCAGCAGCAGCTCCCGAACCAGCTGGTCATACGGCATATTTTCCGCGAACCGCTCGGCGAGCCAGTCGTCGAATTCCGCCGAACCGCCCAGCCGCGCCAGGTCGACTTCATTTGGCAAGAGAATACGTCGCCAGACCGACGCCAGGTGAGTGGCGTGATCGTGGTGCTCGAGCAGCCCGTCGACGAGCCGCTTGCGGCGGTCAGGCGACTGGTCGGCGAGGAAGTCGTGGGCTTCGGCTACCGTCGGCACGCGGCCGGTAAGATCGAGATAGACGCGGCGCATGAACTCTGCGTCGGTCGCCGGAGCAACGGGGCGAATTCTATGAGCCGCCCACAGCTCGGCCAATTGCTCATTGATCTTCGCTCGAAGCTGGCCCTCTTCGAATGGCGCGGTAGGCGGGTTCCATTGGGGCCGCGCGGCGTCGGACGTGGGCACGATCTTCGGTGCTTCTTTTGATTGTCGCGGGGCGGGCACCGAGCTTTCCGACGCGAGCCGTTCTTCGCCTGGCTTTTCCAGCTTTTTCACCTCAGCGACAACGACGGCGGCTTCGGCCGACGACTGCGCGGTCACTGGTTCGTCGACCGGAGTATCCAGCGACTCTTCGCCACCGCCCACTACGGGGACGACTTCGCCGCCGCCGGCGCCGATCGTGTACCGCTCGATCGTGTCGACGATCGCACGAATCATGTTGGCCCAGGCCGGCGGATCGCTCCACACCGCCATCGCCACGAGCAGCGACGCGGCCGCCGCGATGCCGACCGACCACTTCCGCAGCAAACGCCGCCGCGGCGACACGGGCCGCACGGACACTGCCGCCCGTGCTTTTTGCGAATCGCTGTCTTGAGCATGTCCGTTGGTCGAGTGGCCGTTGACTGCGTGGCCGTTCGCAGAGTGGCCGTTCTTCGCGTCGCCATTCGTCGCGTGGCCGTTCATGCCGCGAGCGTGGCTCCGATAAACCAACCGCGGTGCCGAGCCATTCGATTCGACGGGCGCAACGGCAACCGTGGCGGCGAACTCGGCATCCAACCTTTCGGCCAGCGAGCGCGCGAACTCTTCGCGCACCGCCGGCGCGCTGCCGGCCGAAGACAGCAGCCAGGCCAGGCGGGCCTCGTCGGCGTCGTCAAATGGTTTGTGGTTCGCGTTCATCACTTACTCGCACCACGATTCTCGATTCAAACAACTTGCGGAATCCCCGCCGCGCCCGGTACAGCACTGCCTCGACAGCCCGTTCGCTCTCGCCGAGCCGCTCCGCGATCTCGCGCACCCCGAGCGCTTCGACGTATTTCCATTCGAGCACCAGCCGCTGCCGCTCCGGCAAGGCGTCGAGCACGCGCAGCACTTCGAGCCGGGTTTCCTCCCGTTCGAGCCGCGCCGTCGGCCCGCGCCCGGCCGACTCCACTGGCGTCACCGCCGCGAGCGCCAGCTTGTTCCGCGCGCGAAATGCCCGCCGGTGGTGCTCCGCCGCCTGGCGCCGCACCACCGAAAGCAGCCAGCCGGCGACCGTTGTTCCGTCCTGCTCGAGGCGGCGGAGATTTCGCACCAGCGCTACCATCACTTCCGACGTAATGTCCTCCGCCGCGTGAGTACATCCACACAGGGCATACGCACGCCGCCAGACCATCGGCAAATAGCGCCCGTAGAGCGTCCGCCAGGCGGCGGCGTCCTCTCGGCAAGCACGATGGAGCAGCTCCAAGTCGGTCAACGGATTCCTCTCCCAGTCCTTTTGGCCGCGACGGCCGACGCACCTCAATGTAGTCGTTTGAGGGGCAAAAACCACTCATGCGATTTTGCGGATTCGACGCTGACGGCAGCAAAACGGTTCCCGGCGCGGGCAAATGATGCCGCTAGCCGATAGATGCGTAAAGAACCACACTTTGCTTCGTGAAATCTTTCACGATCTTGGCTGGCGTCGGGTGGCGATGGTCCGCCGTAGAGATTTTTTTCCAGGCGCCGCGTGAACCTCGGGCCGGGAGCTCGCTCTTACAGAAAATCGAACACCACCCTCGGCGACTGACGACGGGAAAGTGCGTTCTGCCCAGGTGCCCCATGCTGCTTCAATCCACCAATCATCGATCCGCGACCGAGGGTTCGCTTGTCTACCAGATGAACGGCATGGCTGGCGTTGCGTCGCGCGACTGACGCCTGGCCCTTTTATGCACGAGCTGCCCAGGCGCGGCTCGAATCGCATCTCATTCACACGACCGGCCAGGGTCGCGTCGTGTCGGGATTGAGTGTTGAGACTCTCAACCCTCGAACTTGCTCAGTTCACTCAACCCTCGGCCTTCAACTCTCAACCCTGCCACGGTGTCTGTAGTGTATTTGGCATGCACGGTCGCGACGGCGACAAGTATGGGTTCGACTCCCTTTGGGCACCCTAAATAGTGGAGGGTTGAGAGTTGAGGGTTGAGGGTCAGGAAGACGCTTTCGACTCCGCTTCAGTCTTCGTTCCTACTCTCAACTCTCAACACTCCACCCTCAACCCTTTCCCCATGCCTCGCTTCATTCGCTTTCAAACTGGGTTGCGATCGCCGGACAGTGGCTGCGGTTGGGGTTGTTCCGCGCGTCGACGGCGCTGCTCGAACGCTACGAATTGCCGGAATACGCGGATGAGCGTCTGCAAGAATCGCTCCGCTGGTTCAACTCGAACCTGGACGTGCCGCGGCTGCGATCGCAATCCGGCCGACCAATCTTCTGGTTTCGCAGCGACGCCGACGAATGCCTGGAGCAGATTTGGAATATGGTGGCGATCTTTAACGAGGAAGGCCTGTACGTCGAACAGCGGACCACGCAACGGCCCGGGCACATTGTCTACTACGACGAACACCAGATCGCGGCGATTCCGGGGCGGCGGTAATCGGCGCGGGCGCTAGGCCGCCAGCGGCAGGAGAAGCGATCGCATGCGTTGGTGCACTAGATCTCCGGCTCGTCGGCGACGCGGACCAGGCTCGGTGCTCGCGCGACGGCGGTTTCGGCGGGCGGGCTCATGCCTTGCTCCAGCACGGCGATGGCTTGTTCGATGAACTCGTCGTCGTTCACCGGGTCGCCGAAACGCTGGCGGAAATGGTCGCGGGCCTGGGCCCAGAAGTGGACCATGCCGAAGACCATTGCGCAGAGGCAGGTCGAGGATAGGTCGCTGCGCACGAGGCCGCGTTCCTGCGAGACTTCAATGCGGCGGCGGAGCGTCGTGAGGATGTCGGGTTCGCCGGGCCACACCTGGTGATTGCCTTCGAGCTGCGTGCGGGCGCAAAGCTTCAGCAGCGTGGGGTTGCCGCCGATGTAATCCATCAGCCGGTGCATCTCGGCTTCGATATTGATCGGTCGGTTCACCGCGCGGGCAGCGTGCGGGAAACGCTTGGCATAGCCCTCGACGAGCCGTCGCTTCACGGCGTCGTACAGATCCTGCTTGCTGCCGAAGTGGTGGTGGATCAAAGGGTGCGAGACGCCCGAGGCGTTCGAGATGTCGCGCATCGACGTCGCGTCGAAACCCTGTTCAGCGAACAGAGTTTCGGCCGCCGTGAGCACCGCCTCGCGGGTCGCTTCGCCGTCTCGAGTACGTTCCACCGCCATGAGAAATCCTTGAGAAAAGAACTAACCTGACGGTCAATTATAGGCCTTTGGCGGTCGGCTGCAAGCAGGATAGCGGCCAGAATCGTGGCGATATTACGCAAAATATCGGCGTTTTCTCTATTTACCAACCGATCAATCTTGCTTACCATTTGGTAGATACCGCGAACCTGATCGCCCCCTTGCGCCACTCAGTCCCCATGCACGCACCCCAAGTGTCTGCCGCCGTCCGTGCGGCCCAGCGCGTCTCGCTGCTCGCAGTTGTCGCCCTATCCGGCGGATTGTTCGGCTGCACGCGCGGCCCAAACCAATACGTCGAGCCGCCGCCGCCCGAGGTGACCGTCGTCACGCCGAAGCAGGAGACGGTCACGGATTATGTGGAAGTGACTGGCGTTGCCCAGCCAGTGATGTCCGTGGACATTCGCGCCCGAGTGAAGGGTTTCCTGGTCGAGCGGCACTTTGAAGAAGGGTCGTTTGTCAAACAGGGGCAACTGCTGTTGGTGATCGACGAAGAGCCGTTTCGCGTGAAGCTGGAGCAAGCGAAGGCGCGGCTGGCAGAGGCCGAAGCCTCGCTCGCCAAAGCGCAACAGTCGCAGTCGCGGGAAGTGGCCCGGGCCCAATTGGCGCTCGATGAATCGCAACTGCGGCTCGCGCAGGATGATGAGCGGCGCGTGCGCGGCCTGGTGCAGAGCCATGCCCTTACGGAACAAGACCTGGAACAATCAACGGCCGCCCTGCAAAAGAATATCGCACAGGTCAACGCCACCAAGGCCTCGCTGCAACAAACCGACGCCGACTATGAAACGAACATTCGCACGGCGCAGGCGCTCGTGGCTGGAGCCCGAACGGCAGTGCGGGATGCCGAAATCGAACTGAGCTATTGCCGCATATTGGCGCCGATCGACGGCCGGATCAGCCGCGTATATTTCGACGTCGGCAACCTGGTGGGCGATGGGCAGTCGTCGCTCCTGGCGAACGTCGTCAAGACTGCGCCAATCTACGCCTACGCCAGTTTGAGCCTGGAGAACTTCTTGAAGTACCGACAGGCCGCGGGTGGGTCGAGTGAAGGGGCGGCCGTGGCGACGCAGGTGCCGGTCGAACTGGGGCTCTCGAACGAGCCGGGCTATCCGCATCGCGGCGCGGTGGACTACCACGATCCGCAGGTCGACCCCGGCACCAGCACGATTCAGATTCGCGGTGTGTTCCCGAACGAGGACAGCGCGATCCTGCCCGGGATGTTCGTCCGCGTCCGCATTCCCTATCAGCAACGGGCGAATGCACTGCTCGTGCCGGAACGGGCGCTGTCGATCGACCAGGTTGGCAATTTTCTACTGGTCGTCGGGCAGGAAGACAAAGTCGAATACCGCCCCGTGCAAGTCGGCGCCGCGATCGACGGCTATCGCGTCGTGTCGGGACAAATTGCGGCGAATGACCGTGTGATCACCGAGGGGCTGCTCCGCGCCAGGCCGGGGATGAAAGTCACGCCGAAGACGGAGACGTCGGCCGTGGCGATCTATGGTGCGGCCGCACCGGCGGCCGTGGCGTCGAACAAGCCTGCGGCGGCAGCGACTGGAAAGAATTAACTTACCTTCTGCGTTCACCGGCCGGCGGCCGGTGTTGCAGCTTCAGTGCCACAGCATGTTTTCACGCTTCTTCATCGAACGGCCGATCTTCGCCAACGTGATCGCGATCATCACGATGATCGTGGGGGTGGTGTCGTTGTTCGGCTTGCCGATCGAGCGCTACCCGAACATCACGCCGCCGACGGTGATGGTCGCCGCCTTCTACCCTGGGGCCGACGCGAAGACGCTCGCCGACACGGTCGCCGCGCCGATCGAGCAGGAGATCAACGGCGTCGAGAATATGCTCTACATGTCGTCGACTTGCTCCGCCGACGGCTCGTACCGGGCGACGGTTACGTTCGAGGTGGGCACGAATCTCGATGAAGCCCAGGTGCTGGTGCAGAACCGCGTGGCGATTGCCATGCCGAAGCTGCCGCAAGAAGTTCAGCGGCAGGGCGTCACGGCGAAGAAGCAATCCACCAACATCGTTATGGCGGTGTCGCTGCTTTCGCCGGACGGACGGTTCGACGATTTGTTCCTGAGCAACTACGCAACGCTGCGGGTGAAGGACCAATTGAGCCGCGTAGCCGGCGTGGGTGAGGCCCAGGTGATCGGCAGTGGCAACTACGGCATGCGGATTTGGATCGATCCGGAAAAGCTCAAGGCCCGCAACCTGACGACCGAAGAGGTGCTGGCCGCGATCCGCGAACAGAACACGCAGGTGGCGGCCGGCCAGGTCGGCCAGACTCCCTCGCCGACCACGCAAGGCTTCCAGTACACAGTGACGACGCTCGGCCGGCTCACCGATCCGGAGCAGTTCGGCAACATCATCATCAAGTCGGACGACAGCGCGTTCGACGGCGCGGAAAACCAGGCCGGCATGACGTCCCGGTTGGCGCGGGTCAAGGACGTGGCCCGCGTCGAGCTCGGATCGCAGAGTTACGATCAGTGGTGCGAGATCGCCGGCGAGCCGGCGGCGACGATCGCCATATTCCAGTTGCCGGGGGCGAACGCGCTGGAAGTGGCCGAGAACGTCCGGCAGGCGATGGAAGAAATCAAGCCGTCGTTCCCCGAGGGGCTCGACTATATCGTGCCGTTCGACACGACGATCTTCGTCGAGGAGTCGATTCACGAAGTATATAAGACGCTGTTCGAGGCGGGCGTGCTGGTGCTGATCGTGATCCTGGTGTTCCTGCAGGATTGGCGAGCGGTGCTGATTCCCGCCACGACCGTGCCGGTGACAATCATCGGCGCGTTTGCGGCGATGGCAGCGCTCGGCTTCTCGGTGAACATGCTCACGCTGTTCGGCCTGGTACTGGCGATCGGCATCGTCGTCGACGACGCGATCGTGATCGTCGAGAACGCGATGCATCACATCGACCGCGGCAAACTCCCGCCGAAAGAGGCGACGATCAAGGCGATGTCGGAAGTGCTCGGTCCCGTAATCGGCATCACGCTGGTGCTGATGGCGGTGTTTCTGCCGACGATCTTCCTGGGCGGCATCACGGGGCAACTCTATCAGCAATTCGCGCTCACCATCGCGGCCACAGCGGTTATCAGCGCGATCAACGCCGTCACGCTCAAGCCGGCGCAGTGTGCCGTGTACCTACGACCCACCAAAGAGCGGAAGAACATTTTCTATCGCGGCTTCAACAAGGTTTACGACAAGTGCGAGGCAATCTACACCGCGATCGTAAGCCGGCTGGTGCGAAACGTGGCGCTGACGATGGTCGTGTTTATTGCGGTGACGGCTGCGACCGGCTGGTGGTACATGAAGCTGCCGACCGGGTTCTTACCGACGGAGGATCAAGGCTACGCGATCATCGGTTTGAAGCTGCCCGACGCCGCGTCGCAAACGCGCACGCGGGCGGTCGTCGACCAGGTGAGCCAGATCCTGCACAACACGCCGGGCGTCAAGTCTTGGTTCCTATTGGGCGGGCAGTCGATCCTGGACCAGGCAATCGCCTCGAATGCGGCGGCGATGTACATCACTTACACGCCGTGGGAAGAACGCGAAGGGAAGCCGGGGCAGAGTCAGATGGAAATCCTCGGCAGCCTGATGGGGCAATTCCAGAAGGTCCGAGAGGCGATGGTGTTTGCCTTCCCGCCGCCGGCGATTCAAGGCCTCGGCGTGGCGGGCGGTTTTCAGCTGCAGCTCGAAGACCGCGGCGGCGTGGGGTTGAGCGAACTGCAAAAAGTGTTGCAGGAGATGCTGCAGGCGGGCAACGGGCAATCGGGGCTCGCCGGTCTGCAGAGCACGTTCCGCGCGGAGGTGCCGCTCTTGTATGCCGACGTCGACCGCGAAAAGGCCAAGAGCATAGGCATCCCGCTTGATTCGATCTTCAACACGCTGCAGACGGCGCTCGGCTCGGCGTATGTGAATGACTTCAACCTCTTCGGCCGGACGTTTCAGGTCCGTGTGCAGGCGGATCAGAAATTTCGCCTGGAGCCGGAAGACATTCTGAAGCTCGAGGTCCGCGACCGCCGCGGCAAGATGGTGCCGCTCGGCACGCTGTGCAAAGTCGAAAAGCGGCTCGGGCCGCAGATCGTGCCGCGCTACAACATGTATCCTTCGGCGATGATTAACGGCAGCGCAGCCCCCGGCTTCAGTTCGGGAGAAGCGCTCGCGCTCATGGAACAGATGGCGGCCCAGAAGCTGCCGTCGTCGATGGGCATCGAATGGACGGGCATGTCGTATCAGGAAAAGCGAGTCGGCTCGCAGTCGATTTACGTATTCGCAATGGCGGTGTTGATGGTCTACCTGGTGCTGGCGGCCCAGTATGAAAGCTGGATCCTGCCGGCGGCGGTGATCCTGGTGGTACCGCTGGCGCTGTTGGGCACGGTGGCGGCCGTCGCCTATCGCGGCTTCGACAACAACATCTACACGCAAATCGGCGTGGTGCTGATCATCGCGCTGGCGAGCAAAAACGCGATCTTGATCGTGGAATTTGCCCGCGAACTGCGTAACCACGGCAAAACGATTCTCGAAGCAGCGGTGGAAGCGGCCCGGCTGCGGTTCCGGCCGATCTTGATGACGTCGTTCGCGTTCATCCTGGGCATCTTTCCGCTGGTGAATGCCACGGGTGCGGGCGCCGCGAGCCGGCAATCGCTCGGCACGGCAGTGTTCGGCGGCATGCTGGCGGCGACGATTCTGGCGGTATTCTTCGTGCCGGTGTTCTATGTGTTCATGCAGCGGATCAGCGAGCTGCGGAAGAAGCCGGTGGCGGCGCCGGCAACCCCAACGCCGGCCGAGCCCCACGCCAATGGCGAACCACACGTGACGCTGCAGCGCGTGGAACGGGGCTCGGCGACTCATTTGGCGTTGAATCCGACACATGCGTAACGGCAGCATGGCTCGCTAGCTGCTGTCATTCTTCCCTAATCCGGCGTGGCAAACTTTGCCGGCCAGGTCGGCTCTCCGGCTCTGCCGCGCGAAACTCTCACGGTAGCAACGGCTATGACGATGATGTCGCTACGGTCCGTTTTGCCGGTCGGGGAAAGCCTGCGGCTGCGGCCCTACTTTTCTTCGCTCATCGCTGACGCTAGTCGAAATGCTTGCTTCTCAACGACCCAACTCGCAGCCTAGTTCGCCGCGGCGTTCCGCCAAGCTGGTGTTGCGCCGATGGCTGGTGGCAGTGCTCATGCTCTCGCAGCTCACCGGCTGCACGAGTTTTCCGGATTACGTCCGCAACGGCTTCCAGGTCGGTCCCGAGTACGGCCGGCCGCCGGCGCCGGTTGAAGGGGATTGGATCGACGCCGCCGACAAGCGGCTGCGGAAGGACGACACCGACATCGACAAGTGGTGGACGGTGTTCAACGATCCGGTGCTCAACGGTCTGGTTCAAAACGCCTATCGACAAAACTTGACCTTACGCGAGGCGGGCTTCCGCGTGCTGCAGGCCCGGGCGCAGCTTGGCATCGCCATCGGTGAATTTTTCCCGCAGGAACAAAACACCAATGGCGGCTTTACCAGCAATGGTGTGAGTGTGAACGTCGCCAATCGCCAGGCCACGCCTGACCGCTGGTTCAGCCAGTGGGACTACGGCTTTGGGCTGGTTTGGGAGCTCGACTTCTGGGGCCGGTTCCGCCGCGCGATCGAATCCGCCGATGCCGAGCTGGATGCCTCGGTGGAAGACTACGACGACGTGCTCGTAACTCTGCTGGCCGACGTCGGCACCAATTACGTCCAGTACCGCACATCGGAAGAGCGGCTGAAACTCGCCCGCGCTAGCGTCAATCTGTTCACGGTGATGCTGGAAGTGCCGAAGGCGCGCTATCAGGCGGACGAAAGCAACCGCGTGGCGTACGATCTGGCCCAAGCCAACTTGTTCCAGGCCCAGGCGCTTGTGGCCCAGCTCGAAATCTCTCAGCGCCAGGCGGCCAACCGGCTGTGCATCCTGCTGGGGATGACGCCACGCGATTTGACGGCGGAGCTCGGCACCGCGCCGATCCCGGCCGCTCCGCCCGAAGTGTCGATCGGCATTCCGGCCGATTTGCTCCGCCGCCGCCCCGACGTCCGCCGCGCCGAGCGCGACGCCGCCGCTCAATGTGCGGTGATCGGCATCGCGGAGAGCGAGTTCTATCCACATATTTCGCTGATCGGCACGCTCGGCTGGTCGAGCCAGGACCTGAACAACCTGTTCGTCAAGGACTCGTTCAAAGGCACCGCCGGGCCGAGCTTCACCTGGAACATCCTCAATTACTGCCGGCTGCGGAACAACGTCCGCTACCAGGAAGCGTTGTTCCAGGAGCTCGTCACGACCTACCAACAGACCGCGCTCTCCGCGGCCGGCGAAGCAGAAGACGCGATCGTGTTCTTCCTCAAGTCGCAAGATCGCGCAAAAGCCCTCAACGCGAGCGCGGCCGCGTGGCGCGACGGCACGAGCTTGCTCGAAACACAATATCGCGGCCAGATGATCGATTACACGCCGGTCGGCTTCTTCGCGCAGAACTTGCTCGAACAACAAGACCAGGCGGCCCAGGCCCAGGGCGACGTGTCGCTGGCACTGGTGGAGATCTACCGCGCGATCGGCGGCGGCTGGCAGGTGCGGCTGGGCGCCGGGGCCGATGCGCCGCAGGTCAATCTACCGCAATGCCCGCCGGAGGCCGGTGTTACATCGGAACCTTTGCCGCTGGTACCGACGCCGCCGAGCGCCGACCCGCTCGTACCGACGCAGGCTCAGGATTTGAGCCCTCAGAAACCGCCGGCCACGACGCCGCCGCCGGTGAACAATCCGGAGCCGCCGTCCGAACCGTGGGCCAAGGAGCCGAAGTGATGCGCGGGGCGATCTGGCTTTTACTGATGGCAGCGGCGACAGGAGCCTTGGCCGCCGACCTCGGACCCGCCGCTTGTTGTGACGCTCGCTGCTGCTGCACTTGCTGCGACGACTACTGCCCCAAGCCTCAACCGTGTGTGCCGTGCGCTCCCTGGGGTTGTTGCGACGATTACTGCCCTAAGCCGATGCCATGCACTCAGCCGCTGCGCTACTGCGGCCCGAACGACTACTGTCCGAAGCCGTGCTGCCTGTACCTCCCGCCCTGCTGGCCGGCGTGGTATTCGTGCGGAGCGCCGTCGACCGCTCGGAAGGCAGATTAGCGCGAATCAAAGCCGAAAAAAAGTAACGCCGGCCAGGTGAAAGCTCTGCTCCACCTGGCCGGCGCGTTCATGTAGAGTCGGCAAAACGACCGACGCGGTGCGCGATCTGCTTACTTCTTGGCGGGTTCCGCAGCGGCGGGCGCGGCCGGAGCTTCAGCTTCGACTGGAGCGGCGTCGCCGCCGTGACCACCAGCCGAGCCGCTGCCGCCATTCGAGCCGTAGCCACCGTGGGAGCCCGAGCTGCCATTCGAGCCGTGGCTCTTCAAGCGCGAGAACAGACCGCCATGGCTTCCCCAGCCACCGTGGCTGCCGCGATGGAACCAGCCGCCGTGGCTGCCAAAGCCACCATTCGAACCGTAGCCGCCGTGGCTGCCGAACAAGTGAGCGTCAGCGCTATTGGATACGAACGCCAACGCCACGACAGCCACAATCGCCAAACCGAATTTCCGAATCATTTGTTTATCTCCCGATCTGGATCAATAAAAAACGATACGGGCATTCGCGTTCTCATGAGTGAAAAGAACGCCTCGCCGCACCCTGGGCGAGCATCTTCCCGTCGCAAACGGAGGGGGCGGGAATGCCCTGAGTACTCAAACGTAGGTTCGATTTCCGAACAGGAGGGCGCTGCGGCCACAAACTTGGCAGACGCGCATTAACGCAGATCCGATCGTGCGGGCTGCATGGCTAAGAGGGAAATTGAGCGCTGGTTGGATCACATCAGGCGCCAGAAAATGCAATAGAATCGCTTGCTTCTGGATAGGGAATTGCGACGCCTTGCCGTGGTATGTCGCGGGCATATATCGCCGGTCGAGCAAGCACACAGGGCTATGCAATCAGGCCCGCCGCGATCTGCAGCTTCCGCGCAAAAGACCGTCGAGCGCCATTCATATTCAGCGTATTCAACGTGGCCTCGCCAACCAGCGTGAGGGCAACAATGCGGCCTGTTTCACGCTCGAGTGCGAAATGCAGATGCCATCCGAGTAGCCAGGGCTCGTAGTGCCGTGGGTTGAAGAGCTCACGCTCCGCACCAGATGAATCCAGGCCAAATATACGGTCGGCCTTCGCCAAATTGCAACCGGGACAACTCAAGGCCAGGTTGACCAAGATAGTTTCACCACCTGCCGCGCGTGGCATGACATGTTCGATGTGAAACGTGATCCCGGTTGCGTCTTGAAGCAGCCGGCAGTATTCGCAAGCTCCACCCGCGCGAGCAACAACCAAGGCGCGAAACGACTCGACGTTAGCCATCGGCTAGCGCTCGGTGGGGTGAGGCGTGACCCATACGGTGACGGGCACGGCCGCAACGGGAGGCTGCGGCGCCTGGCGGAGAGCAAAATCGGCCAACCGCCGCGAATTGGCCACCATCAACTCTTCCGCCTCGTCGACCAGCGACTGCAATTTCAGCTTCTCTTTAGTGGAAATCGTGCCCGCGGCATTTTTTTCTAGCAGCGAATCGAGCTGCCGCTGCTTAGCGGGCGAAAAGGCTCGAATTTTTGGTGGAACCCCGCGCGACATGACTGGCTAGCCTCCAGCTGTAATATACGCACGTCGAGTGCTGACTTCCAGCATCATGTGGCGGATTCGTGCTGCGGGATTTCAGCCGGTTCCTTCGTGAACTTGGCGATCACGTAGTAGAACACCGGCGTTAAGAAGATGCCGAAGAGCGTGACGCCGATCATGCCGCTGATCACCGCGGTGCCCAGCGAACGCCGCATTTCCCAGCCGGCGCCGACGGCCACCACGAGCGGATACACGCCGAAGATGAACGCAAACGACGTCATCAAAATTGGCCGCAACCGCAGGCGGCAGGCTTCGAGCGTGGCGTCGTAGAGCGTCATACCATGCTTGCGCATGTCGACGGCGTATTCGACGATCAGAATCGCGTTCTTCGCCGCCAGCGCCACGAGCACGACGAAGCCGATCTGGCTGAAAATATCGATCGGTTTGTGGGCGATCCACACCAGGCCAGCGACGGAGCTCAACAGGCACATCGGCACCACGAGGATGATCGCCAGCGGCAGGCCCCAACTTTCGTAGAGCGCCGCCAGCACGAGGAACACCAGCACCACGGCAAACCCGAACACGAAGATGCCTGTGTTGCCGGCCGTCACCTGTTGATAGGCGATGTTGGTCCAGTAGTAACCCATGCCTTGCGGCAGGTTCTGGTCGGCGAGTTCCTGCATCGTGGAGATGGCCTGGCCCGAGCTGAAGCCGGGCCGCGTGTCGCCGTTCACCGCGGCCGAGAGCAGGTTGTTATATCGCATGATAAACACCGGCCCAGCGGAATCGTACACGCGCATCACCGAGCCGAGCGGCACCATCTGCCCCTGGCGATTGCGGACTTGCAGCAGCTTGAGGCTCTCGACGTTTTCGCGGAACTGCCCCTGGGCCTGCACGTTGACTTGCCAGATGCGGCCAAAGTCGTTGAATTGATTGATGTAGACCGAGCCCATGTTTGCGTTGAGCGTCGTGAACACATCGCTGAGGTTGACGCCCATCTGCTTCACCGCGTCGCGATCGATGTCGAGATAGAGCTGCGGCGAATCGGCGCGGAAGGTCGTGAACACGCGGGCCAGTCCCGGCTGGGCGTTGGCCTTCGACACGACGGTTTCCGTGCCTTCCTGCAGTGCCTGGAGCCCCAACCCCGTGCGGTCGACGACTTGCATCTGGAAGCCGCCCGATTGCCCCAAGCCCGGCACTGGCGGAGCGCCGAACACCGAGGCTCGAGCGCTCAAGACCTTCGCGTAGTATTCCTGGTTGAGCTTTTGAATGATGGCGGCGGCCTGCGTCTCGGGCGAACGGCGGTCGTGGAACTCGCGGAGGATCACGAAGATCGTGCCCCAGTTCGACGAGTCGCAGGCGAACACGGCCGAGTAGCCCGACACAGCCATCGCCGATTCGACGCCCGGCGTATGAATTGCGATTTGCACGAGCTCATCGAGCACGGCCTCGGTCCGTTGCACCGAGGCGGCATCCGGCAGGTCGACGTTCACGAGCACGTAGCCCTGGTCCTGCTCGGGAATGAACCCGGTCGGCGAGGAAATGAAGCCCCAGGCGGTGAGCGCCAAGAGTCCGACGTATGCCAACAACACGATCGCCGCAAGCCGCAAGCCGACGCCGACCAGCTTGGCGTAGCCATGGGCAAACACGTCAAACGCTTTGTTGAACAGCGTGAAGAACCAGCCCAGGCCGCGATTCACGTATTTCGCAGTGAGCCAGCCAGCAACGAAGCCCGGAATCCCAAGCAGGATCGCGGTAATGGCTGCGGCCGTATCTTCACCGATCACTGATTCGATGCCAGCTGTCTCTCGGAAAAAGGCAATCTGACCTAACCACTCAAGAAAGCCCTCGATCCGGGTTCCAACAAATGGGTGCAGGATGAAATAAGTTGCCGCGCCAAACAGCACGGCTACGCCCACGCGCGGGAGCGCTTCCTTCGTGTCGTGCCCTTCGCCGTGCGGCTTGATCCAGGCCACCGCGCGGGCCGGCGCCATCGTGAGCGCGTTGACGGCGGAGAAAAACGCCGCCACCGCGATCGTGAGTGCGAACTGCCGAAAGAACTGGCCGGTGAGCCCCGGAATAAAGGCCGTGGGAATGAACACGGCCATCAGCACCATGGTGATGCCAATCACGGGCCCCGTGATTTCATCCATCGCCTTGATGGTCGCTTCGCGCGCATGCAAGCCTTTTCCCATCCAGCGCTCGATATTCTCCACCACGACGATCGAATCGTCGACCACGATGCCGACCGCGAGCACCAGGCCGAAGAGGCTCAGGTTATTGAGCGAAAAGCCGAGACCGGCCATCACGATGAACGTGCCGATCAGCGCGACCACGATGTCGATGATCGGCAACAGCATCGCCCGCCAATCCTGCAGGAAGAACATCACCACCACGATCACGAGCGCCGCGGCGATGTAGATGGTTACGAACACGTCATGCACCGAGTGTTCGATGAAAGGCGTGGTGTCGTAGGCGATGCGGTAGTCGACGCCCTCGGGAAAGCTGCGCTTGAGCTCTTCCATTTTTGACTTGACGCCCTCGCCCACGGCGAGCGCGTTGGCCGTCGGCAACGCAAACACCGCCAGGGCCACGGACGGGAATCGTTTGATGACCTCTTTGCCGTCGGGGCCTTTGACGTGCGTGGTGAGCGCGCAGCTCAGGTCCGAGTTCTGCGAACCGAGATCGATCTTGGCCACGTCGCGCAGGCGGACGTAGCGGCCGTTCTGCCCGACCTTGACGATGATTTCGCCAAATTGCTGGGGTGTCGAGAGCCGGCCCAGCGTGTTGAGCACGAGCTGATAGTTCTGCCCCGCGGGCACCGGCTGCTGGCCGATGTTGCCGGCCGCGACGACGACGTTCTGTTCGCCGACCGCGTCGATCACTTCGCTGGCCGTCAGGTCGAGCGCGGCGAGCTTCTGCGGATCGAGCCAGGCCCGCATGCTGTATTGCCGCTGGCCGAGGAAATTCACCAGACCCACGCCCGGCACGCGAGACAGCTCGTCGAAGACGTTGATCTGGGCATAGTTGCTCAAGTAGAGCGGGTCGTACTGGCCGTTCGGCGAAATCATATTCACCGCCAGCAGGATGTTCGGCGACTGCATCTTTACGTTGACGCCCTGCTTCTGCACGCTTTCGGGCAACTGCGGCTGGGCGAGCTGCACGCGCGTTTGCACGAGCATGAGCGCCGTGTGGATGTCGGTGCCGACCTGGAAGCTGACGGTGAGCGTGTACTGGCCGTTGTTCGTGCAGGTGGACGACATGTAGATCATGCCTTCCACGCCGTTGACCTGGGCCTCGATCGGCTGGCCGACCGCGTCGGAGACGGTTTTCGCACTCGCGCCGGGATAGGACACGGTGACTTGAATCGTCGGCGGCACGATCGGCGGGTACTGCGCGATCGGCAATGAGCCGACGCACGCCAGGCCGGAGATGACGATCACGATCGACAGCACCCAGGCGAAGATCGGTCGATCGATGAAGAAACGCGACATCGTATTTGCCTTCGTTCCGCCGGCAGGCGCGGCGGGTTGATTACTCAGTCGCTGGTGCGGTTTTGGTCGCGTTGGGATCCGCGGGCTTTTCTGCGGCGGCGGCCTCTTTTTCGTCCGCTGGCTTGGCCTCTCCTGGAGCAACGGTGCCCGGCGCCGGTACATTGAGCTGCGTCAACATGTCGACCTGCTTCGGTGTCACGTCCGCGCCTGGCCGAACCCGTTGCAGCCCTTGGATGATGATCCGGTCGGTGGGCTTGAGCACCTCTTCTCGCTTGCTGGTATCGGCCCCGTTGGCGCCGGGCAGCATGATCTCGCGATATTGCAACACTTCGCGCAGGCCGTCGTGAATTTGACCGACTTCGACCGCGCGATATTCGACTTGATTCTTCTCGTTCACCACCATCAAGTACTTCTGGCCCTGGTTGGTGCCGACCGCCTGGTCGAGCACGAGCAGAGCGTCGTGCGGCGGGCCAATCGGCACGCGAACTCGGCCGAACATGCCCGAGCCGATGAAACCGTTCTGGTTGGGAAATACCGCCCGCACCCGCAACGACCCGGTGTTCGGATCGAGCTGATTGCTCACGAAGTCGATCGTGCCGGCGATCGGAAAGTCGTCGCCTTCGCCCAGCGAGAGGCCGACGTCGATTGTGGTGTCGCGGGCGCTTTGGACTTTGCCTTCGGCGATCAGTTTCTCGACGTCGAGCGCCGTGTTCTGGTCGACGTCGAAGTAGGCCCAGATTGGTTTGATGGTGACGATGTTGGTGAGTGACGTGACGTCTTGCGACACCAGGTTGCCGGCGTCGACGAAGTGCCGATTGATCCGCCCGGCAATCGGCGCGGCGACGGTGCACCAATCGAAATTTAGCTGAGCGCTCTCGACCGAAGCTTCGGCCTGCAACACGCTGGCCGCCGCTTCGTCGCGTGCGCCGAGCCGCTGATTGATTTCTTGCTCACTGATGGCCGCGGGGTTCGCCTTGCGGACATTCATGCCGATCTGATAGTTGGCCTCGGCCTCGACGAGCGCCGCCTTGGCATAGGCGACGTTGGCCTTCGCTTCGTCGAGCGCGGCCTTGTAGGGCCGGTCGTCGATTTTAAACAGCACGTCGCCCGCGTTCACATCCGCGCCGTCCTTGAACAGAATCTCTTTCAAGTAGCCGGTGACGCGGGCCTTGATGTCGACCGACTCCACGGCCTCGGTACGCACGGTGAATAACTGGTAGTTGGTAACAGTCCGCTGGACCGGCACGGCGACCATCACGACCGGCGGCGGCGGCGTGACCAGCTCCGGATGCTTCTCGCTGCAACCGGCGAGCGCGATCGCCAGCGCGGCGGTGAGCGCGGCGCGGCGGCTTCGTGCAAATTGCAGAATGGAAATCATAAACGCGACTGCACGAATCATGGATGGTAAACCCTAGCGACCGGTCTGGGCGCAGCGCGGGCGCGACCGGCGCGGTCGAAAAAGCGCCCTGGATAATATAGCTCCACCGTGCGCCGCGGCAGCAGCGGCGAGCAGGAAATTTGCGGCGAATTTCAGCCTAGATCGGCCTGATTCGACTGGTTGGGGGGCCGTCCGCGAGCTTCCGGCCCACGCGCGCCGACACCAGCCCCGCGACCAGCACCGCCAGGTAGAGCTGGCCCGTGGCCGCTTCCATCCAGGCCATCGTGCGCGTCAGCGGTGAGTTGGGCACGATGTCGCCGTAGCCCGTGGTCGTGAGTGTCGTGAAGCTGTAGTACATCATCAGGGCCGACCGCGAATCATGGGCGGCGAAATTGACGTCGAGCTCGGTCGAGTGACGGTAGGAGTTTGGCCGCAGCGTCTCGACGATGAAGCACAACTGCCCGGCGGCGGCGCCGATCAGCACATACGCGCAGACCGCCCCCAGAACGCCGTCGGCCCGCAGCTCATGCGTCAGGATGAACCGCAGGATGATGACGGCCGTGCCGGCGAGAAAGACGCTCGTGAGGCCGTGGCCCCACAGGATCGCCGTGTTGATCGCGTCGCCGGTGAGCGTGTGGCGGCTCCAAATGATCAACAGCGGCGGAACGCCCAGCACCCAGGCGGCCAGCCGCAGCCGGCGGTTCTCGGCGATCACCAGGATGGCGGCGATCTGCACCAGCGACGAGAGCACGCTCATCACCAGCTCGCCCCGCGGCATACCCACGACCTGCGGCTGAATCACCAAGAGCAGCAGCAAGGCAGCGAGCAGAAACGGGAAGATTTGCTGCTCTTCGCGGACCATGGCTCACCAATTCGCGCCGCTCTCGACAACGGGAGTGCGAGGCTCTCGCCGAGCCATTTCAGGAGCGGCCGACAATTACCAGTGATGGTAGTGATAGTGGGCGCGGTAATAGGGCGGCGGATAGTAGTAATAGACCGGCGCCGGCCGCACGACGACGGCCGGCGGCGGACCTGCAATGTATGCGGGCCCAGCGCCCAAATTCTGTGCCGCCAATACTACGCGGTCGCTCACGCCGCTCTGTTTGAGCGAGATTAGTCCCTGCGGGCTCAAATCGAGCCGCGCCCCGCGGGACTGCATCGTGCTGATGATCACGTCGTCGTTGACGCCGGCCTTGGTCATGCCGACAAGATCGTAATTCGTCACGGCCTGAGCGGCGGCTTGTTGGTTCATCCCCGCAACGACCGCGGCGCCATTGGCCGCACGCTGCTCGTCGGAGCGGTCCTGAGCCCGGCCGAGCACGTTGCCGGTGATTGCCCCGACCCCGGCGCCGATCAGCGCCCCTTCGCCGCGGTGGCTGCTGCCGCCCACGACCGCGCCGGTGATCGCGCCTAACGCGCCGCCCACCACGGTGCCGGAGGCGGTGTCGTTGCGGTAGTAGCTCGGCGGCGGTTGATAGTAGTACTGCGCGACGGCGAGCTCCGGCGCTGCGAGTGCGACTAAGAACGCTAACCAATACCGACGCTGTCCGAGACTGGTTGCTTGCATCGTCTCCGAGCCTCTATTGCTTACACCGCGCGCGAGAATTTCGAAACACAGTCAATCCTTCTTCAACTTCGGAAGAAACGCGGCGGATTCTCCTCGAATTGTCGGCGCCACGCCAGAGCGCCTCGCAGGTCGCCGCGGCCGTTGCTGTCAGGCCGATGCCTTGATGCGACAGCAGCGACAGCGTCCTTACTAAGCCGATGCGTCACACAACGACTCACCGCGGCGCCTCGCTACGGCCGAAACCATAAGAGCAATCGTTACCACCGCCACGGCTTCCCGCTCCCGTCCCCGCGTCGAGCGAGCCGTGCGACCTTCCCGCCCGAAATCCTCGACCCAGATTCTGCATGACCTCGACAGGTGGCTGTCTCCGATGGTTGTCGTACGCGCTGGCTGCGGCCGCGACGGCACTATACATTGCCAGCGCGAGCGCCTCGGAGGCTCCCGACGGGGGACTGGTGTTTCTGCAGCCCTCCGCGTCGGCGGATTTGGACGTCAATTTTGTCGTCGATGAGGAAGCGGTCGACGCCGCGATCATGCCGTCCGAATCGCAGGAGCTTCCCCCCGGCGCCTCGGCAAACGACTCAACTCGAATCGGCCCGCCCGATTTTGATTTTCGGGCAAATGGCTATGCCGACGATGACTTCCCCAACGGTGAAGATGGCGAGTATTATCCAAACGACTTCACCTGGCAGGTGGGACCATCGGGAATCATTTATCGCTCGTATTTGGCCGGTCCACTCGAGCCACGGATCAGCATCACGCCGTTCTTCTCGGAGAACCACTCCTATTGGGACGCCACCGTGGGTGGGCGGGGCGGAATTTTGCGGTATGGCGATCGCGATCCCCTGCACCCCCACGGCTGGCAACTGGACGCGTATGGCGCGGCCGTGGTCCGGATGGACGCGGAAAACCACCAGGACCTCAACTCGAGCGACTACGTGTTCGGGTTCCCGCTGACTTACGGCATCGACAATTGGCAGTTCAAAATGGGCTACGCGCACCTCAGCTCGCATCTGGGTGACGAGTATGCCCTGCGTAATCCCGGCTCACTCCAGCAGCGCATTAACTACGTCCGCGATGGAATCGTTTTTGGCGCGTCGTGGTTTCCCATTTGGGCGTGCCGCGTCTACGGTGAGTTCGATTGGGCATTCCATAACAGCGGCGGCTCGAAGCCGATCGCTTTCCAGTTCGGCAATGAACTCTCGCGCCCCGGCCCCACCGGGTTGCATGGCTCGCCGTTCCTGGCGCTCAACGGCCGGCTGCGCGAGTCCGTCGATTACGGTGGAGACGTGACGGCGCAAACCGGCTGGTTGTGGCGAGGCGAGACGGGCAAGACGTTTCGCATCGGCGGCCACTACTACAACGGCAAATCGAGCCAGGCCCAATTCTTCCAAACTTCCGAGCAGCAGATCGGAATCGGTTTGTGGTACGACTTCTAGCTGGCTTCGATTCCCAGTTGGCTTTGGCGGCGACGCCGAATCCAGTCGGTTGCGAAACTGCGCTAGAATTGAGGCACGACGTGCGCGACCCACGTCTGCTTTACCAGCCCGGCGTCCTGCGCCTCGATCTTGCCGATTCGTCCAACGAGTAATGCCTGCTCTAAACAATCGAGTCGGGAAAGCCTCACTGTGGAAGCGACGCGCAGGCCTGCGACCTGCCATTTTCGGAGCGATACGTCGGTCACAGTTCGCGGCCCGGCAGACGTGACCGCCGCGACGACGACATCATTCGCGTCGAGCCACAACACTAACACCGGCCGTTTCTTGGAGCCGCTTCCATCCGTATAGGGAATGTCGGCAACCCAGAATTCACCGGGACGGATAGTCATCGTAGAGACCTTCGTCCTCGGCGGCGTAGCTATTCAAAAAGGCGGAATGATCTCGCGCTACTGGCGACCGTCCCTCTGCGTCGGCGGCGCGAATCGAGACTTGCCAGTGCCCGGGCCCAATTGAAGCCGCAACTTCCGGCGGCAACGAAAGCGACTGCCCGGGCTGAAGGAATACGTCAAACGTGATTTCAGACGAATCGGGCATGATCACAACACTTGCCGGTAGTTATCCTGACCTCACCAATTGTACCACCCGAATGGACGCAGTCGAGATCGCAATTCATGCAGCATCTCCCTTTGCGTTTCCCAATCACTTTTCCCTCCCCTCGAACACAACCTTCCCGCCCACCATCGTGAGGATGACGCGCGCCTTTTCGATCTCTCGCTCTTTAGGCGAAAGGATATCGCGATCGATCACGACCAGATCCGCCAGCTTGCCGACTTCCAGCGTGCCGCGAGTCGCTTCCTGAAAGCCGGCGTACGCCGCGCCGCTGGTGTAGGCTCGCAGCGCGTCTTCTGCTGAAATCTTTTGCTTGGGCACCCAGCCATTGGGATGTTTGCCGTCGAGGGTGCGGCGGGTGACGGCGGCGTCGATCCCTTCGAGCGGGGTCGCTGGTGCCACGAACCAGTCGCTGCCGAACGCCAGCCGGCCGCCGGACGCCAGCAACGAGCGAAAGGCGTAAGTCGTCTCGCTCCGCTTGGCGCCGATCACGCCATCGGCCCAGCGACCGTCGTCGATGGCATGATACGGCTGCATGCTGGCGATCACGCCGAGCGCACCGAATCGCGGAATGTCATCCGGCGAGATGTGCTGCGCGTGTTCGATGCGAAAACGGCGGTCGCGTGGGCCGTTGCGGCGGGCGGTACGCTCGTAGATGCCAAGTTGCATGCGGATCGCCCGGTCGCCGATCGCGTGGACCGCGACCTGTAACCCGGCCTTCTCGGCGCCATCGGTCCACGCCTCCAAGTCCTCCTCAGAATTGACGAGCAGTCCGCGGCTGGATGGGTCGTCGGAATAGGGTTCGAGAAACGCCGCAGTGTGCGAGCCGAGCGAGCCGTCGACGAAGCCCTTGAGTCCGCCGATTTGTAGCCAATCGTCGCCGCGACCATTTTTCGCCACTTCATCTGCCAGCCGCTGCCACTGGCTAAGCGGTGTCAGGGCATAGACGCGCACGCTGAGTAAACCGCGCTCTTTTGCCAAACGAAACACGTCGACGTCGCCCCAAGTACCCATGTGATGCACGGCGGTAATGCCTTGCCTGTTGAGATACTTCATCGCCGCAATGGCCGCCTCGAGCCGCCGCTCCAGGCTCTCTGCCGGCGCTCGCCGCTCGACGAGCGCCATTGCGTTGTCCTTAAGCAAACCGGTGAGCCGGCCCGAAGCGTCGCGGACAATTTCACCGCCTTCGACGTCCGCCACATCTTCTTTGACGCCCGCCGCCGCGAGCGCAGCGCTATTAGCCAGCGCCATGTGCCCGTCGAGCCGAGAGACCCACACCGGAACGTCGCCGGTCACTTCGTCGATCCAAGCGCGATCTGGCAGCTGGCTCGCCGAAGTCTGGCCGCCCCACTGCGTGTGGTCCCAGTCGCCGCCGGTGATCCACTCTTTACTGCCGCTCTTGCGACGTGCGTCGGCAAACTCGCCGATCCGCCGCACGAATTCCTCGCGCGATGTCGCATCGCGGAGCTGCACCGACGCCAGATGACCGCCGCCTTCAATCAGGTGGATGTGCGAATCGCACAGGCCGGGCACAACGATCCCATCGCCCGCGTCAATCACTTGAGCCCCGGTGCCGACATGCGCCGCAACGTCCGCGCGGGTGCCCACTGCCACAATGCGGTCGCCCTCGATTGCAACCGCTTCGGCCCAAGGTCGCTGCGGATCGCCCGTCCAAATTCTCCCGACGACGAGCGTCTCCAGCGGCGATTCCTCCGCACGCACGATCCCACTGCAACAAAACAGCGCGAAACAAAGCCGCAGCGCGTGCCCCAATCCGCAATCCAAAATCCAAAATCCGCAATCGCGCGCTGCGCTCACTTCTCGCGCCCTCGATCCATCCACCTGGCCAGCTTCACGACCACGCCGTCGACGCCGAGCTTGGCCCCCACTTCGTTCAGCCAGCGCCGGCGGTCGGCACAATTGCACTTCGGATCGAGGTGCAGCTTGACCTTCACCTCCCGATACCGCTGTTCGGTGACCCCCAGCGACTTGAAGAAAGCTTCGGCCAAATCTCCCAAGCCGGGAACTTCGCCCGGGCCGGGAGCGTCCGCCAAATTTGGCGTGCTACTGCTTTCAACTGAGGTATCTTCGGTTGCCATATCACCATTCTCGCAAACCGCCGGAGGGCCGAACAGTATGGACCGCGAACCTCGCGACAAGCGGTCGTGTCCTTCCACTGGTCGGCCCGAGCGATTCCGCTCTCGGGGGCACGCCGCTTTCCCCGTTCCAGGAGGCTCAGCCGTGCAATCTCGATTCAATACTGCTGTGCCGCTGAGCCTGCGCGCTCGTTAAAGGTCGCCGCGCTGCGTGCGCGACGTCGCATCTCATTCCGAGCTGCCGGGCTCACTCTCGCCGCTGATTTTTCTGCGATCCGTTTGTCTGCGCACCCGTTGCGCACCTCTTTCCTCCGCGAGACTATTCATGGCACCCCACAAGCGCAAGCGCGCGCAAATGCTCGCGCACTGCAATGAGCTCGGGCCGGAAGACGGCCTCGACCCACGCGACTACTTTCAAACCGGCCGCAAGCGCGGCAAAGACCTTAATCGTTCCCACCAACTTTTCCGCCAGGTGGCCGAGACGCTTGACCTCGTCCTGTCAGGCGAAACGCACGACGAGCTGCTGCAGAGCCTGCACGTCGTATCGGTCGCACCTGCGCCGGATGTGTCGCGGCTGCTGGTGGCCGTCAGCAGCGACTTGCCGGCCGCGGAGTTCGACCGCGCCGCGATCGAGACGCGGCTCGCACAGCATTCGGGCCGCCTGCGGTGCGCGGTTGCCGCGGCCATCACGCGGCGGAAGACGCCGCTACTGTCGTTCGTCGTGCTCGGCGATCTCTCGAATGGGGAGACATCGTCATGAACGAGACGCAGCTGCCGACCGTTGCCACCTGGCTTGCCGAGCCGCTCACGAAAGACGTGGCCCAATCTCTTGATCGCCTGCGCCGCGCGGAGGATGTCCGTTACGTGGCGGTGATGCCCGACGTTCATCTGGCGGCCGATGTCTGCGTCGGAACGGTGGTCGCCACGCGCGAGCTGGTGTACCCCGCGGCGATTGGCGGCGACATTGGATGCGGCATGGCGGCAGTGGCCGCCGATGCCGATGCGACGTTATTTGCCAACGGGCAATCGGCGGCAAAGTTGCTCCGCGGCCTTGCCGCGTGCGTGCCCGGGAACAAACACTCGGCAAAACGCCCGCTGACGGCCGAGCTTGTCGCCATCGGCCTCAGCGATCCGCAGTTGTTGAAGGCCGCAGACCGCGATGGACGGGTGCAGTTGGGGACACTCGGCCGTGGCAACCATTTTTTGGAGTTTCAATCGGACGACGAAGATCGACTCTGGATTATGCTTCACAGCGGCTCGCGCGCGATGGGGCAATCAATCACGCGCTTTCACTTGGAGCGCGCTCGGTCGCCGCACTCTCGGCTTCCGGCGCTCGAAGCCCGCTCGCAAGCTGGCGCAGCCTATCTTCACGACGTCACTTGGGCGCGGGCCTACGCGGCGGCGAGCCGCACCGCGATGTTGCACGCCACGGAAGAACTGCTGCTCCAGCTGTTCCACGTGGCCACCGATTGGACCACGCTCATCCACACGGATCACAACCATGTCGAGCTGGAAACTCACTTCGCAGAGCCCTGGCTGGTACACCGCAAGGGCGCACAACGGGCCGCCGAGGGCGCGACTGCTGTGATCCCCGGCTCGATGGGCACCGCCAGTTATCACGTCGTCGGACGCGGCGCGGAGCGGGCGCTCGATTCGTGCTCTCATGGCGCAGGCCGGCGCATGAGCCGCGGCGAAGCGTCACATCGCGTGTCCGCTCGCGACTTATTACGTCAAATGAAAACCGTCTGGTTCGACGAGCGGCGCGCTGCATCTTTGCGCGACGAAGCACCCGCGGCGTACAAAGACATCCGTCAGGTGCTCCGCGCACAACGCGACCTGGTCCGCATCACGCGCGAGCTGCGGCCGCTGGTGAGTTACAAAGGAGTCGGGTAACTACGGTCGCCCAATTCCCACCGCCGCCGGCGCGTGCCGCTCGCGGAGCCGCCAGAAGCCGCTGCTGTTGGCCGTGACGTGCGGCATGAGCATCATCGTGGCGATGAATAGCGCGAGGGCCATGGCCGTGAGCAGGATTCCTTGCAGCTGCGGCCAGACGGCGGCCGCGAGCGTTGCGACCATGATCGCCGCGGCCGGCAGCACCACGCCGAGCGCCGCCCGCCATAGTCCCATCAGCGTCATCGTCCGCAAACCGATGATCGCCACCGCCGCCGCGCCGCAGACCAGGACTGCCGGCAAAAGCGAGATGTATTCCTGGGCGAAATACATCAGCGGATAGGCTCCGGCAAAGGTGCCGATCGTGAGCAAGAGCATCCAGCGATCGAACCTCGGCACGTTGGCCGCGTGCACGACCAGCCCCACCAGCAGCCCGAACGCGACGATGCTCAGCGGGCCGAGCCACGTCAACTCGCCCAGCCGATCGATCGGCGCGATGCCGAGCACGTCGATTCGCACCGGGCGGCCGAAGAGCAGGCGGTCGTAGTCCCAGCGATAGGTGCTGCTGCCGCCGGCGCGTTCGATGCTCGTCGGCTGCAACGACAACTCGAAGAGTCGCACGTCCGAACCGTTTGCCGTGAGCGACACGCGGTAGTCATCGAGTAATCCGCCGGCCACCACCGCGAGCTCGTATAGTCCCTTGCCGACGGCGGTGTAGGTGACGTCCAGCGCGGTCGGTTCCGCGGGCAGGTTGCCGCGCCACACGAGCTTGCCTTCACGGAGCGTGACTTGTTCGCGCGCTCCCGCGGGCGTCGAGATCGACAGGTCGCCCAGCGAGATGATCTGCGGCGGCAGGGGCAAGGCGAGCTCACACTCAGCGGCCGACTCGCTGGGCCGCGCGGCCGAAATCTTGCCGACGAAGCGGGCTTCGTAGATCGAATCCGGAGTCACCGTGCCGACGCTCAGCTTCGGCGTCAGGGAGACGTCCGCCGCGAACGAGGCAATTCGCGCCTGGGGCAAGGCGCCTTCGACCGGCACACCGTCGACGAACGCAGCCGCGCTCGTCTCGTCGTACGATTCACCTTTCAACATCGACCGCCGCGCCGCCTTCCGCGCCGACTGGATCGCCGGCAACAGCAGCGCGACGAGCGTGCCGATGATGGCTATCACCACTAACAACTCGATCAAAGTAAACCCAGTTCCACTGCGCCGACTGCTATGCCGACCACCACACCGACCACCGCGAGAGCACTTTAGAAGAGAGCCGAATCGAGACATGACACCCTCGACACCAAGAATAGCAGGAAGCTGCGAACACCCACACAGCACGGGCCTCCCAAGACTCATCGTAGGTCGCGCCGCGAACGGCGAAAGCAAATTGTCAGGCACGAAAAATGTTGCGCTGTGCGGGAATAACGCCGGATGATGGTGGCGAATCGATTGGAAATACAGCCCACGCGCGTGGCCGCCGACCGGGCGCTCGTTTCGGTCCGCAATGCCCGAGCCGCACCTCCTGTCCGCCCCGTCGCGCGATCGGTTATGATGTCGCTGGGGACTCTCACTGGATCTTGGAGGCGACCATGCGACGATTGACTCTCATTCACTTGTTTCTACTGGCGGCGATCGGCGGCTGTATGCCGGAGCCCACGCCGCAGGAAAAATACGACGACGCCGTAAAGAGCCTCGAACGCGCCGAGGCCCGCCTCGACAACTTGCGGCCGGCTTACGACGCGGCCCGGCAGAAGGCGGCGCTGAAGGTCTGCGAAGAAATCGCCGGCACGACGCCCGAACAATCGGCCGCCGATGCCCTCTCGAACCTCGAAGGCCTGCTCACCGGCGCTGCAACCGACCCGGCCACCGAGGGCGCGCCCGCCGGCGACGCCAAGAAACCGGCCGCGCCGCTGGGCGACGCCGATGCCGCGCTCGACCAGTTGATGGACGCGCACAAACAGATGCAGGAAAAGACCGCGGAGCTCACGGGGCCGATCAACAAAGCCCGCGAGACGATGAAGCTGATCAACACGCCCGGCACGCCGGAGGCCAAGCAAGTCGACGAGCTGGTGGCCAAGATGCCGGAAGCCAAGGCTTACTTGCGGCAGGAGAAGCGCGTCGAAACGCTCCAAAAGGCCGTCGACGATGCGGAAGCAATGCTGTCGGGCGACGCGGCCGTGGAACCAGTGAAATAAGCGAAGCGCCTACCTCCGATTTCAGTGCTGGGAGGCCATTGCACAGTAGCAACTGGGGATGCTATTTCAGGAGGTCGCAGCATGGCAATCCGATGTGTGCTTTTGGCGTGCTTCGCATCACTTCACATTGCTGCTACCGATTCGTCGACGCTCACTTCGAATGCCCCGTCAACTACTTACGAGACGAAGGCATCGCCGTCGGCGATCGACTCAATTTACAGAGAGTTAGCGTCGCGACGGCGTCTGCAAATTGCTCGGCTGCACGACTACGCCATCGTTGGTCGCTTCCCGAGGAATCTGGACTTCCCGGGACAATTAGTTCCATACTTCGTGGATAAGTGCGGAACGGCGTGTGCGGTTGGGCACTTAATTCGACTCGACGGCCACTCAGGCCTGGTGGCCAGCATCGCGTCGACGCGGAATCACGTCCGCATCGAAGACGTGACGCAAGGCCCACTCGTCAACTGGATTCGTGGGAGTGGATTGACCCGCGCGGAATGTGCGTTGATCCAGCCAAGCTACTCGACGATTGAGGACTATCGCCCAACGAGAGAATGGCAAAACGAACAGGACCGGCTACGAAAGCACTTCGCCGAAGTCGAACGGACGCTTGAAGTGCAAACCCAACGCAGCCTGGGTGAAGCGCTGATCGAAAAACTTCGCTCCGAGCGCGAAAGCGGTGCTGAGAGTGCGTCCAACAACTCCTCGGAACTAATTGAGGCGCTTAATAGCCGCGAGCCAAATGTCAGGATTGCCGCCGCGCACCTGTTGGCTGAGATGTCTGCGGAGAATTGTCCACGCGGCAGGCGGATCGAGGCGCTCAGGGCAAACCTCGCCGATGCGGAACCATCCGTCCGATTCTGGACAGCGGTCGCTCTCGAACGCCTTGCCGAATTGCCAGAACGGAGTCGATATCGAACACCAACGGCTGGAGAAACAGAGATTCACCGGCTGACGCTCCCGATCTTCCTCAAACTACTGCAAGACGGGCCCGATGAATTTCGCTTACCATCCCTGCTGCAGCTGGCAGACCTGGCGCCGGAAGCAATCGGTTCGAATATGCAATTGCGGATCGTTCCGCAGATCCGCCGTGAATTGGTCCAAGCGTGCGACGACAGAGATCCGGCCGTAAAACAGGCCGCACGCCAGGTTCTGCAATCGTGGCGCTGGCAACGCGTAGCGTATGAATCTCAACGCATGCGGCGGCATTATCTGGCTGATTCGGCCGACCTGGAAAGCCGTGCCGCTGAGGCGTTGTTACTCGAGCGACCGTTTGCCGTACCGGTTGATGCGGTCGATCGACTCCGCCGGTTGCAATTGCCGTTCGATGAAGTGGGAGGTCCCACCTATTTTTTGACAGCAATGTCCAGGAGGCGGCCACCGATGGCTGCAAACGAGGATGAGGCGCGCCAAATCGTCGACGCGGATTTGCGGGCGATGTTCGGAGATGCCATGAAAGGTGACCATTCGCCCTCATGGAACATTGATTCAGTGTACGGCGACGCTCGCCAGCTCTACTATTTCGTCCGAATTCGCCGCACGGATGGCCGCTACCACTCCATAATTCGATATTTGCTGCCGCGGTCGAAGATGTTTGCGTCGATCCGCACGCGGGATGGCGAATGGCTCGATACTAAGCATGGCTCCGCGCAAAGTATCTGGCCGGCGGCACCGCCGTCGACTATCCGGCCCTCGGAGGGTAATCAGATTCATCTCGGCGACGCGGCACGTAGCAACCTTCTAGATTTCACGACCACTTGCGACATTTGCGCTTCGTTTCTGACACATTATGCTCGCAACTTCATCGACCGGGAGGCCAGCGAATCAAAGGGAAACTTCATTTGGACCGGCCGCATGGCAAACTTGCGCCGATTCCAACCTCGGTTTCAGGAACAAGGGGGCGGTGGTTCCTCAGTATATGGAGGCGGCGGTTGGGATTTTCATCGGCTCACAATGTCATGTGATCGATCGACGGGCGCACTTACTCTGAATGTTGACCCTATTCCGTTTCCACTCATCCAGTTGTCGAAAGAGGCACTTGATCCTCAATGGACTGTCGACGAGCTCAGGTACATGGGATGGAAACCACTGAGTCAAACCGACTTTTTCGGAGAACGACTTTTGCCAAGAGAGTACCACGAAGCGTTCGAGGACTTTAATGCGAACGCGGATCGCTACTCGATGCAGCGATTCCACAGCCAACTCTATCGCAGATGGTCTCAAGACAAATCCCTGCCGCCACCCGCGCTGATGGTGGCGCTAATGTACGATCAAGCGGGGAATCGTGAGACTGCATTACAGTCTGTGACAAACATGGGCAGCGAAGTGGAGCGTGACCCAGCGGCACTTGCCGATATCGCACGCTGGGAACTTCAAGTGGGAGAAGTCGAATCCGCACGCAAGCATGCTTTGGCCGCAAGAAAACTCTGGCCGACTCATCCCGTCGCCGCAAACGTACTTCGTCAGATCGACGCCGCTGATTCAGCGCCTTGAAATGCGGCCAGGCAAAGCAACGGCGCAACAAAAAAAGTGCCAGGAGCCAATCCCGTCTTCCTACGGGAAAAAACTCCTGGCACTTCACTCGCGCGCTTGCCCCGGGGGGACTTGCGGCGATTGCGTCGCGGCGACGTTTCCGCCCACAGTGCCGGCTTGCGCCGGTTACCTGGCATCGCGGCGACGCGGTCTTAATTTGCTACCGCCTCGGCAGACCGACTCACGCAGGCAAAATTGCCTACGAAGCCAAGTCTGATTAGGAAGCGTCTGATTAGGACGCCATGTCCTTGAGCTTCTTCAGCGGACGGACCTTGACGACGTTGCGGGCCGGCTTGGCCTTGAAGGTCGTCGGTTCGCCGGTGAAGGGGTTGGTGCCTTGACGCTCTTTGGTCGCCGGCTTGTGCTGGACCACGATCTTGCAGATGCCATGGATCGTGAACGTCTTGGGACCGCGGCTGCTGACGGCCTTCTTGATCTGGTCGCCCAAAGCGTCAAACACGTTCGACACGTCGCGCTTCGAGAGTCCAGTCGCCTCGGCAATCGTCGAGAAAACTTCGGTCTTGGTTGGTGGTTTGGCTGCAGCTTTCGCCATTTTGCTGAATCCTCCAGGCTCTTTGTTCGGGTTGTCGGTCGGCAGCGCACCTCCGTTTGTGCGTTGCGACGGTCAAAACTACCGCGTGCTGGCACACCCTTACAAGCCGGAAAATCGGCAAACTGCCCAGAAATGCCGGGCTTTTTCACCGATCCCAGCGCAGTCGCCCCGTGGGGAGGCAAGGGCCAACGCTCGGGCACCGCGCGGTCACAAAACGTCCTTGCGCGGCGTTGAAGTAGTCTAGCTCGCAGGAAACGCGATAACTTGCCAGCTTGGAAAAATGCTCTAAGATAAGGTATAGCAGCCACTTACGACCTCCCGGCGGCGGCCCGCGGGCGGAGCGGAAAGGCAAAATTCCCGGTGATTTCGCAGCCGCGATTTCCTCCACCCCACTCCGCGGCATACCATTAGTTGCCCTCCACAGGACCGATCGCCGAGCGACGCCCCCGGGGCCAAAGGAATGTGATGATCCCCCGTCCTCCGAGAACCATTGCGCCACGCCGCCGATGGAGGGCCAGCGGTCTCGTCGCTCTTTTCGCCGGATGCTTGCTCGTCGGCGCACTTGGGGCTGAAGCCCAGCAGGTGCAAATCCAGCTCGGCAACGGGCCCACGCCCGAGAACGAAGATCCGTACGGCGTTTATTTGCCGACCGACCGCACGCTCTCGCGCGGCGTCGCGCGCGCGAAGGAACGGCTCGACGGCGGCGAGTTTAACGAGGCGCTCGCGTTCCTGCAGCAGCTGCTCGACCGGCAAGAAGACGTCTTCGTCGACGACTCGTCCGATCCGAATCGCCTGCAAGGTTTGAAGGCCGCGGCGCGCAAATTGATCGTGGCGCTGCCCGCGGCGGGGCGCGAGATGTATGAGCTGCTCCACACGGCCAATGCGCGGCGCGAGCTCGATGCCGCACTGGCGGCGGGCGATCGCGAGGCCTTGGCCCAACTGGTGCGCCGCTACTTGTTGACGGGCCCCGGGTGCGAAGCGGCCTTCGTGCTCGCACAAATCGAGCTCGATCGCGGACATCCCCTGTCGGCAGCGCATCTTTACGAACAATTGCTGGCTGATCCAGTTTCGGCCGCGCGCTTCGAGCCGCAGCTGTCGCTGTTGGCGGCAGTCAGCTGGCGGGCCGCCGGCAAAAACGACACGGCGGCCGAAGTGCTGCGAACAGTGGCCCAGAAATATGCGGACGCCAAGGTCGACCTGGCAGGCCGATCGGTTGAGTTGCCGAAGTACAGCGATTCCAACGAAGAGCTGCTGGCCTGGCTCGACGAATCGGTCGGCGCGGCGCAGCGGGTCAACGCCACGATTTCCGACTGGCTCACCGCCCGCGGTGATCCGGAACGCAATGCGATCCACCGCGGCGGCGCGCCGCATTGGAGCGCCCGCTGGCTGTCGCGCGTCGTGAATGACCCGCGGTTCGAGAAATTTCTTGCCGAGCGCCGCGAGCTGGCGGAGCAGCAAGGCGTGGTGGCCATTCCCGCGGCACGGCCGATCGCCACCGGCAACGTGGTCCTGATGCGGACTCCGCAAAACGTCGTGGCGATCGATTGGCAAACCGGCAAGCGGATTTGGGAATCGCGCGAGGAGGAGACGGCCGCTCGCGAACAGTATTTGTCGGATTTCACCTCCGGCAGCAACGCCGACGAGCTCTCGTTGATGTCCCATCCGCTGGAGCAGCGCGTATGGGACGACACGTTGACGATGTCGCTCTCCAGCGACGGCGAGCGGGCGTACGCACTGAGCGGCATGTCGCTCCTGGAGCGCGAGGACCAATCGGCCTGGGGCATCGGCCCCGGTTTCGGCAGCCCTTACGGCTCGACCGCCGCGCCGACCAATCGGCTCTCCGCCTATGAGTTGGCGACCGAGGGCAAGCTGGCCTGGGAAATCGACGGCGTGAATGCGACGGGCGATTTGGCCGGTGTGTTTTTCCTCGGGGCGCCGCTGGCGGTCGACGGCTCGCTCTACGTATTAGCGGAGATTCGCAGCGCGATTTACTTGCTCGCGCTCGATCCAAAAACCGGCGCGCTCGAATGGCGGCAGCAGCTGGCCGGGTTGGAGATGGGCATTGCCCTCGATCCGCAGCGGCGGCTCAATGCGGCAACGCCCTCGTATTCGGCCGGCATCCTGGTCTGCCCGACGACGGCGGGCATTGTGGTGGCGGTCGACACGATTCGCCGCGAGTTTGCCTGGGTGTATCGCTATCCGCGCCAGATGGATGCCTTCACCGCGATTCGGCCGGGCTGGCAGAATCGACAGGACATCCTCGTCCAGCGGGCCAACAATCGCTGGCTCGACGGCACGGTGCTGGTGGCCGACGGCAAGGTCCTGGTGACGCCGCCCGAGTCGAATGAAGTGCATTGCCTCGAGCTGGGCAGCGGCAAGATGATCTGGAAAAAGCAGCGAGAGAAGTCGCTTTTTCTGGCCTGCATCGACCGGGGCAATGCGCTCTTGGTAGGGCCCGACTCCGTGGTGGCGCTGCGGATGAGCGACGGATCGGCGGCCTGGCCCAAGGATATTTCGCTGCCGGGCGGAGCGCTGCCGAGCGGCCTGGGCTACCTGAGCGAGGGCCATTACTACTTGCCGCTCACTACCGGGCAGGTCATGTCGATCGACACGGCCGACGGAACGGCGACCGACGCGGTTAAGGCTTCGAGCGAATCGGTGGGCGGCAATTTGATTTGCCACCGCGGATCGATCCTGTCGCAATCGGCGCTCTACCTGGAAAAGTTTGAACAGATCGAAGTTCTCCGCGAGCGGGCCAAGGCGGCCCTGGCCCAGAACCCGCGCGATGCCACCGCCATTCGAGATTTGGCCGAAATGAGACGGCTCGAAGGCGCGCTCGATGAAGCGGTGCCGATGCTCAAGCAAGCCTACGAAATCGATGCGGACGACGTGCTCACGCGCGAGATGCTGGCCGACACGCTGCTCGAAGCGCTGGGCTGCGACTATGGCAAGTATCGCGGCGACATGCCGCTGTTGCGAAAAATCGTGAACGGCCCGCTGCAACAAATCGAGCTCTTGCGGCTCGAAGCCCAGGGTCTGGAAGCTGCCGGCGAGCCGGTGGCGGCCTTCGACGCCTATTTGAAACTGGTCGACGCCACGTCCGCCGAGCTCACGCCGCTGGCGATCAGTCCGCAACACTCGGCCCGCAGCGACCGTTGGGTGCGAGCGCGGCTGACGGATTTGTGGTCGTCGGCAAACGAACCAGATCGCGACCAGCTTGCGAAGCGGTTGGCGGCCCGTCGTGCGAATTGGTCGAAGCAGCCGTCGGCCGACGAGCTCCGCAGCTACCAGGCATACTTTGGCGGAATGTCGCAGGACGATCCAATTCCGTTTCAGTTGGCACACAATCCCGGCGAGGATCTGGAGCCGTTGGAGACGGAATTGGAACTGCTGCGGATCGGTCGATCGACCGAGGCGGACCGCCATGCGGCGGCGGACATACTCATGACGCAGTGGCTCTTCGATCAAGGCCGGCTAGCGGAAGCGGCCGCTTCCGTCGCCAACGTCGAGGCCAATTGGTTGAAGTCGGACCCCGTCGACGGCAAGCGTCCGGAGGAATGGGTTTCCGCGTGGAAGCAAGAGTTGCAAACGACGAATGTCGTGCCGGGGCCGTGGCCGCAGGGCCGCGCGTCGGTCGAGGACTTGCCCGCATCGGCCGCCAATCGACGTGACGTCACGCGCAGGGCCCAGGCGGAGTTTCAACTCGGCCTGCGTCGGCTTCGCGTGGAACAGAGCGCGCCTCCCGCGCTCGGCCCCACGGAATGGTTCATTTCGCAAGACGGCGCCCGTTTGATTGGTCGAGACGCCTCCGGGCAGGACGTGTACCGCTTCAACGCCGCGCGACGTTCGCGGCTGCGGCGGTTCGGCGGCAACGCCGATCTGGTCCAGGCAGCTCAACTCGGCGACGTCTTGTATGTAACGCTGGGCGGGCAGGTGGTGGCGCTCGATAGCCGCCAGCGCGGTCAGAACGATGACTCGGACATTCTCTGGCAGTCGAATCAAGCCGGGCGGCTGCCGATCGCGTTTGTCCGCGGCGGCCGCTCGAACGCGCGGCCGATTTATCACGCGTCGTCGCAGCGGCGGCGCGTGCCGGGGGCGGCGGGCGGCTTCTTCGCGTCGCTCGGGCCGGCGACGCCGTTTGGCGTGGTGTTCCAGGATCAGCAGCGACTGCAGGCGGTCGACCCGCTAAGCGGCGAGACGCTCTGGTCGCGCAGCGATGTCCCACCCGGCTGCGAATTATTCGGCGACGACGAATTTGTGCTGGCCGCCGATACCGAAGAATCCAAGCTGTACGTCGTCCGCATGAGCGACGGCGAACTCGTCGAGGAGCGGCCGTTGCCGGAGACGCCCTGGCTGCTGACCTCCGGCCGCAACATCGCGCAATTCCTGGATCCGACCGATGGACAGTCGTCGCAGAAAACGCTGCGGATCGTCGACGGCGTCACCGGCAAGAAGTTGCTCGAATCTCGCTACGATCCGGCCGCGAGGTTGACGACATTGGAGCCGAACCTCGTGGCGATCATCGAGCCGAAAGGCAAGTTCGAGCTGATCGACATCCGTTCGACCAAGCGCCTGATCGACCGCCAGCTGGAGGTCGCCACGCCGCCGCGCTCGATTTCGGTGTTTCAGGCGGGGGACCAGCTGTTCCTGGGACTCGTGGGCGCTGCACGTCAACAGGCTTCGCGGCAGATCGGGCTCGACTACCCGCTTGTCGACGGACAAGTGTTTGCGTTCGACTTGCGCGACGGCGAGCCGCTCTGGCCGGGGCCGGCCGTGATTGATTCCCGGGGATTGGCGCTGAGCCAACCGTCAGACATCCCGGTGCTCGTGTTCGTTGACCGCATGCTCAAGCGCGACGCGAGCGGCGCCGGCACCAAGCTACGCTTATTGTGCGTGGACCGAGCGACGGGCGCGACCGTCTACCGCAACGACGACCTGCCGGACATTTCGGGCGGGCAGATCCGGATTCGCGCCCACCGCGGCGAAGAGGCGGCGGTCGACTTCGAGATGACGGCCAAAACGATCCGCCTCAAATTCAGCGACGAGCCCCGTTCGCCGGAACCGCCGGCCAACGACCTGGTGGAAGCACCGCGGAAGAGCTTTGGACGCGGCCTGTGGGGCGTGGGACGCCGGATGAGCAACGCGCTGCAAGAAGTGCTCAAGAATCCCGGCGGTTCGGACAGCGGTTCCGATGACGGTGGTGCTGGGGGCGGCGACCCGCTCGATGATGATTGATGATTGCGGTGGAGCTCTGAATTCGATGCTCGATTCGACGAAGACCAAAGCGGTGTTGCTCGCGGTTGCACTTTGCGGTGCGGCGTTGCCCTCATCGACGGTGCGCGCCTCGAACGATCCGAGAACTCGGAAAGTGGTCAGCGAGGGACTCGACTGGCTGGCTTTCCAACAACACAAGCTCGGCCATTGGACCGCGCAAGGTCGGTACCCCACGGCCATGACCGCGCTCTCGGGCCTGGCCATGCTCTGTGAAGGCTCGACGACCACACAGGGCAAGTACGCCGAGAACTTGCGACGCGCCGTGGATTATCTCGTGCGACAAAGCCGGCCCAACGGACTCATCGGCGATCCCTTGCGCGATGACCGCTACACGTACGGCCACGGCTTCTCGATGCTGTTCCTTTCCGAAGTGCTCGGCGAAGAAGAGGATGAGGACCGGCGGGCGGAACTGGTCGATGTGTTAACGCGGGCGGTGAAATTCACCGGCGAAGCGCAGACGCCGGCCGGTGGCTGGGGCTATGTGAGCTCAAAGGATGGCAACGGATTCGACGAGGGGTCGACGACGATCACGCAGGTGCAAGGCCTCCGCGGCTGCCGCAACGCGGGCATCCCCGTGCCAAAGGAAATCATCGACAAGGCGGTGAAGTACATCCGAGATTGCACCTTGCCCGAAGGCGGCGTGCAGTACAGCTCGAAGGGCGGCGGCGGCCGCCCGGCGATCACCGCCGCGGCCATCGCCTGCCTGTTCAACGCCGGCGACTACGACGACGACCTCGTGCCGCGGATGATGAAGTATTGTCAGCAGAACCTCGGCACGGACGCCCAGAGCAGCTACGGCCATTGGCACTACGCCCATTTTTACTACGCCCAGGTGCAATACCGCGAAGGCGGAAAGGTCTGGGACGACTATCGCAATGAAATCGAGGCAAAACTGCTCAGCGAAGCCCAGGAAGTGAAGCTCGGAGACCGCACCGGCGTACAATGGACTCAGGGGTACATTGGCCCCGTCTATACGACCGCGCTGAACTTGATCATCCTGCAGCTCGACAACGGGGCCTTGCCGATTTATCAACGCTAAATTGAAATTCAACCGCAAGGAACGCCACGTTCGCCAACTGGGGATTCGACAACTGCCTTGCTCTTGGCGAATTTGGCGCACTTGGCGGTTAGATTTGTGCAGCAGCTTGAGATTCAATCCTTCCTCGAACGGAACGATTCACCGATGTCCGATACGCTACCCCACCTTTCCAACGGCTCGATCGAACGACTCGGCAGTGCGACGAGCCAGCTCCGCGAGCAGCTCTCGCGCGTGATCGTTGGTCAGCACGACGTGATCGAGCTGATGCTGGTGGCGCTGTTCAGCCGCGGGCATTGTTTGCTCGAAGGTGTGCCGGGCCTCGCCAAGACGCTGCTGGTGAGCACTTTGGCGCGGTCGCTCAACCTGACGTTCAGCCGCATCCAGTTTACGCCCGACCTGATGCCGGCCGACATCACCGGCACCGACATCATCGAAGAGAACAAGACCACCGGACAGCGAGAGATGCGGTTCCTCGCCGGGCCGATCTTTTCGCACGTGATCCTGGCGGACGAAATCAATCGCACGCCGCCCAAGACGCAAGCCGCGCTCCTCGAAGCGATGCAAGAGCGGCAAGTCACGGTGGGCCGCATCCGCCATCAGATGAGCAATCCGTTCCTGGTGCTGGCGACGCAGAATCCCATCGAGCAGGAGGGGACGTACCCGCTCCCCGAAGCGCAGCAGGACCGCTTCATGTTCAAGGTGCTAGTGACCTATCCGAAGTTCGAGGAAGAAGTCGAAGTGGCCCGCCGCACGACGGGGACCGAAGCGGTCGACGTCCAGCCGGTGCTCTCGCCCAACGAGATCAGCGATCTGCAAGAGCTAGTCCGCATGGTGCCGATCAGCGAACACTTGATTCGGTACACGATCGCGCTGGTGCGGCAGACGCGCGTGAAGGAGCCCGGCGCGCCGGAGTTCATCCGCGAGCAGCTGGCTTGGGGCGCGGGGCCGCGAGCCGTGCAGTTTCTCATCCTGGGCGCGAAAGCGCGGGCGCTGGTGCAGGGTCGGCCGCATGTCGCCGCCGAGGACATCCAGGCGCTGGCCAAACCCGTGCTGCGGCACCGGCTGGTGGTGAATTTCGCCGCCGAGAGCGAGGGCGTCACCACGGATGATCTGATCGACCAACTGCTGGCCACGACCCCGGCGCACGAAGACCAATTGATTCATGACGAGCGTTTCCAAAAGATCTTTGCAACCTGAGCTGATCAAGCGGATCGGCCGGCTGGAGGTTCGCGCTCGGCACATCGTCGAAGGACTGCTGAGCGGGATGCATCGCAGTCCGTACTTTGGTCAGTCGGTCGAGTTCCTGCAGCACCGCCAATACGTGGCCGGCGACGACCTGCGGCACGTCGACTGGAAGGTCTGGGGCAAGCAGGACCGGCTGTACGTCAAGCAGTACGAAGAAGACACCAACCTGCGGGCCTGCATGCTGGTCGATCTCTCGGCGAGCATGGAGTATGGCGGCGGTGCGATGACCAAGTGCGACTATGCCTGCACGACCGCGGCGGCTTTGTCGTATCTGTTGCTGCGGCAGCAGGACTCGGTCGGGTGCGTGGCGTTCGACGAATCGATCCGCCAGATCGTTCCCCACCGCACCAGCAACCACCACCTTACGACGATCGTCAAGGCGCTCAGCGTCGCGGAACCGCGTGACAAGACATACCTCTCCACGGTGCTTGCCCAAGTGGCCGAGAACTTCCCGCGGCGCGGCCTGATGGTGCTGCTTTCGGATCTCCTGGTTGATGCGGACGACATGCTCCGCGGCCTGCGGCGGTTGCGGCAGCGTGGGCACGACTTGCTGGTGCTCCACATCCTCGACGATCACGAGCTCGATTTTCCGTTCGCGGGGCCGACCCGCTTTGAGGGCCTGGAAACCGAAGAGCAGTTGACCTGCAATCCGCGGGCGCTCCGCGAAGGTTACCTCAAGGCGCTCGACGAGTTCCTGGCCACGGTCCGGCGCGGCTGTGCACGCGACCGCATCGACTATGCACTGGTGCGGACGAGCGAGCCGTTGGACGCCGCGCTGATCGCGTTTCTGAATCACCGCAATCACCGGCACGGGCGTTAGTACTACAGCGCTGGGTCATTCAGGCCTGTCACGGTGAATGACGAATGACGAAATACCCAATGACGAAAGAATGTCAAAATCCGAAGTCCGAAGTGCCGGCCCAGGTCGTTGACCTTAAGATCGATCGAATTTCGTCATTCGACATTCGGGCGTCTTTCGCAATTGCTCATTCGGCATTCGTCATTTACGGCAATCGGTGTCAGTTGACCTAGCGCTGTAGGATTAGTCACGAATTGAAGTTTGTTAGAAGGTCATTCCATTGTCATTCCTATTTCCCACCCTGCTGACGATTGGCCTGCCGCTCATCGCGGTGCCGGTGTTGATCCATTTGATCAACCTGCGACGGCAGCAGAAAATCCGCTGGGCGGCGATGCAGTTCTTGCTGCAGAGCGAGCGGCAGAACAAGCGCTGGATTTTATTCAAGCAGTGGCTGCTCCTGGCAACGCGGATGGCGGCCATCGGCCTCCTGGTACTGCTCCTGGCCCACGTTGTCGTGCGGAACGAGTGGCTGCGGCTCTTGGGCTCGGGGACGACGCACCACGTCGTGCTGGTCGACGACAGCTATTCGACCAGCGACCGCTGGGAAAGCACTTCCGCGCTGGGCGAGGCCAAGCGGGCGGTCCAGGCGATCATTGACCAGGCTCATCAACAATCCGATTCTCAGCTGGTGACGCTGCTGCGATTTTCGGAGGCGGTGCGGCTCTCGGCCGGGGCGCAGCCGGAGATTTTCGCCGAAGCGATTGACGACGACTTCCGCAGCAAGCTCGAAGCGATCGTCGCCGGCTGGCAACCGTCGCAGACAGACGTGGGTCCGGCCAACGCGCTCAAGGCGATCCCGCGGCTGCCGCTCGTCGGCGAGGACCAGACGGTGATCCTCTACGTGGTGAGCGATTTTCGCACGCGGCAATTCGGCTCGGCGACCGAGGTCCGCAAGCTGTTGGAGGATATGAAGCCGGACATCGCCCAGATTCACCTGGTGCGGAGCGTCCGCGAGGCGCGGCCGAATCTGGCCGTGACGAAGCTCGAACCGGAAGCGGGCGTGCGAGCGGCGGGCGTCGAGACTTGGATGAACGTCTCCGTGGCCAACTACGGCGACACGGCGGCCACTGGCGTGCTGGTGCAGCTTGAACAAGATGGTGACGCCCTGCCCTCGCTGTCGCTCGACGAGATTCCCGCAGGCAAGGAAGTCACCAAAAAGTTCCGCGTGCAGTTCGCGGGCACGGGGGCACATTCGCTCACCGCTTCTTTGGAACCGGACGCCGTCGAAGTCGACAATCGCCGCTACTTCGCCTGCGATCTGCCGGCCGCCCGGCCAGTGCTCTTGGTCGACGGCTCTTCCGACGGCCGCGGGGCACGCCAGCTTTCCCTGGCTCTCGATCCAGGCGGCAACACGCATACCGGCTGGCAACCGCACGTCGAGCCGGTCAGCTTTCTGGCGCGAACGGAAGACCTGAGCAAGGAGGCGGCCATCGTGCTGATGGACGTACCTGCGCTCAAGGACGATGAGCTCGCGGCGCTGGAGCAGTATGTGGAGAACGGCGGCGGCGTGGCCTGGTTTGTCGGCTCGCAAACGAACCGCGACTTCTATAACGAGCGGCTCTACCGCGACGGCAAAGGCCTGTTCCCGGTGCCGCTCACGCTGCCGACTCAACTGCTCGATAGCCGTCACGAGTCGACGCCGGACGTCGATGTTTCCGATCATTCCCTGTTCCGAGCGCTCGCGGGCCGGCGGAACGGTTTCTTGCCGCTCGTGACAGTCGACTACTATTTTGCAGTGCCGGACGATTGGAAGGCGCCCGACGACGGTTCGACGAACGTGCTCGCCAAGCTCCGCAACGATGCACCGCTGGTGGTCGAGAAGAAGTTTGGCAAGGGGCACGTTGTCGCTCAGCTCACCAAGCTCTCGACCGGCGAGACGCCGCTGGGCCGCTGGACGAATTGGAGCCTCAACCCCATCTTCCCCGTCCTGGCGAACGAACTGGTGGCCTATCTTTCGGCCGGCCAGCCGAACAGCTCGCTGCAGCTGGTAGGCGACGATCTTGTGGTCCGCGTGCCGCAGGACAATTATGATCCGGCGATGCAATTCATGTTGCCGGCCGAGGGCAATGCGGAAAGAGGCGCGCCTCGGCCCGAGTTGCGGATCGATGCCACCGCCACCGACGGCTCGCTCACCGCGAAGCTGGAAAATGTCGCTGCCAGCGGCATCTATGAGGTGCAATTGCAGCAGCTCGAAGGACCGCCGGAACGGCGCGCGTTCGCGTTCAATGTGCCGGTGGGCGAGGGCGACTTGCACGTCACTTCGCGCGACGATCTCTCACGCGGCCTCGCGGGCATCGAATATCAGTTGCACGATGCGACCGACATGTCGATCCACCAGCAGCAACTGGCCGGAATGCAGCTGAGCGACGCGCTGCTGGGCACGCTGATCGCCGTGTTGCTCTTGGAGCAGGTATTCGCATACATCGCCAGTTTTCACGCGCCTCCAGCGCAGGCGGTGCGGCGATGATTGGCAACCACCTGTTAACGCCGATCCTGGCGCAAAACGAAACGGGGCCGGGCCGAGCGGTTTACGAATTCGGCCGGCTCTCCGATTTCGACGACGTGCGGCTGCCGGTGACGCTGATCGCCGTCAGCACCGCGGCGATCGTGATGCTGGTGTGGTATCTCTACCGCCGCGATACGCGCGAGCTGTCGCCGGGCGTCGGGCGGTTGCTGGCCGGATTGCGGTTTGTCGCGCTCGCCGGACTTTTAATCTTTTTTCTCGGCGTTGAACGGCGGACGACGCGCGAGATCGTCCACAATTCGCAGGTCGCCGTGCTCGTCGACAGCAGCCAGAGCATGGCGCTCGCCGACAATCCGGGCGGCGGCAACAACAGCACCAAGAGCCGGACCGACCAGGTCGTCGCCGCGCTCAAGGACTTGCCATTGCTCTCGGAATTACGGGAACACCACGATGTTAACGTCGCTCGCTTCGATCAGGACGTGAAGCCCGTCGCCACACTGCCGAAGGAAAACCCGCCGCCCTTTGTCGGTGAACAGGGTGACAAATCAAAAGAACGTCCGGTCGCCGTAACGGACGGCGCCGGCGAGGGCGAATCTGACTCGAAACCCGCCAAGCCGAAAATCAACTGGTCGGCAGAGCTCGAACCGAGCGGCACGCAAACGCGGCTCGGCGATGCGCTCGCCGATCAGCTCTATCGTTACCGGGCTGCTCCCCTCGCCGGCCTGATCGTGATTTCCGATGGAGTGCAAAACGCCGGCACCGAGCCGAGCGCTGCGGTGGCGGCGGCCCGCGAGGCGGGTATCCCCGTCTACACAATCGGCATCGGCTCGACCGAGCCGCGCCGCAACCTCGGCGTGAGCGATTTGCTCGTCCCCGCGCGGGCCTTCCCGGGCGATACCGTGAGCATCACCGGCTACATCCAGGCCACCGGTTACGCGGGCCAGTTTGTCGACGTCGAGTTGCTTCGCCGGACGGGTGAGGAGCCCGCGGGTTCGGGCACCTCGATCGCCACGGAGCGAATTCAAATCGGCGCCGACGGCGAAGTCGTGCCGGTGTCGTTCGACGTGGAGCCGGACGCCCCCGGCCGCTTCGTCTATCAGGTCCGTGCCGCCGCGCCGCCGGATGACGACAATCCCCGCGACAACGGACGCGAATCAGAGATGGACGTTGTCGATCGGCAAACGCGCGTGCTGCTCGTGGCCAGCGGGCCGACGCGCGAGTACCGCTTCCTGCGCGATCAGCTGCATCGCGACAAGACCATGAAATGCGACGTCTTGCTGCAGACGGGCCAACCTGGCATGTCGCAGGACGCGGAGAACCTCCTCGACGAATTCCCCGCCACCCGCGACGAGCTCTATCAATACGACTGCATCGTGGCCTTCGATCCTGATTGGAGAAAGCTCGATGCGGCGCAGGTCGAGCTGCTTGAAAAATGGGTCTCCGATGAGGCCGGCGGCCTGATTGTCATCCCTGGGCCGATCCACACGAACGAATGGGTCCGCAGCGTCGAGCACGCCAAGCTGCGCGACCTTTACCCGGTTACCTTCCAACAGCGGTTGACGCTGCTCGACGACGGCCACTTCGGCGGCGAGGCGGCTTTCCCGATTCAATTCGAGCGGGCCGGCCGCGATGCGCGGTTCTTGTGGCTCGCCAACACGGCCGACGAGAGCCAGCTCGCCTGGTCGGGCTTTCCCGGCGTGTTCGGCTACTACGCGATTAAGAGCGAAAAGCCCGGCGCGACGGTTTACGCCCGCGTTGCCGATCCCGAAGCGGGCCTGGGCGACAAGATGCCCGTTTACATGGCCGGCCAGTTCTACGGCGCGGGCCAGGTGCTGTACATCGGCAGCGGCGAATTCTGGCGGCTGCGGGCCATCGATCCCGCGTACTTTGAAGTGCTCTACACCAAGCTCGTGCGGCAGGTGAGCCAGGGCCGGTTGCTCCGCGGCTCATCGCGCGGCTCGCTGCTCGTGGATCGCGATCGCTACGAGCTGGGGGAGACCGTGGTGCTCCGCGGACGGCTCGCGGACGAACGCCATGAGCCGCTGGCGCTCGAAAACGTGACGGCCCAGGTGATGCAGCCCGACAACACGACCGAAGCGGTGAAGCTCACGGCAGACGCCCAACAGCCGGGCATGTACCTGGGCCAATTCGTCGTCCGCCAGGAAGGAACGTACCAGGTTGCGCTGCCGGTGCCGGGTAGCGATGAAGAGCCGTTCTCGAAGTACATCCAAGTCCGCGTCCCCGACCTGGAGCGGACCCATCCCGAACGCAACGTCGCCTTGCTCACCTCGATCGCCAAGGACACCGGCGGCCGGTACTACCCGAACTTGGAGCTCGCCGCCTATGGCGACACCGCGACCATGTCGCTCGGCAAGGCGATTCCCAGCCGGGCCGAGGTGAAGCTGCTCAAAGGCGCGCCCGACAAAGCGTTCGCCGAACGGCAGATGACCTGGCTGCTCGGTGTGATCGCCGGGGCGCTATTCATGGAATGGATCGTCCGACGTTTGAACCGGCTGGCATGACACAATTCATTACTTTGACTCTCGACCAACTTGGCTAACTCGACGCTGCAACCTGATGTCCCACCGATTGTCGAGCGCAAGCTCGCACAAGTGCGGCGGGGGATCCGCGCCTACGTGTGGCTGGAAGGGCTGGCCGCGCTGGCGATCACACTGGTGGCGGCGTTCTGGCTGGGCATGCTGTTTGATTGGCTGTTCGAGCCGTCACCGAACGTGCGGCTCGCGGCGATGATTGGCGTAGGGCTCGCAGGGCTGTGGGTCGCGTATCGCTTTCTGCTACGGCGAATCTTTGTGCCGCTCCCCGACGCGAGCCTCGCCGTGCTCCTGGAGCGGCGCTTCGGCCAGTTGAACGACCATGTGCTCACGTCGGTAGACCTCGCGGTGGGCGATGGCGAAAACACCGTCTATCACCCGGAGCTCGTGGCCCGCACACGCGCGTCTGCGGCCAATGCCTCGGCCAACGTCGACGCCAAACAGCTGTTTCGCCGCGGGCCGCTCGCGCGGCGGGTGATCGCGGCTCTGGTGCTCGCGGCGTCGCTGCCGATCGCGGCACTGGCGGCCCGCAACGTGTTCGGATTCTGGATCCAACGGTTGGCCCTGAGCTCCGAGCCCTGGCCGCGACGCGTCCAACTGGAGGTCGTCGGGTTCGAGCTGAACGCTGCCGGCGAGCGAATCCACAAGCTGGCCCGCGACGACAAGTTCGAGCTCGTGGTGCGGGCCGACACCAAAGACTTCGTGGCGCCTGCGCAAGTCGAGTTCCGCTTCCTCTCGGCCGACGGCGGACGGGGGCGCGACACCATGACGCGGATCGGCGACGCGGTTCCCGGCCGGGACGAATTCCAGGAATATCGCTACGAGTTTAACGACGTCTCTTCTAGCATGACGCTCGACGTGCGGGGCGGCGACGACCGCGTCGACGGATTGAAGCTTGAAATCGTCGACCGGCCGGAGCTCACGGGAATGGAACTCGAATGCGTCTATCCCGAGTACCTCGGGCGCGAGCCGCGCCGGCTGCCGGTCACCGGTGGGATGCGCATTCCCGAGGGCACGCAGCTCACGCTCCGGGCCAAATCGACCAAGCCGCTGGTGGACGTCTGCGTCGCGAGCTCGCAGAATCCGGACGAGAAATCGCTCAACGACAGCGATCAGGATCAAAAATCGATTCGCTGGGAGTATGGAAAGCTGCTCGCGGATGACGTGCTGACGATGGCGATGACCGACGCGGACGGCGTCACGAGCCGCGAGCCCTACCGAGTTTCGCTCGCCGTGATCCGAGATGAATTGCCGCAGGTCTCGGTGCGACTGGCCGGCATCGGCTCGGCGATCACGCCGGACGCGATCGTGCCGATTGTGGGCAAAGTGTCGGACGATTACGGAATCGACCAAATCTGGTGCACGTACCAGGTCAACGACGGCGAGGCCCGCAAGCGGCCGCTAGTTCATCAGCCCAACGGCGTGCAAGAACAAACCGAGCTCGATGCGTTTGACGCCCGCGGCGGCGACGACGCCAACGCCGAGCGGGCGCTCCAATTGGAACCGGGCAAGACTCTGTTTCTCTCGGTGCGAGCGGCCGATCGGTACAACTTGAACGACACGCCGCGCGTCGGTGCGAGTCAACAATTTGCGCTCGACGTGGTGACCGTGCCGCAGCTGCTGGCGCTGTTGGAACGGCGCGAACTCGAGCTGCGCCAACGTTTCGAGGCGGTCCACGCGAAAATGACGGACACCCGCAACCTGCTCGCGCGCGTCGAGTTTGCGAGCGCGGCCCAACCCGACGCCGATCCAGAACGGGCCCTAAACCGCCGCCGCCTGCGCGTGGCGGGGGCGCTGCAGAATGTGACCCAGTCGACCCATGAAGTGCTGGGCCTCGCGGACGGTTTTGACGATCTCTACGAGCAGCTCGTGAACAATCGGATCGAAAACGTCGATTTGAAGACCCGTTTGCGGGAACAAATCGGCACGCCACTGCGTCAATTGGCGGAGAAGTCGATGCACTTGTTCGAGTCGCAGCTGGAAGAAGTCAACGAGCGGATCGCCGACAACGAAGCGGGACCGGCCGCGCTCGCCGACTCGCTGCGGCTGGCTGACCGAGTGCTCGTCGAAATGCAGCAGATTCTCGACCGCATGCTGGAACTCGAATCGTACAATGAAGTTGTCGGCCTGCTCCGCGGCATCATCGACGACCAGGAAAAGCTAAACGAGCGGACCAAAGATCAGCAGTCCGAACGGATCAAGGACCTGTTTGAGGACGAAGATTAGGCAGAGTCAGGAATCGCCATGAACCACTTTTGCCGCCGCCGAATCTGGTCGATTGCGACGCTCGCAATATTGACGTGCGCCGCTGCGGCCTTTGGCGAGGACGCGGCGAAGCCGGCTGAATCGACGCCTCCCGACGCCGGCAGCGAGCTGTCGGTCGATCAGGCCCGTCTGGCCGATCGCTACGAACGGCTCGAAATCGTCGTCGCACGCCTGGCGGAGCTTTCGGCAAGTAGCGATCCGCGACGGGCCAAGGTGCTGCGCGAGGCGCTCGCCAAGAGTCGCGAGGAGGGCATGGACGAGCGCTTCGAGACGATCGTCGGGCTCCTGGAAGGGGAGCGGCTCTCCGTCGCGACGGGCCGACAAGCCGAATTGCAAAAAGAGCTCGACACGCTGTTGGCGCTATTGCTCAAAGCAGACCGCGATCGCGAACTTGATTCGCAAACTAAGCGAGTCAAGGCGTACTTGAAAGAGGTGGGCCGCCTGATTCGCTTGCAGAAAGGCGTGCACGCCCGGACCGAAGGTGGCGACGACGCAAAGCGGCTGGCGGAAGATCAGAAGCAGGTCGGCGACCAGACCGGCGACCTCGGCAAAGCGATCAGCGATACGGAAAAGACCGACGGCAAGTCGGGCAAATCCAGCAACGGTAAAGAGTCCAAGGGCGATTCGTCCGACGGCAAGTCGTCACCCAAGGAATCCTTACCGATAGAATTGTCGCCCAAAGAAAAATCCGACGACGCCGGCAAGGGTGAGTCTCCAGAGAGCGGCAAATCGCAAGGTAAGCCGTCGCAATCGCCATCGCGGAGCGAAGGTCAGCCGTCGCCCGGCCAGCCCTCGGAAGGTCAGCCCAGTGAGGGTCAACAAGGTAAGCAAGGCAAATCCGGCCAGCAAGGCCAACAAGGCCAACAAGGTCAGTCCGGCCAATCGGGTGAATCGTCCGAGCAGGACGAGCAGTCGCAGGAGCCGACCGACCGCGCCGCCGAGAAGCTAAAACAAGCCCAGCAGGCAATGCAGGAGGCGCAGAAGAAACTCGAGGAGGCGGAACGCAAGGGCGCCGCTCAGGCGCAGCAACAGGCGCTCAAAGAGCTGGAGCAGGCCAAGGCCGAGTTGGAACGAGTGCTGCGGCAACTCCGCGAAGAGGAAATGGAACGCACGCTCACGATGCTCGCCGCGCGGTTCCGCAAGATGCTCGAAGCGCAAACCAAAGTCTACGAAGCGACGCAGCGCGTGGCTCGCGTCCCGCTCGCCGACCGCGACCATGACGAGGAAATCGAAGCAGCACGGTTGAGCCGCGAAGAATCGCTAATCGCGCGCGAGGCCGACCGGGCGCTGTTGCTGCTCCGCGAAGAAGGGTCGTCGCTGGCGTTTCCGGAGACGGTCAGCCTGATGCACGAAGACATGCTGCAGGTGGCCGAATTGCTCGGCGAAATGAAGGTCGGCAAGCTCACGCAGGGACTGGAAGAAGACATCATCGAGGCCTTGGAAGAGATGATCGCCGCCTTGGACAAAGCGATCAAAGACCTCGAAAAAAAGAAAACGCCGCAGGGCAAGCCGCAACAGGCCGGGCAGCCGGGCGACCCGCCGCTGGTCGACAAGCTGGCGGAGCTGAAGATGATCCGCTCCCTGCAAATGAGGATCAATCGCCGCACCCTACGCTACGGCGAGGCGATTGAGGACGAGCCGGCCGAAGCCCCGAAACTGCGGGACGAAATGCTGGAACTGGCCCAGCGACAGCAGCGTGTCTACCAGGCCACCCATGATTTGAGCCAAGGACGCAATGATTGAGATTTGCGAAATCGGTGGAAAATGGCAAAATGGAGGGAGTCGGCGGGGCGGGTTAACCCAAATCCTCGGGTTTTGAGTACCGCATAGCCGATGAAACTTGTTGGGCACAGCGGTTGGGCTGCAGTTTATTGGACCAGATGGAGCCTGTGATAAATAATTGAGAAATGGGCTGCTGGCGGGGAGCCCGAACCAAAAACAGGCGCGTCGAGACTTACCAGTTAGCAGGTCGCAGGCGTCCTCGAACCCGCGAAAGTCCACCGCATGGCCGACCGTTTGACATCCCGCCGAATTCCGGGCCGATTCGCCGGTCCGACGCTCCTCTCGCTGGCTCTTTTCGTTTTTCCCGCGGCCATCGTTCCCACCGCTGCGGCTGCCGACCCTGAATTTTTTGCCGAACCCAGTTGGCAACCGGTCTCGGCCGAAGCGGTGTTCCAGCAGCTCGACTTGTATTTGCGATCTCACTCGCTTACGCCGGAGCGTCAATCGAAAATCCGCGACGCCTGGTGGCAGGGCGATTCGCCGGCGACCCGCACGCCAAACGATTTGTTGGACCGACTCGCCGATTGCCTGGCGATGGCCGACGACCGCGTGGCGGAGCTGGTGGCGTTTTGCGACAAGACCGATCGGCCCGCGGAGCTGCCCGATTTTTCCTGGCTGGCCAACAGCGAAGCCCCGCCGCTGGTGCGATACAACATGCGGCTCTACTACGCCCGCTGGCTCGGACAGAACGGATACGACGACGAAGTTATCTCCTGGACCGACGGGCTCGCGCCGGCCGACGTCGTCGCCCCGGACACATTGTTGTTCTATCGCGCAGTGGCCAGTCACCGGCTCGTGAATGCTGATCGCGCGGACGCGACGGTTGCCGAGCTGCTGGAGCGATCGGACGAATTGCCGGCCCGCTACCAGAAGCTGGCCGCGCTGATGCAGCAGGATCTCGCCGGCTTGGAAGATGATTCGCTCGATCACATCGCGCGGCGGATGTCTGACGTGCGGCGTCGGCTGGAATTGGGCCGCGCCGGCAAGCCGGTGCAAATGGTCGAAGACGGCGTCATCGAGTCGCTCGACAAATTGATCAAGAACCTGGAAGACCAGGCGCAGAAGCAGGCCCAATCGCAATCTTCTCCGTCCGGCGGCGGGCCGAGCGCGACACCGATGCAGGACAGCCGCCTGGCCGAGCTGAAGGCCCCGGGCAAGGTCGATCCGCGGGACGTCGGCGACGGCGCCGATTGGGGCGACATGCCCGCCAAAGAGCGCGAGCAGGCCCTCCAGGACGTTGGACGCGAATTTCCGTCCCACTACCGCGAAGTCATTGAGGAGTACTTCCGCCGGCTGGCCGCCGAGGAATCTCAAGAGCAGCCCTGACCGTCGCGACGTATAATTCAGCCTGCCCCGGCAGAATTGATCGCGGTCGCTCCAACTCCCAGGGAGTCAGTTTGTGTGGAACCTGATTGCTCTCATTGCGCTCGCCCTGGCGGCTCCGGCGGACGTGACCGCCACGAAGCTCGACGGCACGAGTGAGACGGGTCAGTTGGAGTCGTGGAGCGGCAAGGAAATCGTCCTCGCCACGCAGTCCGGGCCGCAGACGGTTCCCACCGGAGAACTCCTGGAAATCAAGTTCGCGAACCCTTCGGTCCAGGAGTCGACGGGGCCGCACGTCGAGCTCGTCGATGGAACTCGATTGCCATTGATCGACTATTCAACCAGCAAAGAGCAAGCGGTACTGCAGCTGGTGCTTCCGCCTCCCGCCGACCCAGAGAGCTTGACCGCGCCGGTCGAAAAAGTCCGCGCCGTGCAATTGCAACGGCTGGAACCGGAGGCCGTGCCCCAATGGGAGGAAATTCGCGGTCTCAATCTGCCCAGCGATGTGGTTGTGGTCGCCAAGCGCGGCGGAAAGAGCCTCGACCATCTGGAATGCGTCGTAGGTGCGATTACGCAGGACGAAGTCGAGCTGACCGTGGACGATAACAACATGAAGGTGCCGCGCAGCAAAGTGGCCGGCGTGATTTACTATCGCTCGGACGAGCCGCGGCCCGCAGCCGCCGTCGTCACCGGCGTCGATGGCCTGCGGATCGCCGCGTCAGACGTCGAACTCCGGGGCGAGTCGCTCCGCGTGACGACCGAGAGCGGCCTGCAGTTGGCGTGGCCAATCTCGGGCCTGGTGAGCGTCGACATGTCGGCCGGCAAGGTTGCCTTCCTCGGCGACTTGAAGCCGGCGAGCGTCAAATGGCAACCCCTGGTGGGCCTGCCCGCGGCCGCCACCAGAGCAATCCAGTTCGGCCAGCCTCATTACAATCGCTCCGCAGGAGGCGGCGAGCTGGCCTTGGCCTATCGCGACGCCAATCCGTCCGTCACTTCGCCCGAGATCAAGACATTCGCCAAAGGGCTCGCCTTGCGAAGTCGCAGCGAGGTCATCTACCGCCTGCCTGCCGGTTACAATCGCGTCCTGGCCGAGGCGGGGATTGATCCGAACGATGCCGCCAGCGGCAATGTTCACCTTGAGGTGTATGGCGATGACGAGCAGCTACTAGAAAAATCCATCGACGGCTCCGACGCCCCGGTCGCGCTCGACCTCGACATCGCCGGCGTGGGGCGGCTCAAGATCGTGGTCGACTACGGCGAGAACCTCGACACGGGCGACTGGCTTAATCTCTGCAACGCGAGAATCGTGAAGTGAAGTGTGACAGGCGGCGATCGACGGGCTTTGCACTAATCGCGCTCGTAAGTGCGACGTGGGCGCCGGCGGTTCGCGCCGTCGACGTTCCCGAGCCTGTGCTGGCGGCCCAGGCGAACCGCGTGGCGACGATCGAACGCATCGTACGACCCACGATCGCCATCTTCGATCGCCAGGGTCAGGGGGGCGGCTCCGGCGTGATCATCTCGCCCGATGGCTACGCGCTCACGAACTTCCACGTCACCGCGCCCTGCGGCGCGGCAATGAAGGTCGGCCTCTCCGACGGGCGACTGGTCGACGCCGTGCTTGTCGGCCTGGATCCGGGCGGCGACATCGCGCTCATCAAGCTGTTGGGCGACGAGGGGGCGACGTTCCCCGTCGCCGAGCTGGGCGACAGCGATGACGTCCGCGTCGGCGACTGGGCGTTCGTCGCCGGCAACCCGTTCCTGCTCGCCGACAATTATCAGCCGACCGTGAGCTACGGCATCATCTCCGGCGTGCGCCGCTATCAGTATCCGGCCGGCACGCTGCTCGAGTACGCCGATTGCCTGCAAACCGACGCGGCGGTGAATCCCGGCAACTCCGGTGGCCCGCTGTTCAATGCCGACGGAAAACTGATTGGCATCAACGGCCGCTGTTCGTTCGAGAAGCGGGGACGCGTAAACGTCGGCGTGGGCTACGCCGTGTCGATCAATCAGATCAAGCGCTTTGTGAGCCATCTCAAGAGCGGTCGGCTCGTCGATCATGCCTCGCTCGGGGCGATCGTGTCGACCGATTCGGATGGCCGTGTCGTCGTCGACGACATCCTGGACGACAGCGACGCCTACCGCCGCGGGCTGCGTTACGGCGATGAGATCGTCCGTTTCGGCGGCCGCGAAATCACGACCGCCAACACGTTCAAGAATGTACTTGGCACCTACCCCGAGGCGTGGCGCGTACCGCTGGTCTATCGCCGCGACGGCACCGAGTACGAGCGCCTGGTGCGGCTCGCGCCGCTGCATGGCGAAGGCGGACTGGTAAAGGAATTAGAGGGCGAACGACCCGCCGAAGATCCGCACGAACGGCCAGAAGGCCCCCTGGAGCCGCCCGCCCCCACCCCCGATGCACCGAAGCGGATCCGCGCGAAGCTGAGAGATCCCAACGAGGTGCCCGAAGCCGTCACCAAGGTGTATGAGGCCCAAAGCGGTTACGCCAACCATTGGTTCAACGAGCACGAATTGCAGCGCGTTTGGAGCGCATTTCTGGCCCGCGGTGATTTTGCGGGACTCGGAGCGGACTGGAGAATTCGGGGCAAAGACAAGCAGGGCGGCGATGTCGAGATATCGCTCAACGACCAGAGCGGCACGATCGTCATGCCGGAAGGAAAGTCAGGAGCCCAATTTTCGTTGTCGCTCAGCGGCGAATTGAGCCCGCCGCGGTCAGGCGGCCTGCTCGCGGCACTTCACTTGTGGCAGCGGCTGCTGCTCGTCGGACCAAAGCAATTCGGCGAGGTCGTGTACTTTGGCCGCTTGCCCTGGCCGAACGACAAAACCCAGCCCGACTGCCTCGTCGGCATTCAGGGCGGTGTAAAGACGCGGTTCTATTTCGATCCTCAGCAGGGAGACCTGGTGGGCATCGAAATGCAGGCCGATGACGACCAGGATCCGTGCGAAATCTATCTGAGCGATTTCCGGCCGGTCGACGGACGCCAGCTGCCGTTCCACTGGATGATTCGTCACGGGGACGACGAGTTCGCGGAGCTCACGATCAGCGACTACAACCTGGCGGCGAATGCACCGAGCGCTCCGTCGCCCCCCAAAACCGAGTCAGACAAGAACTAGCCGCCATGCGCACGCGTCGTTCGCCAATTTGCTGCCGACTGCTAGTGCTCGTTGCCGGGCTCGGTCTGATGCTGTGGAGCCGCGCTGCCACGGCGGGAGACTCGCTCGCGGCAATCGCCCGCGACGTGCGGCCGAAAGTGGTCAAGATCTACGGAGCCGGCGGCATGCGCGGCCTCGAAGCCTACCAGAGCGGCATGCTGGTTTCCGCCGAAGGGCACGTGCTCACCGCCTGGAGCTACGTGCTTGATAGCGACGATGTGGCGGTCGTTCTCGATGACGGCCGGAGGTACACGGCCGAATACATCGGATCGGATCCGCTCACCGAAGTGGCCGTGCTCAAAATCGACGCGGGCAAAGAGAAGTTGCCCCATTTCAATCTCCGCGAGTCGCCGGCCGTCGATGTCGGCGTCCGCGTATTGGCGTTCAGCAATCTGTTCGGCATCGCCACCGGCGATGAACCGGTCAGCATGTTGCAGGGCTATGTGTCGGCCGTGGCGCCGCTCGAAGCCCGCCGCGGCGGCTTCAGCACCAATTACCGCGGCGACGTGTACATCGTCGACGCGGCAACGAATAATCCGGGCGCTTCCGGCGGTGCCCTCGTGGACGGCCAGGGTCGGCTCGTCGGCATGCTCGGCAAGGAACTACGGAGCGAACTGACGGGAACCTGGCTCAACTATGCCTTTCCGACGTCGGCCTTTGCCGCGACGGTCGAGGCGATCGAAGCGGGCGATTTCAAACCGCCGCCATTAACCGACGCCGACCGGCCCGATCACCCCCAATCGCTCGCCGAACTCGGAATCGTGCTGGTGCCCGAGGTCGTGAGCCGCACGCCGCCTTATGTCGATCGGGTTCTGCCGGATTCTCTGGCGGCAAAGGCCGGCCTGCGGCCAGACGACTTGATCGTGATGGTCAATACACAAGTCGTGTCCTCGCGGCGTGAAACAGACGAGTTTGTCGCCCGCTTGGAACGGGATGCACCGGTGCGGATCTCCGTGCTTCGCGACGAGGCGCTGCTCGAATTCCCGCTGTCGGAGTCCTCGCAGGCTGAGCCCGGCGCCGCTGCGCCCGCTGAAGACGAGGGCCAGGAATAACCTTATGCGGGCGAACATGTGTCATTTCGGCTCTCTGGTCGTGGGCGTTTGCCTTGCCGCAACGGCTCTCGCACAGGAAGAATCCACCGCGCCACTCGCCGCGCAAGAGGAAGCAGCCATCCGCGCCGCCGTCGACGAGGTCTCCAACTCCGTCGTGCAGATTCGCACGATCGGCGGCCTCGAGGAAGTTGAAGGCTCGGTGCTGGCGAACGGTCCGACCACGGGCCTCGTGATCTCCGCCGATGGCTGGATCATTTCCAGCTCGTTCAATTTTCTGCAGCAACCCGCGTCGATCCTGGTCACGTTTGCCGATGGCGAACAGGCACCGGCCGAGCTCGTGGCCAAGGATCACAGCCGGATGCTGGTGCTGCTTAAGGCCCAGGGCGTGAGCGGTTTGAAAGTGCCGGAGCTGGTGCCAGCGGATGGAATTCACGTCGGACAGTGGGCGATCGCCGTCGGACGTTCGTTCCGTGCCGACCGGCCGAACATTTCGGTGGGCATCGTCAGCGCGCTCGGTCGGATGTTCGGCAAAGTGATCCAAACCGATGCCGACGTGTCGACCGCCAACTATGGCGGACCGCTCGTAGATATTCGCGGCCGAGTGTATGGAGTCATTGTGCCGATGGCACCGCAGGCTACCAGCGAGCTCGCCGGCGCCGAGTGGTACGACTCCGGTATCGGCTTCGCGGTGCCGCTCGCCACGATCTCCGACGCCATCGAGCGAATGAAGAAAGGCGCCGACCAACGGGCCGGCGTAATGGGGATCGCCATGGCGGCAGAGGGTACGCGCGATGCGCCGGCGACGCTCGCCACGGTACTCCCCTCATCGCCGGCCGGCAAGGCGGGCTTCCGCAAAGACGACAAGATCGTCGACATCGATGGCCACTCGATCCGCACGCAGACCGACTTACGATTCGCGTTGGGCACCAAGTATGCCGGCGATTCGGTAAGTGTCTCTGCCCAGCGCGGCGACGAGCGACTGCAGCGGACCGTCGAGCTGGCCGGCGAATTGGAGCCCTTTCGTCACGCCTTTCTGGGCATTTTGCCGATGCGGGAAGCGACGTTGGAGATCAAGGCGCCGACGGCTGCAACATCGCAACAGGAAGGCGCTGGTGAGGCCGCAAAGACCGAGCAATCAAACGCCGCCGGTCCCCCCGGGATCGAGGTGCGGTTTGTCTACCCCGATAGCCCCGCCGCCAAAGCAGGGATCAATGCTGGCGACCGCGTGACCAAAATCAACTCTTCGCTGATCGATTCAATCAAGTCCGCAATCGACGCGATGAACGCAGTTCTGCCTCAGTCGGAAGTAACAGTGGTCGTCGAACGCGACGGCGCGGCGCGCGACGTCAAGTTGACCGTCGGCGTGCTGCCGACGAATGTTCCGACCGAGTTGCCGCCCGCGACTGCCGCCCCCTCCGACGAGGCCCAGAATGACGCGGCGATCGATGCGCCGCAACCAAAGATCGAGCTAAGCGAATTGAAGCTGGCCGAGTTCCCGCAGAAGTGCCAGGTCTATGTGCCGCCGTCGCTCGCGCCCGATCAATCCGCGGGAATGGTAATTTGGCTTCATGCGCCTGGTGATCCGCCGACGGACGACTTGTTTCGCGCCTGGAAACCGATCTGCGATCGGGATGGGCTGATTCTGGTGGCTCCCTCGTCGAGCGATCCGGCGCGGTGGGAGCGGACCGAATTGGAATACCTGCGGCGGCTGAGCGAACGCGCGCTAGCCGAGTATCGCGTGGATCGGCAACGGGTCGTCGTGGTCGGCCGCGAAGGCGGCGGGGCGATGGCCTATCTGTTGGCGCTGGTAAGCCGCGACTTGTTCACGGGCGTCGCCGCAACCGCAGCGTCGCTGCCGCGGACCATCACACCGCCGCAGGCCCAACCGTCGCGGCGCCTCGCGGTGTTCGCAGGATTGCCGGCTGACCGCGGTGGCGCGGCACAAATGCAGGCCGGGCTCAAGAAGCTTCGCGACGCCGGCTACCCCGTCACCGCTATCAGCATCGTCCAAAGCGACGGGGAACTCTCGGTCGGAGAACGCGAACAGCTTGCCCGCTGGATCGATTCGCTCGACCGCTTCTAGCAGCGAGACCGGCCGCGGTCATGGCAGGAAACTCACGTTGCCATCGGCGTCGAACTCCAGTGACCGATCGCTGAACTCCACTTGCGCTAGGTTCCCGGCGGCATTTTGGAGCATCGCCTCGGCGAGGTTCGATTTGGCCGCCGCCCGCAGCCCGATGTAGGACGTCGTGAGCCGCGGATTGACTTCGATCACCGCATCCTCGCTCCCCGCCGGGTCGCCCCCCAGCACGAGGTCGACGCCGACATAGCCCTCGGCAGGAGGCAGCGCGGCGAGAGCTCTCTCGGCGAGCACCACGGCCCGCTCGGCGAGTCCAAGCGTGAGCGGCAATCGCCCGCCGCGATATCGCATGCGACCATCTTCGCTGATCCGCTGCTGGCACGGAACGAGCGGCACGCGTCCGCCCGCCCCGCACAGAAAAGCCACGCTCGCCGCCATGCCGGGGATATACGGCTCCAGCCGCCGCGGCCAGGCGTACGGCGGCGGCTCATCGTACGGACCGGCCACCAACAGCGTGTCCTGTGAACCCGCGCCGTCGACCGGTTTGAGCACTGCCGGATATGCGAAATCGAGCGGCAGTTCTTCTTCTGGTTCAAGTACGATGCCGCCCGGCACCGGCACCCCTGCCGCCGCCAACCGCCCGCAGGTCAGGTGCTTGTCGGCCGCCAGACGCACAAACTCGGGCGCAGGGGATCGCAAGCGACCGCCACACTCGACAGCGCGCCGCGCGGTTTTCAACAGGATGCCATCAAACTCCGGCGCAATCAGAAACGTCGCGTCAGCGACAGCGGCTAGGCGCTCGAATTCATCGAGGTGCTCGGCGGCGCTCTGCACATCGATCACCTCGCAGCCGCGGAGCGCCAGCTGGATCACCCGCGGGTCGCGGAGCGCCGTCACTCGCGCACCAGGAATCCGCAGCAGATCGGCCGCCAGCGCCCCCGCCAGCGCCACGCCCTCGCGGACCAATGAAGCCGGCAGCGCACCCGGTTCCTGAACCAATCCGCCGCCGCTGCACCATTCGTAGAGAAAAAAGTGCATCGCAAGTCAGGAGCCTGGAGTCGAGGATCAAGAGCCAAAGCATTCGATGGAGAGCCAAGCTCTGGCACTCGACTCTCGACTCTGGACTCTCGACTAGAAGATTCCCAGCTGATCCCGCGCGTCTTCCGTCATGCGGTCGGGCGTCCAGGGAGGATCCATCACCAGCCGCACGTCAACGTCGCCAACGCCATCGAGCCGGCCGACAAAATCCTTTGACTGGCCCAACAGCTGCGGCCCCGCGGGGCAGGCCGGGCTGGTCATGGTCATGTGGATGCCGACGTTTGACTTGCCGTCCGGCTGCTCGTCGATCTTGATTTCGTAGATGAGGCCCAAGTCGACCACGTTGACGAACAACTCGGGGTCGATCACTTGTTTCAGGGCTTCTCGGACATTGTCTTCAGCGACGGGCATCGGTCATTCCTCCACGTCCATTTTATTCCGGCCGGCAAGCTGGCAGCTAGTCGTCGATGAGGCGCACCAGCACGGCGTCGCCTGCAAGCGTCACTTCGTGCGACTTGGTGGGCTTGGTGGCAGGCATCGTGAGGGCCGCCCCGGTTTTCACGTCGAACTTCGCTCCGTGCCGCGGGCAGGCGATCGTGCCGGCCGCCGCGTCGAGCGGGCCCTCGCTCAAGGGGCCGCCGTCGTGCGTGCAGACGTCATCGAGCGCGTACCAGTGGCCGGCCGCATGGATCAGCACCACCAGGCGCTCGCCCACTTCCACCAGCTCCTTGCCGGGGTCGGGAACGTCGCTCACTTTTGCCACCTGCACAAAATCCGACATCTATCGCACCGCCCAATTTGCCAACCAGGTCCCGCCGAACACAAGAACGACGCCGACTGCCAGCAGCGGCAGTCCCATTCGTAGCGCCCGCGCCGAACTGTTCCTCTCGTCAATCCGTCCCGAGACAATCGTTCTCACGCCATTAGCGGTAAAGAATAGCCCAGGCACGACGCACACCCAGCCAACAATTCGCAGGATCGCCGCCAGTAACTGCCACGCCGTCATACCGTAGCCGCCGTCACAATGCAGCCGCCGTCACAACGCAGCCGCATTCAAACTGTCGCCGTAATCAAACCGAGCCGAAATCCTGAATGTCGCTCACGCGGCGGCCGATCGCCTCGCCAAGCGCGTCACGCACGCTTTCGATCGTGATCCGGTCAAACACTTGTTGAAAGAAGCCGGCGACGATCATCCGCACCGCCTCGCGCCGCGTGTAGCCGCGGGTCATCGCGTAGAAGATCTGACTTTCGTCGACACGGCCCGAGGTGCTGCCGTGCGTACAGCGGACGTCGTCCGCCTCGATTTCGAGGCCGGGAATCGAATCGGCCCGGGCGTCACGTGAGAGCATCAGGTTATCGTTACGCTGGTAAGCGTCCGTCCGCTGCGCGTCGCGGTCGACTTTGATCATGCCGCGCCAGACCGTGCGCGAGCGGTCCTGCAGCGCGGCCTTGTAGAGCAGGTCGCTGCGGCAGTACGGGGCGCGATGGTGCTGGTGCGTGTTGTATGCCACATGCTGTTTCCCTTCGGTGAACATCACACCATTGACCTGGGCTTCCGCATCCGGCCCCGTAAGCGCTACATGTTGATTCACTTTGGCAAGCTTTGCCCCGAGCGCGCCGATGGTCCACTGCAAATGCCCTTCGCGGCCGACGTGTGCCTTCTGATGGGCAAAATGCCAGACCTCATGGCCCCAGTTCTGCAAGTTGACGTATCGCAATCGGGCGCCTTGCTCGAGGACCAGCTCGATCGAGCCGCAATGCAGGCCGCCGCCACCAACAGTCTCGCTGGCCGTTTCCGTAAGCAGCGTCGCTTCCGCGCCGGGCTCGAGAATCACCAGCGTCTTGTTCATATCGACGCCGCCGTCGGCTAGCGCCGAAAGCGTGTGGAGCGGCTGCTCGACGCGCACGCCTTTGGGAACGTACAACAGCGGCCCGCCCGACCAGGCCGCAGCGTTGAGGGCCGAAAACTTGTCCTTGAATGGATCAACCACGTGCCGCTCGAAAAACGGCCGTAGCAGGTCGCCATGTTCGGAGATCAACCTGCCCAGGCTGCCAAACAGGACACCTTTTTTCGCCAGTTCCGGAGACAGCTCGCCGAGCACCGAGCGGCTGTCGACGCTCACGGTGCGGCCGCCCAGTTCGACACCGGCCGCCAAGAGAGCGTGCGGAAACTCACGCCCTTCGTGCGGCATGCCCTCCGGCAAGTGATACCGATCGAGCTTGAATAGCCGGATGTCGGTCCGCATCCACTCTTCATCGCGGACGCTGGGCATCGGCACTTCGAGAAACCGTCGCCAACATTTCTGCCGGTGATCGGTCAACCACGGCGGCTCGTCGCGCGAAGCGAGAAACGCGTCAAACGCATTCTGATTAATGCCCGTCGAAACAGTCGCAGTGGCCATCGAACTCCAAACCGATCTAGCAAATCTTTGCGAACCCACAAACTTCGAATCGACTAACCCACGCTGCCTTCCATCTGCAGCTCGATCAGCCGGTTCATTTCGACGGCGTATTCCATCGGCAGCTCTTTGATCAAGGGCTCGATAAAGCCGCTGACGATCATCGAGCTGGCCTCGGCGTCGGTGAGGCCGCGGCTCTGCAGGTAGAACAGCTGCTCTTCGCCGATTCGCGAGACGCTCGCTTCGTGTTCGATCTGCACGTCCTGCTCTTCGACTTCGATGTACGGATACGTATCGCTGCGGCTGGCCGGATCGAGGATCAAAGCGTCGCACACCACGTTGCTCTTCGAGCCGACCGCACCGTCCTGCACCTTGCACAACCCGCGGTAGCTACTGCGACCGCCGTTCTTGCTGATGCTCTTCGAAATGATGCGGCTCTTGGTGTGTGGGGCACAGTGAACGACCTTGGCTCCGGCATCCTGATGTTGTCCTTTCGATGCAAACGCGATCGAGAGAATCTCGCCACGTGCGCCCGGCTCCATCATGTACACGGCCGGGTATTTCATGGTGAGCCGGCTGCCGAGGTTGCCGTCGATCCACTCCATTAGGGCGTCGCCATAGGCCACGGCCCGCTTGGTCACGAGATTGTAAATGTTGTTGGCCCAATTCTGGATCGTCGTGTAGCGGCAGCGGGCACCGCGGCGGACGATGATCTCGACCACGGCCGAGTGGAGGCTCTCGGTCGAGTACATCGGCGCGGTGCAGCCTTCGACGTAGTGCACTTCGGCCCCTTCGTCGACAATGATCAGCGTCCGCTCGAATTGGCCCATTCGCTCGGCGTTGATGCGGAAATAAGCCTGCAGTGGGAACTCGATCTTCACGCCTTTCGGCACATAGATGAACGATCCGCCCGACCAGACGGCCGAGTTGAGAGCCGCGAACTTGTTGTCTTCCGGCGGAATGATCGTGCCCAGGTACTCACGCACCAAGTCACCGTGATCGCGGACAGCGGAGTCCGTGTCAGTGAAAATGACGCCCTTCTTCGCCAGGTCTTCCTGCAGCGAACCGTAGACGACCTCGCTCTCGAACTGCGCCTTTACACCAGCCAGGAATTTCTTTTCCGCCTCGGGGATGCCAAGCTTATCGAAGGTTTCCTTGATCTCGGCCGGCACATCGTCCCAGGTCTTGCCCTGGTGATCAGTCGGCTTCAGATAGTAATAGATGTCCTGAAAGTCGATGCCGATGTTCCCGCCCCAGTTGGGCATCGGTTTCGATTCGAACACTTTGAGCGAGTTGAGCCGAAAGTCGCGCATCCACGCCGGCTCGTTCTTCATTTCGGAAATCGCGGAGACGACGTCGCGATTCAGGCCACGCTGCGCGCGGTAGACGCTCGTGGTCGGCGTGACGAAATCGTACTTATTGATTTCGCCGATGCCGGTTTCGTCGGTGATCAGATCCGTTGCCATCTTCGCACTCCTCGTTCCCACGCTCAGCGTGGGAACGCAATATTTCGCCGCTCCCGCGGCGATTCGTCATTCAAGCTCGTCTAATTCGACAGTCTTTGGATCGCCATTCGACGCGGAGCGTCTCGCTCTCCCGTTCCCACGCAGAGCGTGGGAACGAGGATTACGCCACGCCGGTGGTCGCCGTGTTGGCCGCCATCTCGCGTTCCACGGCCGCATCCTCGGGATGGGCCGCGCGGATTCGATCGTATCCTTCGGTGTAAAGTTCGCGGGCCAGCTCGACGCCGCCCGTCTCCACGATCCGCCCACCGAGCATCACGTGCGTAAATTCAGGGGCGTTATGTTCCAGCAGCTTGTCGTGGTGCGTAATGATCAAAATGCCCATGTCGCTGCCGCCGATTTCGGCAATGCTCTGGCTGGCGAGCTTCACGGCGTCGACGTCTAGCCCGCTATCGGTCTCATCGAGAATCGCAAACTTCGGCCGCAACATGGCGAGTTGCAGAATCTCGGCCCGCTTCATCTCGCCACCGGAAAAGCCGTCGTTCACGTAACGGCGGGCGAACTCTTCGTCCATCCGCAGCTGGGCCATCTTGTCTCTGAGCTCCTTGCGAAACTCCCGCATTGGGATCAGCTGCTCGCCTTCCTTGCGTTCCGGATTGCGGACGTTGGTCGTCGCATGCCGCAAAAAGTCGGACATCTTCACTCCGGGAATCGACATCGGCCGCTGGAAGGCGAGGAAAATGCCCGCTCGGGCTCGCTCGGTCGCGTCCCAATCGGTGATCTCCTGGCCATTGAGCTCGATTGTGCCCTCGGTCACCTCGAACGACGGATGCCCCATGATTACCGCGGCGAGCGTGCTCTTGCCGGACCCGTTGGGCCCCATCAGCGCATGGGTCTCGCCGCGCTTGATCGTGAGATCGACGCCGTTGAGGATCGGCTTGCCTTCGACGGCAACGTGCAGGTTTTTGACAACTAACGTTTCAATCATTTTCAATCAGCAATTCGGTCGAACACTTCGCAATACTCAATAGCCGGCGAGCTACGCCTCGCCGGTCCGCTTATATTCAGCACTAAGCCGTAATCTTCTGATGATCAAACACTGGGCGCAGATCCGCCGGCGCCTCGACATAGCCCGAGTGGTGGGGAATCGGCAGCTCGTCGTCGACCTTAGTCCCGACAGCCGCGCCCCGAGCCCGCGCGATCTTGTGCCCCTTGATCTTGTCCTGAATCCGCATCAGCCCTTCGAGCAGCGCCTCGGGCCGCGGCGGGCAGCCTGGCACGTACACGTCCACCGGCACCACCAGGTCGACGCCCTTCACGACGTGGTAGCCATACTTGAAGTACGGCCCACCGCCGACGGTGCAGGCCCCCATCGCGATCACGAACTTCGGATCGGGCATCATGTTGTAGAGCCGGCGGACGCGGCTCGCCATTTTGTACGTCACCGTGCCGGCCACGATCATCAAGTCCGCCTGCCGCGGCGTCGCCCGGAACGCGCCCGCTCCGAAGCGGTCCATGTCGTAACGACTCGCCCCGGCGGCCATCATCTCGATCGCACAGCAGGCCAAGCCGAACGTCAGCGGCCAGACGCTCGACTGGCGGGCCCAATTGATCGCCTGCTCGACCGTCGTCGTGATCAGGTTTTCCTCGAAACGGCCTTCAATCCATGGCTGGGTCATTTGCATGTTCGTTACTCGTCTGTCTTTGATCTCGTCCGTCGAGTCGTCGCACCCGCCAAGCCAGCTCTCCCACAAGCCGCCCGCGGGCCGGATGTCGAATCGACCATCTTCGCCTATGAAGCGCTCGGTGTGAAGGTGCAGCAGTTGGCGCCGTCCAATCGGCAGGCCGACAATCGCACGCTCTCGCCGAGCACTTCGGACAACATCAATTTCTCCATCGTGCACACGCCGCGGTCGGCCTTGGCCAATTCGGGGTACGGACAGGCCAGCGCCGAAAGAACCGGCAAACCACCCGTCTCGTTCACTTCGAACGGCACCTCGCGGTCGTTCATCAGCCCAGCCAGCGAAGTCATCCGCTCGCCGAGCGTCGTGCCTTCGACCGTCCCGCGGTACTTGGCCACAAACCGATCGGCGATCCGCTTCAACAGGCCGCGGCGGATCTCCGGGTCGGGGACCGCTTTGATCTCTTCCCACAGCACCACGGCCAGATCCGAAAAATTCGTCCCCGCCCCGCCCTGCCCCTTTTCGGTGAGGGCGTAGCGGTGGTTGGGGCGCCCGCGGCTGATCTTTTCCGCATGGCGTTCGATCAACCCATCGGCCATCAACCGCTGAATCCGCTGGCGCACGGCCGTCGCCGTGACGCCCGTCTCCGCCACGAGATCGGAAATTCGCGCGGCCCCGTTCCGCCGCAAGTAGTTCAGCAGGACGTCATCCGAGGTTTCGGCTTGTGTACTCATGGCAGTTATCTCGAAGTCGCCTAACGGTTTAGGCATCGTGGGCTACCACACAATCCTACCGTTTTGGCGATTTTTGACAACCGGCTATTTGAAAAAGATTTCCTGACAGCGCAAGCGATTGCTAGATAAGGCGTTGCGGCAACAGGTTGCTGCCAGAATCACAAGCTTAGTGGCCGCCCAGATAGGCTTTGCGAACTTCGTCGCTCGCAGAGAGTTCGGCGGCTGGGCCGTCCATCAGGATTTCGCCGACTTCGATCACGTAAGCCCGATCTGCGGCCTTGAGAGCCATTCCGGCGTTTTGCTCGACGAGCAGAATCGTGGTGCCGGCCTGGGCGATCTCGCGGATCACTTGGAACACGGTCTGAACGACTTGCGGCGCGAGGCCGAGCGACGGCTCATCCAGCATCAATAATCGCGGTCGAGCCAATAGCGCCCTGGCGATTGCCAGCATCTGCTGCTCGCCTCCAGAGAGCGTGCCCGCCGATTGCTGCAGTCGTTCGCGCAGCCGCGGCAAGAGTTCCAGTGCCCGCTCATGGTCGCGGCGAATTCCTTCGCGGTCATGCCGCGCGTAGGCTCCCATTCGCAAGTTTTCTTCGACCGTCAGGTTGGCGAAGATGCCGCGTCCCTCGGGCACTTGCACCAGGCCATGGCAAACGATGCGATGCGGCTGCCAACCGACGATGGACTCGCCGTCGAACTCGATCCGCCCCTCACGCGGACGAAGAATCCCTGAGATCGCCCGCAGTGTTGTCGACTTTCCCGCTCCGTTGCCGCCGATCAGCGCCACGACCTCTCCTTGCTCGACGCGCAGCGAGATGCCGTGCAACGCGTGGATCGCGCCGTAGCAAACTCTCAGGTCTTCGACGACCAAAAATGACATTTGGATTGCGCAGCCGTTATTTCGTCGATTCGCCCGTGCCCAGGTAGGCGTCGATCACTTTAGGGTCACTCTGCACTTCCGCCGGCGCGCCATGGGCGATCGTCACGCCGTGGTCCAACACCGCGATCCGTTCGCAGATTTCCATCACCAGGTTCATGTCGTGTTCGATGAGCAGAATGGCCAGTCCGAACCGCTCGCGAATTCTGCGAATCGATTGGGCCAGCTCGCGCTTTTCGCTGGAGTTGAGACCGGCCGCGGGCTCATCGAGCAGCAGCACCTTCGGCTCGGTCGCCAACGCGCGAATAATTTCCAGATGCCGCTGGTGGCCGTAGCTCAAGTTCGTCGCGAGCACATCCGCGCGGTCACGCAGCTCAAACAAATCGAGCAAGTCGAGACACCGCTCGCGGAGTGTCGCTTCTTCCGTCCGATGGCGAGGCGAGCGGAGTACAGTGCTCGAGAGTTGCGGACGAGCCCGCAGCTGGCCGGCGAGGCACACATTGTCCAGCACGCACAAATCGGGAAACAGGCGAATGTTCTGAAACGTGCGTGCAATGCCGGCCGCGGCGATTGCGTGCGGCTTCAATCCAGTGAGCTGCTGCCCCGCGAGTCGAATGGCGCCGGATTCCGGCCGGTAGACGCCCGTCAGCAGATTGAAGACCGTCGTCTTGCCAGCTCCGTTAGGACCGATAAGTCCATAGAGCGCGTTGGGCGGCAAATTGAGGCAAAAATTCTGTACCGCCTTCAGGCCACCGAAACTCAAGCACAACTTGTCGGCGCAGAGCAGTGCGCCGGTATTGTCTTGCGTTGCGGCGGTGGATGGATTCGGGTGTGCCATGCGTCTACGTGCTCGACCTCGTCGGCGCGCTCCGCCGTTTCCAGATCTGCCACACCTCGTGTATTCCGAAGAGCCCCTGCGGACGCAGCAGCATCATCGCAATCAACAGCAGTGCATACACGATCAGCCGATACTGCTCGAAATCGCGGAGGAACTCGGGGAGTGCCGTCAGAATCGCGGCCGCGAGCATCACGCCACTGATCGACCCGCGGCCGCCGAGCACCGTCATGATCAAGTAGTCGAACGAGCGCTGAAAACCGGCGTCCTTCGGGCTGATGATCAGGCCCGGCTCGTGGGCAAACAGCCCACCCGCCATCCCCGCGAACAAGGCCGCGAGTACGAATGCCCGCACCTTCGTCTTGGCGATGTCGACGCCCATCGCCTGGGCCGCGATCTCATCCTCGCGCACCGCCAGCATCGCCCGGCCGATGCTCGACTGCTTGATGCGGTAGGCCGCCACCACTGTGACGGTCAGGAAAACGCCAACCCAGAACAAGTTCGTATACTTCGGAATGCCATCGAACCCGACCGCCCCACCGACCGGCGGCGGGAACCAGTCGCCGAGCGTCGACGTGCGAACCGCCTCAGCGCTATCCATGACCTTGTCCGTCTGCTGCAGGACGACGCGCAATATCTCGCCGAAGCCCAGCGTTACGATTGCCAAATAATCGCCGCGCAGCCGCAGCGAAGGCAAGCCGACCACGTACCCAGCGCCCGCCGCCACGAGTCCACCCACGATACACGCCAGCACGAACAACCAGTCGCCGGCCCCCAACAACCCTCCATGACGCATCGCATCTCCCCACCAGAGCAGCGAACCGTAGTACGTGATCATGCCGGCCGTGTAACCGCCGAGCGCCATGAAGCCCGCATGGCCAATCGAGAACTGGCCAGTCATGCCGCTCACGATGTTGAGCGATACCGCCATGATCATGGCAATGCCGACGTCGACGACGATCCGGGAGTAATACAGCCCAAGCAAAGACGGCAGAGTGAAATAGGCCGCGGCGGCGAGCGCGAAGCCAATCGCATACGGGCCGAGACTGATCCACGCCGTGCGCACGCCGCCCGTGCCACTCCCCTGCGGCAGGCCCATCTGCTTCGCACTTGCTACCTTGTCGGCCATCACACCTTCTCGCGCACCGTGGAACCCAGGAGCCCATTCGGCAATACCAGCAAAATCAAAATCAACAGCGCAAACACATACACATCGCGGTAGCTGGACGAAATGTAAAACGCTCCAAACTGCTCGACAAACGCGATCACGAACCCGCCGACGACCGCGCCGCGGACATTGCCAATCCCGCCGATCACCGCTGCCACGAACGCCTTGAGTCCCAACAGCACCCAAATCGTGTGGGCCGGTTGATTGAGCCCCGGGTACTTCATCGCGTAGAGGAATCCAGCCGCCGCCGCCAGCGCTGATCCCAGCACAAACGTAAACGACACCACGCGATCGACCGGTATGCCCATCAGCGCCGCCGTGGTCGGACTGTAGGAAACGGCCCGCATCGCCGTGCCGAGCTTCGTGCGGAACACCAGATACTCGAGCCCGACCATCAGCACTGCCGCAGTGACGAATAGAATTACGTCCACCAGTCCGATCGATATCAGGCGCGATGCGTCGCCCCCCGAAAACGAGAAACTCAGCACACTCCAATTCGGCAACAGCGCCGGCATTTTCTGCGGGCTGGGGCCGAACACAAAGTCGAGCTGCCCCACGTTCTGAAGCAGCAGCGATACGCCGATCGCCGTGATCAGTACGTTGAGCCGCGGAGCGTTTCTCAGCGGTCGATAGGCCAGGCGTTCGATGACAAACCCGATAAATCCACAAGCCGCCATCGCGGAGAGCAAGATCACGCCGCCCACCCAAAACGGCGGCGTCGTGTCCGGATTGTGTGGATCGAGACCCAGCGCCGGCAGCAGCCAACTCGAAAGCGTAAAACTGATCCAGGCCCCCAGCACGACAATGTCGCTATGGGCGAAATTGATGAACCGCAAGATCCCATACACCATCGTGTAGCCCAGCGCGATCAGCGCATACAGGCTGCCCACTTCGAGCGCGGTGATCAGCGTTTGAACAAAGTCGGCCATCGAGTCGAAATCGGGCAAGATATGGCGGTCGTACGCGCCCGTGCGACGCATCATAGCATCGCAGGCCGAATGGTGCCGCCCGAATTCAACTCGCTACGGTGGGTCGATAGTCGAGACGTACACCGGCTGGCCGTCTTTCATCTCGAGCATCACGGCCGGCTTCACCGCGTTGCGATCAGCGTCGATCGAGATCTTGCCCGTCACGCCGTCGAAATCCTTCGTGGCGGCCAGTTCCGTGGCCACGGCGTCGCTCGCCGTCGACTTGGCTCGCTTCATGGCATCGAACAGGATCCGCGCGGCGTCATAACCCAGCGCCGCAAGCCCGTCGGGCATCTCGCCATATTTCTCCTTGTACTTCTTGATGAAATCCTGCACCCGCGGACTCGGATCCTCCTGCGAATAGTGATTCGAGTAGAAGCTGTTGTTGATCGCCTCGCCGCCGATCTGGCCCAGCTTCGAAGAGTCCCAGCCGTCGCCGCCCAACAGCGGCACGTTGATGCCGAGCTTGCGGGCCTGCAGCGCGATGTTGCCAACGTCGGTGTAATAGCCGGGAATATAGACGACATCCGGCTCGCTGCTGCGGATCGACGTGAGCTGGGCCGAAAAATCCTGATCGCCCGCAGTGTAAGTCTCCGTGGACGTGATCTTGCCGCCCATATCGGTGAACGCCTTCTCAAACTCCTCACGCAGGCCCACCGAATAGGGCGACGCCTGGTCGTAGAGGACCGCCGCTTTCTCGGCCTTCACCTTCTCGTTCTCGCGGGCGAATTTCGCCCCGACCCAACCCTGAAACGGATCGATGAAACACACTCGAAAGATCTTGTCGCCGACCTTGGTGACCTTGGGATTGGTCGACGACGGCGTAATCATGACGACATTGTTTTCCTGGCAGATCGGTGCGCCGGCAAGCGACAGCCCGGACGCCACCTCGCCCAGCACCGCTACCACGCCATCGCGCGAGACGAGCCGCGTCACGGCAGCGCCGGCCTCGCGGGCGTCGCCTTTGTCGTCGTACGTGATGACCTCGATCTTTTTGCCGTCGATGCCGCCCGCCGCGTTTTCCTCTTCGAGCGCCAGGTGGATGCCGTTGTCGGTCGAGCGGCCGAACGTGGCCTCGGAGCCGGTCATCGACGCATAGTGGCCGATGAGCACCTTATCGGAACTCGGCGATTTCGAGTTGCAGCCGGCCCCCAACGCCAGCAACAAGCCAATTGCAAAACACCAATGCCTGGCCCAACGAAGGTGGTTGAGAGCCATAAATTCTCCAGCCGATGCGATAAATTTTCACCGCCTGCGCACGTCAGTCTATCGGATCGTTCAAGCCTACCTCAAGGCCGCAGCACCGGCTGCTCGCCGCAATTCACCTTGTTTTACGCAGGGCTTTCACGCATATTGCCGCCAATCCCTGCCAACCGACCACCGCCAATTCTGCCATGAAGCTCGACGACTTGATCCCCGTGCTGCAAACCGCCATCGGCCCGATGATTCTCATCTCCGGCGTCGGCATGCTGCTCTTGAACATGACCAACCGATTGGGGCGGACAATCGACCGCTCGCGGCAACTAATGGAAATGCTGCGCCACTGCGACGAAGACGAACGGCGGCGGTACAAATTGCAGCTTGACATCCTCTGGCGACGGGCTCATCTCTTGCAGTCCGCGATATCATTGATCGCCGTGAGTGCGTTCCTGGCAGCTCTCTTGGTGATCCTGCTCTTCTTCTGCGCGCTCTTCAAAATCGAGGCGGCGCTGGTCCTCAGCACGCTCTTCATCCTCTGCCTCTCCGCGCTGATCGCGGCGCTCGTGTTTTTCCTGCGCGACATCAATCTGACGCTGCATGCGCTGGCGCACGAGCTCGGCCGGGATGAAGCTTCGAAAGCGACGAACAAAGCCAACTAGCCGGCCGCCACCGGCTCGCGCGGAAAATATTCGTTCACCACTGCCTGAAATTGCGCGGGCGTTGCAACCTTCGCCACGCGGGTGCGGAACTCGCGAGCCCCGTGCCGGCCCTGGGCGTAGCAGCAGGCGTATTTGCGCATCAGCACGCTCCCCTTCTCGTCGCCAAAGCGTTGGCAGATGAGGTCGTAGTGGTGGAGCAGCAAATCGCGCTCTTCGGCAAGTGTCGGATCGGGCGGCACCGGTTCGCCGCGAATCGCCGCGGCCGCCTGCGCGAATAGCCATGGCTTGGCCAAAGACGCCCGCGCGATCATCACGCCATCCACGTCGTACCGCCGAAAGGCATCGACCACCTTGCGCGGCGAATCCAAGTCGCCGTTGCCGATGAGCGGAATCTTCTTCAGGTGCGGCTTGATCGAAGCGATCCGGTCCCAATCGGCCGAGCCGCGGAACATGTCGGCCGCCGTGCGGCCGTGGACCGTGAGCGCCGCAGCCCCAGCGCCTTCTACGACCTGGGCAATCTCGGTCGCGTTGATCCTGTCCCGGGAGCAGCCCAGCCGAATCTTGGCCGTTACGGGCGTCGGCGCACACGCCCTCACCACCCGCTCGATGATCGCCCCCATCCGCTCCGGCTCGCGCAGCAAATACGAACCGCTGTGCGCCTTCTGAGCGACGTCGCGGACCGGGCAGCCGAAGTTGATGTCGACGACGCTGACCTTGTACTCGTTCGCCAGCCGCTCGCCGACGCGGGCAAGCGTCGCCGGGTCGTTGTCCCACATTTGAACCGCCAGCGGCCGCGGCTCCTCGGCCACGCCCCACAGCCGGTCGGGATGTTCCGCCTCATGGTCCGCCAGCCAGACGAAGCCCTTGGCACACACCATCTCGGTCGCCAACAGGCCAGCGCCACCGAATTCACGGACGATCTGGCGGAAGGCGTAGTTCGTGAAGCCCGCCATGGGGGCCTGCAGAATCGGTGGATCGACCTTCACCGGTCCGATCAAGAGCGGACGCACGTTCGGCAGAGGTGCGTCGTCCGGTGGATCCAATTTTGGTGCAGACTTCCGCACCAATCGAGTTGCAGTGAGCGGTCCCATGCAACCATTATGGCCGCACGCCCGAAAGGTGTCACCCCGAGGGCACGAGCAGTGAATGCTCACGACGGGGTTCGGAACGCTTCGATTCCGCCGAGGCGGGCGTCACCTGTTCACTTTCGTCGACCGGCGTCTCGGCCGATGCACTCTTGATCGACTCCCAACCCTCGGCGAAGGTCTGCGCGTCTTCCTCGAACTCCATTTGCGACTGGCGGTTCGGCGGCGGCGCGAGGTTCGTAGGTCGGGTCGCGGTGCTGGCAGCGCCCGACCGCATGATCAACATGCCGATCAGGCGATCCGAGTCGATCTGCCCTGGCGAAGCCAGCTCGGCGTAGCGCTCGATGCGGCGGTTATAATCGCGGGCAATCTGTACGAAGGCTCGGCGTCGCAGCGCAAGCAGCTCGGCCGCCCGCAACGTTCCCGTCCCATCGCCGCCGCGCTGCGCCGCGACCGCGCTCAAGAATTCCTCTGCTCGCGTCACGGCAACTGCCGCATCGCACAGCTCGGCATACCGCATCGGCAGCAGCTCGCTTAGCTGTTGGGCCTCCGGGGTCTCGCGTCCGGCGAACACCTGGTCGAAGCGGGCATAGTAGTCGCCGCAGTGGGGCAAGTCGGCCGGCAGCGGCAAGCCCGCCGCGCCCGTGTTGCCCATCAAGCTGGAAAGTCGATATTGCGACGCGACCGCGGCCCGCTGCGATGTCCCCAGTCGGACACCCAACTCCGCTTCCGCTTGCTGCCACGCCGGTCCTACACTTCCCACCGTCGACCGCAACCGCTGCAGCTCATCCTGTTCGCGGACGCCCAGATAGTAGTCGGCCACCGAGGAACACAAATCCCAATAGGCATTGATCCGCTGCGACTGGGCTTCGCGAGTCGTCGCGCCGGCGACAACTTCCGCCAGTCGAACGGGCCGGCCCGCGAGCCGCGCGCTCGACGGCGGCGCGAGCATCGAAGCCATCATCGTCGACGGTTTGACCCCATCTGTCGGACTGACATTTCCCAACGGAGCGCTCGTCAACGGAACATTGCTCGACGGCACCGACGGCGGTGGACTTTGCACGGAGCTTGGCGGTGCGCTCGCCGCGCCAAAATCGATCGGACTGCCTGTGATCGGCGACGTGTCCGTGTCGTCGGCGGCCGGTGCGAACGCCGGCGGCGGACTCACCGCCGACTTGCGTGCCGGACCTGTGCCTGCGGCGGGCGGACTGACAGCCGGGGGCGGCCCGCTCGCTGGTGAACTGGACGGTGCGCCATAACGATCGCCTCCAGAAACTTGGGCGACGAGCGCAAAGTGAAGTATGAGTGCGGTGACGGACATGACCAGCCTCCCAACTTGGACATGCCAGTAGCAGCAAGAGCTGCCAATCTTGGCACTCTAGGATGCCCCGACAAGATGGCCGCCGTCAATGGCAGCGAGGCATCCAAAAGCCGGGGAAAAGACGAAAGCTCGCACTGAGTACTCGGTACTGGGTACTCAATACCGAGTACTAGCACTTCAATCCAACTCTTCGAGCCACGATCGCAGCTCGTTCTCATATTCGCTGGCCAGATCGACCCGCACCAGCGTCCGCTGAAACTCGGCGAGGCCTTCGCGGCCGACGTCGGCCTGTTCGGCGCTCGAATAGCGGAGCATCGGATCGGGCGACGTCAGCCGCCGGCAGATCGTCATCAACAGCTCGCTGTGGGTGATCTCTTTGGGGAGCACCTTGGGCAGGCGCTGCGGCAGTGTCCGCTTCGCCTCGAGCAACTTGGCATAGTCCTTGATGCCCGCGAACAACGGCGCACCCGCCAAGAGCTCCACCAGCACGTAGCCCAGGCTGCACAAGTCGCTCCGCGGCGTGATCTCTTCGCGCTCCAACATCTCTGGCGCGGCGTACTGCGGCGTGCAGGTCTTCATCTGCGGCATGTCGTTCAGGTCGATGGCCGAGCCGATGTCGATCAGCTTCGCACTGCCGGTCCGCTTAACCATGATGTTCGATGGCTTGATGTCGCCGTGGACGATCTCTTCACGGTGCAGGGCCGCCAGGCCACTGAGACAGTCTCGAATGATTGCCACCGCCACGCCCGGCTTGAATCGCGTGCGAAACTCAGTCGGCGTGGCTACCACGCGGTTGATGTACTCCCAGCGGCTGTGGCTGACCTTCTTTCGGGCCCGCTGCAGCATGTCCGGATGGAGCAATTGATCGAGGTCGTAACCATCGATCCATTCCATTTCCTGGATCCGCACGCGGCGGCGCTCGATGAAGTTCTGCACGTCGAGCAGATTGTCATGCTGAATCTGGGCGACGCGGCTCGAAATGGCCGCCATCCGCTCCATCGCCTCGCGGTAATGCCGCTCACTGGCGAACCGCTCCGGCGAAAAGAACTTGAGCGCCACGGGCAGTGTGAAATTGTCACTGCCGCGCCGCTCGCTGAGATACACCACCCCTTGTCCGCCGGTCCCAAGCAGCCTCCGCAATCGCAAATGCTCGGTCCAACCCAGCTTCGGCTGCGAGATCAGTTTCAGGTAGTGGTCGTAGAGCTCGCTATCTTGCTGAACCGCGACGTCGCCCCCGTAGGTGAGCGTGCGGGTGCCCTGCAGAATCGTGGTCGTCATAAATCAGAGAAGCCCCCAAGCCATGCGTCGAAGAAATCCATTTCTCCCCCCGAAGCTGTTCGCTTTGGACACCTTTATCTTAGGCACAAAGCGTCAGGCGAGTCCAGCGGATGGTTTTCGCGCAACTCTGTCAATAGCACTAAGTTGCGGCATGCCAATCCGTTGCTCTGCGTGTTTTCAGCCGCCGAGCGATTGCGGCCGCGGGAAACCCAGCTCTTTCACCACCAGGTTTCGCAGCGGCCTTCCCGCGCGGTACCGCGCGAGATTGTCGCAGAAAAAGTTCGTCATATCGTCGATTCGTGTCGCCGCCTGACCGCCCACGTGCGGAGTGATGATCACGTTTGGCAGCGACCACAGGCGGCTCGACGCCGCGAGCGGCTCGACCTCCGTGACGTCGATACCCGCGGCCGCAAGCTGTCCCGACTCGACCGCGTCCGCCAGATCGTTCTCCGCCACGAGCGCCCCGCGGGCCATGTTGATCAAGATCGCGTCTTTCGGCAAAAGTGCCAGCGTGCGGGCGTTGATCATGTGCCGCGTATAGTTGTTCAAAGGCGCGGCAAGGATCAGGATGTCGACTCGCGGGAGCATGTCGTCGAGTGCATCCGCGGGCAAAAGCTCCGACACGGTCGCCGGCTTGTTTTCCGGAAACCAGTCGGTGGCCAGGATCGTCGTGCGGAACACGCTCAGCACATCCGCCAGCCGCCGCCCGTTGCCGCCGAGCCCCACGATGCCGATCCGCGCGCGGTGCAGATCGCGCGTCGGCCGGCGGATGAACTCGCGCTTTTTTTGCGCTTCCCAAAACGTGGGCAGACTCCGCAATAGCGACGCCAGCAGGGCCATCGTGTGGTCCGCCACCTGGTCGGCCAGCACGCCCGATGCACTGGTGACCGTGATGTCGGAACCCACGACCGACGGCACCAAACAGTGGTCCATCCCCGCGGCGGAGGACTGAATCCACTGCAATCGGCCCTTCCGCACCACCTCGTCCCACGGCACGGGCACCTTTGCGTGACCGCAAAAGATGTCGGCTTCCAACAGCTCAACGGCCACCCGCTCCTGGCCAGCGTCGACAATTTCGGCATCCGGCGCGACAGCCGCAATCTGGGCGATGTGCTTTGCCCCGACCGGGTAACACAGGACAATTCGCGGTGACTTTCCAACCGCTGGCGGGGTTGTCGCATTTGGCATACCATAAAGTTGTCGCTTTGCAGCTCGTTTCTGGCAAGACGGTCGAGGTGGGTACGGTGGATAGTCGCAGATCCCTGGGCGGTTTCGCCATCCTGGCACTCGTGCTCTTGCGGCTGGCCATCGGCTGGCACTTCTTCACGGCGGGCATGGAGAAGATCGAGCGGACCGACGACGGGTACCGCGTCGCGTTCACGGCCGCGCCGTTCCTCGGCATGGCTAAGGGACCCTTTGCCGACACCTTCAAGTCGCTTGCCCCCAGCGGCCACGACTGGCAACAGCTCCTCGCAGTGCCGCATCAGAAGAAGACGCTCACGGCCGAAGAGGCAAAAACAGCGGGAGACAATCCACCCTACAAGCCCTGGGTCGATCGCATCAAAGCCGACTGGCAGGCGGTCGCCGACAAGGCGGCCGCGGTGCCCGGTCTCACCGAAGATCAAGTTGCCCGCGTGAAGGCCGCCTTCGCCGCGCGTGTCACGGAGCTGGATGCCTACCTCCAAGGTGAGACGGCAGCCATTGCCGATTATCAGCACGAGCTCTGGCGGCTCGACCAGTGGCGGGCGAAACCAGAAGCGACGACGCTCCCCTTCGAGCAGGAACGCATCACCAAAAAACAGGCCGATACCGCCGTCAAGGCCAAGGCCTGGGTGGCCGGTGTCGCCTCGCTGGAACAGGGCATGATCAAGGAATTCCGCAACGTCGTCGAGCCGAATCAAAAAACGGTCACGATGGCGGCGAACATGGAAACCGCTACCACCGGTCCGGAAGAGGCCAGCCTCCAACGAGTCAATATGGGAGCGACCATCCTGACGCTCGGCGTCGGTGTTTGCCTGCTGCTGGGAATGTTCACGCGGACCGCATCGATCGTAGGGGCCCTGTTCCTGCTCTCGGTGATCGCTACGCAGCCTCCCTGGGTCGCCACGGCCGAACCGACCATCAATCAAACCGTAGAACTGGCAGGGCTTTTGGTCCTCGCGGGGACCGGCGCCGGCCGCTGGCTGGGCCTCGATTTCTTTTCCTGGGCCCTGTTCCACCGAAACGACGACTAAGCGAGATACTCTGCGATGAATCTATCGCCTGAAGAAAAGAAAATCGGCAAAGAGAACTTCCAGGAGGCCGTCGGCACCACGCGCCGCGACTTCCTCAAGGGCGGCATCGCCGCGACCGTTGCCGCCGGCAGCATCGGTGCGCTGGGTGGTTATTACTTCGGCTATCAGAAGATCAACGAGCCCTTGCGCGTCGGCATCATCGGTACCGGCGACGAAGGGAACGTGCTGCTGGGGGCTCTCAATCCGGAGTACATCGACCTCGTGGCTTTGGCCGACATCCGGCCTTACAGTGTCCACCGCGCGTTCTACGGCGACTGGTATTCGCCGGGAGCCCACTCTGCCCGCCCCGGCATCCTCGATGTCTACAAGAAGGCTCAGGGCTGGTCCGATCGCTCCGCGGCCGAGAAGCACATCAAGGTCTACAACAATGGCTACGAAGAGCTGCTCGACGATCCGAATGTCGAAGCCGTGATCATTGCCTTGCCCTTACACCTGCATCATCCGGCGGCGCTGGCCGCGATGCGCAAGGGCAAGCACGTGCTCACCGAAAAGCTCATGGCCCACGACGTCGGCCAGGGCAAGGAAATGGCCCGGGCGGCCGGCAAGCTCCGCGACCCCGACAACAACCCGATCATCCTCGCTGTGGGCCATCAGCGACACTACAGTATTCTGTACGACAACGCGGTGGATCAGATCAAGCAGGGCCTGATCGGTAAGATCCATCACATCCGCGCGCAGTGGCACCGCAACAATCTGCCGGGCAACGACAGCTGGCAGCCGCCGCTCCCCGGGCAGTTCATGTCGGAAGAGGAATACACCACCGCGTTGCGAACGGCCCGCGCCGCCGGCAAAGAGGCGGAATTCAAAAACGAGAACAAGATTCTCGGTGAATACTACGCCTGGCTCAAAGCGAGCAAGGACCCCAGCCTCAGCCCCGCGGCACGCGAAGAATGGGATCGCAAGGTCGCTCAAAAGCTGGCCCAGGCCAACGACATCACCAACGAGCTCGCCGCCAAGCATGGTTACGAAGCCAAGACGCTCGGAGGCGGCTACAGCCGCTCGCCGCTCGAGGAGCTCATTCGCTGGCGCCTCTGGCAGCGCACGGGCGGCGGCCTGATGGCGGAGCTCGGCAGCCATCAACTCGATGCCGCCAGCATCTTCCTCACGGCCCAACGTCCGGACGGCCGCAAGGCCAAGCCGCTGGCGGTCGTCGCCGTCGGCGGACGCAGCATCTTCCCGGAAGACCGCGAGTGCGAGGACCACGTCTACTGCAATTTCGAGTTTCCCGGCATCACCTACTACGAAGACGAAGCCAGTCACAAGGTTGCAAATCCGAACGATAAGATCGTGGTCACCTATTCCTCGATCAACGGCAACGGCTTCGGTGGTTGGGGCGAAGTGGTCTTCGGCGACAAAGGCACGCTCATTCTCGAGCAGGAGCAGGACGCCATGCTCTTCGCCGGTGCGAACACCGGCACCAAGGTCGAAGTTAAGCCCGGCAAGGACGGCAAGCCCTCTCTCGACACCTATGAGACCGGCGGCGGCGCAGCCGTCGCCCAGGCCGCCACGGCCGAAGTCGTGAGCCGCGGCTACCGCGAGGAAATCGAACACTGGGCCTGGTGCATCCGCAATCCGTCGCCCGAACACAAGCCGCGCTGCCGGCCGGAGGTCGCGCTCGCCGACGCGGTGATCGCGCTGACCACAAACCTCGCCATCGCCAAGGGGGGCCGCATCGACTTCGCGCCCGAGTGGTTCGACGTCGAAAGCGACGCCACACCCGACGGCAGCAAACCCGCTCCGGCTTCGAATCTCGCCTAAGCGACCCGCGCCTCGAATCGTGACACCGGCCGCCGGCCGGTCACTTGGTGCATATCCAAGCGCAGCGCCGAAGTTGCGTTTTCGCGCCGTCGCATTGCGGTATTCCGGCCGTTCTATTCGCGCGGCACCGCAGTTAGACTAATTTGATCGTCGACCGCTGCCCACACGCGGAAGTGGTCGCGGCTCCTTTCGGCATCTTCGGCCAACGCAGGCGAATCCTACATGAGCGAAGCGCGGCCTTCCCCCGGTGGAAACTATCGCTGGGTAATTTGCGCGCTGTTGTTCTTCGCCACCACAATCAATTACGTCGACCGCGCGGTCATCGGTCTCCTAAAGCCGACGCTGATGGAAGACCTCCACTGGAGCGAAACCAACTTCGGAGACATCATCTCCTGGTTTAGCCTCGCGTATGCCTTCGGCTATGCGCTTGCCGGACGCGGCATCGATGCTCTGGGCGTTCGCATTGGTTACGGACTGGCCGTGGCACTGTGGAGCCTCGCCTGCATGGCTCACGGTTTGGTGCGCACAGTGTTCGGCTTTAGCGTGATGCGGGCGGCGCTTGGGCTAGCGGAGGGTGGCAACTTCCCTGCCGCAGTCAAATCTGTGAGCGAATGGTTTCCCAAGAGCGAACGCGCCTTCGCCACTGGCATTTTCAACGCCGGGAGCAATATCGGGATGGTCGTCGCGCCGATCTTAGTTCCCTGGCTTACGTCGAATTGGGGCTGGCCAAGCAGCTTCTACGTCACGGGCGTCCTTGGATTCATTTGGCTAGCGATTTGGTGGCTGGTGTACGACGCACCAGAGCGCCACCCCAACGTGTCGCCGAGCGAACTTGCGTATATCCAGAGCGATCCGATCGAGGCCCCAGTCCGAGTCCCCTGGTTGACGCTACTCCGATACCGCCAGGTCTGGGCTTTCATCGTCGCCCAAGGCCTAACGTCTCCGATCTGGTGGTTCTATCTCTTCTGGGCCGCCGGTTTTTTCCACGACAAGTTCAACGTCGACTTGAAAAACATCGGTTGGCCACTCGTCACCATCTATTTGTTGGCAGACTTGGGGAGCGTTGGTGGCGGATGGCTCTCATCGTGGCTTCTCAAACGTGGTTGGTCGGTAAACGCCGCCCGCAAAACTGCGATGCTCGTTTGCGCGGTTAGCGTTGTCCCTGTCTTCTATGCGTCGATAACTGACAACCCTTGGCTTGCCACGCTTCTGATCGGGGTCGCCGCCTCGGCCCATCAAGGCTATTCCTGCAACGCGTACACGCTCGTGTCCGATATGTGCCCGCGTAACGTTGTCAGTTCCATTGTCGGCATTGGCGGCATGGCTGCAGGTCTGATTGCCATGGCGTTTCAAAAATTCACGGGTCGAATTCTCGACAACAATGAAAACGGCTACGTAGTTATCCTCGCCATCGCTTCAATCGCATATCTGATCAATTTGGCGATCATCCAATTGCTCGTGCCGCGGTTGGAGCCGATGCACGTCGATTCCTCCAGCTAGGAATCCTGCGATAAATCGCAATAATCCGCGCCGTTTCCCCCGAAAAACCCTTCACAACCGGCGCGACCTGTTGTGAACTACAATTCTCACATGAGCGTACCAAGCCACAGGCGGCCCCTCTGGCAGGTCGCTCCTTCGCCCGGAACAGGTCGACCACGATGAATTGCCACTCGATTCCGGCCATGACGGCCCGGCGCCTGGCGCTATCGTTCGCCCTTGCGCTCGTGGCAATCTCGGCCTCCCTCACATCGACCGCGGCTTGGGCCGAGAGCGGCTACGCCGGCTGGCTCCGCTACGCTCCGATCACCGGCCGCGAAGCCCGTGCTCAGTACGATGACTTCCCCGCCATCGTCGTGACGCTCGGCGACTCGCCGCTGCTCGCGGCCGCCCAACAGGAAATCGTTCGCGGCGTGCGCGGCATGCTCGGCCGCACGCCCCGCGCGACGAGCCAATTTCCTGCTGAAGGCGCCATCGTCCTCGGCTTGTACGACAAAGTCACCGAAGCGATCCCTTCGATCGGTAAACCGCCCGAGTTGCCGCCCGAAGGCTTCTGGCTCCGCACGGTCACGGTCGACGGCCGCAGCCACGTCGTCGTCACCGCACCGACGGAGCGCGGCGTCCTGTACGGCGCGTTCACGCTGCTGCGGATGATCGCGCTCGAAGCGCCAATTGCGGACCTCAACATCCGCGACAAGCCCTACGCCCTGATTCGCATTCTCAACCATTGGGACAATCTCGACGGCACGATCGAGCGCGGCTACGCCGGCCGTTCGATCTTCTGGGAGAAGGGCCACGTCACCAAAGACCTCGACCGGGTGCGCGACTACGCCCGGCTGATGGCCTCGGTCGGCATCAACGGCGCGTCGATCAACAACGTCAACGCCGACACCCGCGTGATCTCGGCCGAGCTGCTCCCCGAAGTGGCCCGCATCGCCGACGTCTTCCGCCCCTACGGCGTGAAGCTCTATATCGCGCTCGACTTCGCCAGCCCGCGTAAGATTGGCGGCAGCGACACCTTCGATCCGCTCGACCCCAAGGCCGTCGAGTTCTGGAAGCAGAAAGTCGATGCGATTTACAAAATCATTCCCGACCTCGGCGGCTTCGTCCTTAAGGCCGACAGCGAAGGCCGCCTCGGCCCCTCCGAATACAATCGCACCCATGCCGATGCCGCGAACGTCATCGCCGACGCCCTCGCTCCCCATGGCGGCATCCTCTTCTATCGCGGTTTCGTCTACGACCACAAGATGGATTGGAACGATCCCAAGAACGATCGCGCCAAGGCCGCCTACGACAACTTTCATCCGCTCGATGGTAAGTTCCGTGACAACGTCGTCGTTCAGATCAAACACGGCCCGATCGACTTCCAGGTCCGCGAGCCCGCCTCGCCGCTATTCGGCGGCCTTCGTCAGACCAATCAGGCGATCGAGCTGCAGATCACGCAGGAGTATCTTGGCCAGCAGCGGCACCTCGTCTTTCTGCCGCCCATGTGGAAAGAGGTGCTCGATTTCGACATGAAGGCCAATCCCGAGGCCAAGGGTGATCGCAACGTCACTCGCGTTAAGGAGCTTGTGTCCGGCCTCACTTTCAAGCGACCACAGGGCGGTTTCGTCGGCGTCGCCAACGTCGGTCGCGACGCGAACTGGCTCGGACACCAACTGGCCATGGCGAACCTCTACGGCTTCGGCCGCCTGGCTTGGAACCCGGACCTCGAAAGCAAACAGATCGCCGAAGAGTGGACCCGCCTCACCTTCGGCAGCGATCCCAAGGTCGTCGGCACGATCGTCGACATGTTGCTCAAGAGCTGGAACATCTACGAGAGCTACACCGGCCCCAACGGTGTCGGCACGCTCACCGACATCATCAACGTCCACTACGGCCCCGGGATCGAGTCGTCCGAAAACAACGGCTGGGGCCAATGGCACCGTGCCGACGACAAAGGCATCGGCATGGACCGCACCCAGAAAACCGGCACCGGCTTCATCGGTCAATATTCCGAGCCGGTCGCTGCCGTTTACGAATCACTCGACACCTGCCCGGATGAGCTGCTTCTGTTCATGCACCACGTGCCCTACGACCACAAGCTCCGTTCCGGCAAGACGCTCATCCAGCACATCTACGACTCCCACTACGAAGGCGCCCGCGACGCCGAACGGCTGGCCCGCGACTGGCAAACCCTCAAGGGCCGCATCGACGACGACCGCTACGACCAGGTCCTCGCCGATCTCACCTACCAGGCCGGCCACGCCCACGTCTGGCGCGATGCGATCGCCAACTGGTTCCTCCGCAAGAGCGGCATCGCCGACGACAAGAAACGCGTCGGCAACTATCCGAACCGCGTCGAAGCCGAGGCGATGGAGCTTGTGGGCTACGAAGCGACGGACGTGACTCCGTGGGAAACGGCCTCCGGCGGCCAGGCCGCGGCCCTCACCGCCAAGGACCACCATGGTACGATCAGCCACAAGTTCGCCGGCAAGGGCGGCTGGTACGACCTCGACGTCGCCTACTTCGACGAGAATGACGGCCAGTCGAAGTTCAAGCTGTTTGTGAACGACCAACTCGTCGACGAGTGGACCGCCGACGACTCGCTTCCTCACGACCAACCGAGCGGCCATACCTCCACGCGCCACAAGACGCCCAAGATCGCGCTCCGCGAAGGCGACGTCATCCGCCTCGAAGGCACCGCCGACGGCGGCGAACAAGCGAGCGTCGACTACCTGGAAATTATCCCCACTGGGGCATGATTTCCTTATCCACAGCTTCGCCGCGCCGCTTGCGACGAGCACTTTTCACCAAACCACGTCGAATTCTGCGTACCACATCAAAATTGACACGCACCAAAGCGCCGCGTAGCCTTAATGCAGAGGTGAACTCGATGGACGCGCTCGAATTCAATTTGCCTGACCAGCTGATGGAGTTTGTCCGCGTACGCGTAACGCAAGGCGGCTACCAAAACGTAAGCGAATACATTTGTGAACTTGTCGATGCCGACCAACGCAAACAGGCTTGGGCGATCCTGGAATCGGAGATTGCCAAAGGAATTGATAGCGGCCCAGCGGAACCAATGACGCCTCAAGACTGGGCAGACCTTCGCCGGCGTGTCTCCGAACGTGCCCAATAGTTGTCGTTGCTCAGTCGAGGCGTCGCAGCATGCCTTCTCACGTCGCGCGTTCAACGACTGCCCTGCGCGATCTCGAACAGATCGTAGATTATTTGAAGCAAGACAGCCCGTCGGTCGCCGCCCGATTTCTGGATGCGACAGAACACACATTCGAATTCCTATGCCAAAATCCGAACGTGGGTCAGCGCTGCGAATTTACGCGTAGTGACATGGCAAACGTGCGAGTCTGGCCCGTCGACGGCTTTCGCAACCACCTGATCTTCTTCCGCCCGACCGACGACGGCGTGGAAGTCGTCCGCGTTCTCCACGGCGCACGCGATCTCGGCACGCTATTCGGGAACTGACGCTGTCACTTCACGCCGCCAAGCCTTCCCCGCCTCATACGCTTCCAGCCGCTTCCGCATCTTCGCCTTCGCCCCTTCCGGCGCCTTCTCAATCGCCTCGCGCTGCGTCTTCACTGCCGCCTCGAAATCCCCCGCCTCCGCCTGCGCCGCCGCGAGCGTATCGAGAAACTCTGCCTGCGAAGTCGCCGGCAACTTCGCCGCTTCCGCCAGCGCTACGGCCCGCTTCGCCAACTCCACCGCCCGCGCTCCATCCCGATCCGCCTCGTTCGGACTCGTCGCCAGCAATTCCGCCAAGTTGTTCTCCGACATGAAAGCGTCCGGCCCCAATTCCACCAGCCGCTTGTAATCGCCGATCGCCTCCGCAAACTGCCCACCCATGTTGTATGCCTGTGCACGTCCGCCGAGCGCCGACGTCTCCGAAGGCGAAATCGCAATCGCCTTGCTGAATTCTTGGATCGCCTTCGATTTGTCGTTGGCCTGCAGTGCCTCAAATCCTCGCTGAACGCTTCCCCGCACCTGTTCCAGACACTGCGTCGACAACACCGGCACGGCGGTCTCAATCGACTCGCCATGCTGGAGATCGAACACTTGCCCTGACCGTTCAAAGTCGTCCGGGCTGCGGTACTCACTCGCCGGCGGTCCACCTTCCACTTTCCGCCGCACGTCGACAAAAGCGCGAACTCTGGCCGGATAGGCCCGCAACGTAAACCTGCCGTTGTCGTCCACCGCCGCTTCTTGCAATTGCCCCATCTGCGGAGGCGTTCCATCGAGAAATAAGAACCACGCTCTGACCGTCAAATCCATACCGGCCAGGTCAAGCGGCTTTCCGGTCGACGCATCGACCAGCCGCCCCCGGATCGTCCCGCCGGGGCCAATCACCAGATCGGGAATTTTCAGCGGATTCGCGCCTGGCGTCGGAGTCAGCTTGCCCACCGAGGTCGAAACCCAGGCGACGTTCTGCGGATCATTCGCCCCCCCTTCCGCCCACACGTCATAGCTCCCTGCCGGAGGATTGGCCAGCCGATATCGTCCTGCCGCGTCCGTGCGCGTCGTCGCCATGTGCTCGCTGCCAGACTGTGGTAGTCCACCAACCGGTGCAAATACCACGTCGTTCCCGTCACCGCTGGCGAGCCGCCCGATCGCCTTCACCAAAACTCCCGCCGCCGGCTTGCCCGACGCGAACTCAATCACCCGCCCCTCGATCGCCGCCGCCGGTTTCATCACCACATTCGTCTCGCCCGGCACATTGCCGCCGCTCGCCGTCGTCACGGCAAAATCCGGATGCGTCACCACCAGATCCGTAACGGTCGAACTCTCCACCGGATCGTACACCGACGGATACATCGTCGACTCGGACGGATTGGCTGCCGTCGCCAACTTCATCTGCTCCTGCGTCCGCGTATTCCCCGCCGCACGATCAAACGCGACAAGATTCGTGAATCGATAACGCCCCGCCCCATCCGTCTTTATGGCATTCGCTCCCTCCAACGCCAATATGCCACCGAACGCTCCCGCGGCGACGGTCGCACCAGCCACCGGTTTGCCGCTCGCGTCCGTGACCAGCCCCGAAAGCTCTGCCGCCGGCCGCATCCGCACCCGCCGCTTCCATCCACGACTCGCCACGGTGAAATCCGTGATGGGCAGAATCACGGTCCCGAACCCTGGTTTCTTGAGCACGACATAAAAATTCGCCCGCACCGGAGCGGAGTACTCGCCCCGCTGGACTTTCGCTTGAATCTCCGCGGCAACCGTCGCATCGACGGCGTCGCGGAATTCGATGGCGCCTTGCGCGTCGGTCGCCGCCTCGCGCAGTTGCTCGCGCTCCCCCGTCGCTCGCGTCACACGCAGCAGCGTCGCCTCGGCCCCCGTCACCGGATTCCCTTCCGCGTCTTCGATCTCCAACCGCACCGCATTTGGCTCAAAGTCCCACGGCGTCGCCGGATTCCCCGTACTGAACTTGACAACGGTCGCTTTCCCGTCGCCCAGCGACTGATGCTGGGTTCCGGCGGCACCGGACGTTTTTCCAGACTCGACGCCTTCGCTCCCCACGGCAGGCTGAGCCGAGGCATCGCCAGCCTTACGGAGCGTGACGTCGATCTCCTTCGTCACCCCTTCCTCCAATAACAAAGACTCGGTAACCGGCTCGTATCCGTCCGCAGCCACCGTGACAAAGAACGCTTCGTCCGGCAGCAGCAGCTCGCTCCGCCAGCGGCCATCTGCTTGCCGCTCAAATGCCACCTCGCCGCTAATACCACTCAACCACCGCGAGCCGACGTCCCGCGGCTTGACGCTGTCCTGATAGAAGACGGCCGGTTTGAATTCTGGGATCGCATTTCCTTGCTCGTTGCGCGCCCGCACGATCAGGATCGGCGCGGTGAAGTAGACAATTTCCAACCCGCGCCGATCGCGCTGCAAATCCCCCAATTCGATTTCGCGCCTTGACTCGAGCGGTCCAGCCGCGGTCCACCGATAGCGCAGCGCCTGGTGCTCATTGCCAATCAAAGTCAACCTGGCATCCCGCAGGCCCTTCGGAACCTGGAATTCGATGTGGCCATCCGCGTCGGGGCGACCATCAGCAAAGTAATACTCGCCGGCTTCGTCGCCCCTGCGTCCGAAGAAATTCACCTCGTGACCGCCGCGCCGCTTCCCGGCGCTATCGTAGATTTGCGCTTCGATCGTCACCGTCTCGACCGCACTGATATCGATCGGCGGTGGAGTTTTCCCAGCGACTAGTTCCACCCGCTGCGGCAGGAACACATCGGCCAGTGGCCGCGGCTGGCGATCGTTCTGCGGATTCTCGACCGGGTTTTCCTCCGGAAGTACGCGGAAGGTGCCGGCCGGCAACGGCGCGAGCTCAAACTTGCCGTCGGCATCCGTGAGCGCGCTCCGCCGGATCGAATCGACCACCGGCAGATCGAGGGGCTGTTTCGCAGGGCCGTAGACCAGTTCCGCGTTCACCCAGATCCCAGCGATCGGCTCTCCTTTGCGATCGACGACCCGACCGGACAGCTGCATGCCGTCCTCGAGCGCCATCGTGCCCAAATCACCGCGACGCTCGCCAAGCACATGAGTCTGCTGCGCGTACTCCGTCGGCAGCAGCCACAGAATCGCCTTGCCTTGTTTGACGACATTCAGTCGGAACTTTCCCTGCGCGTCCGTTTTGCCGCGCGACCAGGAATGGCCGAAATCCCCCACCGGCATCTCTTCGGCCGCCGAAAATGCCACCACGGACACATCCGCGGCGGCATCTCCCACCGGCGTCCGCACGATTCCCTCGATTGGTGCGGCCGGCTCCAAGGGAATTCGATCGAAGAACGGCCGTCCGCCAAGTTTTTCGTTCTTGCGGATCATGTTCAGTGCATAGCCGAACCCGGTCACTGGAGCGTGATCTTCGTGTGCAACATCCAGTTCAATGTAGAGATGCGAGTCGGCCGCGAGTTCCTGCGGAATCGTGAATTCGAATCGTCCATCGGTTTCGGTCTCACGTGTCGTTTCGGACAAGGTCTTCCACGGATGCGTGCCTGAAGTTTGCAGCCGCACCTTGACGGTCGCGCCGGCCACCGGCTTTTCGCTCCGTTTGTCGACGACAGTCCCTGAATAAGTCAGAGAACCTTCACTGTCTTCAGTCGCCGACGTCGCATCCGTCGATTCTGCCGATACATCGTTGGGCTGCAGCGTAATGAGTGACAGCCCGAGCGCTGCGACCCCCGCCGTCATGAGCACGGCCGACCTGGCGAACAGCGACCAACTTCGAAGTACTGTGAACCTTTCATCCAGCAGCACCACCACTCTCCGCCGCAGCTGCGACGTCCCTTCCCACAAACCCACCGATGCTGGCAACAATTGCCGTCGTGGCACGACGTCGCGGGCCCAAGCCACCAACTGCTCCGCATACACCTGCCGCCCAGCCACTTCCGCCGCCGCCGCGTCGGCAAGCGTCTCCTGATCCAGCCGCATCCGCCGACGCAGCCACCAATACAGCGGCTGTGCCCACAATGCCACCAACAGCAGGCGGCTCGCTGCGAGCCACTGTAAATCTCGGTTACGAATGTGCGCCGCCTCATGGGCCAGCACCGTTTTCAGCTCCGCTGGCGTACGCGTCGCGATCCACTCGTGCGGTAACATTACCCGCGGCCGCATAATGCCGAGCGCCACCGGAACGTCGATCTCGCTCGACACCAGCAGTTGCCCGAGACCGGCCTCTTCGCCGAGCGCGCGACGCAATTCGTCCGGAAAATAGTCTGCCCGCTTCACTAATCGCGCGGCGGCGACAGCGCCCGCCACGAGCCAGGCCGCGATCGCCGTCGACCCAACGGTGTATCCGCCTACGAGCACCGCCAACCAGGGAATCTCCCACTTCGTCGCAGCCGGCAATGACGCAACCTGCGGAAGAGCGGGCGTCGCCTGCGGCGAGGGTTCCAATTCAAGCCCACGCGGCAATTCGGCGATGGTCGTCGCGGGCGGCAGGCCGTTGATGTTCGTTGTGTCGCTGGCATTTGCACCACGCAATGAAAACAGGGACCATCCCGGAAGCGCACACAACCCGGCCAAGAGGGCCGCCGCCACGATCGCCGCCTTGGCCACGGCCAGCCGCTTCGCCGGCTGAGAGCATATCGCCATCGACGCGAGCGCCGCCGCCAGCAGCACGGTGGCCAACAGATAAAAATCCGCCAGCCAATACGCCAATGAATCGACAATCACATTCATGATCGCGTCCCCATTTACTTGCGTCGCTGTTTCGTCGGAGATGAACCAGGAGTGCGACGCGGGTCGTCTGCTTTTTCCGCGCCCGCCTTTCCTTCGCCCGCGCGCTCTCGCGCCCGCGCGAGCATCGCCTCAAGCTGCTCAATCTCCTCCGCGCTCAAGCGCTTCGCCTCCAGCGCATGGACCAGGTATTCATCCACGGCCCCATCAAAAACCTTGTCGAGGAACCCGCCAGCCAGCCGCCGAAAGATGCTCTTCCGCTCCACCCGCGGCAGATAGACGTACGCCTTGCCATCCCGCTCATGGTCCACGAGCCCCTTCTGTTCCATCACCTGCAGCAGGCTCAGCACCGTCGTGTATGCCAGCTCCGCCTCGCCCTGCTTCACGCCGGCGTTCATCGCATCGGCGATCTCGCGGACCGTCGCCCGCCCGCGCTCCCATAGCACCTTGAGCGCTTCCAGTTCTCGATCCGTCGGGGACACTTCGGCCATCACTTACTCCTTCCGGCACATGGACCCAATCTACTGGTCAACCAGTACTTCCACCCGTGATTCTACTGGTCGACCAGTAGTTGTCAAGCATTCCTTCCCCATTTAGCCGCCGAGCTTGCTCGGCGCGTTCGCAACGGTGTAGCCATTCGCCGCCAAGGAGGGCAAAGGCTGCCAGAACGATTTGCAAGGGGCGCAGCGACCCGCCCTCGCCATTACAAGCGCATGGGGAACGAAGCTTCGCCCGGGATTCGGACTACACCTGCTTCTTCTTCAGAAAGCCGTAGCCAAACAGCAACAGAGCCGCGCCGATGATCGAGCCGATCCAGCCCGCAGGCTGCCAAACATCTATCGGTTCGTGGTGCAATAGGTGTCCGAGATAGCCGCCGAGGAATGAACCGGCGATTCCCAGGATCGTCGTCAGGATCAAGCCCATTGGCTGTGGTCCCGGCATCAAAAAACGGGCAATTACGCCGATGACAAAACCGAACACGATCATCCGTAGAATTTCCATGAAGTCCATAGACCAACTCCTCCCCAAAGAGGGAAACTCGAATTCGCCGATCCCACGCTCTCAATCGTATCGCCGCGGGGACGCGACTGCTAGCGTCCGCTGGCCGGCTGCAAGCGGCGGCTCGCGTTGTTCGATTCGCGGCGATGGGGTATCTTTCGCAACGGTTCGAGTTAACCAACGGTGACGCAACACGCCGCTAGCCACATCCTGCTAGCGGCTGCAACAAGGATGCCAAACCGATGCGAATTGCCGCACTCTCCCTACATGCGACCAGCGGTTGGCCGGAAATGGGCACGGATGCCCTCACACCCGGCCTCCATGTCTTCCACGGCCCCTCGGCTTCCGGCAAGTCGACCGTCGCCGATCTCCTGACTCACACGATCTACGGCCGGCGTTCGATTGCCGAGTCGGCGCAGCCCTTCGCGCCGCAAGGCGAAGTCATCGTCGAACATCGGAATCGCCAATATCGATTACGGCGCTCTCACGATGCGGAGGCCGGCGAGCGGCTCACCGTGGCCGCGCTCGATCAGTCGCCGGTCGATCAGGATACGGTCCGGCAACTCGTGGCCTGCCTCTCGCCCGCGCTGTTGCGACCGCTCTTTGCCATGAGCTTCCGTGAAGCACCGCGGCTTGACTGGCTGCTGTCGGCGGAGTTTTCCCATGAATTCCGCGCCGCGCTGTGGCAGCTCAAATGGGCGCCGCCGACGGTGGAGGCCGAACTGCGACCGATATACGCGCGATTGCGGGCTCTCGAAACGCAAGTTCAAACGCTCGTCCGCGGACTCGAGATTCCGGCCGTACGCGCGGCCGCCGCGAACCGAGCACGGTTTCGCACCCGTGGCCGGCGGGCCTCGCATTTTCTGTCGCTCCTGACCGACGGCGAGCTGATCCGCCTGCGGCTCGATGCGGCCGGAAAGGCCCGCGTGATCACCCGCGATGGTGACGCGCTCGCGGTCGATTCACTCTGGTCAACGCAGCGCGACCTGGTGTACTTGAGCCTGACGTTCTCCCTCGTTTCGTCGCTGCGGCGGCATGGCGTGCGGCTGCCGATGGTGCTCGATGAGCCGTTTGCCCGGCTCGACGCGCGGACTGCGGCGGCGCTGGTCGATTTGCTCGACGTGCTGGCGGCCCGCGGGCACCAGGTGCTCGTCTTCACGGGGCGGCAGGAAGTCGCCCAGCGGTTTGAGGAGATCGGAGCAAACGTGCACGAGATGGCCCAGTTACAAGGCGTGCGGCCTGCTGCATCCGCTAAACCGCAAGCGGTAGTGGAACCGGTAGACGAAGAAGATGGCGCGCCGGTGCGGCGATTGCGCCGGCGGGTGAAGACGACGCGCGTGGAACGGCGCGAGGCGGGTTAACAGCGGCTCACTCGTCGTCGAAGCGGATCTCGAGAATCTCGAACCGGTTCACGCCGGCGGGCACTTCGACCTCGGTCTTGTCGCCGACTTTCTTACCCACCAAGCCTTGCGCGAGCGGGCTGGCGATATTGATCTTGCCGGTGTCGTAGTCCTCTTCGCCCGCGCCGACCAGCGTAAACTCTTCCTTGTCGCCAAAGTCGAGGTCCTTCACCACAACCGTGCAGCCGAAGGAGACCTGGTCCTTGGCGACTTTGGTGTTGTCCATGATCTGCGCGCGGGCCAGCTTTTCCTTGAGCAGGTTGATCTTGGCCATCAGCATGCCGTGCGTTTCACGGGCGCCGTGATACTCGGCGTTCTCGCTCAGATCGCCTTCGGCCCGGGCCGCGGCCACGCGCTTCTCCGCTTCGGGGAGCTTCACATCCTGCAACTCGTCCATCTCGGCTTTGATTTTGTTGTAGCCAGCGCGCGTCATCGGGATGCGTTCGGACATGGCAGTCAGTCCGCCACCGGGCGGAGTCGCAGAGGGCTGAACGAAAAAAAACAGGTCTCCGCAATGGGAGACCTCCGACTGCGGTCTATTTTGCGGCACGCTATGCCCTCTGTAAAGGGCGGATCGCGGCCGGGCGTGGCACTATTCCGACAGATAGAGCAGGCAGCCGCAAGACTTGCAGAACACTGGCTTCGAAAGCCGCAACTCGTTCTGCATATTGAGCGTGATCTGCTGCCCGCAGGCGCCGCAGACATTGTCCTCGACCGACGCCAGGCCGTTTTTGCCTTTGCCGCGGACGACGCGCTGATAGTCGGTCTTGAAGTCCGCCGGCAGGGCGGCCTCGGCGGTGGCCAGGCGGGCTTCGTAGCTCTCGATGTCGGTCCGCAGCGAAGCGGCCGCAGAGTCGATGGCCTGCTTCGTCTTCGCCAGCTCCTGATTGCCGGCGGCGAGCCCCTTCTCAGCTTCCTTCACCGCAATCTGTTGGGAGTCGACTTTCTCCATCGCTTCGAGGATCTCATCCGACAGCACACTGCCCGCCATTTCGGCAGCGGCGATCTGTTCCACGAGCGCCTGGTATTCCTTGTTGCTGCTGGCGCCGTTGAGCTTCACCTTGGCGTCGACCAGCTTTTGCTCGCCCGCCTTGAGGTCGAGCTGCTTGCGGTTGATCAGCATCTGGGTCTCTTGGACCTTGGCCTTGGCCTCGTCGACCTTGGCCTTGAGCTGGGCGACGCTGGCCTCGCGGGCGCGAATCTGCTTTGGTCCGCGCTCGACGCGATCGCGGAGCTCCGCCAATTGCTGATGAAGATGATGCAGCTCACGCAACGCTGCGGCGGTGACTGCCATCGGGAGCCTCCAGGTGCTGCGAATTGTCAAGGATGTGTATGTGAGCGCCCACACGATGCGTGGCTGGGGTCGAGCGACAGCGACTCCCCAGCGACATCGGCGGGCGATGCGATCTGTCCTCTTTCAGTTTACTCAGATACGCCAATAAGAACAGCCGGTCGCGCGGGGCGACCGGCTGTTGTGTAAAAAACGTCGGTGATTTGCGGATGTTGCCGGGCGAACGATTTACGCCGCCGCCGCGATTGGCTCGCTGGTCGCCGCGAAGCCACCCGGCACGAAGGCTTCGAGGTAGCGGCTGCGGACCGGGTTCTGCAGCTTGGCGACTGCCTTGGCTTCGATCTGCCGCACGCGCTCGCGCGTGACCTTGAAGATCCGGCCGACTTCTTCGAGCGTGTAGGAGTATCCGTCCGCCAGGCCGTAGCGGAGGCGGATGATTTCCCGTTCGCGGAACGTGAGCGTCTTGAGCAGCTCTTCGATCCGCTCGCGCAAGAGGCCGTTGTTCGCCAGCTTCGACGGGTTCTCGGTGCTTTGATCCTGGACGAATTCGCCAAAGCTGCAGTCGTCCCCTTCGCCGATCGGGCGGTCGAGGCTCACCGGGTGACGGCCGATGTCGAGCACGCGCTCGGTCTCTTCCAGGCTTACGCCCGCGGCGAGCGCGGTCTCTTCGGTCGTCGGCTCGCGGCCCATCTCCTGCAACAGCTTGCGGGCCGTGTTGCGGAGCTTCATCAGCACGTCGATCATGTGGACCGGGATGCGGATCGTGCGGGCCTGGTCGGCGATTGCCCGAGTGATCGCCTGGCGAATCCACCAGGTGGCGTACGTCGAGAACTTGAAGCCGCGGCGGTATTCGTACTTGTCGACCGCCCGCATCAAACCCGTGTTGCCTTCCTGGATCAGGTCGAGGAACGACAGGCCGCGATTGCGATACTTCTTGGCGATTGAGACCACCAGCCGCAGGTTGCCGCTCGAGAGCTCGCGCTTCACGTCTTCGAACTCTTGGAACTGATTCCGCAATTTGCGGCAGCGTTCCCGGAGGCTGGTCGGGCTTTCGAGCGTGTTCTGCATGATCAAGCGCAACTCGCTGGCCACGGAGGCGATCTTCTCGGCCGGAGCGCCAGACGCTTTGAGCTCGATGAGCTGCGTCTTGAGCTCGTCCATGCGATGGGACATGTCCTCGAGCTGCTTGATGATCGGCTGCACCCGGCGAGTCCGCAGGCTCAGCTCTTCGACCAGCACCAGCATTTTCTCGCGGCGGCGCATGTAGCGGAGGCGGGCTGCTGCTTTCACTTCCGTCGTCGCACTGCGGCTGATCAATACGGCGAAGTCCTTCTTCTGGGCGCCCATCAAGTGGACCAGGAGCGGCAGATTGTGTGGCATGCGGGCCTGCACCTGCTCCTTGGTCAGCTGCTCGGTGAGCGAAACCTTGATCGTGCGGTCGAACGGCAGCTCGCCGCTATGGACGCGCTGCAACGTCTTCACCGTGACTTCCAGGGCATAGAACGAGCGGAGCAGATTGCGGCGGAACCGCTTGCGCGTGAGTTCGATCTTTTTCGCCAGACCGATCTCCTCTTCGCGGGTGAGCAGCGGGATGTCCGCCATCTGCGAGAGGTACATGCGGATCGGATCGCTCGACCCGCCCGGCAGTCCGTCGTTCAGGATGAAGGCCCGATCGCCGTCGGCCGACGGCTTTTCGGCTTCGGCCAGCGCCCGCTTGTGGGCGTCCGGACCGTCGACCAGCTGAATCCCCAAGGCGTCGAGCGCGTTGAGCACTTCGTCGATGCGGTCGGTGCCGAGGGTTTCGTCCGGCAGGAAGCGGCTGATTTCCTCGTAGGTGAGAGTGCCCTTGCTCTTTGCGCGGGCCAAAAGATCTTGCAGTTCGTGATCGAGATGGGACAACATGCTTCGGCTCCTCCCGCACTTCTTGTGCGGCTGGTTCGAGGAACGAATGAGACCGCGGCGTGCGCCCGTTTTGCGGGAGGCACACGCTTGGGCGGTCGCCGGCGAAACCCCTTGCCCATCCATGAACAAGGACCCCGTTTGCCGGCACACGAATCTCGATTGCCGCCCGTTCGCACTCCACGAACCGGGGCAACCGCTGATGGTTCAGGTTATTTCTTTCTCCTTTCGTAGTCGCTCAGCTGCTTGGGCCGCGCTTGCTCGTAAAAGCGGGCGAGCAGCGCTTCGGCATCGTCTTGATTCGATTTCGCGGCCGCCAGCAAATGGCGGCGCTCGTCCTCCGCTCGCCGGCGAGCGGCCGAGTGGAGCAGGTCTTGAATCCACAGCTCGCGGTCGCCGCGATGCCGCTCTTCGTCGTGGCAGAACTCGTCCAGGCTCACGAGCGTGCTCTTGGCCTCCGGATCGTCGAATTCCAACAGCAAGCGGTTGAACTCGACGGGTTCGTCGTTTTGTGACAGCTCGACGCAGCGGCGATAGATTCGTCGGGCCACGGTCGAGCTGAAATCGGGCCGATTCGGCGCGGCTTCGATCCGTGTGATGTACGAAGGGTCGAGCAGCACCAGGGCCAACAGATCGCGATCCCAGGAGCTGAGTGGTTCGGGCCGTTCCGCGGGAATTGGCGATTCTGCCGCGTCGCGTCGCGTTTGCGCGGGCCGCGATTGACGGGCCTTGCGCAGTGCGGTGAGTCGGTTGCGGAGTTGCTCTTCGGGCAGGTGAAACTCGCGGGAAATCCGCCCCAGCATCTGCTGCTCGCGCAACAGCGTGGGCGAAGCCGCCTCGGCCGCCGCCGCGCGGAGTTGGGCCAGCGTGCCGAGCACTTGCTCGACGGCCTCCGTGGCTCGATGAGTATCGGTCGTGAGGTCCAATCCGTGGGTCACCGAACGAAATTTGTGTTCCAGCGCGTCCACGGCACCTGCGAGGAGATGACGGAACGCTTCGCTTCCTTGCGATGCTATAAAATCACACGGATCGAGGCCTTCTGGCAAGGTCAGAATTCGCAGATCGATCTGATTTTTCACGAACAACGCTAGCAGTGCATCGATGATCTCGTTGGTGCGGCGGCGGCCCGCATCGTCGCCATCGAGCACCAGCACGATGCTGTCGGTGAACCGCCGCAGCACCTGTAAATGCGCCTCGCCGAGTGCCGTGCCCAGCACCGCGACCATGTTCGTGAGTCCATGCTGATGGGCCATCAGGCAGTCGGTGTAACCTTCCAGCACGACGACCTGCTTCTCGCGCGCGATGCCGTCGCGAGCTGCGTCGAGGCCGTACAGCTCGCGGCTCTTCGAGAACAGCGGCGTCTCCGGCGAGTTGATGTATTTGGCCGTGCGCTCGTCGGCAAACTGCGGCAGCACGCGGCCGCCAAAAGCGATTGGCCGCGAACGCGTGTCGCGAATCGAGAACAGCACGCGGCCACGGAAGCGATCGTAGTGGCCGTCTTCCATGTTGCGGGGGATCGCGAGTCCCGCACGTTCCAATAGCTTCGGGTGAAACTGCTTCGCGCGGGCCCGCTCCAGGAGCCAGTCCCAGCGGTTGGGCGAGAAGCCAAGGTGAAACTTGCGAACGGTTTCTGCGGTCAGCCCACGGTCGACGAGATACCGCCGGGCGACTTCTGCCTCCGGCGATTCCAGCAGGCAGCGATGAAATTGCTCCTCGGCCCAGGACATCACGTCCAAAAGCCGCTTCTTTTCGCTGCCAGCGGACGACTGCGCGCCCCCGCCCACTGGCTGTGGCCGCAAATTCACGCCCGCTTTTTCGGCCAGAAGCTCCAGCGCCTCGCGAAATTCCAACCCTTCGGCCTTCATCACGAAGCTGAAGATGTCGCCGCCAACGTCGCAGACCCAGCACTTCCAACTCTGCCGCTGCTGGTTGACGTTGAGGCTCGGCCGGCTATCGTCGTGCCAGGGGCAGATGCCGACGTAGTTGCGGCCCTGCCGGCGGAGCTGGATGTAGCCGCCGACCAGGTCGACGATGTCGATCGACTGCCGAATCTGTTCCTTGGCGTCGTTGGCCGGTCCGAAGCTCACAGGGGGTCGTCCTCCAATGACGTGAATCGCTCTAAGCAGTTGCGATTATTCTTCCACGTCGCGCTGCGTGGGATTGCTGTCCGGGTGCCGCTCGACTTCAACGCTCAGCTCGACGTCGGTCCGCTTCGGCTTCGCCTCGCCGTCCTGCGCTTCGACGCGCGCGAGTCGCACCTTGGCGGTCGAGCCGACTTTCGTGGCGGCGATTGCCCGGCTCAATAGCGTGGGGTCCGTGGCCGCCAGATCGTTCCATTTGAGGATCACATCGCCCGGGTGAATGCCGGCGCGGTCGGCCGGCGCGCTCGGCTCGACGTGACCCACATACACGCCCTCACCGATCGCCAGGCCCAGCTTCTCTTGAATGCCCTGCGGCACCGCGATCGGGCGAATTCCCAAATAGGCCCGCTCGACCCAGCCCTTGGTGCGAAGCACATCGTACTGCGCCTTGGCCACGCTGCTGGGGATGGCGAAGCTGATCCCTTGGTATGAGGGACCAAAGATCGCGGCGTTGATGCCAACGACCTTCCCCTCGATATTGATCAGCGGACCGCCACTGTTGCCGGGGTTCACCGCCGCATCCGTCTGTAGATATTCCTGGTAAAGGTTTCGCGAGGCGATCGAACCGCTGCGCCGCGATTTGGCGCTCACGATGCCAAACGTGAAGCTACGTTCCAAGCCGAACGGACTGCCGAGCGCCCAAACCAGGTCGCCGACTTGCAGCTCGTCGCTGTCGCCCCACTCGGCCGCAATCAGGTTCGGCGCGTTAATCTTGAGCACCGCCAGGTCGGTGATGTCGTCCACGCCGACGACTTCGGCGTCGACAACGCGGCCGTCGGTCAAATGGACCGAGATCGAGCGGGCGCCGTTGACGACGTGAAAATTCGTGACGATGTAGCCGGCCGGGTCGACAATCACGCCGGAGCCCTGCCCTTCGCGTCCGCGGAAGCCGGGACGAAAGATGCTCACGACGCTCGGCTCGACGCGCTTGGCCACCATCCGCGAGGCCAACTCGAAATCGGTCAGCCGCGGCTTGAGCCCTTCGAGTGCCGCGGTCGAGACATCGACATCGGCCTTGAGCTCGTTGAATCGCCACTGATAAATGAACTGGCCAAGCAAAGTCGGCGCCGCCGCAACAATCGTCAGTACGATCAGCGCAACGAACCACTTGCGGGCCGTCTTGCCGCCGGGATCGCGCTCTGGGCGCGGCATCGGCGGCGGGCTGCTCGCTGGCTCTTGGGCGACCAGAGGAGGGTAAGAATCGTCCATGCGGGTCACAGATCCGGCTGCTCGGAAAGGCCACGGACTGCAGGCAACCAGGCGGCCCGGCGGCTCTCCTGTCGATTATAGTCGGTCGCCTCAAATAAGGCGATTCTCCGCCAAGAAGCGTTCCAAACCGCGTATCCAGCACAGCCCGACGGCGCCGCGTCGCGGCATCGCCGATCTGGGACACCTCGCGTGCCGCCACACAAACTATCTTTGGGAAAGGCCCAATTCTGCCCGATTTCACCCCGATTCCGAGTGCGCCATGAACTCCGAATTGCTCCTGCTCGAAGACGGCGCCGAGTCGAACGACGAAGCCAAGAATCCGGCGAACGCCGCCATCGAACTCGCGTCGCAATGGAACGGCCTGCGCTGTGAAAAGTGCGAAGCGCCGATGAAGTCGGACACCGTCACGATCTGCCGGCGCTGCGGCTGGTACGCGAGCCTGGGGCGGTTCGTGGAAATCGATCAAGATTGGGAGGCGTATCACGACGACCCGGAACCGCCTGCGGAAAAGCCGGCGCCGTCGCATTTGGAAATCTGGGCAAACCTGTTGCCGCAGTGGGCCTGGGTGATCATCGGCACGATGGCCGCTGTCGTCGTCGGCAGCATTGTCGTCCGCATCGTGACGCCCGACGGCAGCTCGATCCGCACCAACTGGTCGTTGTCGCAGCTGGTGATCGGCTTTATGGCGTTTGCCGGCATGCACTTGCTCAATTTCCTGCTGATGGTCGGCGAGGACGCTGATACGGGAGCCCTCGACCTGATCCTGCGTCCGATCAAGCTCTGGATCAAAGCGTTCAAGAACATGCCCACCCGGCTCTGGGTCGCCAACACGGCCGCCGCGGGGCTCACGGCGAGCACGATGTCGGTCGTCGTGATCGGCGGTCTGCCGTACGAGCAGCTGTGGGACTGGGGCTTCAAACAGCCGCCGAAGCAGAATCTACTGGGGGCCATCGCACAGCAGGCTCAGAAAGCGAAGGGCGAAGGCGCGGACAATCTGGAAGACGCGGTCGCCGATTTTGCCAATTCGCAAAATCTCGACGAGCAAAGCCAAGAGCCCAACAAAACGCCGGCCGCGCCGCCCAAGCACCTCAAGGACGTCGACTGCGTGATCCTTGGCTATCGCGACGACGGAAAGGGAGGACTCACCGGGCTGGTGCTGGGCACCGCGCATCGCGGCAAGCTGGTGTTCGCGGCGGTGGTCACGCCCACGCCAGGTGACAAAGAGTCGCAGGACCTCTTAGAAGAGCTGCAGGCGATTCGCACCGGCTATCCACTTCTATCGGCACAGATACAGGCCGAGTGGGTGCAGCCAGTTTTCACTTGCCGCGTGAGCTGCGAGAAGCAGGACCCACAGACGGGACGGCTGATCGGCGCAACCTGGAAGGAATTGCTGGGAGCGGTCGAGTAGGCGTCGTGTTCCGCACAAGCCGCCAGGTCGCCGCTGGTCGAGCCGCTGGCGGCCGGTTATCCTCGGATGAATGGCAGCTCTCACGCTCCAGTCCGACGAGGTCTTCGTCCCGGTCGACGCCGAACACACCGGCTCGCTGGCGGATGTGGGACTCGATGCGCCCAAGTACTTTCCCTCGCCGCTCCACTCGACGCCGGATGGCATGGTCTGCGTCGGCGGGCGGCTCGCGCCAGAATGGCTGCTGGACGCCTATCGCCACGGCATCTTTCCCTGGCCCGTCTGGGACGACGAGCCGATGGCCTGGTGGTCGCTCGACCCGCGGGCGATCTTTGAGTTCGAATGCGTCCGCATCAGCCGGCGCCTCGCCCGCACAATCCGCAGCGGCAAGTTCCGCGTCACTTGCAACCGCGACTTCGCCGGCGTGATTCGCGGCTGCGGCACGGTCGGCGACCGCGCGGAGGGCACCTGGCTCACGCCTTCGATGGTGGCCGCTTACACGGAGTTGCACCGCCTGGGCCATGCCCATAGCGTCGAGGTCTGGAACGAGGATGAACTCGCCGGCGGCACGTACGGCGTGGCGATCGGCGGACTGTTCGCGGCCGAGAGCATGTTTTACCGCGTCCGCGATGCCTCGAAGGTGGCAGTCGTATATCTGCTAGCGCACCTCAAGACGCGCGGCTATCAGCTCTGCGACATCCAGCAGTGGACGCCCCACACCGGCCGGCTCGGAGCGATCATGATTCCGCGCTGCGACTACCTGCAGCGACTGGCCTCAGCGGTCGATTTGCCAGTAACGTTTGGCAATCTCATGATCGACGATCCGCTCGCGCCGCTAGCGCGGGTTCGCCGTTGACGCGGTAGTCTCCTCGGTCGTGGCGAGTCGAGCCGCTTCCGCGCCGCCGACCAGTCCCGTGAGGCCCTGACGCAGCGACTCTGCGCGTTCGACCGTCCACCAGCCGCGATACTCGGCGAGCGACTTGTCCAGCTCCGCGTGCTTGGCGGCGATCAGGCGATCGAGCGTTTCCTGTTCTGCGTGGGAATCGAACTTCTTTCGCCACCGCCGCAATCGCGCATCCGCCGCCACGCAGTCGTTGATCCGCCCCAACTGCTCCTGTAATTCCTCGACGACTGGATAGTGCACTTCCTTGAGCTCCGCGGGAAACGCCGACGACAAAAGCTCCAGCGTGTACCGCAGGTGCTTGCCCTGGATGCGGAATTCGTGCAGCGCCGAGAGATCGCTCGACTGATTGGGAAGTGCGGCAAAAAACCCTTCCGTGGCATGGGCCAGCTGTGTCTCGGCCCAGTTGTGGAAGCTCACGTCCTGCTTCTTCTCGCGTTTGCCGCGCGGCCGCACCCCGGCCAGGAGACTGTACATCTTGCGGCGAAAACGGTTTTCGGCTTCGCACTTGTCGGCGATCGACATGATCTCCGGTTGGGCCGCCGCCCGCTCATCGGCGATGATCGCCAGCAGCGCTCCCCCCTGGCCGCTTAGCTCGTCGCGGATCCATTCGGCGAGCACGTCGAGATCGCGGGCCGCCCCGGCCGCCCGCCGCACGCGCTTCAGTCGCCGCGAGAGCCAGTCGTACTCGTCGCGCGGCAGCCAGTCGCGGTAGAGCCGCAGGGCCGCGATCGCCCGCCGCGTGCTGACCCGCAGCTGATGGACCTTTTCGATGTCCTCGTCGATCTGCCGGGCCGCCAGCGGCAGCCAGTAGGCCACGGTCGCCAGCCGGGCTTCGAGCGACACCCGGGCCGCGTCGCTCACGCGTCCGCCGGCTTGCACCGCGTCGATCCATTTGCTGAGCCGGGCCATAAACAGCCTTTCCCAGACTCGCTTGTCCCCAAATTCCGCTCACACGACCAACGGCCGCAGGACGTTGCGGCTGATCCGCAGCGCCCGCTCGCGTCCGGCAAGCGTCTCGGTGAACGCCTCGTCCTCGACCTCGACGCACACCGCGCCATTGAAGTGTACGTCCGAAAGGGCCCCAATCCAACGCCCCCAATCGACGTCGCCGAGACCCGGCAATTTGGCCGTCGAGCGCTCCATCGGCAGTTCCAGCGAGCCGATGTCCTGCAGACGATGGCGATCGATCCGCATATCCTTGGCGTGGGCGTGGAAAATCCGCGGCCCGAACTCGCGAATCGGCTCGATCGGGTCGATCAGCTGCATCACGAGGTGCGAAGGGTCGACGTTGAGGCCAAAACTTGGCGAGGGAATAATCTCGAACATCCGCCGCCAGATCGCGGGCGTGCGAGCCAGGTTCATCCCGAACGGCCAGGTGTTGGGAAAAAGCATCGGGCAGTTTTCGATGCCAATCTTCACACCGCGATCTTCGGCATACCGCACGAGGTCGGGCCACACTTCGCCAAAGCGCTTCAGATTCTCGTCGAGCGGCAACTTCGTGTGTGCGCCGACGAACGAGTTGACGTTCGCAAGGCCCAAGAGCGGCGCGGCGTCGACGACCTTCTTGAGATGCTCCTGGGCCCGCTTTGCTTCATCGGCATCCGCGGCGAGCGGGTTCGAGTAGTAACCCAGTGCAGAAATAACGACGCGATGCTTTTCACACAGTGCCCGCACGTCGTCGGCCTGCGACTTCGCAAAACCTTCGACGTCAATGTGGCAAACACCGCCGTATTTGCGGTCTGGCCCGCCGGAAGGCCAGCACATCACCTCGACGCAGTCGTACCCTTCTGAACCTGCGAACGAGAGCACCGCCTCAAACGTCAAGTCGCCAAAAATCGCGCTGACAAAACCCAGTTGCATCGCTACCCCCAGTGAAAGCCAACCAAACGCTAATCTCCGCTAATTCTCGCTAACCTCGGCACCGACAATTATTAGCTCAGATTAGCGTCGATTAGTGTTCCTCTTCCAAACTACTTCCCAAAAGCCTGTGTCAAATCCGCTTCCAAATCCTCGTAGGCTTCAAGCCCCACGGAAAGCCGGATCAACCCGTCGGTGATCCCGTATTTCTGTCGGTCGACGGCGTCGTAGCTGGCATGCGACATCGAGGCGGGCTGTTCGATCAGCGACTCGACCGCGCCAAGGCTCACCGCCAGCTGAAACAGCTCCGTCGATTCCACGAATTTCTTTGCGCCCGCGAACCCCGACTTCAATTCAAACGAAAGCATCGCCCCGAAACCGCCGTCCATTTGCTTCGCCGCGACTGCGTGGCCGGGATGATCTTTGAGTCCAGGATAATTCACGCGGCTAACTTGCGGATGCTTTTGCAGCCACTCGGCCAACCGCTGCGCGGTGCGGCATTGCTCCCGCACTCGCAGTTCGAGCGTTTTGAGCCCGCGCGAGCAGAGGTACGACTCGAACGGCCCCATCACGCCGCCGGTGGCGTTCTGCACGAAGTACAGCTTCTCCAGCAGCGTCTTATCCCGGACCACCAACGCACCGCCCGTCAAATCGCTGTGCCCGCCAAAGTACTTGGTCGCCGAGTGCATCACGATGTCGGCACCCAACTCCAACGGCCGCGTAAGCACGGGCGTCGAAAAGGTGCTGTCAACCGCCAAGAGCGCCCCGCGCTGATGGGCGGCGTCGGCACAGGCGGCGATGTCGGTGATCGACATCAGCGGATTGCCGGGCGACTCGATCCAGACGAGCCGCGTGGCGGCCGTGATCGCCGCCGCCACGTTCGCCGCACTCGTGGTGTCGATGTGTGTGAACTTGATGCCGGCGCGGTCGGTCACCTTGTGCAACAGGCGGTATGTGCCGCCGTAGAGATCCTGGGCCGCCACGACATGATCGCCAGCCGCGAGCGACTGGATCACGCAATTCGTCGCCGCCATTCCGGTGGCAAAGGCGAGCGCCCCACAGCCGCCCTCGAGCGAGGCGATCGTCGTTTCGAGATTCTTGCGCGTCGGATTGCCGGAGCGCGAGTAGTCAAACTCCCGCCACTTGCCCGCCTCGTGCTGCACAAACGTCGAAGCGACGTGAATCGGCGGCACAACAGCCCCCGTAGCCTCGTCCCGCTCCTGCCCGACGTGAATCGCCCGTGTTCGAAATTGCATGGTTATGCCCGACTAATGGATCGGTTCTATCAGCGGAGGTAGGCCCACGGCCCTTCGCCAGACGGTGAGTTGACCAACATGCAAAGCTGCATGGGCCGTGAGGACATGGACCACGGCCTGTCCGACTGTCGGAAAAATCTCCCTGTATCGGATATCGGGCAATGGCTGGGACAACCCCGGCTCTCCAATCGCGTTCAAGCGTGAGACAACGCGCTGTTGCGCATCGGCGAGCAATTTCAGCAAGTCGACCTTCGACGGATAGCTTTCCCGCTCGGCGACGGGCGTGCTGCCGGTCCCAAATTTCCCGGCCCACACTTTCGGCAGCCAAGGAGTGATTCCGAGTTCGCCGCCGATCGCCTCGAAGCTGTACGTCAAATGTCCGATGACCCACGCAGGATGGTTAACCACCGTGTCGACTTGCATCGTCATCTTCTCATCAGGGACGTCGTCGATCAACCGTCGCAGATCGTTGATAACCAGCGAGTGACTGTGGACGATTTCGTCGATCATGGCGTCGGCTCCGCGATTATGCCGAGCTTACCAACCCGTAATACCGCATGCATCCTGCGCACGCTTCAGCACGGCCGACGCCTTCTTCCTTGCCGTGGCCGCGCCGTCGGCGAGTACTTGCTTCACGTAATCCGGTTTGGCCGCCAGCTCTGCTCGCCGCGCCCGCGGCTCGGCCCAGTATTTTTCCGCCGCATCGGCAAGCGCCTTTTTGATGTCGCCGTAGCCGAAGCCGCCGCGGCGATACAGGGCCGCCATTTCTTCCTTTTGAGGCTCGGTGGCCACGAGCGCGAACAAATCATACAGCACGTCGCCCGCCGGCTCCTTCGCCTGGTCCATTGGCCGCGAATCGGTCACGATTCGCATGATCTGCTTCCGCTGCACTTTCGCGTCCTCGAACACGAGGAGCGTGTTGTTGTAGCTCTTCGACATCTTCTCGCCGTCGATCCCCGGTACGCGAGCTGAAGAGTCGAGCACTTGGGCTTTGGGGAGCACGAAGACCTGGCCAAACTGGTGATTGAAGCTTCCCGCGAGATCGCGGCAAACTTCGATATGCTGCACCTGGTCTTCGCCGACCGGCACCACGTCGCTGTCGTAAGCCAGGATGTCGGCCGCTTGCAGCACGGGGTACGTGAAGAGGCCCGCGTCGGCCGCAAGCCCCTTGGCCTTCTTGTCCTTGTAAGCGTGGCACCTTTCCAAAAGCCCCATCGGTGCGCCGGTCATTAAGAGCCAGCAGAGCTCGCTCACCTCGGGCACGTCCGACTGCACGAAGAGCGTCGCCCGCGCGGGATCGAGTCCCAGCGCCAACAAATCGAGCGCGACGTCGAACGTGTACTTGCGGAGCTTCTCCTGATCACGGACCGTCGTGAGCGCGTGCAGGTTGGCAATGAAATAATACGCCTGCTCGTTCCCCTGCAGTTCGATGTACTGCCGGATCGCGCCAAAGTAGTTGCCCCAATGGATCGGGCCGGTCGGTTGGATGCCGCTGAGAACTCGCATTGTTCGCTCGCGGATTTTGGATTGCGGATTGCGGATTGATTTTTTGCCAATCCGCAATCCGAAATCCGCAATCCGAAATTGTCCCTCGTCAATCTCGTTTAATGTTCAACGTCCCAACCAACTCACCTACCGCCGTCACTCCCGCCTCGTCCAGCGCCGCCGGCAGCGCGTCGAGCACTTCCATAGACGCCTTCGGATTGTAGAAGTTCACGGTGCCGAGTTGAACCGCCGTCGCGCCGGCCACGAAAAACTCCATGACGTCGTCGATCGTGGCAATGCCGCCGATGCCGATGATCGGCGTATCGACCGCCTGGGCCGCCTGGAACACGGCTCGCAGGGCGATCGGCTTGATCGCGGGACCGCTCAAGCCCCCGACGACGTTGCCAAGCAGGGGCCGCCGCCGCCGCCAGTCGATCGCCATGCCGAGACAGGTGTTGATCAAAGATATTGCGTCCGCCCCGCCCGCGGCCGCGGCTTTCGCCATCACGGCAACGCTGGTCACGTTCGGCGTGAGCTTGGCGATGATGGGTGTGGCAGTCGCAGCGCGACAATCGGCCACCACGCGCTCGCACATCGCCGGGTCGGTGCCGAAATCGACGCCGCCCGACACATTGGGACACGAGATGTTCAGCTCCACGGCGGCGATGCCCGCGAGCCCTGCGAGTCGCCGCGTCATCGCCACGAACTCATCGTGTGACTTGCCCGCAATGCTGACAATGATCGGGACACCGAGTGAACTCAAGTACGGCAGATGATGCGCAACAAACGCCTCGATGCCGTCGTTATCGAGCCCGATCGAGTTGAGCATTCCCGCAGCCGTTTCGATCGTCCGCCAGGGGGCGTTGCCCGTGCGCGGCTCCAAGGTGATCGTCTTCGGCAAGATGCCGCCCAGCCGCGTGACGTCCACCAGGCCCACCATCTCGCGGGCGTAGCCAAAAGTGCCGGAGGCGACCAGGATCGGATTAGGCAGCCGCAACCGGCCCAATTGGACCGATAGATCAATGGCGGAAGATGCGGCAGGCATGGCGTCGATTCTAGCCCGCGTGACGCCGGCGCGACACTCCCAACGTCATTCGACGACTCTGTTGGCATTGTCGGCCACGACAACCAAACTGCGTGCGGTCGCGCCGATTGAAACAGCGACTCGGCGCCCTAAGCGTTAGATAATTCCCCCGTGCGTCCGCATCGGCGCCATGTGGCTGGGCATGTCGAGGAACCAGATTCGTTCCCACTCGTTGAGGAAGTTGCGCAGGTCTTCAGACGTGAAGATCAGTTCTTGGGCACGGCGGGCCGGATCGCCCGAATACATCGGAATCAGGCAGCCGGTGTGAACCGACAACATTCCCGCCACGGCTATTGCCCAAAATACCTTACGCATCCTTGCGTCTCCTACGTCAGCGATCTCACGGCAGCGCAAGCGCCGCCGGCGCGACTCTAGTTCCTTCTCAATCGCTCGGCACTCGACCGCGAGTTTTCTCGTCAGGCCGGGCCAGGCATTGGTAGTTCGATGAGAGTGGTGAAAAGCGGCGAGAGAATAGCCACTAGATTCGGACGCGCCGAGAGCAATCTTTGAGCTAAAAGGCGAAAAACGGGCAATCTTTATCGATTACCGCGATTCTGCCGGCCTCTCGCTGGCACCGCTGGCGGCCCTCGGCACGCGCTCGGAACGCCGCTAAGGCATTAGCAGCAAAGAAGTTGGCGCCCTCATTCGACAGCCCGACTAGCCTGCTGCCGGCTCGGCACCGGGCTGGCCGTTCGTGAGGTTGAAGCCAGCCTCGCGAGCTGCCTGCTCCGCAGCCCGCCGCTCCATCTCCCGGACCTTCTCTTCCATTTCCTTGCCAGGCTTGAACGTCACCACAAACTTTTCTGGCACAAAGACTTTCTCGCCTGTCCGCGGGTTGCGGGCCTTGCGAGCGGCCCGCCGCTTGACCTCGAATACGCCAAAATTCCGCAGCTCGATCCGATGGTCCTCGACCAGCGTGTCCACAATCGCGTTAAACGTTTTCTGGACAATCTCTTTCGTCTTCAGCTGCGTCATCCCAATCTCTTCGGAGATGGTTTTGACGATCTCTTTCTTGGTCACGGCGAGCGTCCCCTATCCGAACTGGCGGAATCGTGCCGATTGGCAACCGCCCTGAGAGAGTCCACCAACGCTCCAAGTCTAATTGTTGCAACACTTAGTGTCAAGATTCCGCCGTCGCTACAGTCATCCGAAAGCACCCGAATGACGGGGTGGACTGCAGATTTGCGAGGTGCGGCCGATTGGAGCTAAATCGCCGGCCTGCAACGACTTACCATCGGCGAGCGCATCTTGGGGCGGTCGTCGCCGGAACGACTCGTCGCAACCAATTACGAGACAATGGTTTATGGCGATTGAGCGTCAAATCCGGATTACCGCTGCCTCGCGTTGGATGTGCTCGATCGGATGGAGCTTCCCCTTACCGCTCCCAGGGCACGCCTCGCAGGTCGCCGCCCAGGATTCGGGCGTCCGGATGTTCGAGTCCCAGAAGGGCCACGTGCGGCACTGACGCGGCCTGGCCGCGTAGACGCCGCACTTACGGGTCTTGTTGTCGAAGAACACGCAGTCGCCGTTGTCGTACTCGATGAGGCTCTTTCGCACGCCGACCCGTCGCACGTACTCGTCCTCAAAATCTTCGACCGACACCCCTACCACGGCGGCCATCTTGGCGATGTCCTCGCCGTTGACCCACACGTAACCGGCCCCGCCGGTGCAGCAATCGCCGCACCCGGTGCAGGTAAACCGCAACCCATCCTTGTACCAGGGCTCGCCCTTGGCTTCCGTCTTTTGCGCCATGCTCACAGACTCGTCGTTTTGGTGCCTACCGTCCAAATGCTGAAACGCAATCTATCAGATAACACGCGGCGGACAATCGGATACGGAACTCAGCGATGGCGATGACAATTCTGCCGCGTCATAGCCGCTTGGCCCAACGGAATCAGTTAATTGCGCCAAACAGCCGCAGTTAGTGCCTTGAGCTTTCACACTTGCGAGTTCCACCATGTCTAACCTCGGTCGTATCGTCATTGCCGGCGGCAGCGGATTTCTCGGCAGATCCCTCGCACACTATCTGACAAGCTTGGGCCGGTCGGTTGTCATCCTGTCGCGAAATCGTCCAGCGATTGATGGACCATGGGAACATTTGGAATGGGACGGTCGCAGTCTTGGGCCGTGGTGTCAAACGCTTGATGGTGCGAGCGGAATAGTAAACTTGGCAGGAAGAAGCGTCGACTGCATCAAGACGCCCGACCATCAGGATGAAATTCTCAGGTCGCGCGTCGAGGCCACCCGCGTGCTGGGACTCGCAATGCGCACGCTGGATGATCCGCCTCCGGTATGGGTTCAAATGAGCACGGCCCATATTTACGGCGATCCGCCTCGTCTCGTTTGCAGCGAGGATTCGCCCGTGGGACTAGGGCTAGCGCCGCTAGTCGGGCAGGCCTGGGAGCAAGAGTTTGCCTCCAGTGTACTTCCCTCGCAGCGAAGCGTCATTCTGCGCACCAGCTTCGTGATCGGCAGAGATCGCGGGGCTGGTGGCGGCGCACTGGTGCGGCTACGGACACTCGTACGCTTGGGTTTTGGTGGCAAGATTGGTTCCGGCACTCAGGGAATGAGTTGGATTCACGAAATGGATTTCAATCGCCTCGTTGAGCGCGCACTTAACGACTCGAACGTCACGGGCACTTATGTTGCGTCAGCGCCAAATCCCGTGTCGCAACGAAAGTTCATGGGCACGCTTCGGCGGGTGATGAAAATGCCGATCGGCTTGCCGGCCTACGCCTGGATGGTGCGGATAGGAGCGCCATTGTTCATGCGAACCGATCCAGAACTAGCGATTTATGGACGTTATGTGGTATCCCGACGATTGCGCGATGAGCAATTCCAATTCGCATTTCCACTTCTAGAAGAATCCCTCCGCGACCTACTTGGCAGGCAACGGTGTGCTCCAGTCGCGCCGATCGCGCCATCTCATTTCAGCGACACACTGGCCACTTCTTCCAGCGTCGCGAGGACGGCGTCGATCTCGTCGAGCGTCGTCGAGTAGCCGGGGCTCAGCCGCAATGTGCCGCCGCCGGCGGTCGTGCCCAGGGCGGCGTGCATCCGCGGAGCGCAGTGGAGGCCCGCGCGACATTGGATTCGCCGCGCCGATTCGAGCACCGCGGCCAACTCCTGTGAATCGTAGCCGTCGACCGTGATGCTTACCACGCTGGTGCGGTTGGCGGTCGATTGCGGCCCATGGACCGTGACGCCTTCGATCGATTGCAAGCGCTCCAGCAGGCGGGCCGCGAGCGCGGTGTGGTGTTCGTGGAGCGCGGCGACCGACCGCTTGGCGAGGAATTCGCAGGCGGCGGCAAGGCCGGCGAGGCCCGGCAGATTATGATTCCCGGGCTCGAACTTGTCGGGAAGTTCCTCCGGTTGGCGATCTTCGTCGCTGCGGCTGCCGGTGCCGCCATAGCGCAGCGGCTCAAGTTCCTGCTCGACGCCCGGCCGCATGTACAGCACACCGGTGCCGAGCGGTCCCAGCAAACCCTTGTGCCCCGGCGCTGCCACGAGATCTACGTCGAACGTTGACACATCGAACGGCAAATGGCCGAGCGACTGCGCCGCATCGACGAGGAACAGCGCACCATGCTCGCGCACGATTCGTCCAATCGCCGCGATCGGCTGCACCGCCCCGGTGACGTTCGACGCGTGGACCACCGCCACGAGTCGCGTGTTGGGCTGCAGAGCGGCGCGCACGTCATCCGGCGAGACAAAGCCTTCGCCGTCGCAAGGGACGTAGCTGACTTCGACGTCGGCCGTCTCGGCCAGCGCCCGCAGCGGCCGCAGCACGGAGTTGTGATCGCAAACCGTCGTCACCACATGGTCGCCCAGCCGCACGACGCCGCGAATCGCCAGATTCAACACGTCGGTGCCGCTGAAACCGAACGCGACTTGCAGCGGGTCGTCCGCGCCGAGCACCTCGGACACGCCTTTGCGAGCCCGCTCGACGATCGAGTTTGCATCGAGCGCTTCACGGTAGCCGCTCCGCCCGTTCGGCCCGCCGATCTCGCGTTGATAGCGATCGACCGCCTCGTAAACCGCCTCGGGCTTGGGCCAGGTGGTGGCGGCGTTGTCCAGGTAAATGCGTCTCGGCTCGTTCATCCCTCGATTATACGTAGCCGCAGCCGCACGAAACACCGCTGTGGGCCGGTCGGAAAATCCCTTCGGGCAAGTCAGGTGGGCGCAAGATTCCACTGGGCGGCGCGAGCCGCGAGTGCCGCCGCATATTTCGGCCAACCATGCAATGTTGCCGGGTCGAAATCGGCGCCGTTAGGCCAAACGAGCGTGTGGACTTCGGGATCGATGTGTACCTGTTCAAAAACGGCGCGGTCACGCAACGGTCCTAGCAGTTCGCCGCCAAGCACGGGAAGAAAATCAATGGTCTGCTCCGTATTGTCGTCGAAACGCACCCGCAATTGATGCGGACCGCTGATTTCAAACGACGTAACGCGGCAAATCAAGTGCGTAGATTCCATTTTCGTCCGTACGTCCGGTCAATCCAAGGGTTCGATTGGCACTGGAGACTGGCCTGACTGCAGTCGTTGCCAGGCAGCCACCAATTCCTCCTGATGTAGCTCCGCCCACGCTTCTACCAGTCTACGTTGCCGTCGCGGCAGTGAACCAGCAATCAAATCAATCGGCTCCAAACCGAAGACCGCCACATCTTCCTGATAGTACGCATGAAAGTGAGGTAAGTGATGCGGTTCCCCCACTTCCATGTACATCCGAATGATGATTCCAAAGAAACGGGAAAGCTCGGGCATCCTTCAATTATACGTGCAGAAATTGTGATAAGAAATGCTGCACTATCCGCCGATCTGGTACATCGCTCGTTCGGGCCGCACGAACTGTTCGCTGCCGATGCCGTGTGCCGGGGCTTTGGCCCACACGCAGTCGCGGACCAGGTTGGCGATTTCGTCGTCGCTGCCGCCATCGCGCAAGAGTTGCCGCGCGTCCCATTCTTGCGTCGAGAAGAGACAGTTGCGCACCTGTCCCTCGGCCGTTAGCCGCAGCCGGTCACACGCCTCGCAGAACGGTTGCGACACGGGATTGATGAGGCCGATTCTGCCGCTACCGTCCGCGTAAACGAAATCGGTCGCCGGCTGGCTCGGATGCGGCGGGGCAACCGGAATGAGCGGCCCAAATTCTGCTTCGAGTTGACCGCGAATCGCTGCGCCGTCGAGGACGTCGGCCGCTTGCCAGTGTTCTTCGGCATCGAGCGGCATGTACTCGATGAATCGCAGCTCGAGGCCGCGCTCGCGGGCAAAGCGGGCAAGCGGCACGATTTCGTCTTCGGTGAGCGAGCGGATAGCGATCGCGTTGAGCCGAATGTTTTGGAAGCCGGCCTCCTGGGCGGCCGCAATGCCCGCGAGCACGCGATCGAGCCCCGGCCGGCGCGAAATTTTCTCGAACGTCGCTTCGCTGAGCGTGTCGAGGCTGATGTTGAGTCGTTCGAGGCCCGCTTGTCGCAGCGCCACCGCCTGCTCGGCGAGCAGAATGCCGTTGGTCGTGAGCGCGAGGTCGTCGATGTGCGGGAGCGAGGCGAGCTGCTCGACAAGCAGCGGCAAGTCGGCCCTGACCAGCGGCTCGCCGCCCGTGAGTCGCAGCCGCCGCACGCCCATCTGCGACACGACGCTTGCGAACCGCGTGATCTCCTCGAACGACAAAATCTCGTGCCGCGGCTTGAACTGGATATTCTCGATCGGCATGCAATAGAAGCAGCGGATGTTGCAGCGGTCGGTGACGCTAATCCGCAAGCTGTGGTGCATGCGGCCGAGTTGGTCGACGAGCGGTGTTTGATTGGTGATCATAGCCATCTTCACGCTCTACATCGGGTGGACCCACTCGCTCTTGCCGTCGGCCCAATGTTCCTGCTTCCAGATCGGCACATCCTGTTTGAGGGTGTCGATAAGCCACTGGCCGGCGGCGAAGGCGTCGGCCCGGTGGGGCGTGCTCACGACGATCGCCACGCTGGCCTCGGCAAGCGGCACGCGGCCCAGCCGATGGACGATGCTGCATTCTATCAGCGGCCAGCGGCGACGGGCTTCCGCTTCGAGCTCTGCGAGCTTCCGCCCGGCCATCTCGTCGTAGGCCTCGTAGTCCAGGGCGACGGTACGCCGGCCGCCGGTCAGCTCCCGCGTCGTACCGAGAAACAGCAAAACGGCCCCGGCCTGCGGCGTCGTCGCACGGGCCAGAAGCGCTGCGGAGTCGATCGGTTCGCGTGTGAGTTCGATCATGAATAATATGCCATCAGCCGCCGCTCACTGGCGGGATCAAGGCGACTTCGGCATCCTTCGGTACTTTGGCATCGGGTGTCGAAAACGCCGCGTTCACGGCCCAGCGCGAATGCGTCACTATGCCACGCAGCGACGGGATTTTGGCGACGAGTGCCCGCTCGACATCGCCCACCGTCGCCCCGTCGGCCACGTCGAGCGACACTTCACCTGCGCCCGCCGCCTCCCGCGCCCCAGCAAACATTTTCACTACCATTCTCACGTCACCACCAGCCGCTTCCCGGAAGTTCGCACCAACGCGGCCAGCTCGGGCATCAAACCATAAGCCAGGGCCAGCAATTTGATCGGATGAATCGTAGGCTTCGTGGTCCCCTGCTCCATTTGAATTTTACACGTGCTGCACTCGGTCATGCCAACTTGAAACGGCCCGGAGCGAATCGCGTTGATCAGCCGCACCCCGGCCCGCAGGCTAGCCCGATAGTTCTTGCGATTCAGGCCATACACGCCGGCAATGCCGCTACAGCCCTGTTCGACGCGATGCACGCGCACACCCGGCACGAGCCGCAGCAGGTTCTCCGCGGGCGCTCCCACGTCGAGCGCCCGCAAATGGCACGGCACGTGGTAGCCCACAGAAATCCGCTGGGGCTGGAACCCGAGCTTCAGCTTGCCGCTCTGGTGCATCTGCCACAAATAATGGCAGGCGTCGAACGTGTTCTGGGCCACCAGCACCGCGTCTTCGTCCTGGTCGAGGATCAATGGATACTCGTGTGTCAGCGCGAGCACGGCGGACGGCTCCGTGGCGATGACCTTGTAGCCTTGTCGCACGGCGTCGGCCAGCAGCGTGACGTTTCGCTCGGCGATGATGCGGGCCGGCTCCAGCACACCGTGCGAGATCATCGGCATGGCTGCCTGCTGCTGCTCGACCGGCACATAGACGCCAATGCCGTTGTGCCGCAACACGGCCACCAGCGCCTCGGCCAACTGCGTGTCAAAATGGTTGGCATAGGTGTCAACGAAAAAGGCCACCTTGTCGACTTGCTTCTTTGCCGGCTGGCTGAAGCGGCGCATGGCGGCGTTCTTCAAGAAACTGCGGCGGGCAAATCGCGGCAACTTCCGCCCCTGTGCCACGCCGATCACTTTCTCGATCAGCCACCGAGCCTGCGGATTGGTGAGCGCCCAATTCGCCAGACCCGGCAGCCGCCCGGCCAGCGCCGCGAGCATGTCGATCCGCACCAGCAGCCGCTCATGCAGCGGCAGCCCGTTGGTTCGGACGTACGTGGCTTTCGCTTCGAGCATCATTTTGGGAATGTCCACATTGGCCGGGCATTCGAGGCGGCACATGTGACAATGGACGCAGAGGTCGGCTACTTCCTTGCACTCGTCGTCCAGCATCTCTTCCGCGGGCAGCCGTCGCGTGAGAATGCCGCGAATCAGGTTCGCCTTCGCGCGGGGCGACGCCTCTTCGCGCGGCGAAATGCGAAAGATCGGGCACATCCGCACATCCGGCGACTGCGAGCGGCAGGCACCGCAGCCATTGCAGAGTCGCGCCGCTTCCATCATCTCGTCCGCCTGCCAGGTGAGCTGCAGCGCGATGGGAGTGATGGGCTTGTCAGTGGTCTTGTCACCGGCGACAGCGGCGATGGCGCCGTCCGACTGCGCTGCCTGGTGCCTCGTGAGCGGCCGCAGATCCTCCGTCACGTGCCTTGGTTCAATTGGCACGATCTTGCCCGGGTTCAACAGCCCATGCGGATCGAAGATCTGCTTGAGCTCGCGGAACACGTTGATGAGGGGTCCGAATTGGCCGCTCAAGTAAGGCGTGCGACTGAGCCCGTCGCCATGTTCCCCGCTGATCGTGCCGCCCAGCAGCCAGACCTTTTCGTAGAGTTCGGCGGCCAGCGCTTCGAGCGTCGCGCGATCGTCGGAGCTGGCCAGGTCGAGAAACGGCCGGATGTGCAATTGCCCATGGCCGGCGTGGCCAAAGAGCGAGGCCGTGACCTGCAGCCGTTTAAACGTGTCCTGCACATGCTTCAAGAACACCGGCAGCGCCTCGGGCGGCACCGCCATGTCTTCGATGCAGGGCACGGGGCGCGAGCTCCCTTGCAGCCGGTAGAGAGTCGGCACAAACTTCCGCGCAAGGCCCCAAAAGAGCTGAAAGTCCCCCTCGTCCTCGGCGATTTGCGAGAGCGCGGCGAGGCCCGTCTTGTATTGCAGGAGCTCGACGACCTCTTCAAGCTTGGCGCGCACCGCGGCCGGGGAATCGCCCTCTTGCTCGACCAGCAGCAGCGCCTCCGCCTCACCCGGAATCAACAGCTCGTAGCGGACGTCGTTCTCGCGGGCGAGGTTCAGGTGCCGCCGGTCCATCAAATCGCACGCTGCGGGTTCGAGCGGCTGCAATTCCAACGCGGCGTTGGCGGCCTTATCGAGGCTGTCAAACACCAACAGCACGCAACCGCGATGTACCGGCAAGGGATCGAGCGTCAACGTGGCGTCGACCGTCAGCGCGAGCGTTCCCTCGCTGCCCACGAGTAATTTGGCGAGATCCAATTCGCCGCGGTCGCGCACATCGTCGAGCGCCTGGTCGAGGGCATATCCGCTGCGGTTGACGGGGCTCTTGATGCGGTGCTTGTCGATCAGTTTGGCGTGCTGTCGGACGAGCCGAGCAACCGCCTGCACGAGATGGTCCAGTCGCGTCGCCGGGCAGCTCTCGCCGGCGTTGGGCTCGTCGCCGGGAATCGGATGGCGGCCGACTTTGAGCACGTCGCCGTCGGCGAGCACGATCTTGAGCGATTCGACGTGCCTTCTGGTCGACCCATATTTGCGCCAGTGACTGCCGCCCGCATCGAGTGCCACAACGCTGCCCATCGTGGTGACGTGGCTCATCGCTGGATCGGGCCCGAACAACAACCCCTTGGTCGCCAGGAAGCGATTGAGCGACGCGAGCACGACCCCCGACTGCACCCGTGCCCGCTGGCCTTCGACCCACAGGATGCGGCGGAAGAATCGCGAACAATCAACAACGATCCCGCGACCGAGCGATTCACCCGCCAAACCGGTGCCCGCGCCCCGGGGATAAATCGGAACCTTGTTCTCGGCCGCGTATTGAACCGTGGCCACGACATCGCGCAGCGATCGCGGCCTCACCACGCCCAGCGGACGAATCTCGTAGACGCTCCCATCGGTCGAGTAGAGCTGCGTGGTCAGGTCGTCGCAATGGACTTCGCCTCGCAGAATCCCGCGCAGGTCTTCTTCGATTCGCTGATTGGCTGGATCCATCGGCAACCGTTCAAGGACATGGACATGACGAACACAGGCGTTCGATGCCGGCTTTCAGACAAGGTCATGTCGAAGCGACGGACGCGGGCTGCTCCTTCAATCGCGCGGCCATCTGGCGGTACCGCTCGTGAGTCTCCAAGTCGAAACCGCCGTGCCGCTCGATCTCGTGCGTACCGCGATATTGAGCATGGCAGCGGTAACAGGTGAGCGATTCACCCATCACCAGATACAAGACCAGATCGACCAATGCCGTCGCAAACAAGATGGCAAAAGTCCAGAACACCTGGTAGTTCGCCCAGGCAATGCTGCTGGCCACGAAGCCGAACACCACCAGGCCCACACCGAGCTTTTGCGGAAAGTCCTTGCGTGCGAACAGGTCCGTGCTGTGGCATACCAGACAGCGCTCCAGACGATCTTCCGAAACAGCACCCGTGGGAATCCGCAGCCGATCGCTGCACTGCGGGCAGGCCAGGTCGGTCGAAGCAGCCGTGAAGGCCGCGCGGACGGTTTTCTCGCAATGGGGGCAACGGTAGGTGACGTTCATCTTGCTCGCAGACAAATTTGGCGTCGGCCCAACTCCGGGCCTTCAAATTATAGCGGAACAGCCGACTCGGCCGACAGGAGGAGGCCGGTCAATTCGCCGACGAACACGCCGATCACAGCCACGTAGAGGATGCCCGTGGCACTCTGCGTATTGGGAATCTTCAGCGTTTGCCAGGCCATCCAGACGAGCCCCAGCACGCCCAACAAGCCGAACGACCAGCGGAGCAGAACGAATAGCCACCAACCGACGGCGGGCGGCGCTGTGGCCTTGTCGACCCAGACCAGCCCCAATCCGCTGACAACCATTTGCGCGATGACTGCCGCGGCCATGAAAACTAGCAGTCGCCGCAGCGGCTCGAGTTCCATGCCGGGCGAATTGAGATACCAATGGCCCAGCAGCATGGCCGCAAACGTCAGGCCTAACAGCAGCCCCGAAGTGACAACGGAGGCCATTTCCAGCGGACCGCCGCCTTGACCCAGCAAGGCGGCCGCGAGCGAGACGCCCACCACCAGCCACAGCGTCACTACGCCGGCGCGTTTCGCCTCGTAGAGCCACGCGACCGAGCCTGCGTAACTGAGCACGGCCGCCACCGCGCTCAACACAGCGACCGGCGTCGAAAGATTCATCGAGACGAGCGCCGAGAGCGTCGCGAGCCCCAGCGTCACGTAGAGATGATTGCGAAAATAGCCGCTCGACACGAGGCGCGGCGAAGTGACTGCCATGCCGAACGCGAGCCCGAAGGTGAGCCGTAGCAGAAATTGAACGAGCAGATTCATCGGCGTCGTGCGGGCCGCGAGCCCTCTACCGCCGATTGCCGTAAATCAGGTTCATCACTTCCGCCCGGCTCGAAAGGCTCGAACGGAAAACACCCTTCATCGCCGAAGTGACACAGACGCTTCCCGGCTTGCGGACGCCGCGGATCGTCATGCAGCTGTGCGTGGCTTCGATCACTACGGCCACGCCCTTCACGTCCAACTCCTCGATCAAGAGGTTCGCAAGATCTTCGGTCATCCGCTCCTGCACCTGCGGGCGATGCGAGACAACTTCGACCACACGGGCCAGTTTGCTAAGGCCGACGACCTTGCCGTTGGGGATGTAGCCAATGTGGGCCACGCCCGAGAACGGCAGCATGTGGTGCTCGCACATGCTGTCGAAGGCGATGTCCCGCACCAGCACCATCTCGTCGTACTTTTCGGTGAAGAACTTTTGCAGGTGCGTCCGCGGGTTCTTGTGCAGGCCGGAAAACATCTCGGCGTACATCTTGGCCACGCGGCGCGGCGTCTCGCGGAGTCCTTCGCGGTTGGGATCTTCTCCCACCGCCGCCAGGATTTCTCGTACCGCCTCTTCAATTCGCGGCAGGTCGCACTGCCACTCGATCGGCTTGTCGTCGATTTCGGCCAGCTCGCCATCGAGGCTGCCGACATCGGACGCCGCATCGCTGATTGTGGAGCTGGAAGGTGTCATCGCAGGCTTTCGTACGGGGTCGCGCGAAGCGGCAGCGCAAGTGCACCGCCTATCATTCGATCTTACGAAGCAGCCAAGAGGAGCGTCAACCGGCCGGCCAGGGGCGAAGGCATCAATTGACGCTGAATCGCGGCGGAAATGTCGCATCCGCGGCCGCCACCAGCGCGTGGGACGATTCGCGTTCGAAGTGCTTCAAGAGCAGCTGCGCCCGCACGTCGACGCGGTTTTCGGCCAGAAGCTGCTGCTTGAGCGTCAGCGCTAGCGGCAGCGCGTAAGACGCCAGGTCGGTCATCATGCTCAGCGGCAATTGATCAGCGAACATCTCGCTGAGCTGTTCCGGCGCCTGGCAGCCGCACGGCAGGTGCTGCTGGATGGCATCCAATAACTCGCGCTGCAGCGATTCGATGTGACACGCGGCGCTGTCGACGAATTTCTCCCGCAGCAGCTCGACCTTCGCTTGCCGGAACGAGCGGAGCGGCGGCATCTCCTCCGCGATGCGAATGCGACCGACGCCCATCAAGAGCAGGTTGTAGCGGCCATCCTCGAGTTTGTGGTGTGTGACGATTTTACCGAGGCAAGCGTACGGTGCGACGGGCGGGCGGCTTTCGTAGTCGGTCTCCCAACCGGGCTCCAACAAGGCCATCGCGATTAACCGGTCGGTCGCCAGCGAGTCTTCCAGCATTTCGCGGTAACGGCTCTCGTAGATGTGCAGCGGCTGCATCACATGGGGATACATCACCAGGTTCGGCAGCGGGAACAACCGGGCGACGCCGGAAAACGTATCCGGGTCGAAATACAAGTCGGCCGCTTTCCAAGCACTCATGACAAGTCAGCCCTCAAATGCCCCATACTGATGACAAGTTCTTCGTCGCCCGGCCGGCGTCAGTCGTGGATCACCACCGGCGGCAATTCCACCGGCGGGTCGAGCGAAATCTCCGGGATCAGCTCCGGATCGATGTCGATCTTGGGAAACTCCTCGTCGTTGGCATCGACTTCAGCAAAACAGGCATCGAACCTCGCCAGGAAGTCCTCGACGTCGAGCCCCATCGCCAGCGGGCGATAGGCATCGAGATAGCCGCGACTGCTGCGATAAACTTTCCGCGCGCCGCGGATGTTGCCGTTGCCGAAGTGGTGGAGCGCCACCGCCGCCTGAATCAGCCCCTTATAAAACAGCCGCAGATCGCCGCTGTAGTTCTTCCACAAATCTTCCCACACCTCGTGGGCTTCCAAAAACTCGCACGCATTGAAATAGGCCACGCCCTGCAAATACAACGGATCGTAGTCGCAGTCCGGTGCGGCCATTCATTCGACTCGAAATCACGCTGAGAATCGCCCGCGTTCTCAATTGCGATTGGAAAACGCCATAAAGATCCGCAGCACGTACCAGAACAGCAGCGCCACCGAAGCAAACAGCGCGAGCGCGGCTGCGACGTATTGGTTCGTGTTGTAAACCTGCAAGATATTCGACGTGTAGTAGAGGATGTATCCCGCGGCGAAAACGATCATCACCGCGCTGAACCACACGCCAAGGTTAAAGCCGAACAAAATACTCACTGCAATCAACGCAAACGCACCCCAACCGATAATGTTGAGGAACCCGCCCAGGAACGAGAAATCCTGCTTCGAAATGAAGGCGTAAGCCGTGAGGCCCGCGGCCATGACCAAAGTCGTCAAGCCTGCGGCACCGATGATTGGGATCTCCTGGCCTGCGGCATTGACCGTCATGAACTTGGCGATGCCGATCATCGGCAAGAACATTACGGCTTGCGCGAGCACGTACAGGAACAACCCAGCGTATTGCTTGCCGATCGATGTGGCCGATTGAGCCCAGCTATCGGCCACCCAGCCGATGACCATGAACCCGCCCAACATGCCGAGCCACATGAACCGGCTCGTGCCAATCAGCTGCAGCGCTCGCTGATCGAGGCCCATCTGCACGAAGAGCCATTCGAGCATCACGAAGGCGTAGATCGCGGCAGCGAGATGCGTGTACGTCTTGCGGATGAACGTTCGACGGGCTTCTTCTGGCGCGGATGCAACTACTTCGCCAAACCCTGCATACGGAGTACTCGCGCGAAAATCGGCTTGGTTCATGACCACCTCACGTGTTGGAATTTCTCCGGCGACTCACAGCCGCCACCACACGCCCCACAGAAAATCCTATGCTGAGTAAGTCTAGGTCGGCACTCGAATTAGGTCAAGTTTTGCCCCCTTTAGCGCAGGGCTTTCTGCAACGTGGCGGCAATCGCTTGACAGCACTTGGTCGAGGCTGAAAATGACCTAAGTCTTTGGCACATTTTCGTCCGCCGCCGGCGACTGCGGCCGCGAGAAGGAATTCGCTCGATGCCTCGAAAAGCCTCTCGCCCCGGCACGGCCGCCAAGCCGAAATCCCCCTCGGCGACTGCCGTGAAGCCGCGATCTAAGACAGCCATCGCCAAACAGCCGGCGGCATCCAAGAAATCGGCCGCGAAGTCGAAAGTCGACTCCCAATCAATTGCCAAATTGGTAGTCAAACATTTGGCACATGACTATCCGGATGTGACGTGCGCGCTGGAGAACGAATCGGCGTTCGAGCTCTTGATCGCCACGATTCTCTCGGCTCAGTGCACCGACGAGCGCGTGAACATGGTCACGCCGGAGCTCTTCCGCCGCTGGCCGACGCCCGAAAAGATGGCGGCCGCGCCGATCGACCAATTGGAGAACGTGATCCACAGCACGGGCTTCTATCGCAACAAGGCGAAGAACATCAAGGCCTGCAGCCGCGAGCTCTCAGACAAGTACAACGGCGAGGTGCCGCGCGACATCGAGCAGATGGTCACGCTGCCAGGCGTCGGCCGCAAGACGGCGAACGTCGTCCTCGGCACCTGCTACGGAATGGCGACAGGCGTCGTGGTCGACACGCATGTGACGCGAATCAGCAATCGGCTCGGTCTCACCAAGCACACGGACGCCACGAAGATCGAGAAGGATCTCATGGCGCTCGTGCCGCAGAACGAGTGGGTCGACTTCGCCCATCGCATGATTCACCACGGGCGGCGAATCTGCATGGCGCGGAAGCCGAAGTGTGACGAGTGTTCGATGCGCGGTTTTTGTCCAAAGATTGGCGTGGCCTGAGGCGGCGCGTGAATCAGGCTGCTCCCCAGAGCACCGGGATAGCGGTGCTCTTCAAAAAACGGAACGCAGGTTTAAGACTCCCATGATTCTCAGCGGGCAGGCGATTCGAGAACGTTTGGGCGGCGACATCGTTATCGACCCCTTCGACGAGACGCAGCTCAATCCCAACAGCTACAACCTCACGCTCCACAACGAGCTGATGGTTTACGAGGAAGTCGTGCTCGACATGGCCAAGGCCAATCGGGTGCGGCGGATCGAGCTGCCGGAGTCGGGGCTGGTGCTCAACCCCAACCAGCTCTACCTGGCGCGGACCGCCGAGCGGACCGTGACCCACAACCTCGTGCCGCAGATCGAAGGCCGCTCGTCGATCGGCCGCCTGGGACTCTTCGTGCACGTGACCGCCGGCTTCGGCGACGTCGGCTTCGCCGGCTACTGGACGCTGGAGATGTTCGCCGTCCAGCCGGTGCGGATTTATCCCGGCGTGCCGATCTGCCAGATTTTCTACCACGAGATCACGGGCCAGGTCGCAGAATACGACAGCAAATACCAGCACAACCGCGACATCCAGCCGAGCCTGTTATTCCAGGAACTCGCCCCGGAACGGCACAAGGACCCGCAGCTGGCGCTGAACTTCGGCTACGAGCGATCGCACGGGTAAATCGCCACGAGATCACGCCGGCTGTGGAAGTGCGCCAGCCTCGATCTCGACCCGACCGACTTCGAAACCAGCGGACTTCACATTGGCGATCGCCGATTGAATTGCCTCTTCGAGCGTGCTAGCCGCGCGATGAAAGTCGATCGAGAATTCACCTTCGCAGGTGCCGGGCGTCGCGTCGTCGCAGCCTGCGGCGAACAGTTGGTCGGCGACTTCTTCCGTCAGCTCCAACGACCCTTTCAACACGAGGGTGAATTCATATTTGGTCATGGACTTGGCCTACAATCTTCTGCTAGTGCGGGCACCGATCAACGGCTCGGCGAATGTCCTTGGCATGGTCCTCTGGAACGCGCGGCGTGGAATAAACTGCCCTCGCACACCCCTCTCGATCGCGTCGTGGACAATACAGTCGACCCCAAATATGTGCTCGCGCGCTGGCTTTCTTCAGCTCCCAGCCACGACTAAGCGCGTATTCGACCGCGGCGCGGATGTGTTTGTTCGGGTGCTGAACCACATTTGTCCCGCTAGTCGCTGCCGCCCAACATTATACCGCGCCGCGTAATAAAGGCACGATCACTCTCTCACCGGAAGCAAGTGGGAGTGCTCACGCTCACAGCCGGTTTACATTACCGCAAAGTAGTTCTCCACCGCAAAGTCAAAATTCTCCGGCGTCATCTTCGCCGGTTTGCGGACGTAGCGGCAGTAGTTGCGAATCTGCAAGAGCAGGTCGCGCGGCTGGCAGCAGCGCAGCGGGCGGTTCACGGACTTGTAATGCTTCTCAAGCAGGTAATTCACCGAAGCTTCGTCGTAGTCGACACCCACCAGCGGCGCCATGATCTTGAGCAGCTCGCGATAGGCCTGCTCTCCCGGGTCGGTGACTTCGATCTTGTACGGAATACGCCGCAGGAACGCGTCGTCCACGAGATCGCGCGGCTCCAGGTTCGTCGAGAACACGATCAATTGGTCGAACGGCACCTGGATCTTCTTGCCGCTCGCCATGTTGAGGAAGTCGTACCGTTTTTCCAGGGGCACGATCCAGCGATTGAGCAGCTGGTCGGTTGTCATCTTCTGCCGGCCGAAGTCGTCGATCACCAGCGTCCCGCAATTGCTCTTCATCTGAATCGGCGCTTCGCTGGTGTTGGTCGACGCATTGATCGTCACTTCGAGCTGGTCCATTGTGAGCTCGCCGCCCACAACGATCGTCGGCCGGCGGATGCGAACCCAGCGGTGGTCGACCTTGCGCTGGTCCAAGAGGCCCTGGTTGGCCGAGAGAGGCGCTTCCTCGTGCATGCCGGGGTCGAACAGCCGCATGATTTCGCCGTCGATCGTTAGCGCCCGCGGGATCCAGATGAAGTCGCCATACGCTTTGGTGATTCGCTCGGCGATGCTGGTCTTGCCGTTGCCGGGCGCGCCGTAGAGGAACAAACCGCGGCCCGAGTTGATCGCGGGACCCAGCCGGGTGAGCATCTTTTTGTCGATCAAGAGGTCCTCGAATGCCCGGTGCAAGTCCTCCTCGGTCGGATGCTTGTCGACGAGCGTCTGCTTCTTGACGCTGATGATGTACGACTCGAGCGGCACCGGGGCCGTGCCGAAGTAGGTGCAGTGCTCGGCAAATTTCTTCGCCCGCTCGCGGCCCAGCTCGGTCAGCTGATACACGTAGTCGTTGGCCATCGCCGCGCCCTTGTGGGCCACGAGGCGGTCGTGCTTCATCGAGTGGAGCAGCGGATCGACCAGCCGGAACGAGAGCTTCATGTGCTCCGCGAGGTGGCGGCCGGTGCCTTCGCTACGGCTGTTGAGCACCTTCAAGATCAGCGCTTCGACTTCGCCCTCGGCGAGTCCCGCACCCTGAATACTCTCCGGTTCGATTGGCACCCAGCCTTCGTGCTCCGGACAATTGCACTCGGCCCCCGTCTCGCGCGGCGGAGGCGGGGCGGGCACCGGCTTGAAGATCGGCTCGTTCGGATCACGGGCCGGCGTGGGGGGCGCCTTCGTGAGTTCCTGAATACGGTTCAAGAGCGCGTCGAGGCGTCCATCTTCGCCGCTGTCGGCAACCGCGGGGCCGCCGTTGGGAGGAGTGAAATCGAGCGTGGAGTTGTCAGCCATGTTCGTCACCTTGGGCGCAAGGAATCAGCGGGAGTTCCGCATTTGAAACTTAGTTTGCGACCGCGTGGGGGCAAATCTGCCGCTGCGGCGTGGGGCGGCTTGAAACGATTGGAGCGGTGCTCCGGCCTTCCCTTAGCCCCATCCCCTGCGAGCGATTGTCGAAAAACGCTACACTGGGTCAGTGTGTCCGCGTTCGCCGCTCCCGGGTGCCCCACTCATGCAAGTCGTCATCACCGCCGTTGGGCCCGACAACCGTGGCCTTGCCGACCCCATCGTGCACAGCGTGACGGGTCTCGGCGCGAACATTGCCGAAATCCAGATGTACGACCACGACGCGGAAAGAGTATTCTCGATGCTCACGCGCGTCGAGCTCGGCGTCGAGCGGTACGAAGAGCTCTGCAACGCGATGGCCGACGTCGCCCGCCGCACCAAGCTCTCGATTCGCACCTGGACGCCCGACATCGTCGGCCGCAAACCGCGGCTGGCGATTTGCGTCACCTACCGGCCCGAGCCGGCGCTGGCGCTTTTGCGGGCGATTCGCGATGGCCAAGTGAAGGCCGAGCCGAGATTAATGATCGGCAACCGCGAGACGTGCCACGGGCTGGCCGAACAGTTTGACCTGCCCTGGTTCAACGTGGGCGACAAGACAGGCGCCGCGGACGATGAGCAAATGATCGCGCTTTGCGATGAGCACGAAGTCGACTTCATCGTGCTGGCCCGTTACATGCGGATCTTGCCGGCCGCCAGCTGCTGGAAGTACGCCGGCGGGCGGATCATCAACTTGCACCACGGCCTCTTACCGAGTTTCCCGGGCATGAAGCCGTACCACGACGCTTACGCCGCTCGCATGCTGACCTACGGCTGCACCTGCCACTTCATCGTCCCCGAGCTCGACGCCGGCAATCAGATTATCTACCAGTCGACGTTTCTGGTGCCGCCCGGGATGAAGCTCGAAGAAATCGTCCGCCGCGGTCAAACCGACAACGAGCCACACTGCCTAGTGGAAGGCGTCCGCCGCGCCGTCGAAGGCGAAGTCCGGCTCCACTTCAATCGGATCGTGGTGGGGAAGAAATAGTTGGCCGCTTTATGGGAGCATATCGGCTACCCGAAGCGCGCCAACAACTCGCCCAGCCAGCGACAGTTGGACGGCACTCGATTCGTCGAGCACATTTGGCCTCAAGTAGTCACCGCCCGCCACGGGACCTCGGTAGACCTCAAGCTGCCGATCGTTAAAGTTGACGATCCAGTACTCCGGGATTCCCGCCGCCGCGTAATGCGGACGTTTTGAATTGCGGTCGTAATCCGGCAATGAGTCGGCCACTTCGACTATCAGCGCGATCTCTGCCCCCGTGGGATGATGTGTGACGTGGTCTCGTATGTTCCCCTGTACGACGGTGATGTCTGGTTCCGGCTCACTCGTTTGGAGTGTGATTGGCGACTGCAATCGAATATGCCATCCGGAGGGCAGAACCGCTTGTAAAGTCTCGGCGACAAGCGCTACACAAGTCGCATGGGGTGGTCCAATGGGAGACATCTCTAAAATCCATCCATCCAGGAGTTCGACGCGATCATTCTCCGTCAGGATGCCGGTCTCGATCATCCGATGATACTCGTCGACGGTGAATCGCCGTGCCGGCCTGCCGCCGGTGACCAGCGGGACGATTGCCGGCGCAGTTCCGGCTACAGATGTGGGAAGTTGAACGTCCAAATTCATTCACCCAACTTGGTCACAAAGAGATAAGCAGGCCTCGGGATGCCAATCGATTATAGCAAGGCGACGACAAAGTGAAAAAAGAACCGCCGCCGGCGAGTTGTGGCCTGCCGGCGGCGGCGTAGAATTGATGGGAATTACACTGCGGTGGTCGGTGATGCCGCGCAATTTGGCCCTGTCGTGCCAACGGTAAGGAGCCATTTCACTTGGTGTCGCCGGCCGCCCTTTTTCTTGTCGAGCAAGAAAGTGCTACTTTTCTCCCCGTGCTTTCGCCAGCGCTTCGGCGAGTCGCTCGTTGTCAGGCTGGGCTTTGACGAGCAGTTCCAAGAGCGGAATCGCTTTGGCTTTCTCACCCTTCTCGAGATAGGCCATGCCCAGTTCGGAGGCGATGTCGTTCGGTCCCGGGCTGAGCTGGTAACCTCGCTCCCAGACGGCGATCGCTTCATCGAGTTTGCCTTCTTCTTTGAGACAGCGCGCCATTCCATTGAGCGGCCCCGGCGCCTCTGGCTCTTTTGCCAGATACTTCTCGAAGTAGGGCTTGGCTGCCGCGGCCTTCCCCTGATTGAGCAAGCTAAAGCCGAGTCCATTCATTGCGGCGAGGTTCTCCGGATCCTGCTTAAGTAGCTCGCGAAACGTGGCCTCTGCTGCCGCGAAATCGTGGCTGAAGAATTGCCGCCAGCCCTGGGCGTTGAGCGTCGACGCCGTGTCTTCACCCTGCCCGCCAACAGGTTCGATCTTTTCGCGTAATTCCTGCGGAAGTTCTTTGGCCTTTGCGGCAGCAAGCATTTCCTTGAGCATGGGGTCGCCCGGCTGTGCGCCGAGCGCCTTGCGAGTCCACTTCGCTGCGTCGTCGTATTTGCCAGTGAGCAGGTAGAGGCGCGACAAGCCAAACCACGCCGCCGGCGCTCTAGGTGCCGCCTTCTTCAAATAACGTTCGGCGTTCTTGTAGTCACCTTGGCTCAGATAGATTTGCCCCAAGCCGTTAAGGGCAGCCGGGTGCTTGGGGTCGAGCAAGATGCACTTCTCAAACGCCGGAATGGCTTCACGTGCTTGACCGCTGTTAAACCGCGCCCAGCCCAGCCCGTTCCAAGCGTTGACAGCACCAGGGTCCAGTTCGACGGCCTTTTCGAATAACGGCACCGCATCGGCAAACTTCATTTGCTGCCAGGCTTGCCAGCCTTGAGTCGTAAGCGAATCGGCTTCGGCAATTCGCGCGGCGGAGCCCGCTTTTGCAGCACCGCCAGCTTCTTCGACTGGCGGCGGCGCAGCTAGCGTCAGCCAACCGGCGAGCGCCGCCACGATAGTCGTGGTCATGATCAATCCTCCTAACAACGAGGTAACAAAAATGAGGCGGCGCCGACGTCGGCGCCGCTCGTCGGAACGCAAGGAGTCGAGCAGCAACTGGTCCGGGTCCGCGAGCGCGGTGTCCAAGCGTGACTGCTCGTCGCGGGAAGAGGTGGAAGGTGTCATGTTCAATTGGCGTTTCGAGACGCTTCCTCCACGGGTAAGTTCAAACCGACTTGATAATCTTGGCGGCCTCGTCCGATGCACTGGCGCCGCCGCCCACTGCGTCGAGCACCGTGCCGCGCACTTTTGACGTGCGAGCAATCTCCTCGCGGAGGGCCTCGATCACTTTGTCCAGCCGCGAACGAACGGTCGGGTACGAGACGCCCGCCTGCTCGGCGAGCAGTTTCAAATTGCCGCCCGCAAGGATGAAGATCTCGATGAACCGCTGGTGCTCGCTGGGCAGATTCATCAGCCGCGGGCTGGGAAAGCTGGCGTCCACCGCGATGTGACAGCCCTGACAGCTCATTCGAGCAACTGCCATCGGCTCGTTGCAGTACGGGCAAAGATTCGTAATCGCCATCGACGGCACCTCATTATTATTTAGTCATAGTCGCATGATGTTTTCGTTTTTTCAATATCCACAGCACATTAATTTTACTTTATTCACACCGCGACGACCGGGCTTCAGTCCGATTCTCTGGTCGTAAGTCGTTGATCCCAGCCGGCTTACCTGGACCAAGTGCTCGAGACGCCTTGGCCGTGCTCCGGCTCACGAGCGCTCCCTACCCGCTCGCATCGAATTGACGATCGCACCGCCACAAACTGCTCTTGCGAGGCCGTGACAAGGCCCGTAGTATCCCGCCGCTTCTCTTTAGGGAGAGGCACGCCTTCTACCACTTTTCGATTGTTTGACAGACTTTTCCTACTGCCCTTCAGGCACGTTGGAGTTCGGCGGCGCGACCGCAGGGACTCCGGCGGATGACGGACCACCTCGAAAGCGTTCGACCGATCGCGCGCTCGTAACCGCGCTTGCGACTTGCCGCAAGCGTTGCGCCGGCGCCGTTCTGGTGAAGCAAGCGCGCTTTCGATGCGAACGGAGTTGCAGACGTGAATCAAGCAAGTCGCGCACATCATTTCCTCGGAACATCACGCCTGGACCGCAGCGGCATGCCGCGCCGCTTCGGCATTTGCCGCTGCGTCGCAGCTTCGTGCGCGCTCGTGATCGCGCTGGCGGCGGGTAGTGCTTCCGCACAGGAAATGGGCGACCTGCCGGCGATGGAAGACGCCTTTGAAGCGGGCGCCCCGGTCATGGAATCGGGCGGCGGTGAGTTCTTCTCTCAGGAACTCGGCACGCTGCTTCGCCTCCGCTACAACACCGAAAGCTACGGCCAGGATCGGCGCGGCAACTTCGACATCGGCACGATGCAGATCCAGAATTTCGAAGATGCCATCGCCTTCTTCGACGGCCAGGTCACGCTCAACGACGTCAACGGCGTCGGCTACAACCTGGGCGTGGGCTTCCGTTGGTTGCATTGGTCGCCCTTCCCCATCGAGCCCGAACGGATCACCGGCTTCAGCTTCTGGACCGACGGAACCAGTACCGAATCCGGCAACTTTTTCCCGCAAATCGGCCTGAGCTTCGAGTCCCTTGGCGACCGTTGGGACTTGCGCGTCAATGGGTATATCCCCGTGGGCCAGAAATCGCAGCTGGGCAGCTTCACGCCGACCGGCAACATCAGCTACGACCAGAACTTCCTCGTCGAAGAAGCAGTCGCCGACCGCAACACTTCTTTCTACGTCGCCGAAGCGGAAGTCGCCGCCCGGCTCCTCTCGGACCGCGACGCCTGGGCCTTTGCCGGCCCCTACACCCTGGTGAACGACGAAGAGGACACGCTCGGCTACCGCGCGGGCTTCCGCGGTTACGCCTATCCGGACCTGTTGGCGCAGATCGCAGTTTCCAACGACGACATCTTCAAGACCAACGCGGCCTTTCAGGTCACCTGGTTTGTCGGCCGCACACGTAACAACTTCCAGCCGGCATGCGGACTCCCGGACCGCATGCGAGAGCCAGTGATGCGCAACGACTACGTCGCCTTGCGGCGGACGCAGGAGGTGGGCGGCACTCCGCTTACCGGCACTGACGGCGAGCCAATCCGCATCGTGCACGTATATAGCGACGCCCCCAGCGGCGGCGACGGCACATTCGAACATCCGCTCAACAACGTCGGTAATGTGCAGGCCAATAGCATCGAAAACGACATCGTCCTGCTCTGGTCCCAGAGCGTTTTCCAGAATCAGAACACGCTTGTGCTGCAGGACAACCAGCGGCTTTTGGGTGAAGGCAACGGCGAGTTCTTCGTGGTCGCCACCCAAGAGCAGGGCAACGTCGTACTGCCCGAAACGCGGCCGGGCTCGCGCGACTTCGCCCGCTCTATCATCCAAGGGACGACCGGTCCTGGCGCAGTGCGGCTGGCCGACACGAACGAAGTGGCGAACTTCAATATCGATGGCACCGGCAGTGCCGCCGGAGCGGAAGGTATCTTCTCGCCGGGCACCGGCGCCGGCAATCCGAACATTCACGACCTGGATTTCTCGAACGTCTCCGGCACCGGCATCCAGTTCACACCGCTGACCCGGCCGGATGAGGACAACCCGGCACTTTCCACCGTCGCTGGCAACGTGACGATTGCCGACGTCAATTTCGACAACATGGCCGGAGTGGAGATCGACATCAATTCGGCGACCACCACCGACGTTACGGATCCAAACGTCACGCTCCAGGAGACTATCGCGATCAGCAACGTCGACAGCCAGAACGGCGGCAACATTGGCGTCTGGCTCCGCAACACACACAACAACCGCACCGCCACGATCACCAACTATACCAACGGCACCGCGGGGGCTGCCGGATCGGGTGGTGGAGACTTGTCCTCTGGCGTCCTGGTATTCGAAGGCACTATGGCCAACGACTTCGACGGCGACGTCACACTCACCAACATCGATATCTTCAATAATACCGGCTACGCGCTTCACTTTAACAACGTCAGCACCGATTCCGCGACCACGATCACCAACAACAACGGCCTGACCTGGAACGGTGGCGCCGACATGGCCGGCGGCATGCGGTTCAACAACTTCAACGGAACATTTACCGGCAACAGCTCACAGTTGTCCAACGGCACGCTTTCAGGATTGGCCGTAATGGGCGCGACCGCTGGCACGATTACGCTCAACAGCACCGTCACGTTTGACAGCATCGACCCGGCCGCAGGTGCGGATGCGGTGATCAACATCGGGCCCAACGGCGGCGACGCCATCACTGGCGACATTATCGTTAACGGCAACATCACGAACCACGATACCGGCCGCCTGGTGTCCATTCAGAAGCTCACCAACGCCAGCGCTTCGGTTACGCTCAACGGCGACATGACCGACGTCGACAACGCCAACAGCACCGGCATCTTCGTCGGCAACAACACCGCCGGCACGGTCCTCTTCTCCGGCGACCTGGACATCGACACCACCAACTCGCGCGGCATCCAGCTGGCCACCAACGGCACGACGGACATCAGTTTCAGCGGCCTGGTCGCCATCACCACCGACGGCGCCAACTCCACCGGCTTCGAGGCCACCGGCGGCGGCATGCTTACCGTCTCCGGCACCACCAACACCGTCACCACCAACGGCAGCGCCGGCGTCGACATCGAAGGAATGAACATCAATACGACCGGCGTCAACTTCTCCGAAGTCAACGTCACCGGTTCGGCGACCAACGGCATCCGCCTCGTAAACAACACCAACGGCCCGATCGTCCTCGGAACGCTGGGCGACGATCCGGGCGACAGCGGCAGCATCACCAACACGGCCAACGAGGCCATCTACATCGAGAATTCGGCCAACGTGACGGTCAGTTCGATCAGCATCGATTCGCCGGGCCAAACGGGCGTCTCGGTCCGCAAGACGACGACCGGCACCCAGACGGTCAATTTGAACGACCTGGTGATCGGCAACACAACGACCGCCGGCAGCACCAGAGGCATCGACATCCAGGGCGACAACGGCGCCACCGACACGCTGAACATGACGATCAACGACGTGGCGATCAACAACGCCACGGAGTTCGGTATTCGCGTCAACATGGTCGACGCGGGTACGATCAACGTCAACGGCACGACAATCGACGGCGATACCGCCAGCGGCACCGCCCAGGGCGTCCAGATTGCCGACAGCAATGCCACAGTCACCTTCGACGCGGACACGTCGATCGCCGAGTTTGGCGGAACCGACTTCGAGGTCAACGCCGGAACCGGCAACGTCACTTACAACGGCGACATCACCAACACGGCCGGCCGTTCCGTCCACATCCACAATCGCACCGGCGGAGCGGTCCAGTTCTCGTCCACCAGCTCGATCGTCGACAGCGGCCAGGGCATTCTCGTGGAAGACAACGGCACAGGTTCGATTAGCTTCCTTGGCACCAACGACCTTGATACAACCACGAACGACGCGGTTCGACTGGAAGATAACGACTTCGGCGGCACCAATGCCACGATCACCTTCGCCAGCTTGTCGATCGAAACTACGGGAACTGGCCGAGGCTTCGTCGCTACCGGCGGAGGTACTGTATCTGTTACTGGCAACAACAATACGATCAAGACTGTCAACGGGACGGGTTTGCAACTCGTCGACATGAACATCAGCAACATCGATTTCGCCAGCGTCAACGTCTCCGGGGCCGGCGGCGGGCCGCTCAACGCGATCCTGTTGCAGAATTTGACCGGCGGCCAGGTCGATATCGGCACCACGACCGGTGCGGACGGCGCCGGCGGGTCGCTCACCTCCACCGGGACGGCGATCATCATCTCGAACGCGGCCAACGTCGCGCTCCACGACATCAACGTCGTCAATGCCAGTGGTGCGACCGCGGACGCCGTGGCCATCACGAAGAGCAGCACGGCCGCGTCGGTCGTCAACCTGGACAACGTCGATGCGACCAACGCCGGACGGCACGGCGTCAACATCGACGCGTCCAGCTCGGGAACGCTCAACGTGACGATGACCGACACGGACATGACCACCGTCGGTCAGAATGGTATCGCCGTCGCCCAGTCGGGCACCGGCGCAGTCACGATCACGGCCACGGACACCGACTTCGCCACCGTTGGCCAGGATGGCGTGAACATGAATGTGACCGGCAGCGGCGCGGTCAACTTCACCGCCACCAACACGACGCTGACCACCGTTGCCGGCCAGGCCGTCGAACTCGACGCCAATACGAGTGCCAATGTCGTCAACGTGACGCTGAACAATCTTACCACCAGCGACGCGATCGACATCGACGCCCAGGATAACGCCAACGTCGACTTCCGCATCAGCGGCAGCACGATCACCGGCGCCAACGTCACGGCCGCCACGATCGACAGCGCCGCCCTCGACTACCGCTTCACCAACAGCACGATTAGTGGCACCACCACGATGAACATCAACGGCAGCGGCGATTTCGACATGCTGGTCGAGAATTCGTCGATCACCACTTCGGGCGCCGCCAACGGCATCGTGCTGGCCTTCGGCGCCAACTCCGAGGACGCCGACGTCATCATCCGCAACAACTCGACGTTCAACGCCGCCAACGGCCAGGCGCTGGTCGTCACCGCCAACGGCACCAACGCCACGATCGACTTCCTGCTCTCCGGCAACTCGATGTCCGACAGCGGCGCGCTGGCCACGGCCGACATCCGGGTCTCCGGCGGCGCGGCCTTCAACGCCAATATCGTGAATAACACGATCACGAATTCCGGCGGCGACGAGCTCTTCATGCAGAGCGATGGTACGAGTACCCGGATCGACCTCGATCTCGACAACAACAACGCGGGCGCGGCCGGCGTCTACCACCTGCAAACCACCAACAAAGGTGCCGGCTTCAACTTCGGCGTGGTCGATCGTGACAACGCAGACGCCAACAACGTTGGAACCATTAACTTCGATCCGATCATCACGGACTTCGAAGATATCACCGGGCCAGTGCCGATGCCGGTGTTGCCGTAGGCGCCGGCTTAGCGGCGGCGGCGCCGAGGAAGCAGCGCGATTCCGCCGAGGCAAAGCAGCCCGCTCGCCGGCTCGGGCACGACGCTCGATACGACGGGAGCCGACGCAGATCCACCGCCGCCGTTTCCGCCACCTGCGAGCGAAGCGGCCATGATCGCTTGCACCCCGGCCTGGGCCCGGGCGATCTCCAGCGTGTCGTTGATCACAAACGTGCGGCGGATGAACACCTGAAAGCCGTTGTCTTCGAGCGGCACGTCGCTGAAGCCCAGGTTGCCGTTGCCTGCGCCGAAATCCGGATCGGCGGTCAGGTCTGTCTGCATCAGGCCCATGATCTTGTCGACGGTGGTCATGTCCGGAATCGCGGCGAACACCGTGAAGTCGGCATCCAAGAATTCATTGGTGCCCAGATTCACGAAGAAGCTGCTCGTGCCGCCGTCCTGATTCGTGCCCCCGGCGCTGCCCGGCAAGGCCAGCGACACCGTGCCGCGCGTGTTCGAGAGCCCCGGATTTTCCGACGCCGGCTCGCCCGGTACCGGGTCGATCGTGGCCACCGGTCGCGTGCTGGAAATGTCGATCGGCACCCGCTTGGTGTGTGAATAGAACCCGCCCATCTGCAGCACGAAGTCTTCGGCCGCCCGGTTGATCCAGCTGCTCTTGTAGCTGTTGTTTTCCACGTAGTGCAGCATGTTGTCCACGTGGGCCTGCAGCACCGGGTTGTTGGTCGGGTTCAGCACCATGTCGAAGCTGCCGACGGTCGTTTCGAAGCGGACCACCTGAGCGGAGGCGAACGACGCAAAACCCGTGGCGAGAACCAGGGCGAGGCTCAAACGATGCAACATCAGAGACACCTGGAGCGAGAGCGGGAGAATTCTTTGTTCCGAAATGAGGGTCGCCGCGGATGCGGAGGCGAGAACTTCAGCCTAATCGACCGCTGCAAATGCGTCAAAAAAAGTGCGTTGGGCGCGATTTTCCGGCCGCCTGACGAGGGCCGGTTATAAGGATCGTACGCAGCTGGGCGGCTGGGGTCGAGCGACAGCGAGCCCCCAGTTGCACAAAATTCTTTGCCCCAGTCTCAGCCCACCGGTGTCCCCAGCATCTCTAGAAACGCCCGCATCCAGGCGGGGTGGGCCGGCCAGGCTGCGGCCGTCACCAGGTTCCCATCGACGCAGACATTGTCCAGCCCCGGTGACGGCTCGTCCCAGATCGCGCCATTGTGGGTGAGCTCGGGCCTCACCGCCGGATACGCCTGGCAACGCCGCCCTGCAATCGCGCTTGCGGCGGCCAACAACTGCGGGCCGTGACAAACCGCCGCAATCGGTTTCTTCGCCTCCGCGAAATGGCGAACCATCTCGACCACGGAGACGTGCAGCCGTAGATATTCCGGTGAGCGTCCGCCGGGAATCACCAGGGCGTCGTATTGAGCTGGCACCACATCGGCAAACGAGTAGTTGAGCCGGAAGTTGTGGCCGCGCTTCTCGCTGTACGTCTGATATCCTTCGAAATCGTGAATCGCAGTCGCCACCACGTCGCCCGCAAGCTTCTGCGGGCACACAGCGTGTACCTCGTGCCCCACGGTGAGCAGAATCTGAAATGGCACCATCACTTCGTAGTCTTCCACGAAGTCGCCCACCAGCATCAGGATTTTCTTCTTCGCCATCAACGACTGGCCTCTTACGACTTCTCGGCGGCGTCCGGAATCAGTAGGTAATCCGGCAGCCGCTGCACGCGCCCTTCGCGGTCGATGCAGGCCAGCGTGCTCTCGGCCTCGGCCAGCAACTCCTGCCCCCGCAATAAACGGTACTCATGATCGATCCGGGCCGCCCGCGTCCGCACGGTGCGAATCTGGAGCCGCAACGTGTCGCCGAATTTGCACGGCCGATGGTAGCGGCAGGCAATCTTGCTCACCACCAGGATGATCCCCTCCCGTTCGAGGTCGGCGTAGTTGTAGCCCAGTGCCAACAGCTGCTCGACCCGCGCCAGCTCGAAATATTGAAAGTAATTGGCGTGGTGGACAAATCCCTGCGCGTCCGTCTCGTAGTACCGGACCCGAATCTCGATTTCGTGGTTAGGAAGCATAAGGTCAGGTTTCGGTTTTGCATGCTCTTGCGAAGCCACCTCATGCCCACACTCGCCTTCGACCGATTCGGCTTCGCATGAGCATGTGGACGCGAGTGAGGGCACGCCACCCGCTGCAGTTTCATCCGTGGGAACGGCAAAAGGCCCATCCTAACGTCTCCCGGCGAGTTGCAAAACTCGGCTAAGCGCTTATAGTTAGGGGCAATTCAGAGCGGTCGGAGGCCCCTGGCCGGCGGTCCCTCGCCGCCGTCGCAAGCCTTACTCGAGCAGCCTTCCACGCGAAGGGAAATCGCCATGAGCATCGGAGAAGGAGCGGGCACGGAGCTCGGCACGGCACGTGGCCGCGACTACCCCTCGATCCGCCAGTTCACTGTCTTCCTGGAAAACCGCGTCGGCCAGCTGATGGACGTGGTCCGTCGCTTCGAAGGGAGCAACGTGCGGATCGTGGCCATCACGATCTCCGAGGCCAGCGAATGCGCACTGGTGCGTTTCCTCTTGAGCGACCCCGAGGCGGGCCGCGAAATTCTTGAGCGGGCCGGCCTGGCGATCGTCGAGTCCGACCTGATCGGCGTCGAGCTCCCCGATTCTCCCCAGCCGATGCTGCAGATCTGTACCGCCCTGCTCTCAGCCGAAGTGAACATCACGCAGATCTACCCCCTGCTCTTGCGGCCGACTGGCCGGCCGGCCGTCGCCCTAATGGTCGACAGCATCGAGATGGCCATCGACACCCTCCGCACTAAGGGCTTCCACACCATCAACGAAGACGAATTGATGGATCCGTAGTCCCAGAGCTGCAGTCCCGGAACTGTGGGAGGGGTCTCCGACCCCGATTGACGATAAGACTTCACCCGATTTTGAAGCGCGGCGCTTCTGCAACGTTCAATCGGCGTCGGAGACGCCTCCCAAAAGAAGTTATTCACCTGCCAGCCGCCCTCCTGCTCCTCTCGGTTGACTTCCCTCCGCGCTGGGCCGACACTAAAAACATGCCCATCAACGTCACCTGCCCAGGCTGTTTCACCAAGTTTACGGTCGCCGACAAATTTGCCGGCCAGAAGGGGCCGTGCAAAAAGTGCAAGACGATCATCGAGATCCCCAAGCTCGAAGATCAGGTCGTCATCCACGCGCCCGATCACAGCGAAGCAGGGGCCGTCGGCGCGGGCGGAAGGCATGCTCTCAAAACTTACAAGCGGCAAGACACGAAGTTTCAGCCGCTGATGTTCGCGGCCGTCGTCGGCGTCGTGTTGGTGATGCTGCTCGTGGCGCTGGTGCTCCGCGGACAGGACAAGCCGACATGGCTGCTCGCGCTTGGGGCGATCATCCTCGGTCCGCCGCTGGCCTGGGCCGGGTACACATTCCTCCGCGATGATGAGCTCGAAGGTTATGCCGGCGCCAATCTCGCACTCCGCGCCACTGCCTGCGGACTCGTCTACGCGCTGCTTTGGGGCGTGTACCTGTTCATCGGGAACCAATGGTTTGGCAGTGAGTCGTTCACCAAAGGACTCGAAATCTGGCAAATGCTCGTGCTCGCCGTACCAATCGGCGCAATGGGCACGATGGCCGGGTACGTGTCGCTCGACCTCGACCCCGGCAGCAGCTTCTTCCACTGGGCAATGTACTTCGCCGTCACCGTGATTCTCCGCCTGGTGATCGGTCTGGCGGCCATCCCGGGCCTCGGCCCGTCGTAAGCCGGCGCATTCGCATCCATCCCACGCCCGCACCCCGCTGCGACCGACTATATTGGTCGGTGTGACCACGCTCTACGACATCCCTGAGCTCACGCAATGGCGGACCGGCGGCTCGCTCGTGCGCCTGCCACCCGGGATCGACGTCCCCCTCACGCCGCGCGTCCGCCGGCTGATCGACACGCCTGCCTTCCGTCGCCTGGCCCACATCAGTCAGCTCGGTCTGGTAAGCCTTGTCTATCCCGCCGCGAACCATTCACGTCAGGAACATTCGCTCGGCGTTTACCAGGTCGCTCTTGAGTTTCTGGCCCGCCTTGGCGCCGACGAACGATTCACCGCCACGATCGGCCCCGCAGACGCCGAACGTTTTCTTGCCGCGGCACTGCTCCACGACATCGGCCATTGGCCTTTCGGCCACCCCATCGAAGACCTGCGGCTGCCGAACGTGCCGGACCACGAGCTGCTGGCCCGCCGCTTCATCACCGAAGGCGAGATTGCCGCCGCGCTACGCGAAGATTGGTCGCTCGATCCGACAGATGTTGCCGACCTGATCGCCGGCCGCGCTAACGACATCGAGGCCCGGTTGCTTTCGACGTTGCTGTCCGGCCCGTTCGACGTCGACAAGGTCGATTACCTGACGCGCGACAGCCTCCACGCCGGCGTCCCCTACGGCCGCAATTTCGACCGCGCCCGACTCATCGGCAGCCTCACGCTCAACGAAACCGGCGATGCACTGGCGATCACCGACAAAGGCAAGACCGCCGCCGAGATGATGGTCTTCGCCCGTTACGTTATGTTCAGCGAAGTCTATTGGCACCACGCCGTTCGCAGCGCCACCGCCATGCTGCAGCGTGCAGTCTACCTGCTCCGCAATCGGCTCGACTTCTACGCATTGCAAGCGCTCACCGAGCAGCCGATGATCGAGCAGCTCTTGTCGGCCGCCGGCAGTGGTCCCGCGCACGACCTTCTCGACGGTCTCTTCGGCCCGCGGCGATTGCTCTACAAGCGCCTGGCCCAATACAGCTATTTCGAGGAACCAGAAGTCTATCGCCGCGTCGCCCGCCAACCGTACGAGACGCTGCTCGCCCACGCCGAACGACTCGCCGCGGCGCTTGGCGACTTGCTCCGCTCACCGGTCGCGGAGCACGAAATCCTCGTCGACGCCCCGCCAGTCGGCCTCGAAGTCGAGTTCGACGTCGAGGTCCATTTCCCGAAGCAAGGCGTCTACCGCCGCCTGGGCGAAATCTCACCGGTGGTCCGCACTTTGGCCCGAGAACAATTCGACGACTTCGTCAAACGGGTGCGGCTCTTTGTGCACCCGCGCCTGGCTGCCCCGCTCCGCGCTATCCCAGACTTGGGACAGCGGCTGGCGCAAGCCGTCTGCTGAGGCCGGGCGTCATTGATTTGGCAAGATAGCGCCAGAGTTTGAAACTGCCAGATTGCCGTCCCGCGACGGCCTCATGTGTGGCGCGGCCGGAGCATTCTCGCTGATGCTGGGCGAAACCTTGGCAGGCCGTATCGCACCGTCGCTCGATGTCAGACGCTCGACCAGCGCCGGATCCTGCGCTAGAAACGCGTGCTTGTATTCTTCGACGTTGCCCCGCACTCGAATGCGGGCATCCCGCATCTTGAGCCACGTGCCGTTCGGCACCTCTCGCACCTTGAGCGGCAACAGCCGTCCGCTCGCACACTTGGATGCGTACTCCTCGTTCAGCCGTTCCAGATTCGACTGCACGCTGGCCTCCAATTCGGCTCGCAGGCCGCTGTATTGATGGCGTTCGACGAGCAGCACATACCCCGGCCAGGCTTCGATCAACGGCGCAACCAGACATGCGCCGACTGGCAGCCCCAGCTCCTTGAACGCCGCCTCGACGGCAGACACAACTTGGAACTCGCTGAGCTTTTCCCCGGTCAGATTGCAGAAGTTCTTTCCCTTGTTGAGGAATTGCAGCAACGGCGCTGCGCCTACAAATCCGGTGCAGCGCACGACGTCGTGGATGTCGTACCGATACAGTCCGCCCGAGGTCGTCAGCAGAATGTAGTAGTCGGCTCCTGCTTCGAGCTCGTGGGCCTCGAGCACGTTTGCATCCGGCCGGCCATGCCCTTCCACGGGGACGAATTCAAAGAAATGATGATTGAATTCGAGCACTCCCGCCGGATCGTTGTCGGAAAGCGGAATCGTCATCCGGCCTTCGCTGGCCGAAAGCCCGTGATCGCGGGTCGGCAGCTCACCGTACCACTTTTCCAGTTGCGACACGAAGAATCCTGCCGAGCCGCCGGTCCAAACCGAGAGCAACGACATTTCCGGCCAGGCGAGCTTCGGCGATAGCCCGCCCTGCTTGTTCGCCAGGCGTTCCAGCTCGCGAGCTCGCGCCGGGTCGCGGCGAGCGACCCAGGGCTGCAGGCCGCTCCGTGCCTCGGGCGACAACTCGCAGGACAGCGTGCCGTCGTGAATGTCGCGCAGGAGCAATTCCGTGTTCTGATGGATTCGCCCCGCCAATTCCACGAGCGTGCTGGGATTGGCCGTCATGATCATCCCGATCTCGCGCTCCGCGAGCGCAATCCGCAACGTCGTGTAATGCTTGGCGGCCCAATCGTGAATCTGAATGGTTGCCGGTGGCGGCGTGAACATGTTGGCGGCAATCCACGGACGCGTGGTCGCCGCCAGCCCGCTGATCTGCCCGCAGGGAATTCCGCTGGGAGAGGCAAATTGCCGCCAGTCGCTCGACAGCTGCAACGTCTTCTTCCTCAAGAGGTCCTGATGATCCTTAAAAGCGCCAGCGCCCCACAGTCGCCACCCAGCCTTGTATTCTCGAAATGACTCCGCGGTCATCGGCAACCGCTTCGGTTCGCCGGTGGTGCCCGATGTCATGGCGAACATCAGCACCTGCGTCCCCGGGCCGAATAGCGCTTGGGTGCGGCCGTTGAGCACCTGCGACAAGTGCGGGCTGAGAGTCTCGAACGTCGAGATCGGGACTTGGCGCCGAAAGTCGTCGACGCTGCGGATGCTACTGAACCCGTGCAGGCGGCCGAAATCGCTTTCCGCGTTGCGGGCGAGTTTCTGCAGCAAGACGCCCCGCTGAATCTCGCGCGTCCGACGGGCGTCCCGCAGAAACTGCCGCAGCCGATGCTCCAGCCAGGCCAGGTAAATCCGTTTCGCAGTCATGTCACTCTGTTTCGCTTAGGAGAATTGTGCGGGCTCGAAGATTTTCGAGATCACCAATTACCGCGAGCCTGCCAATTATCCGCATTCTGCCAATCGCCGAGGGCAAACTTAGACGCTGACAACCAGGTACTGAGGCAATTCCCATTCCACAATCGGACGAGGCCTCCAACTTGATCGAGACAGGTTCCTATTTTTCCGCGCTTTGCGGCGAAAACCCCTGACGCCTTGAACGCCACCGGCACTCCACCGCCCATACGATCGATTGACGTGGCAAACTTTCTTCCAATAGTGCAATCCACTTGCCAGAGTTCGATCGAAATCGATTGATGTTCAGCGAGTCGCAGACAAGCACCCCCAGTTCTGGACAGCGGCATAACGCGGAGGAAACTTCCAACGGTTTCGACTCCTGTCCGAGTTAGGCAGCATACTCCGCTCTCAGGCCGACGTAAATCGGTGGAGGCGGGTTCAAGTCGATATCGCGGCGGCGACGGGCTCGCGCTCGCGGCCGGCACGGATGTCCCGCGCGCCCTGTGGGGAGAGGGAGTAGTTCGCCACCGTGTCGGCGACGATCTTGGCCGCCAGACGGGGCGTCACGAGCAGCTGCGCGGCGATTGCCGTGTACGGGATACCGCTCAACCAATCGTCGGCCAGCCGCGTCAGCTCATCTTCGCTCGTGGAGTACAAGTCCTCGCGCTTCCAGCAGCGCGCCATCTCGCCAAGGAGTTCGCGGCGCGTGGCGCCTTCCAGAGCGCGGGCCATCAGCATCAGGTACGCTTCGTGCGTGCGCACGCCCGTCTCGCCGGGCGGCAACCGTTCGACGGTTTTGTTCAGCGAAATATCGACCACGAGCTGGCTGAGATTCACGCCGCTTCGCAGTCCGTTGACGGTCTGCCAGATCCGCGGATTGCCTTCAATGAACGCCACTTCGCCTGTCGCCTCGTCGTGGAAGAAATCGAAGAAGGCCGCCCCGTGCCAATCCAAGTGCTTGCCAATTTGCTCCACGTATTCGACGACCGCGGGAATGTGCGTGCTCACATGAGCCATCGGAGCTCCGCCCACGCCCAGGCGCCGCGCGGCGCAGCTGTGCCAGCCGACCATCTCTCCGCGCTGAAACACAGCAGAGATCGAGCCGTGCGTGCCCGTGGCCGGCTGCTGGACCAGGTATTCCAAACTTCCCTCCAAGCGCCCTGCCAGCTGCAGCTGGTCGATGTGTGTTTGCATCTCGCCGCTATTGCGCACCAATCTCACACCGCTTCCGGCAGTCCCCACCGCGGACTTGACGTAGACCGGATACTCCCACGGCGCGGCCAGCTCTTCAGCCGTGGACACGATCGTCGTCTGCGGCTGCGGGATCCCAAGCTCGACCAGCAGCCGCGAAAAATTCGCTTTGCTGATCAACGCGTCGACCGATTCAAAGGATGACAAAGCCAGCCCGGCAAGCCGACCGATCCGATCCTGGAACCGTGATATCGCAAAGATTTCCTCGTGCGTCGGAAACACCACGTCGTAATGCTGCCGCTCCAGCAGCTCCGCAAGGAACTCGACGAAGCGCGTCGGAGCTTGTGAAAAACGGGGCGAGCGAATCCAGCGGCGCACATACCGCGAAAATCTTCCCTGACAAATCGCAGACGGATCGAGGATATCGATTTCGTACTCGCCCCCCAGCGCATAGAGCACCGTGCGGGCCGTGCAACTGGAACCCTCGGTAAGCAACACGCGTGGCCGGCCGGATTTACTCATGTCACTCGCCATTTTTGGGCAATTCCGCCTGCTTTTCAACGGGGGGAGGGCGTGGATAAAAAACCGACGCGGGGGAAATTTTTTGGGCAGCCGCTGCATGTCCCTTGGGCAGCTAGGGGATTTTCGGCCCGTCACGCCTCTCACGGCTACGGTCGATCCGGCAATGCCGCGAATGCCGGGCCAAACGCCCGCGAGCCCCGCGCCCCTGGCCAACTTTTGTACGGTACAATGCACCGCTGGACGAAGATCGAGAGTGGCAGGACGCTTGGTCTGCAATTTGCATCGCTGAGTCCTCACGAAGGCAGGTCCGTCTATGTCGCTCGAAGTGAAAGCCCTCAAGTTCTTGATCTGGTCCGGCCTCGCGCCGCGGGTCGACATGGTTCGCCGCCGCGCCGGCGAAAACGTCCCCTGGTTGAAATACTATTCCGACAGCGTGCTGTCGGGGCCCGGCGAAAACATGCGCTTGCTGCGGCAGATCTTGGCCACGCGCGCGAAAGACGCCCATCTCTCGACCATCGACCTCACGTTCGGCGCGCCCGAGTTTCATACCGAGTGGGCCGACGGATTTGCCGAGCTGGCGGATGAAGCGTTCGACGACATGCTCTACGGGGACGAAGCCGACGCGCTCACCAAATATCCGCCCCCCATGGGACACCCGGAGCTGAAGCGCCTCTTGTCCCAGAAAATGGAGGCGGAGCACGACGTGCACTACGACGCCGCGCGAGAGATTCTGATCGCCAACGGCGCGTCGCATGTGTTGTCGCTAGCGCTGAGCACGCTCGTGAACTCCGGCGACAAGGTCGTGCTGCTCGACCCTTCGTATTACATGTACAACTACATGTGCAAGTTGCTGCAGGCGCGGGCGGCGTGGGTGCCGACGACCTTGCAGGATGGTTACGTGCAACTCGATGAACGCAGGTTGCGGCGAGCCATGCGCGGTGCCAAAGTGATGATCGTCAACAGCCCGTCCAACCCGACGGGCTGCACGATCCCGTCGAAGGTGCTGGAGCTGATCGTCCGCCTGGCGAACGAACACGACGTGCTCTTGATCAGCGACGAGGTCTACGAATACTTCGTCTATGCCGGCAAATTTCAAAGCCTCGCGACCGTCCCCGGCGCGCGGAACCGGACGCTGGTCGTCAACAGCTTCTCGAAGTCATACCGCATGCCGGCCTACCGCGTCGGCTACGTTTACGGCCCTGAGCCGCTGCTGCAGGCCATGACCATGCAGCAGGTGATCCAGGTGCCGTTCACTTCCACGCTCAACCAGCGGTTTGCGGTTCGCGCGCTGGAGCGTCAGTCGAACATTCAAGAACGCGCCAACCGCGAATTCCTGCCCAAGCGCGAGGTGGTCCTCACGGCGCTCCGCGAAGCCGGACTGGAAATCCCTCCGCCGACCGGCGCATTTTACGCTTGGGTGCCGATCCGGGCGCTGAAGATGACCGCCCACGATTTCGCGTTCCGGCTGGCTTCGGAACAAGGCGTCCTGGTGATGCCCGGCGACGATTTCGGACGCTCCGGCCGCGGCCACATCCGCCTCTCCTTCGGCGGCCCCATCGACGAACTCCGCGACGGCATGTCCCGGATCGTCGACTTCGTCGACCATTGTCGTCATGGCAAGCAGAACGTGCTCGCCGCTAGTTAGCCTCGACCCCACCGGGGACGAGCTGCGACGCAACGCTTCTGGCCCGCAGACTTCGATGGTGGCCCAATTCGCTCACGGTTGATTGAAGTGGGCCTGTCGCTCCATCAGCACCTTCACCGAATACCCGCCGCGCATCTCGCCGTTATCGAAGAACATCCAGTCGGTGACGGAATCGTCTCCCACCGTCACCTGGTCGCCGAACGCGACGTTTTTCACGAGCCGAGTATCGTTGTTGACTTTCCCTGTAAACTTTCCATCCGCGTGGGATAGTTCATTTAGCCAAAGGTACTCGACGGCGCCACCGTCCTCAAAGCGAGCCTTGACCAGAAAGTTAGTCTGCGTCGGCGTCGGTTTCTCCAGCGCACTGACAAATTCCGGCAAATGCTTCCGCGCCTCGGCCCGAGCCGCCTCCATCTCCGCGTCGCCTCGCCGGACCATGATGCCCAGGTCCTTTCCCGAGTGGTCACGATCGCCCTTTAGCACAGAGGCGATCACGAACACGGTCACTGCAATTCCCAAAACAGTTAGAGGCGTCCGAAGCATCGACAAATTCCTTATATCAGTAGGCTGACAGGAGAATTCCGGGACAATGCCCCACCAAAGCCTGCGCTGGTTGCTGTGGATGAAACAACCGACCGATTTGCGTCAATCAGATCATCATCGAGATCATTTCCATCTCGCTCAGCACGCCCATCTCTTCGTCGCTTTCCAGGTGTGGCGCCGGCGGTTTGCAGCGCTGGATCACGACGCTGCGATGCTCCATCGCCGTGCGATAGGCGGACAGCTCCGCTTCCACCTGGCCGCGGCTGAGAATTCGCAACTTGACCAGCACTTCCTCGAGCTGCGGTTTGCGTTCCCATTGAATCATCAGCAGCCGTTGCAGCTGCGTCGGCCGCATCACGCCCATACCGACCGCAACTTCGCCGAACCGCTCATGAGGGATGCCACTCTGGCAGCGGAGGATCTTGAACACTTGGCGCGCGGAGAGCACCCCCTCCTCCATCGCCAACTGGCCGATGGGAGGCATGCGGCTGTGCTGGTAGTCGATCGCGGCAACGAGTTCCTCGGCCGTGATCAAACCTTTCTTTTTCAGATACAGGCCAAACTTCATGACGCGTTCTTGCCAAGCGCGAACGAACCGCCGGCGCGAAATGCGCCGGGGCGACCCTGGAAAAAGTTACGTCAGCCAACGCGCAGCACCAACGACGTTTCTGCCGACAAGGTGTCGCACGCCGTAGCACACGTCCGCCTACAAACGGCAAAACCGTTGCGACCGCGCAGGTGTGAATGCCGATACGATAGTTCCCGGCAGAGTTGCGTGGCCGCCAAGGTGTGTCGCTGCGAGAAAAACAGCTGATTTCGGTTGTTAAGCTGCACCGCCTCGGCAAGCGCTGACGATAAGAAAAGCTAGCCAGATTGAGAAATCGGGCCGGCTTGCATCGGAGGTAAGTCGCACGCCGCGGCTCAGGCGGAGCCATAGAGCGGCAAACTTGCCCTCACCTTCCGACCAGCGCATCCGATGCAAGTCTCCGGCCCGCACTTTCTGCTCTTTACCGACGCCGATGGCCGCAGCTGCGAATCGGCCAAATGGCGTTTCGTGCTACAACCGATTGGCGGCGGCGAGCGGATCGTCGCGGCGGACTCCGAACACGATGCCGACGACATGCGGCTGGCGCTGTTGGCAGTCGTCCGCGGACTCGAGGCCCTCGATGCGCCGTCGCGCGTCACGCTGCTCGTGGCCAATCGCTTCGTGCGGCGCGGCATCCGGCGCGATCTCGCGTTCTGGAAAGAGCGCGGCTGGCGCTGGGAACGCTTTGGCCAGCTGGTCCCGATCCGCGATCTCGATCTGTGGAAACGGATCGACCGGGCCCTGGCGATTCATGACGTAGAGTGCTTTGCCTGGAGCGCAACCGACCAGGAATGCGACGCGGCCCGCTCGATCGCCCCATCCTGTGGGGTGGCGAGCGACGTGGCGTCGGACCTCGCCGAAGAGCCATCCACCGGCGTGCCCTATCGCACGTATCCCCAACGACGACAGCAAGTTGCGGCCGCCCAGCAGCTCACACTCTGGGGTCAGGAAATGCTCCAGACCCTCAGCGGCATCCGCGGCACGGCGTTGAGCCGCACCGCATAACCGAACACAATAGACGCACGGCCTATCACAGGCGTGTGACGAAGGCGACAGGAGACCAGAGAGTGCAGACCCAACTCGCATTGGAAGCAATCGGACCCATTGTTCACGGTTACCACGAGAATCCATTTGAAGTTTTAGGACCCCACGAGATCGAATCCGAAGGCCGCCGGGCCATGGCCGTGCGGGCGTTCCTGCCGGACGCCCAGCGGGCCTGGGTCGTCGATCCGCAACATGGCGAAACGCGGCCGATGCGGCGGATTCATCCGGCCGGATTGTACGAAGCGATCGTCGATCCGCAGGTCGCCAGCTTCAATCCGCAGACTTCCGAGTTCAACCCGCGGAACTACCTGCTCCGCGCGACGAGCCACACAGGCGAGACGACGACCATGCACGACCCGTATGCCTTCGAGCCGCTGCTCACCGATTACGACCTGCACCTGCTCTCCGAAGGCACGCATTGGAAGAGCTACGAGCGGCTGGGCGCCCACCAGCGGACCGTGAACGGCGTGAAAGGCGTGAACTTCGCCGTCTGGGCGCCGAACGCCGAGAGCGTGGCGATCATCGGCGACTTCAACGCCTGGCACGGCCGGCGACACATGATGCGCAAGCACATTCCCAGCGGCGTGTGGGAGCTGTTCATCCCCGGCCTCGGCGTGGGAGCGCTTTACAAATACGCGGTGAAGAATCGCGGCAACGTCGTGGAGAAGTGTGATCCGTATGGCTTCGCGGCCGAGATTCCGCCCAAGACCGCGAACATCGTGACCGACCTCGACACGTATCGCTGGGGCGACGGCGACTGGGTTTCCCACCGTCCGCAGCGTCAGGCCCTCGATGCGCCGCTATCGTTCTACGAAGTTCACTTGGGAAGCTGGCGCCGCGATCCGGCCGATCCGAACCGCTGGATGAGCTACCGCGAAATCGCACCGCAGCTGGCCGAATACTGCCTCAAAATGGGCTACACCCACGTGGAGCTCTTGCCAGTGAGCGAACACCCTTTCACGGGCAGCTGGGGCTACCAGACGGTCGGCTACTACGCCGCCACCAGCCGCTACGGCACGCCGCAGGATTTCATGTACCTGGTCGACACGCTCCACCAGCACGGCATCGGCGTGATCATCGACTGGGTGCCGGCTCACTTCCCGAAGGACGATCACGGGCTGCGCCGCTTCGACGGCACCGCGCTCTATGAGCACGATGACCCGCGCAAGGGCGAGCACCCCGACTGGGGCACGATGATCTTCAACTACGGCCGTAATGAAGTCAAAAACTTCCTGATGTCGAACGCCCTGTTCTGGTTCGACAAGTACCACATCGACGGATTGCGGGTCGATGCCGTGGCCTCGATGCTGTACCTCGACTACAGCCGCAACGAAGGCGAGTGGATCCCCAACTGCTTTGGCGGCCGCGAGAACCTCGAAGCGATCGACTTCTTCAAGAAGTTCAACGAAGAGTCGCATGCCCAGTACCCGGGCGTGCTGACGATCGCCGAAGAGTCGACGGCCTACACCGGCGTGTCGAAGCCGACCTACCTCGGCGGTCTCGGCTTCTCGCTCAAGTGGAACATGGGGTGGATGAACGACACCCGCAAATACTTGCACCACGAGCCGATCCATCGCCAGTATCACCACGACGAGCTCACGTTCTCCTTGATCTACGCGTTCACCGAGAACTTCTGCCTGCCGCTCTCTCACGACGAAGTGGTCCACGGCAAGGGTTCGCTGCTCGACCAGATGCCGGGCGACCTGTGGCAGAAATTTGCCAACCTGCGCCTGCTCTACGGCTACATGTGGACCCATCCCGGCAAGAAGCTCTTGTTCATGGGTGGCGAGATCGGCCAGTGGAACGAGTGGAACTGCAACGAGTCGCTGCAGTGGCACCTCTTGGAGTGGGAATCGCACCAGGGCATCCAGCGGTGGATGGCGGACCTCAACGCCCTGTACCGCCGCGAGCCGGCCCTCCACCAGCAGGACTTCGACTGGCACGGCTTCGAGTGGATCGACTGCCACAACTACCAGGACAGCATCCTGGCCTACGTCCGCAAGGCCAAGGATCCGAACGACTTCGTCGTGGTCTGCCACAACTTCACGCCTGTCCCGCGGCACAACTACCGCATCGGCGTGCCCGAAGCCTGCTGGTACAAGGAAATCGCCAACAGCGACTCGACGTACTATGCGGGAAGCGACGTGGGCAACGGCGGCGGGATCATGGCCCTGCCGCAGGAAAGCCACGGCCGGCCCGCTTCGCTGGTCTTCACGCTGCCGCCGCTGGCGACGGTCGTGTTCAAGCCGCAGCGGTAGACGCTCGGCAGAGATAAATTGACAGGGAGCCGACGCGAATCAACTTTCGCTCGGCTCCTTGTCTGTTTTTTCTTCCGTCTGCTGGATGACCTGATCTGCCGGGCGCACCCAATCGACGTTTGCCGACTTGATCATGTCCGATATCAGAACGCCGAGCGCGGTCTGCTGGTGGCCGCGGGTCATGGCCGGAACTCCATACCAGTTGTAGTCGTCGGCGAGGAAATTCTGCTGCAACTCTTCCGGTGATTTTTCGTGGCCGGTAATCTTGACCACGTAGACAACCGAGTGGTCGTGATTCGGCGCGGCGCCGACTTCAGCGTCTTTCAGATCGAATACCTTATTCATGAAGTCCGGCCCGGCCGCGTCGATGCCGTCTGGCTGGCTGAGGCGGAAGGACAGCACCTGCTGCTCCGGCGAGACGACGCCCACGGTGAAGTACGCAAAGGGGTCGATCTCGGTCACCGCCAGATTGCTTTCGCCGGCGATGGCGTCGGTGATGGAACCCCCTTTATCGTTGGCCGCCTTGGCCAGCTCTTCGGCCTTTTTCAGCGCCAGCTTACCGGCTTCGCGTAGCTTCCAGGCGTCGATGACCTGCTGACGAACTTCAGCGAGCGTGGGAATCTTGCCAGGCGTATCGGACGTCTTCATGGCGACGAAGCGATTGGCGTCGAGGTCCTGCGTCAGCACTGGCTCGTAAAGCTCGTAGTCCTTGCTCATGATCGCCCTGAAGAATGGCATGTTGCCCCATTCCTGGCGTCGGGAAACGCCGACCGGCGTATCGCGCAGCTCCTGCCAGGTGGCGGGGTCGGTCTTCGTGTAGACCAGGTCGTTTTCTTTGGCGAGCGCCGTCAGATCCGTCAGTTCCACGGGAACCGGCGGCGGCTCCTTGCCGGCGTCTTCCGCGTCGAGCGACGCGCCAAAATACGACGTGTAGCTCTCGTTCAACCTGGTCTCGAGCGCGCTCATCAAATCCGTGAGCTGCTGCGTCACCTTGGTTTCGGCGATCAAGCGGCGGATTTCATCGCGCACCTCGTCGAGCGGCTGATAGGTTTTGGCTTCTGTCGTGGGCGCCGACGAAACAGCGTCGGGGCTGGCCGAATCGGTTGCCGCGGCCGCGCCGGCTTCCGCCGCTGGAGCGGTGGCGTCGCCGCCGGCCGGAGTGCTCGGCGTTTCATCCTGAAAAGCAACGAGCCGGAACGGACTCGCCTGCAATTGATTCGAACCATCATTCGGCGCCGGCTCGGTCTTGGATTCATCCCCGGACTTTGTGTCGTCTTTCGCCGGAGCCTCGGACGACGCGTCCTTCGTCTCCGAGGGTTTCGTCTCTTCCGCCTTCGTCTCGTCTTTCTTGTCGGTCGCACCGGTCAAATCGCCGGCATCGCCCAACAGCGACCCGGCGCTTTGAAACATGGTTTCCTTGTTGTCCGCGTAGAATTTCTCGATCTCGGCGTCAGTCACCTCATCTTCGGCCTTGGCGAGGAACTGATTGTAATCGGCCATCAAGTACTGAACGGCCACCCGCTGCGGCACGCGAAACGCCGGATCGGGCGAAGGCAGCTCGACGCCCCAATTCAAGTCGGGCATCGGTTCGCGTTCCTTGTATTCGTTGAAGAACGTCAGCAACTCGGCGTCGGTCGGTTCCTTGACGTCGACGAGCAACGACTTGGCCGGCACGGCGACCGCCTCCAGGGTGACGCGGTCATTGACCCGCAGCCAATCTCGCCAGCGATCCTCCGGCAGCTCGGTTTGCAGCGCGAAGGCGTAGCTGGCCAGGAAGTTGCGGGCCAGCATCTCCTGGCGCAGAGCATCGAACACGAAGTCGATCGACGCCTGGCGACCGCCGACGTGCATCTGGTTGAGAATCTGACGAATCGTATCGGTGGAAACAAAGCCGCGTCCCAGCTGCATCAGATAGTTGACGATGTAATCGTCGCTGATCGCCATGCCCGCCTTGCGGGCAGCGTCGGCCATCAGGTATGTCCGCAAAACATCCTGCTCGACGCCCTCTTGCGGCCGCTCCACCCCCAGCATCTGCGCCACCCGCAATGGCTGCGGCTCGGCGCCCGACTCTTGCGCGGCTTGAATGCCGACGGCTTCCACGGTGCGGAGAAAATTGTTGACCACCAGCCGCTGGACGACGAGTTGTCCGAGCTCGGCATTGGTCAATTTGCCGCCGTCCCATTTGACGGCCGTCGCGGTTGGGCTGCGACCTGCGCCCCCTTGCTCAGCCGAGCGGCTGTGCAGGTATTGCGAGAGGGGTTGGCCCAACACAAACACGAACATCAGCACCACGCCGGCCACGGCCAAGAGGGTCTTTTGATATTTGCGAAACGCTTGAAACGGACTTGCCATGGATGGGCCGACGGGGTGAATGGACGCTGAAACCGAGGCGAAACCAGCTGGCCGGCTACGAAACTCCGAATCGCAATTGCGAACAACCGTCCGCAATCGAGTCCGCCCGAACCATCTTGACACCAGCCCCAAGAGACCGGTAAGCAAGAACGACTTCGCCTTTGCCGGAAAACCCGTGATTCTAAGACGAATCGACGTAAATGCAATGCCAATCAGGGTTCCGGAGCTGTCCGCCGCCGGGAAATGCCCCACTTGCACCGTCGGAGCGGCTTGCCGGACCGGCGGCGCGTTTGAACAATGGGCCAGTTTCCGGCCGCACCGATCGGCTCGATTGTAAGACCGATTAAATGGACAAGTGGTCCAACCGGAACTGCGGCGAGCGGCGTAAGCTTTTTCTCAGAGAAATCCCGAACAGAAGCGCGTCACAAATTGCCGAATTGGTCGAAGACCCGCAATTTAACGCAGATCACCTGATATGGCCAAAGCGAACGCCTCCAAATCGAAGTCCGGCGCCAACGGCAATGCCTTGGTCATCGTCGAGTCTCCCGCCAAAGCGAAGACGATCGGCAAGTACCTGGGCCGCGGCTACACCGTCGAGGCCAGCATCGGCCACGTCCGCGACTTGCCGCAAGGTGCCAAGGAAGTCCCTGCTCAATATAAGGACGCGCCCTGGAAGAACCTGGGCGTTGATGTGGAGCACGATTTCGTGCCGATCTACATCGTGCCGGCCGGCAAGAGCAAGCAGATCAAGCTGCTCAAGGATCAACTCAAAAAGGCCGACGCCCTCTATCTGGCGACGGACGAGGACCGCGAGGGCGAGGCCATCAGTTGGCACCTGTTGGAACTCTTGAAGCCCAAAGTGCCGGTCCACCGCCTCGTGTTTCACGAAATCACGAAAGACGCGATTCAGGCAGCGCTGGCTTCGCCCCGCGAAGTCGACGACGGTTTGGTGCGGGCACAGGAAACGAGGCGGATCCTCGACCGGCTCTACGGCTACGAAGTGTCGCCGCTGTTATGGCGAAAAGTGCGGCCGAAGCTTTCGGCCGGCCGCGTGCAAAGCGTGGCTGTGCGGCTGATCGTCGAACGCGAGCGCGAACGGATGTCGTTCGTCTCCGCCAGCTGGTGGGACCTGGTGGCCAAGTTCGCCAAATCGAACTCGCAGCAGCTCGACGCGGCTCTCGTTTCGGTCGACGGACGCAAGATTCCGGCCGGCAAGGATTTCGATTCCTCGAACGGCCAGCTCAAGAATCCGCAGCTAATGCTGCTCGACGCCGAGTCGTCGGCCGCTCTGGCGGACAAAATTCGTCACGGCGAATTCCGCGTCACCAAGGTCGAAGACAAGCCCTACACGACCAAGCCCTACGCGCCGTTCACAACCAGCACGCTGCAACAAGAAGCCAACCGCAAGCTCGGCTTCACCGCCCGGCGGACGATGCAGGTGGCACAAGCGCTGTACGAAAACGGTCACATCACCTACATGCGTACCGATTCGACGAATCTCGCGTCGGTGGCCGTCGAAGACGCGCGGCGATTGGTCCGCGAAAGCTACGGCGATCAGTATCTACCCTCCGAGGCCCGCGAATACCGCTCGAAGGTTAAGAACGCTCAGGAGGCGCACGAGGCGATTCGCCCGGCGGGCCATCCGTTTGAAAAGCCGGATGCGGTGCGAGACCAACTCGGCGCTGACGAATTTAAGCTGTTCGAGCTCATCTGGAAGCGCACGATCGCCAGCCAGATGGCCGATTGCCAGGCGCGGCGGATTACGGTCCAGATCGAGGGCGGCGGTTGCGTGTTCCAGGTCAGCGGCAAGACGATTGATTTCCCGGGCTATTTGCGGGCCTACGTCGAAGGCAGCGACGATCCGGACGCCGAGCTCGCCGACCAGGAACAGGCGCTCCCCGCGGTCGAGATCGGCGAGCTCCTGGAATGCATCGAGATGAATTCCAAGGGACACACCACGCATCCCCCGGATCGCTTCAGCGAAGCGGCGCTGACCAAAGCGCTCGAAGAGCGCGGCATCGGCCGCCCCAGCACATACGCATCGATCATCGACACGATTCTCGCGCGGAACTACGTGTTCAAGAAAGGCGGCGCGCTGGTGCCGACCTGGGTGGCGTTCGCCGTGGTGAAGCTGCTCGAAGATCATCTGTCGAGCCTGGTCGATTACCAGTTCACTGCCCAAATGGAAGACGACCTCGACGCGATCAGCCGCGGCGAGCGCGAGCACATCGAGTATTTGAAGTCGTTCTACTTCGGCAACGGCAAGCCGGGCCTTAAGCCGCAGCTGGCGAACAAGGTCGAGGAGATCGACGCCCGCGGCATCAGCCGCATCCACATCGGTACGCCCGAGGGTGGCGAACCGGTTTATGTACGCGTGGGCCGCTATTCGCCCTTCGTCGAGCAAGGCGATCGCACGGCATCGCTCGTCGACGAGACGCCGCCCGATGAAGTGACGCTCGATGCCGCGCTCAAGCTGCTGGAGCAGGCCGGCAAGGCGGAAGAGCCGCTGGGAATCTGCCCCGATACGCACAAGCCGGTGTATTTGAAGGTTGGGCGCTTCGGTCCGTACGTGCAGCGCGGCACGATGGAAGACGAAGAGAAGCCGCAGAACGCGTCGCTGCTCAAGGGGATGAAGCCGGAGGATGTCGATTTCGCCACCGCGCTCCGGCTACTGACTTTGCCGCGCAATCTCGGCGATCATCCACAGCAGGGCCAGCCGATCATGGCCTTCAATGGCAGGTTCGGACCGTATGTGAAGTGCGGCGATGAGACCCGTTCTCTGCCGGCCACAATCTCGCCGCTCGACGTGACTCTTGAACAAGCGGTGGAGCTGCTCGCTCAGCCGAAGACCCGCGGCCGAGGCGCCGCCGCGAAGAAAGAGCCGCTCAAAGTCTTCGACGCCTCGCCCGTCACCGGAAACAAGGTGCAACTTCTGGACGGACGCTACGGCCCGTATCTCAACGACGGCGAGACGAATGCCTCGCTGCCCAAGGGCGCTTCGGTCGAAGAGCTGACGTTTGCCGAAGCACTCGAACTCTTGGCAGCACGCGCCGCACTGGGCCCGCCGAAGAAGAAGTCTCGCGCCAAGTCTGCGAAGGCGGCGAACACTGCAGCCCCCAAAAAGTCCGCCACGAAGCGCCGGCCCGCCAAAACGGCTGCGGTGAAATCGGCGAAGAAGAAGTCGGGCGAATAAGCCAGCCTTCGACGTCCGTTCTTTGACGAGTCTGCCGGCCGTGATAAGATGAAGCGATTGAAAGCGCTTTCACTTCTCGTTTCGGTTGGCCTCGGTTGGCTCGTCAGGGAATTTTCCTATGCGGTTTGGACGCAATTTTCTCTCAGTTGCTGCGCTCATTGTGTTCTTTGCTTTGGCGACGCAATTCGCGGTTGCGGCGGTACCGGTCTATGAGCAGCACGTGATATTCGACAATAGCGCGACGGACGATTCGTATTTCCATAGCCAAGGGTCGGTGATCGCCCCGAGCGAATTCGAGTTGTCGCAGGACAAGTGTCCCGTTGCCAGCAATCAATTTGTCAGCCCGCCCAATTCCTTACGGCTGAAGTGGACATCGAATTCCGGCGGCGATTGGCGGATAACGATTCAGCGCCCCGGTCGAATCGGCGCCGCTCTTCCCCTGGCGGGCGACACACTTTCGTTGTGGTGCTTTGCAGACGAGGAGATTGCGGAAGAGCACTCGCCGCTGCTGATGGTCTTCGACGAGCGGGGCAACATGCTGCCCGACAGTCGATTGCTGGCCGGGCTTGGCAAACTTCCTGCGAAAACTTGGACGCGGATCAATGTGCCGCTCGGCAAGGTTCAGGGTCGGTTCCTTGACACCAGCGAAAAGCAGTTCGATCCGCGCCGGATCAGCCGGATCACGTTGACGCAGGGGCTCGACGACGGCCGCGAGCACGTGCTCTATCTCGATGACGTTCGCCTCGTGGATTCAGAGCAGGCAGCTGGAGCACCTCCGTCGGCGCCAACCAACATCTCCGCCACCGGAGCGGAGCGGCATGTCGATATTTCCTGGACACCTGCGGCCGACGACGACGTGCTGAGTTATCGCATCTATCGATCCGCCGATGGCCAGCATTTTTCGCCGCTCGGCACACAGCCGGGTTACCTGCACCGGTACGTCGACTTCGTCGGCGCACCGGACAAACAGTTCATGTACAAAGTGAGTGCGATCGACGTTGAGAACCGCGAATCGCCTCTTTCGGCCCCCGCCTCGGCCTCCACGCAGCCACTTTCCGACGACGCCCTGCTCGACATGGTCCAGCAAGGCTGTTTTCGCTACTACTGGGACGGGGCGAATCGAGAGTCCGGGATGGCGCTGGAGGTACTGCCGGGCGACGACGACCTGGTCGCCTTGGGCGGATCGGGCTTCGGAATCATGGCGCTCGTGGTGGCCACCGAACGGCAGTTTGTGCCGCGCGAGGAAGCTGTTGATCGGATGCTCAAGATCGTGCGGTTCCTCGACAAGGCGGACCGCTTTCATGGCGTCTGGCCTCACTTTCTTCACGGCAGCACGGGCAAAGTCTGGCCGCTATTCGGCAAGTACGATAACGGCGGGGACTTGGTGGAGACTGCGTTCTTAATGCAAGGATTGCTCACGGCCCGCCAATATTTCGGCGCCGACTCGCCAAAGGAGCGCGAGATTCGTGAGACCGTCACGCGGATGTGGCGCGACGTCGAGTGGGATTGGTACCGCAAAACCCCGGATGGCGAGGTTCTGTATTGGCACTGGTCGCCTAGCCATGAGTGGCACATCAGTCATCCGCTGATCGGCTTCAACGAGACGATGATCGTATATCTGCTGGCGGTCGCGTCACCGACCCATGCGGTGCCAGCGAGCATGTACTACTCTGGCTGGGCAGGCCAATCCGCACGTGCCATCGACTATCGCCAAGGATGGAGCCGCACAACGCAAGGCGACCACTACGCAAACGGCCACGAATACTACGGACAAAAGCTCGACGTCGGCTGCGGCACCGGCGGCGACTTGTTTTTCGCTCAGTTCTCGTATCTGGGATTCGACCCGCGCAATAAACGCGATAAGTTTACCAACTACTTTCACAACAACCGCCAGCTGGCATTGATCAACCGCGCTTACTGCGTTGACAACCCGCGCGGTTTCAAAGGCTACGGTCCCGACTGTTGGGGCCTTTCGGCGGGCATTCGCAACGGTGGCGGTAAGCCGCAGCCGCGCAGCGACAACGGCACGATTTGCAGCTCCGCAGCCCTTGGCTGCATGCCCTATTCGCCGGACGAATCGCTGGCCGTGCTCCGTCATCTCTATCGCGACCTGGGAGATAGAGTATGGGGAGTCTACGGCTTCCACGACGGCTTCAACGAGTCCGAAAACTGGTTCGACGAATGCTACATGGGGCTGAATCAGGCGCAGATTGTCGTCGGCATCGAAAACTATCGCACCGGTCTCCCTTGGAAGCTATTCATGTCGAATCCGGAAGTCCGGCCGATGCTCGATGCGATCGGCTTCGAGCCCGACAATTCACCGGGAGTGGCCGTCAGCCTGAAAAACAGCGATTCGAAGGTGCAAGACTGACTCGCGGAGAGCGATTGGAAGTCTACCGCTCGTCACCCTCAGCGACCGCGTAGGCGATCGCGTAGTAACGGCTGTGGGAGATGCTCACGTGGATGCGGCGGATGCCGAGCCGCTCCTGCACTTCGCGGGCTCCTCCATGCAAATGGCAGATCGGTGCGCCCTGGCGATTGCTGACGATCTCGATGTCGCGCCAACTGATGCCGCGGCGCCAACCGGTACCCAGCGCTTTGAGCACCGCCTCCTTCGCGGCCCAGCGGCCGGAGTAGTGCTGGATCGAGGCTTTGCGGCCGCGGCAGTATTCGATCTCTGCGGCGGTAAACACCCGCGTGATGAAAATGTCCTGGTGCCGCTCGATCATGTCGGCGATCCGCGGGCAATCCACGATATCGGTGCCGATGCCGAGAATGGCCATGGGTGCAGAATTCAGTTGGAGTTGGCGTCGTCGGCCACGACGAATCTGTTCTTGTCCGCGTCACCATGAATTGCTGGACGTCGCAGCAGCACCACGCCGAGCGTACCGGCCGCAATCAGCACCGCATCGACGCCCCACAGCGCGATGCGCGGGCCACTGGCCTCGTGTCGCATGTACTCGGCCGGCGACCAGGGCTCTTCGGGACGGAACATTGCCACCTGGGGATTCAACCGTGCCTCGTGCCATTGTCGGCGGAAGTCCCGGTAAAGCCAAGCATGCTCCGTAAAAATCGCCACCAGAGCAAACAGCACGGCGCCGGTAACAAGCCACTTACGACAGACGACCCCGACCCAGGCAGCCAACGTCGCCGCGCCCCAGCCCAGAGCGATGCCGACGGCAAGCGACAGGATCCCAACCGGCGCCCGACCGGCGAGGTGACACTGCGCGGCCAGCCACCCCATGGCGGAGGCCAGCGCCGTGCCACTCAAGTACCAACGCCATGTCACTAGGAGCGATCCAGGGCCTGGGCCAGGTCGGCGATCAAGTCGTCGCCATTTTCGATGCCGCAGGAGAGGCGAATCATGTTGTCGGGAATGCCAAACTTGGCCCGCTCTTCCGGCTTGAGCTGGTAGTAGCTCATCACTAGCGGCTGTTCGATGAGCGACTCGACGCCGCCCAGGCTCGGGGCGATCCGCGGGATGCGAACCGCGTCGATGATGTCGGCCGTCGCCCGCCAATCGGCGTCCTTCACCAGGAACGTCACCAGGCCGCCGAAACCGCGCATCTGCAGCTTCGCCAGTTCGTGCTGCGGATGAGAGGCGAGGCCTGGATAGTAAACCTTCTCGATTCTTGGGTGAGCCTCGAGAAACTCCGCGACCCGCTGGCCATTCTCGTTGTGCCGTTGAATTCGCAGCTCGAACGTCTTCAGACCGCGGAGCAACAGATAGCAATTCTGCGGGCTGTTGATCGCGCCCATGATGCCGCGAAGATTGCGGACCGAGTCGAGCTGCAGCTTCGAGCCAGCGACCGCTCCGGCCAAGAGGTCGTTGTGCCCGGCCAGATACTTCGTGACCGAGTGGAGCACGTAATCGACACCTGCCTCGATCGGCCGCAAATTGTAGGGCGTGGCGAGCGTGGCATCGATCAACGTCTCCACCTCGCGCCGCCGGCCGATGTCGGCAAATCGCTCCAAATCGACGATGCTTAGATGCGGATTGGTGGGCGATTCGCTCACCAGAAGCCGCGTCCGCGGCGTGATGGCCGCCTCCATGGCGTCGTAATCGCAGGCTTTGACCTGGATCGTCTTCACGCCGAAACGCGAGAGATGCTTGCTACAGAACTCGCGGCTGCGGTGGTAACACTCGTCGAAGAAGACCACTTCGTCGCCGGCGTTGAGCTTAGCCATCAACAGTCCGACGATCGCCGCCATCCCGCTGGCGAAGAGCACGGCGTCTTCGGCCCCTTCGAGTGCGGCGAGTTTCCGTTCGGCGACCCGCTCGCCCGGGTTGCCATAGCGGCCGTATTCCTCGCGCGGCTGCTCCTCCTCGATGTAATCGATCACCGATTGCGTGTCGGCAAACGTGTAAGTCGAGGCGCAAAAAATCGGATCGGTGATCGAGTCGCCCGGCTTCTGGCGGGCCTCGCCGCCGTGAACGGCGAGCGTCGAGAATTCGGGGCCGGCATCGGCCGGCGTCGGCGGCGTCTTCGACGTCGACCGATCGTGCGCTGGCTGGGTCATTTCGGTGGTACTCATTCGTGCGCGCTCCGCTGGCGGAGAGGTCAGGTGCCGCCGGCCGGCCGCGGCCAACGAAAAAGCCGCGGGACCGATGGCTCGGATCCGCGGCTGCTTGCGTTTTCGTTGTGCGAAAGAACGTGCGGCAGGAACTTCCGTGGGAAACTCCGGCTTCCCATTGGAAACGTCCAGCACGCGACGACGTTTTCTTCGCAGACGGCTCTTTAGCAGTTTCGGCTGCAAGCGGCCACAAATCCCAAGTGCACTTAATTCTAGGTGCTACTGCGACGGGACACAAGCGCGGCTCCGCGCCCGCGAACGAGGTTTCCGCTCTCTGCGTAGTCGAACGGGTGCAAATGCACGAGTTTTCGTGCAGCCGGAACCGGTTGGGACGGCCATGCCGGTGGTGGCGATGGCATTTCGGCGACTGGCGACGTAGGATAATTTGTCACCCAAGTCCGATCCCCTGGCAGGGCTTCCCTCCCCGATTGGCGGCATGATTCGAGCGACTTCATTCCTGTGGCTGGCCCTGGCGGCGCTTTCTGCCGTGTCGATTTTCGCGCGTAGCACGGCGGCCGCCGAGCCTCCATCCGGTGATATCCAGCGCTGGATTAAAGAGCTCGGCGACGACGACTACCAGGTCCGCAAGGCCGCGGCGGATCGGCTTGTCCAGGGAGGCGACGTCGCCCGGGCGGCGTTGGTGAACGTGGCCAACGGACCCGATCCGGAAACCCGTTTCGCGGCCCGCCGCCTCGTGACCCTGATCGATGAGTCGACGTTTGAGCGTCAGCTGGCCGAGTTCGCGTCCGACGTCGACGGCCAGCGGGGTATGACGCTGCCCGGCTGGTCGGCGTTCCGTGAGTTCGTGGGCACGGACGCACCGTCGCGCGAGCTGTTCGTCGAAATGCAGCGCGCGGAACCGGAGTTGTTGCGGCGGATGTTCGATCCGTCGTCGCACGACCACGAGCTGAATTGGGAAGAGCAGATCAATCGCCTGCTCCGGGCCCGGATCTTCACCCAGCCTGGTCAGCTCTCCATTCCCGCGGGAAGTAGCGCGACGCTGCTGTTCCTGGGCTCGCTGCCGGATGCGAAGCTATCGGACGGTGCGGCGGCCAGTTTGCGGCAGTTGACCCAGATCCCGCCTTTAAGCGAAGCACTGGCAGCGAAGCGAGACGGCAACGCGCTGCGCCGGCTCGTCTGTGCGTGGGTCATCCACTGCCCGAATCGCAGCGCCATCATTCTGCAACAGCGGCTGGACGCGATGTTCCAGCATTCGCTGGACGAATGCTTGCCGCTGGCTTTGGAGCTGCTCGAGCCCAAGCCGGAATATCTGGCCGTGTCCCCGCAGCAGCAGATGTATGCCATCCTCGCCGTCGGCAGGTTCGGCTCAGAAGAGAACATCGCGGCCCTCGAACCATTGCTCGATGACCAGCGCGAATGCCTGTCGCGGCAGCAAATCAATGGACCGGCAAACGAGCAGGCATCGGTGCAGATTCGCGACGTGGCCCTGGCGGTGCTGCTCAGGCTCACGGGCCAGGAGCCGGTGACGTACGGCTACGTGCATGCCCGGCCCCATCCGCAAAAACTCTTCGAAGAAACATCGCTCTATCTGGAAAGCGATGAGCGCCGCGCATCGGCCCTCGAACAATGGCGGGCCTGGCGCGTGCAGCATCGGAGCGTCGCCCCGCGGCCCGAAAGCAGCTAGCACCTTCTACCAGCCGCGGCAAATTGACGGCGGTTTTGGTTGGCTGCTGCGGCATGCGGAGTATGCCTGCTACTTTGCCACTCTTGACCGGCCGATTCCAGGCTGCGACGATTCCCGCCCCCGTAGTTTGCAACGCCGATCGCTTCCCGCGCGCTCGGCTCTCTGATGCTGGAGTCGGCCCATGAACTTCGCTGCCGCGCGCACCCTGCCCTGCCTTGCCGTTCTTCTCGCCGTGGGCTGCCGCAGCGGCTACTACCAGAGCCAAGGCACCGGCGTCGGCGCGCTCGGCGGTGCCGGAGTGGGCGCGCTCGTGGGAAGCGCCACCGGCGATGCCGGGACGGGGGCGCTAATCGGCGCGGGCGTCGGCGCGCTCACGGGAAACGTGGTAGGCGGCGCAATGGACGACGTCGAAGCTCGCAACCGCGCGCAGATCGCGGCGACGATGGGCCGCCCGCCGGCGACCGGCGCGGCCACCGCAGGCGAGGTCGTAGCCATGAGCCGCGCAGGCGTCGATCCGCAGCTGATCGTCAACTACATCAATACCTCCGGCGTGGCCCAACCGGCGTCGCCGCAGGATGTGATCTTCATGACGCAACAAGGCGTTCCGCCCATGGTGATCCAGGCGATGCAGACGCCGCGCGTGGCCCAAGCGCAGGCCGTCGTCGTGCCCCCGCCCCCGCCCGGACCAGTCGTCGTGGAAGAAGTCTACTATGGTCCGCCCCCCTGCTTCGGCCCGCCCTGCTGGGGCCACCGCTGCGGCCCGCGCGTCGGCTGGGGCGTCTCGTTCTCGAATTGACCCTCAGGCGCGTATCGCTCTGCCGTGCACCGGGACGACTGCGCGCAACGATGCGAAGAATCTCGGATCGCGACGCCGCGATGTGTATGGCAAATATTGACATAAGATTGTGTGTGGAATAGTCTTGGTTTAGATCGAGGCCTCACATGCCCAATACCTTGAACTTGTCGCTCACTGACGAATTGCGCTCGTTCATCGAGGAGAACTGCGGCGATGGCACGCTGTATGCGACTCCTAGTGAGTTTGTCCGTGACTTGTTGCGGCAAAAGAAGCTGCAAGTCGAGGCGGCCAAGGTCCGCGATGCGATCCTGGAGGGTTACCAGGATGCGATCGATGGTCGCACGGTTCGATTCGAGGGAAACTTGCGAAGCTTGCTCAAGAAGGGAAGAAAGTGAGTCGCCGCTCGCCGACGAAGCTGCTCCTCACGCAACGCGCCCTGCGAGACGTTCAATCCATCTTTGATTATTCGGTCGAACGTTGGGGAAAGCGAACCGCGGACAAGTACCTTGACGAAATCGAAGCTGGGCTGGAACGGGTCAAAGCGCATCCGAATTTGCTCAAGCCGGAACCCGAATTTCATCCCGCCTTGTCGTTCTATCGAATCAACAGGCACGTACTCGTTTGCGACTCACGGCCGGAGTCGATTGTCGTGTTGACCTTAGTCCACGCCAGCATGGACATCCCAGCGCGATTGGCCGAGCTACAACCGACGCTGATTGCCGAAGTGGAGTTGCTTCACCGCAGCCTTCGGGCGAAGTAATCGGAGCAACAGCCGACCTCCCAATTTGGTGGAGTCGGAGGCCAATCCACTAACCGGTGGGGCCCCCTGAAATGCGAGGATGGCCGCAGAAATCTGGGCATCTCGCCGCTCCGACGCGTGCACCGGCGCGGCTGAAATCTGCTGGTTTTGAGGCCCTGCGGTGAGTATGATGGGAGGGGTACGGCATTTCGACCCCATTGCGGCGGCGCGGCGGCTGGGACGCATCGCACGCGAATTGGCGCTGGGAGCGCGCGCTTATGTCTTCCCTGCTTCGGTGGCTTCTCCGCACTCGCCCTGTGCTGGGCTCGTTATTGGCGGGCTGTTTGCTTTTGTCGGCAGTCGGCGCCGAGGTTGCGCGCGGTGCGGAAGAGAAGCCGGCCGTCGCCTCGCCGCCGACCGAAAAGGCGCCGGCAACGCCGGTGGAGCCCGCCGTCGAAAAGCCACAAGTTGCCGAGGCGCCGGCAGAGCCAGCTTCATCCCCACCAAAGCCGCAAGCTGCTGAAGCGCCGCACGCCGGTGCCAATTCGGACGGCAAGTTCACGTTCAACTTCCGTTACCAGCCGTGGCAGGAAGTGCTCGATTGGTTTGCCGACCAGGCGGGGCTCTCGCTCGTGCTGGAATCGCCGCCGCCGGGGACGTTCAACTATCACGACTCACGTTCGTACACGCTCGCTCAGGCACTCGACGTGATCAACAGCGTGCTCTTGACCAAGGGCTTCACATTGGTGCGGAACGGGCACATGCTGGTGCTCGTGAATCTCGAGGACGGCATTCCGCCAAACCTGGTGCGCGACGTCCAGCTCGAGAACTTGGATGAACACGGCGACTACGAGATCATTCGCGTCACGTTTCCCGTGCTGAACATGTCGGCCGAGGAAGCTGCCAAGGAAGTCGAGCCGCTGCTGGGGCCGCAAGGCGCGGTGATCGTGCTGCCGCAGTCGAAACGGATTCAAGTCACGGAAACCGGCGGACGGTTGCGGTCGATTCGCGCGGTGATCAATGCGGTCGAGCGGCCGGTGGATCCCGCCGGCGGCATCCGCGAGATCACGCTCAAGTACCTCTCGGTCGACGATGCCCTGCCCTACCTGCGGCAGCTCCTGGGCATCCCGAGCGAAGCCTTCAGCACAACCGACAATCAGCTGACTCTGGGGAAAGATGTCACGGGTTACAAACTGCTGGTCCACGGCACGCCGGAGCGGGTCGCCCGCGCCGAGCAGGTGGTGCGGCTGATCGACGTGCCGGACGCGGCCAAGGGCATCTCCGGGGCGCCCCAGTTGGAAGTTTATCCGATCACGTCGGCCGACCCGCAAGCGGTGCTCTCGGTGCTGCAGACGCTCTTGGAGAGCGACAAATCGGTGAAGCTGGCCGTCGACCCGATTACGGGCCATCTGGTCGCGTTCGCACGGCCGGCCCAACAGGCCACGATCGCGGCGACGGTCGATCAGATGCAGCGCGACGCGCGGCAAGTGGCCGTGATCCCGCTGTCGACGGTCGATCCGCAGGTGGCGGTGCTCTCGATCACCAAGCTCTTCGGCGGACTCGAAAAAGACAAGCCCGATCCCTCGGCGCCGCGCGTGGATGCCGACATCACGACACAAAGCCTATTGGTCCGCGGCACAGCCGGCCAGGTTCAGCAGATCAAGGACCTGCTCGCGCAGATGGGGGAAACAGAAACGGAAGGCGGCTCGCGGACGAAGTCGAACGAGCACGTGCGATTGCTCCCGCTCACCGGCGCACAGGCCCGTTCGGCGCTGCAGCAGATTGAACAGATCTGGCCGACGATGCGACAGAATCGGATTCGAGTAGTGCTGCCCTCGCAAACGATTCAGACGTACCGCCCAAGCGATGAAACAGGAAACACGCAAGACAAAGAACAAGCGCCGGATCGCCCACCCGTTGAAGCAGACTCGCCTGAGCCATCGGCGATGGTGCCGCTCGACCGCAGCAATTTTCACCTGGCGCAGTGGCTGCGCTACGTCGACGACCAGGTCACCAGCACTGGCGAGAACCGACCCGGGGCGCCGATCGTCGTCGCTCCCGGCCCCGGCGGCGTGCTGGTCGCGTCGGACGACCTCGAAGCGCTCGACGATTTCGAGCAGCTGCTCTCCACCGTCGCCGAACGCAACACCAGCGCCAGCCGCGATTATGCCGTGTTCTATTTGAAGTATGCCAAGGCAACCACGGTCTCCGAAGTGCTTTCGGCCATCTTCGGCGGCGGCTCGAAAGGGGGCGGCCTCGTGAACGACATGGCCGGCGCGGCGCTTGGCGATCTGGGCGGCGGGTTGATGGGCAACCTGCTCCTGGGCGGCGGGGGTGGCGGCTCGGGAGGCGGGTTCTCCTCGGGCTCGGTCGACATCGTGCCGGACGTGCGCCTCAACGCGCTGGTGGTGCGGGCCAAGCCGGCGGACCTCGACACCGTGGAACAATTGCTCCGCGTGCTCGACCAGCGGGTCGGTCCGGAAGACGTCGAGGCCGATCTGCGGCCGCGGCTGATCCCGGTCTATAACACGCAGGCCTCGGAGATCGCGTCGGTCGTACAGCAGATCTACTCCGATCGCATGGCGAGCGGCGGGCCACAGGTGATGTCGCCGCAGGATATGCTCAAAATGATCCGCGGCGGCAACAACGTCGACCAGCAGACGCAAAAGATGTCGTTCGGCATCGACGAGCGCAGTAATTCGCTGGTGGTGCGGGCGCCCGATCCCTTGTTCGAGGAAGTGAAGTCCCTCGTCGCGCAGCTGGATGAAATCGACACCGACTCGCCGGAGATCACCCGCGTGGTGTCGCTCAAGCACACAAATTCCTCGGCGGTGCAGCGGGCGCTGGTGTCGGTTTTGGGAGAACAGGCCAAGACCTCGACGACCACGAGCGTTGGGTCGCAGCGTCCGCCTTTCGCACAGGGCCAAGGCGGCGGCAACGACGAGCAGCGTGACCGGGAACGCCAGCAGCGGCGGGCGATGTGGCGGAACATGGAGATGTTCCGCGAGATGCAGCGGATGAACGAGCGGATGGGTGGCGGCGGCGGTGGTGGCGATCGAGGCCGCGGCGGCGACGACGGGCGTGGCCGCGGTGGACCGGGAGGCGGCGGGCCGGGCGGTGGCGGACGGCCGGGCGGATTCCCGGGCGGCGGGGGCGGCGGACGCGGAAATTAAGGTCGCGCAGCAAGCCGGCCGATTCGTCGTGGCCGACGACGCCAACTATTCCGCGGCGACTCACTTTCCTTCTTCGGCGGTGATCATGCCGTCGTTGTCTTTGTCGTAGCGCTGGAATTCGGCGGCCGTGCGGTCGGTCCAGGAACTCGCATATTCGCTCATCGAGACCTGGCCATCGCCGTTGGCGTCGCGCGAGGAGAAGCGCCAGTTGTTGCTGCGATCCTTGGTCGATTTGAAGCGATACGACTTTCGCTTGCTGTTGACGATCTTTCGTTGGGTCGAGTCGTCCGACTTCTTTTCAGGCGTCGACACAGTGGGGGCCGACTGCGCGGCCGGCGTCGGCGCCGCGGCGGCCGGAGTCTTCGGCGAATAGAAAGCAATCAGTTCGTCGCGGGTGATCTTGCCGTCGCCATCCTTGTCGGCGCCGCGCGACATGCCGAGCTTTGCGAGCTCGTCGTTTTCGAGAATGCCGTTGCCGCTCTTGTCGTGCAGCTTGATCGTTTCGCTGGCCTTCGTCCGGATCTGTTCGGCCTCGGAGACCGTGCCGAACCCGCTGGCCGAAGGGGCCGGCGTCGACGATGAGCTGGATGCGGCCGGAGGCGGGGTCTCGTCGCGCGGCTGATCGCGGTCTTCTCGATCGCGGTTTCGGTTGCCGGGTCGGTCGCCGCCCCGATCACGCCGCCAGCCCCGCCCGGGACGGTCGCGGTCCTGCTGGGCGGTCGCCCGTGCGCTGACGAGCGCGAACGTCAGTAGCGCAAACGCCGCCAGCAAGCACTTTGGACCGCGTTGGAAAAAGAACCGCATGTTGATTGAACCCCGCCGGCCGCCAGTAGGAACGCGGCACGTTTATTTTACTCAAAATCGAGGCCCCTGGGCGAATGCGGCTCCCGCGGCGAGAATGGAGCACTCCCTACAGAGTACTGGGTACCCGGTGCTCAATACGCAGTTGTCTATCTCCGCAGCGGCCCGTCCACCCCGCCCACCTCCATGCAAGCCGAAATCCTCGCCATCGGCGACGAACTCACGACCGGCCAGCGGCTCGACACGAACAGCCGCTGGCTGGCCGAGCGGCTCACCGAGCTGGGCGTCGACGTGATGTTTCACACCACGGTGGGCGACGACCTGGCCGCCAATGTCGCGGTGTTCCAGGCGGCGATCGAGCGGACTGATGTCGTCGTCGCCACCGGTGGACTGGGGCCGACGGCGGATGATCTCACGCGCGAGGCCCTCGCCGCGGCGACGGGGGTCGAGCTGGTGCAGGATGCGGCCTCGCTCGAGCACATCCGCGGGCTGTTCTCGCGGCGGGGTTTCGGCTCGATGCCGGAACGCAACGTCGTGCAGGCGATGTTTCCGCGCGGCAGCCGGCCGATCGCCAATCCGCACGGCACCGCGCCGGGCATCGCCATGACGATCGCCCGCGCAGACCGCGGCCCCTGCCGGTTCATCGCGCTTCCGGGCGTGCCGGCCGAGATGTTTGCAATGTGGCGCGACTCGGTCGCGCCGGCGATCATCGCGGCGCAGACGTCGCGGCGCGTGACGATCCACCGGCGGATCAAGTGTTTCGGCGTCGGTGAGAGCAAGCTCGAAGCGATGCTGCCGGACATGATCCGCCGCGGCCGCGAACCGCGCGTCGGCATCACCGTGAGCGACGCCACGATCACGCTCCGCATCACGGCGAGCGGGCTGGACGAGTCGGCCTGCCGCGCGCTGATCGCGCCGACCGAGGCGGAGATTCGCGCCCTCTTGGGCGTGCTCGTCTTCGGCGAGGAAGAGGATAAACTTCAGCACGCAGTCGTGCGTCTCTTGAAAGAGCGGCAGGAAACGGTGGCGATCGCCGAGTGCGCGACCGACGGGCTGCTCGACCACTGGCTCGCCGACGCCGACGCCGAGAGCAGCACGCTCGTGGGCGGCGTCGTGCTCCACGAACCGGAGTCACTCTCCACGCTCCTCGACATCCGCGACACCGAGCCGGCGAGCGCGTCGACGGCCGAGACGATGGCCCGCGTCGTGTGCGAGCGGACGGGAGCGACCTATGGCCTGGCGGTGGGAGCGCTCCCCGCGGGCACTCACTATGCGGCCGACCAGGAACTGTCCGGAACGTTGCACATCGCGCTCGCCGCGGGCGAAGATGTCCGCGTGAAGGAGTTCCCACTCGGCGGGCATCCGGCAATCGTCCGCGCCCGCGCGGCCAAGCAGGCGCTCAACATGCTGCGGCTGGCGATGCTCAATCATGGAACCGAGTAGAATTACCCAAAGAGTCGAGGCCCCGTGTTGAATCGCATCCGCCTGGCCGCCGCCAGTTTGAATCAGACGCCGATGGCGTGGGAGGACAACCTGCGCCGCATCGTCGCCGCGATCGAGGCGGCCCGCGACGCCGGCGTCGGCGTGCTCTGCCTCCCCGAGCTGTGCCTGAGCGGCTACGGCTGCGAAGACATGTTCCACGCCCCCGGTGTGCAGCAGACTTCGCTCGAAATGCTGATGGCGTGCCTGCCGGCCACGCGCGGCATCGTCACGTGCCTGGGCCTGCCGATGGACTATGAGGGCGCGGTCTACAATTGCGCGGCGATGGCTTGCGACGGGCGGCTCTTGGGCATTGTGGCCAAGCAGCACCTCGCGGGCGACGGCATTCACTACGAGCCGCGTTGGTTCCGCCGCTGGCCGCCGGGCGAAGTCGGCGAAATCGAAATCGACGGCCAGGCTTTTCCGATCGGCGACCTGCTGTTTGAAGTGGGCGACGTGCGGATCGGCTTCGAGATTTGCCGCGATGCCTGGGTGGCCGACCGCACCGGGGCGCGCCTCGCCCAGCGCGGGGCCGACATCTTGCTCAATCCGAGCGCGAGCCATTTTGCGTTCGCCAAGCAAGACATCCGCGAGCGGTTCGTGCTCGAAGGCTCGCGGGCGTTCTGCGTCAGCTACGCCTACTGCAATCTGCTCGGCAACGAATCGGGCCGGGCGGTTTACGATGGCGGCACGCTGCTCGCCAGCGGCGGCAAGATGCTGCTGCGCGGGCCGCGGTTCTCGTTCGCCGACTGGGTGCTCTCGACGACCCTCATCGACGTCACCGCCACCCGCCGGGCGCGAACCGCGTTCCACGAGAAATCGGACGCGGCACAGGCGAACGAGGACGGCCGGACGATCGTCGCTGATTTTGCCTGGCCTGACGCCGGCAGTGAGCGGACGACGGTTTCATCGTCCGCCGGCAACGCGAATGTGCCGGGACATCCCGCCTGGGAGACCAGCCCGCAGCGCAAGGAAGAAGAGTTTGCGCGATCCGTGCCGCTCGCGCTCTTCGACTATTTGCGGAAGAGCCACGCGCGGCAACTCGTCGTCTCGCTCAGCGGCGGGGCCGATTCGTCGGCGGTGGCCGTGATGGTCCACCTCATGGTGCAGTTCGGCAGCCGGGAATTGGGACTCGACGGGCTGCTGGCGAAGCTGCCGGCGGTCGCGTCGGCGAGCTCCGAGCGCGAGGTCGTGCGGCAACTGCTCACCTGCGTCTACCAGGCTACGCGCAATAGCGGCGACGTGACGCGGAACGCCGCTCGCACGATCGCCGATGCCGTCGGCGCCGAATTTCTGGAGTGGAACGTCGACCGGGCCGTCGACGATTACGTGTCGATTGTGTCGCAGGAGATAGGCCGCGAGCTCACCTGGGAGCATGATGACGTAGCGCTGCAGAACATTCAGGCCCGGGCCCGAGCGCCGGGGATCTGGCTGCTGGCGAATTTGCGCGGCGGGCTATTGCTCACGACCAGCAACCGCAGCGAGGCGGCCGTCGGGTACGCCACGATGGACGGCGACACGGCGGGCGGCCTCGCACCGATCGCGGGCATCGACAAGGCGTTTCTGCTCGAATGGCTCCAGTGGATGGAGCGCACCGGGCCGGCGGGCGTCGGGCCGCTGCCGGCGCTGGCAGTCGTGAACGCGCAGCGGCCGACCGCCGAGCTACGGCCGCCGGGCGAAGGCCAGACCGACGAGGGCGACCTCATGCCCTACCGCGTGCTGGATGCGATCGAGCGGGCCGCCATCCGCGACCGCCAAATGCCCGTCGACGTATGGGAGACCGTGACGCCGCTCTTTCCCGAACACTCGGCGAAGCAGCTGGCCGCGTGGGTCGAGCGGTTCTTCCAGCTCTGGTGCCGCAACCAGTGGAAGCGCGAGCGGTACGCCCCGTCCTTCCACCTCGATGATGAGAACCTCGACCCCAAAACCTGGTGCCGCTTCCCCATTCTCAATAGCGGATTCGAACGCGAACTGGCACAATTGCGAGCAAGGATCGAACAACACTGATCGACATCGTACCGGCCAAATTACAAGACTTTTGAACATAAGGAAACAGAGAGAACAGAGTACAGACAAATTGCCTTCCTCTGTTTTCTCTGTTTCCTTATGTTCAACTTCCTTCTTTTCCAACTGAAGACGGAGCAAAACTCATGGATGAATTTATGGCGATGGCGATCGACGAGGCAAGGCTAGGACTCGCCGAGGGCGGCATCCCCATCGGCTCAGTGCTGGTCGTTGGCGGCAAAGTAGTCGGCCGCGGCCACAACCGCCGCGTGCAAAAGGGCAGCGCGATCCTGCACGCCGAGATGGACTGCCTCGAAAACGCCGGCCGCCTGAAGCCGTCCGACTACCGGCGGAGCGTCCTCTACTCGACCCTCTCCCCCTGCGACATGTGCAGCGGCACCGCCCTGCTCTACCGCATCCCCAAAATCGTGATCGGCGAAAACCGCACCTTTCGAGGCCCGGAAGACTACACCCGCTCGCGCGGCATCGAGCTGGTAAACGTCGACAGCGAGGAGTGCATTCAATTGATGAAAGACTTCATCGCCGCCCGGCCGGAGTTGTGGAATGAGGATATCGGGGAAGAGTGAAGGCTGCCGCTAAATTGGACTGCTAGAACTCGGTTGTTACGACGATTTGCCAAACACAAAGAGTCTGTAATGTCAAAGCTGCAATCAACATCACCGAATAATTGGCGCCGACTCGCCGTCATCAGTGGATTGCTCTACGGCTTGCCGATGAGCGTTTGGTTCTCCATTCAATCAGGTCGATATGCGGTAGGACTGCCTGCGGGAATCGTGGCCGGCGTGTTCTTTGGCATCCTTTTTAGTTGGCTTATGTCTACGTTTGCTCGCCGCCAAGCCGCCCGTTTCAAGGTCGAACGTCCGGACTTCGGGTCCGAGACCATTGTTTATGAAGGACCCGCAAATAACTTCAAAGGTGCCGAAGGTGTTGGCGGTTATTTGTGGCTAACGGGTGATCGAATTCACTTTGCATCTCACAAATTCAACCTCCAGAACCATGAATGGACCGCGAGGTTTCCGGAAATTGCCGCGGTAGAGGCGGTGAGGACAGTTGGTGTCTTTAACAACGGGCTATTGGTGCATCTCACGACGGGTGAGAAAGAGCGATTTGTGGTGAATGATAATTCTGGCTGGGCAGCGGCGATCGAGCACGCAAGACGCCACAATTGTGGATTTGTCAGCATTTGACAGTCACAAACGGCAGGGCGGCTGGCCGAATAGAAGTCGCGGTAGCGGGTGATGCCGCTGCCGCGGCTCGCGCGGGCTTCCACTTGCCCGCCGCCCGACGAAAATCAATCTTTGACTCTGACCACTTAATGGACTATAATTCTAGTCCATGGCGAGCCGGCGGAAATTCGACCTGGTGTTTGCTCCGGAAACGCTCGATCACCTCGACGCCATTGAGCGGAAACATCACGGTTTGATTCAGCGGACCACGGACGGACAACTGCGATCGACTCCGCTCAAGGAAACCAGAAACCGTAAGCCGCTCAGCAAATCTGGGCCCGCGGGTTCGACTTGGGAACTGCGGTTCGGTCCGCAGAATTGCTTTCGCGTGTTTTACGATGTGGACGAACCTGCTGGCGAAGTTCACATCCTGGCGATCGGCATGAAAGACCGGAATCGACTGTTCATCGGAGGCCAGGAGTATACCCCATGAAGATTGTCCCGATTGCCGATGCGAAAGCTCGTTTGAGCGCCTACGTCGACGAGTGCGCCACCGAAGGGCCGTTGATCATCACCCGCAATGGGAAACCGGCAGCGGTGCTGCTCGTGCCGACGGATGAAGAGGACTTGGACCGGTTGATGCTCTCTCGTTCGCCTCGCTTCCAGGCAATGCTCAACGAATCGCGGCACAGCATCGCGGCCGGCAAGGGATTATCGCGCGATGAATTCTGGAAGGCAGCCCGCCGACGCAAACGATAACGCGCTTGATGGAAGCGTAATGTCAACTACAACCGGCACGGCGGCTGGCCGGTGCAGAAGCGGCGGTAGCGGGTGATGCCGCCGCGGCGGCTCGCGCGGACTTCGATCAGCGAGCCGCAGCGGGGGCAGAAGTCCGGTTCTTCCAGCGCGACGCCCGCTTCGTCGAGGCCCTGGCAGCGGACGCAGCGCTTTACGCCTGGGAGTGCTTCGACACGCTCGGGGGCGATTGGCTCGCGGCAAATTTCGCAGAGTACCGCCGCTTGCCAATCGAAATCGTCGTCATCTTGTGTCGCATCGTGATCGGCCGCGCGGAGCCGCTGCTCTTTGCAGAGCGGACACGTCATCCGCGGCGCTGATTCGGTGAACAGCTCGCGGAGGACCGCTTCCTCCGGATCGGGGTCGCGCCGCAACAGGCCGATCAGCCGCAGCCGGCCGATGGCGTCTTCGCGGCCGCACACGGTCCGCCACCCGCAATTGCCGCAGACGAGCTCGCTGGAAAACATAAGCGCAATCGTTGTAGGAGGGGTCTCTGACCGCGATTGTCGATTGCCGATCGGAGAGCGCCAAGGGAGAGAAGAGCGCCCAATCGGCGTCGGCGACGCCTCCCACAGCAGCGACCTGACAATCAGACCGCTCAACCCAAAAACGCGGGTGCGGCCTGGCGAAAGCGTCCGTGTCTCGCCAGACCGCACCCTTCCAACTGGAGGATAACTTCCGTGTTTCGAGCTGACTCCCTGTGCATGGGGAGTGTTTAGGAATCAGCGGCCGCAACGAACTGTAGCTACGCCACCATCCGCATCGCACTCACCGATTCCTTCACCGCGTCGACGAATTCTTCGAAGATCCGCCGGTCGAGGGCCGAGGCCGTTTGCGCTTCCGGATGGAACTGAGTGCCGATGGCGAACCAGTCGGGGATGCGGCTCTCGATCGCCTCGATGATCCCGTCCGGGCAGCGGGCGGTGACTTCGAAGCCCGCGGCCACTTCATCCACCGCCATGTGGTGCATACTGTTCACCCGCAGCTCGCCGTCGCCGTAGACCCGCTCCATCAGCGAGCCGGGCGTGAGCTCCAGCGTGTGGCGGTGGGCCGGGTCGAGCGGGTCGAGGTGCGGGAGCGCCGCCGGCCGGTCCTCGGGGATGTGGAACATCAAATTGCCGCCCATCGTCACGTTGAGGAGTTGCATCCCCGCCCCGATGCCGAACACTGGCAGCCGGCGATCGGCCACGAGCTGCATCAGCCGGCGATCAAACGTCTCGCGCCGCGCCGCGAGCGGGCGGATCGTGGGGTGCAACATCCAGCCGTCGCGGCGTGGATCGAGGTCGGCACCGCCCACGAGCACGACCCCATCCACGGGTGCGAGCGCGTCGGCGAGGTCGTCTTCGCTCTCCAGCGGCGGCAGGATCAGCGGGATGCCACCTGCGTTGGTCACGGCGTCGAAGTAACACGCGTCGAGATAGCTGAACGAAGAGCGGCCGGCAGCGGCGGCACGATAGTCGGCATTCAGAGCAATAATCGGCTTGGACATTCCCTTGCACTCCTTGGCCATCGTCAAAACGGCCCTGTCGCGGAGTTGCTTCCCGGGAACGAGCGAATTTTCCCGACCGCGCAGCATTGCACGCAGCCAGTTGCAGTCGGTAGAACGAGCGCCACCAAAGCCAGAATCCCTTGGAAGCTTGGCGGTTAGCTGACCGCTGCGCAGCAGAGGCCGTGGAAGAAATTGGCCCAGCACGCAACGAGTCCAACGTCCTGTTCGCTCGGCGGAAAGAACCCCTTGTGGTTAACAGCCGTGTCACCGGGCAGTTAAGGGAAATGCAAGTGAAGGACGAATGTAACGAGCCTGGCGGCAATTGCAAGAAGATCGCCTATTTTGGGGCGAAGACGCCACTGCTAGCACAACATCCTGTGGAAATTGGGCTTGAAATGCGTTTACAGTAGTGGGGAGGCGGGGCGAGCCTTGATGGCGTCGAACCATTGACCGTGAATTGCAGCTTGTTGCTCGCCGAAAGCGATCGAACATAGTACGCGAACGCGATGGCCTCCCCGCCAGACACACTTGATTGACCGCCACCCATCAATGCGTAAGACGAAACCGGACCGCCAACAGCCTTGGATGCTGTTCGTACAAATTGTGTGCGGTGCGCTGATGCTCGTTACGCCAATTGTCGGCGCTTTCTTTGACGAACGGCTTTTTGAGGCGAGCACTGGCTACAGCGAGCGATTCGGAAGAGGCGTTTCTGTCCCAATTGTTAGCTACTTAGTCTGTGCCGTTTGTGGCTGGGGGCTTCTTTACTACGGCATCAAAGGCTTGCGGAAACTAGAGAAATAGCCCTGCTGCACTTAGTGGCATTCTTCCAGTCGCACATATAATGGACCCGTGTGGCGAACGCACATGAATGACACCTCGGCAACAACGATAATGGCTGTAGGCGCAAGTGAAGCTGCCAAGTTCCAGCCGCCCCTGTACCTCGATGCGATCAGTTGGGCTGACGCGTTAACGATTCTTGTGATCTCGGCCGGCATCGTCTTCGTGTGCGCGTACGTTCTCAACTTGATGTACCAGGGCAAGCGCCGCCTCCCGCCCGATGGTCCCGCCGACCCCAATCGCTAGTGCTCGCCACGCTTCGGTATAAGAATGCAGGAAGCAATCCTCATCTCAATTTCTGTTGGCCGCGGCGGGTATCCTCGGCAACACTACTAGAGCGCATTTCAGATTACCGTGCCGAGTATCCACAGTGTCGGAAGTAGTGGCTGCATTCGGTGGTGGTGAACTTTTCGAGACAGCCTACGATCGTGTCTTGGAGTTGATCGACTGCCCGGGCT
>JBFWSG010000004.1:214314-217665 GCA_050248495.1 Pirellulales bacterium | reverse complement strand
TCGGCGCCAATCGCGACCCGGCCAACTCTGGCGTTGTCTCCCAGGCCGACTACAACTCCTGGAAGGCCAACTTCGGAATGGCCCTCGGATCCGGCGCGCTCGGCAGCGCCACTGTACCTGAGCCGGCCACCAGCGTGCTCGTCGGATGGATATCCCTGTTTTTCGCCGGGGCAATGCGGCGAAAGCGCTAAATCATCACGCGTCTTCTGTCGACTGCGGATCATCGGCCGGCGGCCGTTTGCGCCAATAGTTCGCCAGGATCGAGCCCGAGACATTCTGCCAGGGACTGAACACGGCCGGCGCGAGGCCGACCGTTCCCAGCCGGCTCATTTCGCTGGCCAGCCCGGAGGCCATCGCGCCGTTTTGAATGCCGACTTCGAGGGCCAGCGTGCGCGCTGCCCGCTCGTCGAGACCGAGCAATCGGGCCAGCGAGTAACCGAGTACCAGCCCAATCAGGTTGTGCAGAATCGAAACGCAAATCAGCAGCTTGCCGATGTGGAGTAACTCGTCCCGGCCCGTGGCGGTCGTGACGGCCGTGAAGAAGATAATGCCAAACATCGAGAAGAGCGGCATGCGGGCTTCGATCGCTGGATATTGTCGCCAAAGCGCATGAAACAGAACGCCGACAACCACCGCGGCGCACAAATAGCCCAGCACTCCGACCGCCGCCAAGGCGTTGCCTTGCAAATGTCTCCCGATGAATTCCCAGCCGCCAGATTGCAGCGCGGCGAGCCAGACCGCAGCGCAGAGTGCGAGCCGTTGCACGCTGCGCTCGCCGGCGGGTGAGGCTCGTTTTAGATAGTCGTGGAGCAGGGCCGCGCCGATCGGCGCGATGACGATTTTCATGATCTGGAGCATCATCCCGACGAAGTCGACGGGTACCTTGTCGCCGGCGAGCACGTACATCCAGAAGGGCGTGGTCAGCGGCGCCAGCAGCGTGCCCGCCGCCGTGAGCGCGATCGAGAGCGCCAGATTGGCACCCGCCAGATACGTCATCACGTTGGACGCCAGTCCGCTGGAGCAGGAACCGATGAGCACAATTCCCGCCGCCACTTCCGGCGAAAAACCGAACGCCGTGGCCAACCCGTAGCCCAACAGCGGCATCACGCTGAACTGCAGCAGCACGCCGACCACGACGGCCCAGGTGTTGTGGCCGAGCTCGGCGAAGTCGCGGACGCTCATCTGCGTGCCCATGCCGAACATCACCAGCTGCACCAGCACCAGCATCAGCCACTTGTTGTTCGGCCGCGCGGCATTGTCGGGGCTCAGTTCCTGCAGGAAGGCGGGGTAGATCATCGCCACGACGACCGCGGCAATGATCCAGGCTGTGAATTGGTAGGTCCGCAATCCGCGCACTCCGCCCAGCCCGATCGCCAGGCCGATGCTTGCCGCGACGGCGGCGGGCTGCCAGATCGACGCCCGGCCGGCAACCACGCCGGCCAGGAGGAGCAGCACGCTCAGCCCGGCGCTGCCCAGACAAAGTTTCCGCACGAATTGCATGGGGCCACCACAGGGGCGATTACAGGGCTGATCAAAGGACAGTGGCAAGGTAATCGACGGCGAGCGGCGGGCTGGCGAGGATCGGAATACGGCGGTCCGCATCTGCAAGTGTGTCGACCACGCGGGCCATCGAAGCCTGCGCCAGCGCGATCACATCGACTTGCGGCATGAGGTCGCGGAGCGCATCGGCCACGAGCGCATCATGGCGGGCCGGATCGCCGGACATCAGCGCCTCGAACGCGCCGTCGCAAAGCCGCGCAGTGAGCTCGATTTGCCGCCCCGCGGCGGCCGCCCGACGGCGCACGAGATCGGCCGTCGGTTCGAGCGTCGTGCTAAGAGTGGCGATCACGCCAATCCGCTGCGCGGTCGCGACGGCACGGTCCGCCATCGGCTGATCGACGCGCAGGACCGGCACCGAAGCCAGCGTCGCGGCGGTCTCGACGGCCGCACCGATCGATGAGCAAGTGACCATGATGTAGTCGGCCCCGGCATCTTCGGCCGCGGCCACCAGCTGCGTCACACGGCGAGCGGTTTGCGGGCGCAAATGCCCATGCTCGATCACGTCCTTGATGAGGCTGTCGTCGACGAGATTGAAGACCTTGACCTCCGGCAGCTTCGCTTTCGTGAGCAGCTCGAAGATCGGCACGAGCGTGGCCGAGGTGTGCAACAGACCCAGTCGTTTCTTTCCCATCGCGCGTTAATCCTCTCTCCGTCCCAGCTGGTCAATGGCCACGGCGACCAGGATCACCAGCCCTTTGACCACCAGCTGCCAATCGGGCGACACGCCCAATAGCACCAGGCCGTTGTTGAGCACGCCGATGATCAAGCAGCCCAGCACGGTGCCGAGAATCGAACCGCGGCCGCCCGAGAGCGAAGTCCCGCCGATGACCACCGCGGCAATGGAATCGAGTTCATAGCCGATGCCGATCTTGGGGTCGGCTGCGTTTTGGCGCGCCGTGGCCAGCAGCCCCGCCACGCCGGCGAGCGCACCGCCGAGCAAGTACACGCGGCGTTTGATCTGGTTCACGTTCAGCCCGCTGAGCCTGGCCGCCCGTTCGTTGCCGCCCACGGCATACACATATCGCCCGAACCGGGTGCGGCGCGTGATGATCACGAACAAGGCCACGAGTGCGGCGGAAATCCAGACCGGCATCGGCACGCGGAGCCAATAGCCGATGCCCATCCATGTGAACTGCGGTCCCAGGTCGGTGATCGGAAAACCGCCGGTCCAGAGCCGCGTCATCCCGCGCGCGATGCTGAGCATGCCCAGCGTGGCGACGAACGGCGGCAGGCGAAACCGCGTAATCATCAAACCGTTGAACCAGCCCAGCGCGGCGCCGACGGCAATTCCGCCGATGATCGCACCCAGCGGCGTAAATTGCAGCAGCGAATCGGTGCCGGGCAGCGGCAGGCCGTCCTTGAGCAGCCCCGCGGCCACCGCGCCCGAAAACGCCAACACGGAGCCCACCGACAGATCAATCCCGCCCGAAAGAATCACCAACGTCATCCCGATCGACAGGCAAAGGTTGATCGAGATTTGCCGCAGCACGTTGAGCCCGTTGTCGACGGTCAAGAAATTATCCGAAGCGAACGAAAGCGCAACGACCATCAGCAGTAGCGCCGCTAGCGACTGGAAACGGGCCAGGCGTTCTTTGGTAGCGATTTGGCTCATGCGCTCTTCGCCTGAACTCTTGCGGCCGGCAACGCGGCGCGGAGGATTTTTTCTTCGCTGGCCTCGTCGCGGGCAAATTCTGCGGAGAGACGTCCTTCGGCGAGCACGAGGATGCGATCGGCAACCGCTAATATTTCAGGCAGCTCCGATGAAACTATCACGACGCCCAGGCCGCTGCG
>JBFWSG010000004.1:0-214214 GCA_050248495.1 Pirellulales bacterium | reverse complement strand
CTTCGCTGGCCTCGTCGCGGGCAAATTCTGCGGAGAGACGTCCTTCGGCGAGCACGAGGATGCGATCGGCAACCGCTAATATTTCAGGCAGCTCCGATGAAACTATCACGACGCCCAGGCCGCTGCGAGCGAGCTCGTCGATCAGCAGGTAGATTTCCCGCTTCGCGTTGATGTCGATGCCCCGGGTTGGCTCGTCCAGCAGCAACACCTTCGGCTGTGTGGCAAGCCACTTCGCAAGCACGACCTTCTGCTGGTTGCCCCCGCTGAGATTGCGGACACATTCGGCGACCGACGGCGTCTTCACTCCCAATCGATCGACAAATTGGGCCGCCTGCTCGCGCTCTCGCTGAGGTTGCAGCATGCCGATTGCGCCGCCGCACAGACTGGCCAGACTCACATTTTCCGCGACGTTCATCGACAGGACCAGCCCTTCGAGTTTGCGATCCTCCGGTGCAAGCGCCAAACCGGCGGCAATCGCGTCGGCAGGCGTGCGGATCGCGCGCGGCTGGCCATCGACACAAATCGTGCCGCGTGACGAGTGGGGATGGAGTCCAAAAATTGTCTGCAGAAGCTCCGTGCGGCCCGCCCCCATCAGCCCGAACACTCCCACGACTTCGCCGCGCCGCACGCTGAACGAAATATTGCTAACTGCAAAATCGCCCGGCCGATCGGGGTGGGCCAGCGAAATATTTTCGACCCGGAGCACTTCCTCGGCGGCATGCGGCGCTGTTTTGGGGAACAGCTCCGACAGCTCGCGCCCGACCATCAATTGCACCATCCGATCGTGCGTGAACGCGGCATACGCGTCACTGGCGATGAATCGGCCGTCGCGCAAAATAGTCACGTCATCGGCAATCTGGCGCAGCTCGTCCAGCTTGTGAGTGGTGTAAATGATGCCGACGCCCTGCGACTTGAGCCGGCGAATCAACCGGAACAGCACCTCGATCTCCTGATCGGTGATGGCCGAGGTCGGCTCGTCCATGATGATCACGCGCGACTGGTGCGAAAGCGCCTTGGCAATTTCAACGATTTGTTGGGCTCCCACGCGGAGCCTGGCGACCGGAGCGCGCGGATCGACGTCGAGTTCCAGAGCGGCCAGCAGCTCGCCGGCGTCGCGGCACATGCGGCGGAAGTCGACCAGCCCGAGCGGCGTGAGCGGTTCGCGGCCGAGATAGATGTTCTCGGCGATGCTCAGGTGCGGAATGAGATTCAGCTCCTGATGGATGATCGAGATGCCGGCCGCCTGGGCCTCGCGCGGGCTGGCGAAACGAACTCCCCTGCCCCCGAGCAGGATCTCGCCCGAGTCCGGAGGAAACACGCCTGAGAGAATACTCATCAGCGTCGATTTGCCGGCGCCATTTTCCCCCAACAGCGCATTGAGCCGGCCGCGACGAAGGCGAATCTGGACGCCGTCCAGGGCTTTCACCCCGGGAAACGACTTGCTGATGGCCCGCGCTTCGAGCAGTAGGTCGCCGGACTCTGGTGATGCGATGTCTTCGGCCATGGCAGCTATTTGAACGTCACTTCGAGCGGCACCAACCGCAACGGCGTGATGTCGCGGGGTACGTTGGTCACGGCGGCACAGCCCACAAACTCGATCGCGTCGCCCACTTTGGCACGGTCGCGGAGCGCCGGCAGCACGCTTCGTTCAATCTTGCGGTTGAGCTCGGTCGAGATTTCGTTGAACTGCTGCGAGTTGGGAAAGTCATCGCCGGACAACAAGCCGGTCGCGTCGCGAACCGTGTTTCCAAACAGCAATCCCGTCTGGAGCGCCGCATCCACAGCGCTTTCGCCATTGTTCAAGGAGATTCCAATTTCCTTCTTGTCGACAGACGTAATCGTGCCTCCGCCGCGCAGGAAGTACAGCGTCGCGCGGCCTAGCCCGGCCGTGCGGCCATACTGCGTACGTGCCTGATCGGGATTCTCCCGCAATACGGCGAGGACCGTTGCCGCGTCAGCCGCCTCCCCAAAGGCCGGTATCAATTTGTTCTTCCAGAAGACCTGCACGAAGTCCGCCGCATTGAACGTCTGCCGCTCTCGTTCCGCGCGCTGCGACTCACTCGACACCACGTGAAACAACGGAAAGAACCACGTGAGCACACCGGCGGCCACAATCGCAGCGACAATAGCAAGCGAACGATTCATCGGCCGCCTATCGATTCGGATCGTCCTTCGTCCCGAAGTCGCCGTAGTCGGCGACATTCTCTTTCGTGACTAGCTCGACCGCCACGGGCACTTTCTGAGGAAAATCACGTTTGCCCTGGAGCCACTCGTCGGCGTATTCGGCGGCGGTGCGGGCCATGGTCTTCGGGAACTGCATACCCGTAGCGACGATCTTGTCTTCGGCGATCAGCTTCACCACTTCATCGGCGCCGTCAAAACCGAACACCTTCACGTCGTGGTCCTTGTTGGCCGCCACGAGCGCCTGGTACGCGCCCATCGCCATCGCGTCGTTGGCACAGAACACGGCCTTGATGTTTGGCTGGGCCTGGAGGATCGACTCCATCACTTCGAGTGCCTTGGCCCGGTCAAAATCGGCACTCTGCTGGGCCGCCATTTTGAGGCCGGGATAGCGATCGACCACGCTGTGAAAGCCGCCAGAACGATTCCGCGTGTTGTTGTCCCCCGCGAGCCCCAGCAGTTCTGCATACTCGCCCTCTTCGCCGACGATTTCCACAAACTTCTGTCCCAGCTCGACGCAGCCGGAATAGCTGTCGGACAGGATCTGCGACGTCGCGGCGTCGTTGGTGTTGATCTCGCGGTCGATGCAGAAGACGGGCACATTCGCGTCTTTGGCCCGGCGGACGTTGGCGATCGAAGCGTCGGCGTCGGTCGGATTGAACAGAATCGCGGCGTACCCGTCGGCGATCGCGTTCTCGAAGTGCGACGTCTCCTTGGCGGTGTCGTTTTCGGAATCGAACACCGTGGCTGCGTAACCCAATTCCTCGGCGCGGGCCTTGGCCGTGTCGCCGAGCACGACGAACCAGGGATTGTTAAGCGTCGAAACGACGATGGCGATTTTCTGCTTGCCAGCGGGTCTCGCCTGCTGCTTGGCACACGAGGCAAAGGGCAACGTCGATGCAGCCGCCAAAATCACTGCCCAGAAGTTCCGCCGACTGAAACTCATTTTCCAACCTTTCGATCGACTAGCGATTGGGCCCGCCGGCCAGGAGCGCGGCGAAGAAATCGTCGTGCCCCACCTGACCGCCTTTGAACGTGAATTCGACGCCCGCCACCGCTCCGCTGCGACTGTGGGCGACGCACAGCGGCGCCCCGGGCGCGAGCGGCCCGATCATTTCCAGCGCGCTAATGCCCACCGCCCGCGCGACTGCACCCGACGTATCGCCGCCTGCCACCGCGACGCGCTCGACGAGCCGCAAATCGAGCACCCGCGCGAGGATTCGTCCCAGTATAACACCGAGTGCGTCGCCGCAGAGCGCCGAAGGGCCCGCTTGTTTGGCCGCGCGAATGCGTTCGTCACCCGGCCCGCGGCAGGTGTGAGCGACAACCGATCGACCTGCGTCGAGGAGTGCCGCAATACGCCTGGCGACGGCTGAGATTTCGCTCTCCGGCGCCGGGGAATTGAGCAGCTGCGCGGCGTCGAGGGGGACCTCCATAACTCCATGCGCCGTCGCCCAGGCGATTTGCCGTTCCGTGACCGGCGAACAACTTCCAGAGATCATCAGCGCATGCGCAACCGATCGCGGCGGCGCAAATCCCTTGGATTCGGACTCGGCGATTCCCACCTCTCGCCAATGCGCGGTCAGCGCCGACTCGATTCCAGAAGATCCCGCGACGAAATATGGCTTCCCTTCGGCCTGTTGGATCTGCCAAATCGATTCGCCGATCGTCGAGAGATGCCCCGACGTGAGCGTGTCGTACAGCACGATCCTGCCTGCAGACTCATCTACAACCGCATTCACTGCGGCCTTGCCGCGATCGAGCGTTAGCACGTCGACGAGGCTGACCGGCTGCGGCGTTTGCTCGCGCAAATGCAGCCGGAGGTCCGCTTCCATCATCGGCGTCACCGGATGGTAACTCATCGTCGGATGGCGGTCGAGCCGGTGCACGGGACTGTCGAGGCCGGACCGCGCGAACAGATTGCCGAACACGCAAAATCGCTGCAAGTTCGGCGAGCCGACTACTAACGGCGTCACCCGGTTTTGGAACACCCTCTGCCCAATTTCAATCGCCCGGCCGATGCTGCCGAACACGGGCGAAGAATCGAATGTGGAGCACGTCTTATAGTGGACGATGGCGGGATTCAGGTCGCGAAGCGTCTTAAAGGCGGCGGGCAGCACGGCATCCATCTGTGCCGGCGACATCGTGCGGCTATTGCCGGCGATGCCGATTGCCTTGACGTGCGGAAAGCGGCTCAGCAGGTCCGGCGATGGCGGCTCGGTGAAGAGCGCCGTCGGGACGCCGCTCGTGGTGAGAGCCTCGAGCACGTCGGTCGAGCCCGTGAAGTCGTCGCCATAATAGCCGAGGAGCATTATTTCGCGTGCTCCAATGAGCCGTAGAATTCGAGCGATTGCCGCAGCTCGGGATGCGCGCGGGCGAATTCGGCGAGCAGGATTCCCGCCGCCGCCGCTTCCCAGGCCTGGCGCAAAGCGGCGACCCCGGCTGCCGGGCCGCTCGGATGGGCGAGGATGCCGCCGCCGGCCAGGTACATGAGGTCGAGCGTTTGCGTTTGCCGATAAGTCTCCGGCGCCTGCCCGCCCCATTGCCCGGACGAGACGACCGGCATCACCCTGTAACCGCCCAGCAGCGGCGCGAGGCAGGCATTGATCGAGCGAACCACCGATTCATCCGACTCGCAAAACTTGTTCTTTAGTCCGTTAACGTGCAAATGATCGACGCCCACAAGCCGCCAGAGTTTTTGATAGGCGGTAAATTCCATGCCGAGAGACGGGCACCGCGTGAACATTCCCCAGCCGTTGCGGTGCCCGTGAATCGGCAGCGATGCACGGCGCCGCAGATAGTCGACCGCCGCGAAGCCGACGCTGTTGAGGCTGACCATCACACACGATCCGCCGGCCGCGACGACCGTGTCGTGGTGCTCAAGCATCCGGTCGAGCTGGTCGCTGATGTTGAAGGCGAACATCACTTTTCGGCCGGTGCGGTCTGCGAGCTCGTTCGCCACGTGCATCACCGCCTTCACGCGCTCGGCCAGCGGCGAGTGTGGCGGATTCGCCATCAGCTCGTCGTCCTTCACGAAGTCGATGCCCGCCTCGCCGAGCGTGCGGACCAGGTCGGCCGTGGCACGGGGAGTCAGGCCGATGCTGGGTTTCACGATCGTGCCAATAATCGGCCGCCCGTAAACGCCCGTGAGACGCCGCGTCCCCTCGACGCCGAATTGCGGCCCTGGAAAGGTCGTCGCCAGGGCAGCGGGAAGCTCCAGATCTACCAGCCGCAAACCGGATAGATAGCGAAGCTCGAACAAATTGCCGGCGACCGTCGAAATGATCGCCGGCAGGTTCGGCCCCATGTTTTCGAGCGGAAAACTGATCCGCACACGACCGCGCTGGAAATTCGGCTGTCCCGCTGGGATCGCGGCTCCCGGCAGCGACGGTGCGGAAATTGGCGGCAGTTCCTCGATCGACTCAACGCGGGCGGCAAATCGTTCGCGCAGTTCATCGGTTTCACCGGGCACCCGGGTAAAGGTGCCCGTCGACTGCTCGCCGGCCATCGACTCGGCCGCGGCCGCGAGCGACCCGGGTGTCTCGATAAGATACTCGGCGGTGATGCGGTCGTTTGACATCGCTCGGCTAAAGCACTCGCTGCACGGCTGCCTGCCACCCTGCGTACCACCCATCGAATCTGCTGCGTTCCACGGCAGGTCGATAAGTGCGCGTCGAAAGCGGCAGACGCGAAAGGTCGTCCAGAGAACTAAAATGCCCCAAGCCAAGCCGGGCGGCCAACGCAGCTCCCATCGCCGAAGATTCCGGCACTTCCGATACAACCAGTTCCACGCCCGTCACGTCCGCCGTGAACTGCATCAGAAACTCATTCCGCGTGGGGCCGCCGTCGCCGTGCAACGCCCGCGGCTCAACTCCTGTATCGCGGCGCATCATCTCGAGCACGTCGCGAATCTGATAGGCGGTCGATTCCAGCGCCGCCCGCACGATGTGCTCGCGGCGAGAATGGGCCGTCATGCCGACGATCGCGGCGCGAGCGTCCTGACTCCAATAGGGAGCGCTCAACCCAGCAAATGCCGGCACGAGATACACGCCGCCGTTGTCGTCAACGGCGCGGGCCAGAGAGTCGGTCTCGGCGGCGTCGCGGATCAAGCCGAGTTGATCCTTTAGCCAGGAGACCGTGGCCGAGGAGTAGTTGATCAGTCCCTCGACCGCGTACGTCGGCTTTCCGCGGAGCACCCACCCTAGCGCGGTCACCGTTCCCGGGCCGAAGTCCTGCCAGCGGTCGCCAATGTTGAGCATTACCGAGGTCCCGGAGCCAAAAGTCGCTTTGGCGGATCCCGAGTCGTAGCACCGCTGGGCAAACAGCGAAGCCTGTGAATCACCCATCACGCCAGAGATCGGCAGCTTCGCCGGCAGCGCGCCGCCGAGGTCGGTCTCGCCGAACGTGGCGAAGCTCTCCCGCACCGAGGCCAGCGACCGAGTCGGCACGTCGAACAGCCTGGCCAGCTCGTCGTCCCAGCGCAGGGCTGAGATGTCGTAGAGCAGCGTGCGACTGGCATTCGTCGGATCGGTAGCGAAGACCCGGCCGCCCGTCATGCGATAGACGAGATAAGTGTCCATCGTGCCGAAGAGCGCCTCGCCGCTGGAGAGCTTTTCACGCAAGTCGTCGCGCTCGCCCAGCAGCCGCTTCAATTTGGAGCCGGAAAAATAGGTGTCGAGCTTCAGTCCGGTCTTGCGCCGCACCAGCTCGCCGCTGCCTGCCGCTGCCAATTCGCGGCATACGTCGTCGCCCCGGCGGCACTGCCAGACGATGGCATTGGTGAGCGGCCGGCCGGTCTCGCGCTCGAAGAGCACAAATGTCTCGCGCTGATTCGAAATGGCCAGCGCTGCGGTCGTCGCCAACCTTTCGCGCTGCCGCGCCGAGAGCTCGCCGACGACGGCGATCACGTTCTGCCAGATTTCTTCCGCATCGTGCTCGACCCAACCCGGCTGTGGATAGATCTGCCGATGCTCGCGCGACGCTTTGCCCATGACGACACCCGCGCCGTCGAAAAGCACCGCTTTCGTCGCGGACGTGCTCTGGTCGATCGCCAGAATGTGGCTCGCCGAAGAGTCGCTCATGCCGAGACTTCCGCTTGATTGAGCAGCTCAAGCGCAGCCGCCGCCAGGCCTTCCATCGAGAGACCGTAGTGGCGGAAAATGTCTGCCTGGCTGCCGGTCACCGTGTCCTCGTCTGGGATGCCGACGATTCGCAATGGCACGGCAACCCCCGCCTGCATCAGGGTCGCGGCCGCCGCCTCGCCCAGACCGCCGTGGACGGAATGTTCCTCCGCAGTCACGACTGCGCGGCATTCGCGGCCGGCTGCGAGAATTGCGTCCTGGTCGAGCGGCTTCACGGTGTGCATGCTGAGCACGCGGCAACTCAGGCCCTCGCCGGAGAGCCATTCCGCCGCGAGCAGAGAGTGCACGACCGTCTCGCCGGTGCCAATGAAGCACAAGTCATCGCCCTCGCGGAGCGTCATCGCTTTGCCGATCGTAAACTCCACGTCCGGAGGATGCAGCGTATACATTGCCGCCTTGCCAAAGCGGACATACATCGGATGTTTCGCCGCGGCCGCAGCGAGGATCGCCGCGCGGGTTTCAAAGTTGTCCGCCGGCGCGACGATCGTCACATTGTGGATCGCCCGCAGCGCGGCCAGGTCGTGCAGCGAGTGATGCGTGCTGCCGAGTGCACCGTAGCTGACGCCCGCGCTGATGCCGATCACTTTCGCCGGCACGTCGGAATAGCATACATCGTTCTTGATCTGTTCGAGTGCCCGGGCCGTGAGGAAACAGGCCGGCGAGACGGCGAACGCTTTCCTGCCTGCCGCCGCCAGGCCAGCGGCAATGCCGACCAGGTTCTGCTCCGCGATCCCCACCTCGACAAGTTGCTTCGGCAGCGCTTTCGCAAACGGGCCCAGCTTGCCGGAGCCTCGCGAATCGCTCGTCACGACGACCACGTCACGATCCGCCCGCCCCAGCTCCAGCAGCGTGTCGGCGAACTCTTCGAGATTCGCGCGGCCCATTGGGAGTCCGAGCCGCGCGGCAACTTCCCTGGCCGCGGCCGAATAGACAGACGGCGCCGGAGCACTCATCGCACGACCTCCGCCAACTCGGCTTCTGCCCGTTCGAGTTCCGCAACCGCCTGGGCATATTCCACGTCACTCGGCACGCCGTGGTGCCACTTCACCACGTTTTCCATGAAACTCACGCCGCGGCCCTTCACCGTGTTGGCAATCACGCACACCGGCTGCCCGGAGACCGACTTGCGCGTGAGGGCGTTAGTAAGCGCGGCGAAATCGTGGCCGTCCACCGTGCGGACATCCCAGCCAAAGGCGGCAAACTTCTCGTCCACCGGCTCGTTGCTGCACACGTCGCGCGTTTGCCCGGTGATTTGCAGCGTATTGTGATCGAGAATTGCCGTCAGGTTGTCGAGCTGATAATGGGCCGCCGCCATCGCGGCCTCCCAATTGGAACCCTCGGCCAGCTCGCCGTCGCCCAGCAGCGTGTAGACCCGATAGGGCGCGTTATCCATCTTACCGGCGAGCGCCATGCCGACGCAGATCGGGAGCCCATGGCCCAATGCCCCGGTGTTCATCTCGATTCCAGGCACTTTGCGCGTCGGATGACCGACAAACGGCGACCGATACTGGCAGAGCGTTTCCAGTTCTTCCTTCGGAAAGAAGCCGCGATCCGCGAGCACCACGTAGAGAGCCTCGACCGAATGGCCTTTGCTCTGGACGTAACGGTCGCGATTCGGATCGTCAAACGTCTCGGGCGACAGCCGCAGCACGCGATTGTAGAGCACGTTCAAGATGTCGACGCAGGAGAGGCTGCCGCCCGTGTGACCGGCTCCGGCATGCACAATGTAACGCAACAGATCGAGCCGATAGCCGACGGATTTGAGACGCAGCTGGTCGTCAGTCATCGCCCGCATGGACGTGGGTCTCCCACCCCAGATAATTCTCAAACGCTTCGGCCAATGCGCCGGCGCTCTTGGAACAAGTCATCACGGCATGATGTTCGAAGCCGCCGCGGCAAATGTACTGTAGCAGCTGCTGCAACTTGGGCACGTGGGCGACCGCGCGGGTGCCGAACGTCTCGAGCTTGTCATTCGTCAAGTCTCCCTCGCCGACATAAGCCCGAATCGTGCCGGCGGCATCATCCGTCGTGATGCGGCCGTAGGTGAGCGGACTGGCCGGCGTGCGGCCCTCCAGCGCGCCGTACGTGTTTTCTACGCCCAGCGTCGTGCCGAGAATCGGCGCGTTGGCGATCTTGATGTCCGGCAAAAAGCTCTTCGCCCAATTGCCGCAATGAAACAGCGCACACTTGTCGTCTTCGTCGCCGTAATTGTTGTTCCAATCCACGAGCGCCGCCGGCGAATCGGCCGCCAGTTGCATCGCGTACATCGTGAGCACGCCCGTGACGTCCACTTCGCACGCGCTCGGCATGAATCGCTCGCTCATCATGCTCATCAACGTGCAGACATTGCAGCCGAAATTCTGCTGCACCGAAGTCCAGCACTGAATCGCCGTCGCATCGAGCGCGTTGGCCTCAATCCAGCGGCTCAGGACCACGCCCAATCGCGCCATCTGCTTCAATTTCTCCGACGGCACGCCGGGCGAGGGTGCGTAGCCGCGAATCTCCTCGAGTTTCGCGTTCACCGCCGGGTCGCTGTCGCTGAGCTTCTCGCTCTTGCCGATGAACTCCGAAAGATCGACCGTCGTGACGCTGATGCCGTGGCGTTCGAGGATCTTTTCGCTGTAGCGGACCGTGTTGAACGCCCCCGGCCGGGCTCCGACGGCACCCAACCGCACTCCCTGCACGCCGTTGACCACGCGACACACTCGCACGAACCGATCGAGATCGGCACGAAAGCAATCCGAGCTCGGATGCATCACGTGCTTGGTGGTAAGTGAAAACTTGATCCCCGCCTGCACCAGGTTGTTACAAACTGAGATCTTGCCGCAGAAAGCGTCACGCCGCCGAGTGACGCCCATTTGATTCAAGTCGTCCGGATAGGCCTGCACCAGCACCGGCACGTCCAGCCGCGCCAGCTTCAGCACATCGGCAACGCCCTTCTCATCGCCGAAGTTCGGCAATACGACGAGCACGCCATCGATGTCGTCCCGATGCCGCTTGAACAAGTCGGCACAGCGGCGGGCGTCGGCGTGTGTTTCGATGCCGCCGAGCTTCGTCTCTTCGGGCGAAACCATCACCGGCCGGATGCCGCGCTCGCCGAACAGCGTGAGCACGTCCTCGCGCGCCTCGGCCACCAGCTGGTCGGGAAAGAAATCTCGATTGCCAATAATGACGCCGAGCGTGGCGGAGGATTTCGTCATGGAGCCTGGCGGATTAACGCAATTGCGTCGTCGGGCGCTTCCCGAAGCGGTCGAAGTGCCCGTAGCCCTGCTATTTTAGTTGGTTTTTGAGCACTTCGCCACGGTTGGGGGAGTGCGCAAAGACCCCTTGGATTGAGTCACGCGGGGTCGTAACGAGCTTGCCGGGAAAACCGTCGCCGCTGCCAATAGTTCGCCGGGGCAAGTCAAATTATTTGGCCCAGACTCGCCAAATCTTCTTCATAATTGCGACTCGAACTTGTACTGACCCGAGCCGACCGCGTAGACATTGCGGTCGCCCTCGCGCCGCAAAAACTCGACGCCCGGACTCTCGGCAACGTCGACACCATTTTCCAAGACGCGTCCCTTGTCAGCCGACGGCAGATAAACGGTCGCCGTGGAGTTTGCGGGGATCGTCGCCGCTAGCTTAAAGCGCTTCCCTACACGTTCCCAGCGCACCGAAATCGGTCCCCGCACCGAGCGATACGTTGCCTCCGCCCACTTCAGATCGCCGACCGGCGTGGGGCGAACGATGATCTTCTTGAACCCGGGGCCGGCCGGGTCGCAGTCGATGCCCACCAGGTCTTTGTAAAACCACTCCGTGATGTGGCCGAGCATGAAGTGGTTATGTGACGAGTCTTGATTTGCGTCCCAGGCTTCGGTCAGGCTGGTGGCGCCTTGCTTGAGCTGAAAGCCGTAGCCGGGGCGTTCGTCCTGGTTGATCATCTCGTAAATCACATTCGACTCACCGCCCTGCGCCAGCGCCTGCAGCAGGTAACGAAAGCCGACGTCGCCGGCCGTCATCGCATTGCCGCGGTCGCGGACGTCTTTCACCAGCGCATCGAAGGCCCGCTCGCGATCCGCCGGATCGGCCAGCTCCATCACTAGCGCGAGCGCATTCGAGCACTGCGAATTGGTGGCGTACGTGCCAGTGTCGCTGTGGCGAAACTTGGCAAGCCAGGCAGCACGGATCTCGGCGGCGAGCTGGTCGTATCTGGCGGCGTCATCGTCCTTGCCGAGCAGTCGCGCGATTTGCGACATGAGGTGGGCATCGTAGTAATAGAACGCGGTCGCCGTGATGGCCGGCGGCGTTAACTGGGAAAACCCGGGGCGATCTTTGCCGATGTCGTACCAGTCGCCGAGCCCCTCTTCAATAATGTGGTCCTTGGCCTTCGACGCGAGGTATTCCATATATTTCTGCATCGCACCGTAGTACTCGCGCATCAGCGACGTGTCGCCCGTGAACTGGTACTGTTGCCAGGGCACCACGATGAACGCGCAGCCCCACTCGGCCGCCGCGCGGAACGTGCCGTCGAACTTTGTGTACTCCGGTGCGATGTTTGGTATCAGCCCTTCTTCGGTCTGCGAGTCGGCCATGTCGCGCATCCCCTTGGCGAAGATGCGGTCGACGTCGAACTCGTAACGGATCGCCGGGCCATTGAGGTGGTATTGCTCGAGCCAGCCGAGCTTCTCGCGGTGAGGGCAATCGGTGAGCACCGAAACCATGTTCGAGCGCTGCGCCCAACGGACCAGCGTGCGAATGCGATTCACGAGCTCGTTCGAGCAGGCAAACTCACCGATCGGCGCGGCGGTCGAGTGGACGACAACGCCTTCGAGACTAGCGAGCTGCGGCAGGTCGCCGTGCGGCTCGGCCGGAATCTTGTCCACCTGCAGGTAGCGGCAACCGGCGTAAAAGAATTGCGGGAACCACGTTTCCGGATTGTCGCTCAACTTGGTGTATTGCCAGTACGCCGGTCCGCGATTGCCCCCGCAGGTGTCGCGATTGATCGTGCCGTCGTCGTGCACCACTTCGGCATGGGTGAGCCGGACCGTGCTGCCAGCGGGCCCGGTGACCGTGATTCGGGGCATGTACGACGCGTTCTGGCCGAGGTCGACGACGTCGCGGCTCTCGCTGATCTTCTTGACGCCGACAGGCTTCTTGACTTCGATCGCTCCCAGCGGCGGCGCGCTCGCCGACAAACCTCGCAATTTCCCGCTCGGCCGCACCAATTCGACTGCCGCGTCCCAGCGGCTGTCGTCGAACTTCGGGCTGTCCCAGCCAGCCTGCATTCGACGCGCGTCAAAATCTTCGCCGCCGTAGACGTCGTTGTACGATACCGGCCCGGCATTCACTCGCCAGGCTTCGTCGGTGACGATCGTGTCGCGCGAGCCATCCTCGTATTCCAGCTCGATCTGCGCGATCGCCCGCAACGGGCCGTGCGTGCCTTGAAACTTGCTGAAACGATTGCGGCGTTCGACGTTGTACATGCCATCGCCCAGCGACAGGCCGACCGCGTTAGCCCCTTCGCATAGCAGCGGCGTCACGTCGTGCGTTTCGTAGAGTGCCGTGCGGTTGTACTTGCTCCAGCCGGGGGCCAACAGGCCGTCACCCGATTTACGGCCATTGAGGAACATTTCGAACTGGCCCAGACCGCACACGTGCGCAATGGCCCGTTTCAGGCCCGGCTTCACATTAAATTCCCGCCGCAAGAGCAACGCTTCGGACGTCCACGGAGCGACGATCCATTTGGCCTGCCAATCCTTGTCCTGCAACATGCCCATCGTGAACGTCGCAGGATCGCTCCACGGCGAGACATTGTCCTTCTCGTCCCAGGTGCGAACCTTCCAGAATACTTGTTGCGACGATGCGAGCGGTTTGCCGTCGTAGGGCACGTGTAGCGTTTCATCAGACGCAACTTTGCCGCTCGCCCACAAATCACGCTCATCGGCAGCGAGCTTCGCGGCGCTGGAGGCCGCCAGGATTTCGTAAGCCGTTTGCCTGGCGCCGCGCATCGAGCTTTCGACCGTCCATGACAATTTCGGCCGTGGCACGTCGACGCCCAGCGGATCGACCGCCGACTCGCACCGCAAATTCGCTGGCGCAATCGACGACGCCGTCTTCTGCCCCCGCAAGTCGCGCGATGTGGCCAGCGCAATCGCCCTCCCTTTTGCGCCGACGGCACAATAGAAGTGGTACACCACGCCATCGTGCTTGAGCACCCACGGCTTGTGAGCGAATGTCTTGTCCCACGATTCGCTTGGCTCAATCAGATGCTTGCCCGACCATTTCGTCCAATGCACGAGATCGCGCGAGCAGGCGAACGTGTCGAACGCCCCCGGCTGCCAGAACGCGCCGAAATAGAACATCACCCACAGGTCGCCCATCCGCACAATCTGCGGATCGCCCGAGATGCCGCTGCCGTTGTCGATCACGGGCCCATCGCCGTATCGCCGCCAGTGCACGAGGTCCTTCGATACCGCCATGCCGATCCGCTCGGTGCCGCGGCCCCGCTGCTTGCCGTTGTAATACATCACAAACGGGTAGCCGAGCGTTTCGGATTTGTCCCAGAGAATGTGGCTCTTGTAGAGCGTGGCCTTTTCGAACTCTCGGGCGTCGGCATCGGAGGGACGCAGCACAGGGTTTTCCGTCAGCCGCTTCCACGGTTTCGCCTCGTTTGGCGTCGTCGTCCAAGCGAGCCCCAGCGACAGCGGATCGGTCTCGTATCCCTTCTTGTCGCCGCCGAAGTACGACAACCAGTATTTGCCGTCGAACCGGCCCAATTCCGCCGAGCCGCCCCATGTCGGATCGACTAGCGCGAGGCTGCCGTCGGCCTGCCATTTGTCCCAACCCGCGCCGGCAAACGGCAGCACTTTCCCCAGCGATTTCCAATCGAGCAAGTCGCTGCTCTCGGCGAGATAGGTCTCGTAGCCGACGTTTTTCTGGTTGACCACATACAGCATGTACCACTTGTCGCCGTATCGAAACACATTCGGGCAATCGATTAGCTCGTCCTTGCTCTCCGGCTGCAACACAATGCCGTATTTGTATGGAGTCTTCGCTTCCTCATAGACGTGCTGCATGTCGGCCGCGGAGATTTCATACGGTGACGCAGCGAACGATGCACGGTTCGGTCCCACCGCAACCAACGAGAGCATTGCCGCGAAGGCAAGTCGATAACACATCAGGATTTGTGCCGACCGGAAATTGAAAATCACGCCAGAATATCCTGCACCACGTGCCCGTGCACGTCGGTCAGCCGGTAGTAACGGCCCTGATATTTGTACGTCAGCCGCGTGTGGTCGACGCCCAACAGATGCAAAATCGTCGCCTGCAAATCGTGGACGTGGACCGCGCCGGGCGTCAGCGCGTCCTTCGTCGGCTGAATCGGGTGGCCGTCGGCGTCGGCGATGTTGTAGCCGTAGTCGTCGGTGCGACCGTAGGTCGTGCCCGCCTTGATCCCGCCGCCGGCGAGCCAGATCGTGAAGCAGCGCGGATGATGGTCGCGCCCGTAGTCGGTCGCGGTGAGCGTGCCCTGCGAATACGACGTGCGTCCAAATTCTCCGCCCCAGATCACGAGCGTGTCGTCGAGCAACCCGCGCTGCTTCAAATCTTTCACTAGCGCCGCCGACGCCTGGTCGGTCTCCTGGCATTGTTGCGGCAAATCCTTGGGCAGATTGCCATGCTGATCCCAGCCCTGATGATAGAGCTGAATGAACCGCACGCCCCGCTCCGCCAGCCGGCGGGCAAGCAGGCAGTTCGCTGCAAATGTCCCCGGCGACTTGCTATCCGGGCCGTACATCGCAAACGTCGCCTCCGTCTCACTCGACAGGTCGGTCACCTCGGGCACGCTCGTCTGCATTCGAAACGCCATCTCGTACTGCGCGATCCGCGACTCGATCTCGGGATCCAGCTCGCGCTCGAACTGATGGCGGTTGAGCTCGTTGAGTTTTTCGAGCATCGCCTGCCGGCCGGAGCGGCACACGCCGTCTGGATTGCTCAGATACAACACCGGCTCCTTCCCGGGCCGGAACTGCACTCCCTGAAACTTCGAATCGAGAAAACCGCTCCCCCACAGCCGGGCATACAGCGGCTGATCCCCCTGCCCCGCCGATACCAGCACGATAAACGACGGCAAATCGTCGTTCATCGAACCAAGGCCATACGACAGCCAGGCTCCCATCGACGGCCGCCCCGCGATTTGCGAGCCCGTTTGAAAAAACGTGATTGCCGGATCGTGATTGATCGCCTCGGTGAACATCGACTTCACGAAGCACACGTCGTCGACGATCTCCCGATGATGCGGCAAGAGCTCGCTGAGCCACGCGCCCGACTGGCCGTGCTGCGCGAATTTGAAGGCCGACCCGGCGAGCGGAATCGACGACTGCTGGGCCGACATACCGGTGAGCCGCTGCCCCGCCCGTACCCAATCGGGCAATTGCTCGCCGTTCTCTCGGTTCAACAGCGGCTTGTAGTCGAACAGGTCTTGCTGTGCCGGCCCGCCCGACTGGAACAAATAAATGATTCGCTTGATGCGGGGCGGAAAGTGCAGCCCGTGAATCGAGCCCTGCGGCGCCGCAGCCGCCCCGACACTCGCCGAGAGCGATCCATTTAATAGCGTCCCCAGTGCGAGGCTGCCCAACCCCGCCGCCGAAGCACCAAAAAAATGCCGTCGCGTCACGCGAGGAAGTTCGTGAAGAGATTCGGGTCGTTGCATCGTCGTATTACCTGGCCTTTGGCGTCCTCACCGGCTGTAAATCGTCGCGTCGAGATTCAATATCACCTGGCACGTCGCCGTGAGTGCGGAAAGCTCCGCCGGCTGGAGCCTGGTCTCCAATTTCAAATCGCCGAGCGACGTAAACTTTGTCGCGTCGTCCGCTGCGCCACTTTCAAACGCCGCGAGCTGACCATGATACACTTCCTCCAGCAGCTGTGTCTCCGTTTCGTCGGGACTTCGACCGGTCAGCCGCAAGAACGCCGCGTTGATTTGATCGACCGTCTCTTGGTGTTCCGCCGCCACCGTTTCCGCCAGCGCCCGCGCTGCCTCGACAAACTGCACGTCATTCAGCAGGACCAGTGCCTGCAGCGGCGTGCTTGTCCGCCCGCGCGATACCACGCACACTTCTCGCGTCGGCGAATCGAAGGCCAACATGTTCGGCAACGGCACTGTCCGCTTCCACACAGAATAGAGCGACCGCCGATGGAGCGCCGTCCCGACCGATTGCTGGTAGGCCGGCGACATTTGATTCGCTTCCCGCCACAAATCCTCGCCCGGCTGGTAGGGCGATACCGGAGGCCCCCCCAGCTCGCGATTCAATAGTCCCGACGCCGCCAGGGCCACGTCCCGAATCTGCTCCGCCGACAACCGCCGGCTCGGCCCCCGCGCGAGCAACAAATTCTCGGCGTCCTTTTCGCGCAATTCCGGGCGCAGCCGCGAGTCCTGCTGATAGGTCGCTGAAAGCACGATCTGGCGGCAGAGCCGCTTCACATCCCAGCCGTGATCGACGAAATCGCGTGCGAGCCAATCGAGCAACTCCGGATGCGTCGGCGCCGCTCCCTGCCGGCCAAAGTTTTCCGGCGTCGCTACCAGTCCGCGACCAAAGAAATTCGCCCACATGCGATTCACGAACACCCGCGCCGTGAGCGGATGATCCGGCGCGGTGAGCCACCTGGCCAACCCCAATCGGTCGCGCGGCGCATCGGGCGGCAGCGGACTAAGAATCTCTTCGAACGTGCGCCGCTCGACCCGATTCGCGTCCGTTTTGGGTGCGTCGTACGCACCGCGCGGCAAAACGTAGGTTGGGCGCGGCTCCGGCAATTCCTGCATCACGGGAATCTCTTGAATCGGATTCTCCGCCTCGACGAGCGCCTGCCGTGCCGCGCGCAGCTTATCGCGGGCTTGCTGGACGAGCGGATCGACTGCCGCCAGGTAGTACGCTTGCACTTCTTCGCGTCGGGCCGCGGGATCGGCAAGCGCGGCCGCCATTGCGTTAGCGTCCTGCAAATTTTCAATCTCCAGCGGCGCAAGTACGCGATCGAACAGTTGCAGCTCATCGATTTCGCCGCCCTGGAAGCCGCGATCACGGAACCGCCCTCCCAGCATCAAGTGTCCTTTACCGTAATTGCCGCCGACCGTCGACTTGTAGATTCGGTCCCGCACGATTGCGGTCGGCACTTCCTTCCCGGCGAAGTACAGCCGAAATCCGCTAGCCCGGCTCGAACCGTCGTACGTAATGGTCATGTGCTGCCACTGGCCTTTGGCGATCGGTTCCAGCGCACGCACGCCGATGCCGTTACCGGGCCATACGCGAAACAACCGCGCTTCCAGGAATCCTGCCGCGAGCATCACGTCAAAGCCGTTGTAGCCGACGTCGGTCCCTTGCGTCTTTTGCAGCACGACCACAGGCAACGAATTCCGCTCCGTGTCGCGGAGCCAGAAATCGACGCTGAACTCGTCGCTGCGATCGGCGTGCAGTGAGTCGTCCAAGTAGGCTGCAAAGTCGCCGTCGAACCGCACGCCGTTACCGCGTACGCCTGGCACTCGCTGCAAATGCGTCGCCTCATCTCTGGACTTCGGATCCAGCGATTGCGACGCTAATTCGAATAATTCTCCTTCGAACGACTCGTTCAGGAGAGGCCGTAATTCGGCCGCCGACGGACGCTCACTCGCCAACCAGTCGGCAAGGCGAGATTCCGCCTCCACTTTCTGTCGCTCGAGCTCCGCCTCAGCCGCCGCGATCGCCTGCTTCGCGTCCGAGAGCGCCGCTTCCTGTTCCACCGTCGGCAACAACAGCGAAGGCGTCGGCACTTTCGCCGTTTCGATGTACATCCCGCTCTCGTCGATCGAATTGAAGAAGGCAGACAAGCTATAGTAGTCGCGCGTCGTGATCGGGTCGTATTTGTGATCGTGGCAGCGGGCGCACTCGATCGTCAGGCCCAACAGCGCCGTGCCGAATGTCTGCACGCGATCGGCCGCGATCTCCGCCCGGCATTCCTCGGCGATCGAACCCCCTTCGTTCGTGAGTCGATGCAGCCGGTTGAACGCGGTCGCCAGAATCTGTTCCCGCGTCGGATGGTCGAGCAAGTCGCCCGCCAGCTGCCAAGTCAGGAACTGGTCGAACGGCACGTTGGAATTCAGCGCCCTCACGACCCAGTCCCGGTATGGCCACTGAGTATTGAGCTGATCGCTCTGATAGCCGTACGAATCGGCATACCGCGCCGCATCCAGCCAGGCGACGGCCATCTGCTCACCATACGCTGAACTCGCCAGCAATCGATCGACTGCATTGACGAGTGCCGCCTCTCCATCTTTCGCCGACACCTGCTCAAAATCCTGAATCTCGGGCAGCGTCGGCGGCAAACCCGTGAGATCGAGCGTCACGCGCCTCAACAACCGCAATCGGTCTGCCTGCGGTGACGGCTGCAAACCTGCTCTCTCCAGCCGCGCGAGCACGAACCGGTCAATCTCGTTCCGCGGCCAGCTCTCGTCGCGCACGGCCGGAACCACAACTTCCTTCGGCAGCGGGCGAAACGACCAATGCTCCGTGAACTCGGCGCCCTCGGCGATCCATTGGGAGATCAGCCGCTTCTCTTCATTGGAGAGCGCGAGGTGAGAATCGGGCGGCGGCATCCGCTCCGCCTCGTCCTCGCTCATGATCCGCCGCACCAATTCGCTTTCATCGGGCTTGCCCGGCATCAACACGTCGTTCGAGATACCGTCGCGCCGGTCGAGCCGCATGTCGGCCTCGCGCGTTTCAGCGTCCGGCCCATGGCACCGATAACACTTGTCCGAGAGTATCGGCCGGATCTGACGATCGTAGTCGATCTTGGCCCCTTGCTCCCCGTCCGACGCGTACGCACCGCTCGCGCAGACTGCGATGGTGCACGCCAACAGGAATCGCCCACGAGCGCTCATCGATATCAAACCCGCTCGTCCGGTCCACGCGGAAAATGGCAGAAAAACGGCCTCGACTGCCGTTTTCTCCATTATAACTAGGGCCTGTGGAACGAGACAGGATTGCGGCGCGGCGGGAAACGTGCAGATTCCCCGGCAAATCGTGGCGCTGTCTTAAAACGAGCGGCCAAACGGGCGCGCGAGCGATGCCGATCCACGCTGCTCGCGCGCCAACCAATTCCGCTCGATAAGGCAACTCCTAGAAGTCGCAACCGCCCCAAAACAGCGCCAGGATGATGATCGGCAGCGGCAGACCGATCAACCAGGCCGCGAGACCATACTTAATCTTTCCAGCCCGCTCTGCAGCCCGCTCGATTTTCCCGTTCTTCATGACTCACCTTTCTCGAAACGTGTCTGAACCGGCAACGCTCGATCGTCGGCACAGCGTCGCTCGATCGCCGGAGAGATGCCTCCCTCGGTAGTTCGCAAAAGCCGTGCCGAATCTTGGCAGCGATTTAACTGGCGGCGCCCCTTCAAGTTAGCCGAATCATGTCGACCGGCTCACGCTTCGCATACAATGGCCGGGCGTGCAATCGACTCAGCCGGTCGAAGACAGAAGGAGCAATCTCATGTCGCAGCTCGCCAAGCAAACCAAAGCGAATGTCATCCCTTGCTTGAGCTACCGTGATGCGGCCGCCGCGATCGAGTGGATCTGCAGCACGTTTGGATTTGAGAAGCACGCGGTTTACCCGGGCGAAGACGGCAGCATCATGCACGCGGAGCTGACCTTCGGCAACGGCATGATCATGTGCGGCACCAGGCGGACCGACACGCCGTTCGGCCGTTGGATCAAGCAGCCGGATGAAATTGGCGGTTGCGAAACGCAAACCATCTGCGTGATCGTGACCGATGCGGATGAGATTTACCGCCGCGCCAAAGCTGCCGGAGCCGAGATCCTCCTCGACATCAAAGATGAACCGTATGGCGGCCGCGGCTTCACCTGCCGCGATCTGGAAGGCCACATTTGGAGCTTCGGCACATACGATCCTTGTGCGTCCCGTTGATTCAGCGAAGAACTCGTCTTGACTCGCGACAATCTGTCGTGCCCGCCTGCTTGCAGCTTGACCCGCGCGCCGCCCGCTCGCTAGACTTCGCTCCAGCCTTTGCACGAATCTCTGGGAGGATCACATGCAGCGCTGGGGCAAGAACGTTGGAGCGGCCGCATTCTTTATCATCTGCTTGTCCGTTGTGGTGAATGACACGATCGCGGCGACCCTGCTCCCGCCCACTCCGTACCTAAGCGTCGCCAACAGTCCGATCGGCACGGCCGTCAACGAGTACTTCTATCTGGAGAATTTTGAAGACGGCAGTCTGAGCACTGCCGGCGTCACACTCTCGCCCGGTGGAATCATCACCGCGCCCAGCGAACTTACCGACTCCGTCGACAGCGATGATGGAACCATCGACGGCTCCGGCACTCTCGGCCGATCGCTCCTTACTGGCGGACAGACCAATACCTTCTCGTTCCAATTCGATGCGGTCGCGCTCGGCCATTTACCGACCCGCGCCGGTATCGTGTGGACAGACGTCGGCGCTGTCGACGGCGGCCCGCTCGGCGTGGGTACCGTGATCTTCGAAGCGTTCGGCCCGGCGAATGAATCGCTCGGCATGACCGTGGCCGACATGCTCGGCGACGGCGCGATCACCGGGGCCACCGCCGAGGACCGCTTCTTCGGCGCGATCAATCCGGACGGCATCTCGCGGATCACGATCACGATGCCCAACAGCACCGACTGGGAAGTCGACCACCTGCAGTATCTGCGCGTGCCAGAGCCGGGCGGAGCGACGCTGATGTTCGCTTACCTGACGGCGATTGCGGGAATGCGTCGACCCGTTTCACGACGCTGAGTATCGCGCTTACGCCGACGCGCGGCAATCGCGCGGTTCGCGGACAAATAACGGCGGCAGCTCGAGCATCTCTGCTAGCATCTGGTTCGACTCGCGATAGTAGTCGCTCAAGTAGTCGCGCACTCGCTGTGACATCGGCGCTCCCCATTTGCCGACAAATACGTCGCCCAAATCGGTGTTCACCCAATCCGATTCGGGCAAACCGAGAAACGCCAGCACGCGATTAAGCGTCCGCACGCGCCTTGTTCGCAGGTCGTTGCTGTCGAGCACCAGCAGCTGCTCGGGCCGAAACAATTCGAAATAGCTCTTCAACTGAGGCCCGTACAGGCCCAACTCCAGGACGCTCCACTCCATCGTCTGCCCGCGTTCCAGACAGGCGGCTTCGCGCTCAATCGCCAGCTGAAAATCATCCAGCTCCTCGGCAGTGCGCAGGGCGATCCGGGCGACCTCTGCTGGGAAATAGCGACTCGTCCAATGTTTCCGATAGAATTCCGGATCATCTGCCAATTGCTGACGATACATCTGCCACGCCGAGTATGCCCGTAGCACCGGGTCGCGCAGGATCGCCACGATTCGCACGTCCGGCAGCCAGCGACGAATTCTCTCCGCCGCACCCTGAGTCGCCAAATATGCCGGTGAAGCCTCGAAACGGACCGCACCCGCCGGCACCTTGGTCGGCCACCGATTGGCATACCACTCCATGCCATAACCGTACCGCAAATCGCTCTGAAAAAACTCGACCTCTTTCTCGATCGACGGCACCAGCCGTGGATGCTGTGCGAGATAATGGAATAACGCCGAAGTCCCGCACTTCTGAGCGCCGATCACCAGCAGCTTCGGCAACCGCCAGGCAATGCGGCTCCGATAAAAACGCGTGCTGCGCCAGGCCTTGGTGAGTCGGCTCATGATTTGGCGAATCCTTTCGCGCGGGAGTGTGTTGCCCTCAAAGATCGATTTGTGCGACGTCGCGCCACGGTCAATGCGACCGCTCAGCTCACTCGGATTGATGCCCCCTGCCGGCATCATCGGTGGACCGAAAAATAGCACTTGAGCGATTCGCCGCAGAGGCCGGAAATCTGCTGGATTTCCGCCACTTTATGGCGGTTGCAGCGTTTAAATTCTGAGACGGACTACAATTGGAGAGGGGGCCGGCCGTGCTCGGCCAGCGATCCGCTCATTCCACACCGCTTCCGAAGGGACAGAAACATGAGAACGTGGATATTGGCACTGGTCTGCGCGATTGAACTGGCCACCGCCGCGCTGGCCCAAACGACAGGCAATCTGGGCGCGGGCAGCGGTCCTCGATACGGATCGCCGGGACCCGGCGGACCGGCCGGCCCGCCGCCCAATGCTATGCCAAATACGATGCCCAACACAATGTTTGACGCGATCGACACTGACCACGATGGCGCAATTACGATGCGCGAACTGCGTAAGGCCGTCGTTGCGCTCAAGCAGCTCGACGCCGACAAGGACGGCAAGATCACGCGCGACGAAGTCATGGGCGGACCGCCCAACCCGCAAGCGATGATCGAGCACGCGATGGAAAACGACAAAGACGGCGACGGCAAACTCTCTAAGTCCGAATTGCCGCGTCACCTGGCTCAACTGCTCTCGACCGCCGATACAAATGGCGACGGAGCGCTCGATCGCGCGGAGCTGGCCAACGTCATTCAGGGCACGCAACCACAGTTTGGCGGCCCCGGCTTTGGTAATGGTGGCGGCGCGCAGCAGGGTTTCCGTGGAGCGGGTGGCTTCGGCGCCGATCCGCGGCCGACGGCCAACTTGTCGCAGTTTGATCGCAACGGCGATGGACAGCTATCGGCGGATGAGATGCCGAACAACCTTCGTGGCATGCTCCGCGGCACCGACCAGAACGGCGACGGCAAGCTCGACAGTCAGGAGCTGCAAGCGATCCAGCAGCGCGTCAACGAACGTGCTCGCGGGCAGCGGGCGTTGCCGCCGGGCGTGAGCATCGGACCCCAGGGTGTAACCGGGAAACCGCAGCAGCGCTGAGCCGTTCGCCCATCGATCGATGTGGCAAAATATTCCGATGGGGCGGCGATTGCCGCTCGGAGAAAGACGGCCAGTCTTACTAGTCGTACTCGCCGCGCGCGTTAGCGCGGCCTGTCGTAGTCGCCCGCGCCGATGGAGAGAAAAGTTGACCGATTAATCGGACGAGCCAGGAGGGCGAGTCTTCAGCGGTCAGCGCGACAGGGAGGTCGGCGGCGTGCGCACCATCGTGCGAATTTGGGCCGGAATTGCCTTTGCTCTGGCAACAGCCGTCGCCGCTGCCGATGCGACCCAAGCAATTCCTTCGGCAGCCGTTCCGGCCGAACGAAAGCTCGACAACATCCCGGTCGTGGTCGCCGTGGTCGATGGCCATCAGCTCACAGGCGACCCGCTCGACGGCAAGCTCGTCGCACTCACGAACGAGACAAACGATGCCTGGTGTGATTTCCAGGAATTCGACTGCGCTCCGGTTTGGACGGGAAGAGTCGGCGCCGTGATTCTCGACCGTTCGAAGCCCGAGGGCGACGTGATCGCCCGGCCGGCCGGCGGCTTGATCGCAGTCTCGGCGGGCGGCGACTTCGATTTCGATTGGTCCGGCGGCGTCGACGTCTACCTGGCCCGTGAGACATCGGGCGTAGGAGTTGAAGTCCGCTTCTTCCAAGTCGACTTCAATTCTGCTTTCGATTACGGGGACACCGGGGATCTGGAAATCGGCCACACCTCGGTGCTCAATTTGTTCGACGTCGATGCTGCCTACGACTCCCAGCTCTATAGCACCGAAGTCAATGTTCGCGTGCCGACATCGCAGCGCGTGACGTGGCTCGCCGGCTTCCGCTGGGTCGAACTGCAAGAGAAGTTGAACTACGACATCGATCTCCTGTCGCTGGTGAACAACGACTTCCGGTGGAACACCGATAATCACTTGTACGGCGGCCAGATGGGCGTCGATCTGCGGCTGTGGGATTTGGAGAGTCCGCTGTCGATCAATAGTTCGCTCAAAGCAGGTGTCTACGGCAACGACGCCGAAAATAACTTCCGCTACCGGGTCAACAATTTTTCGATCCTGCAGGGCGGCGCAGCCGAGAGCAACGTGGCTTTCGTCGGCGACATCGGCGTCAATCTTTCCTACCAGGTAACGCGCCACTTCGCCCTGTTGGGCGGCTACCAGCTGCTTTGGATCAACGGCGCCGCCCTCGCCAGCGATCAGGCGGCCTACACGCTCCAGCAACTCGATCTCGACGTTGTGACCACGCAAGGCGACGTGTTCTATCACGGCGCCCTGACCGGGGCGCTCGTCACCTGGTGATTGAGCGCGAGCCCTCTTCCGCATAACTTTTCGCAACCGTTGGCGACGCTCAAATTAGGGCCCGTTTCTCTGCGCCGGTTGGATTTTGTCGCTACCTCGGCTACATTGAGCGGTCCCGCGAATTCATCAGGCGCTCGTTTAACAATCATTGAGTCGGCAGGTTGTCATGCCATCGATCTTCAAGTTCTGGGCCGTCTTGTTTTTGGTGTGCTTGGCGCCGGCCAGTTGCGTCGGCGAAGAAGCCCCGCCGGCGGGTCGAAACGTTCTGCTCTGGATCAGCGTCGATGGGTTTCGCGGCGACTATGTTGACCGCGGCAAGTCGCCCTTCCTGCAAAGCCTGATGGAACACGGCGCGTACTCGCGCGAGCTGATGCCGGTGTTTCCCTCGCTCACCTTCCCCAGCCACGTGTCGGAAGCGACGGGCGTGCTGCCGGGCGCGCATGGGATCGTCTCAAACAAGTTTCTCGATACCGTGACTGGCGAAGAGTTCAACTTGTCGACGCGGCCGCAATCGCTCCGCGCCGAGCCGATCTGGACCACGGCCACGCGGGAAGGTGTGCGGACGGCCGTAATCGACTGGCCTCTCTCCGAAGGGCAGGCGCAACTGCCGCCCGAAACGCCGCGGACCGCGTACTTCAACGTCGACTTCGATCCCGAGCTCTCGGATCGTCTACGGCTGCAACAGGTGGTCGACAAATATCGCGCCGACTTCGAGAGCGCGCCCCAGGGCCAGCCGCTACAACTGCTGATGGGATACGCCTACGGCGTCGACAAGGCCGGGCACAAAATGGGCCCGAACAGCGAAGCGGTCAATGCGGCCGTCGCCGAGATGGACCAGTTGCTCTTCGAAATCGTCGGCCAGGTGGCCAAGATCTTTGACGAGCGCATGAATCCTGCCGCCGGCGACACGCTCTGGGTGTTGATCACGACCGACCACGGCATGAGCGAGGTCAAGCAGGTGGTGAGCGTTCGCCACCTGATGGGCGGCGACGCCGTGCCGGAGTCAGTGATTGCCGACACCAGCGGCGGCCTGGCCAACGTCTACTTTCATCAGGTCCCAGCATCGCAGCGCGCAGCGCTGGAAGAGCAAGTGCTCAAGCGGGTCCGAGAGTTTCCGTTTGCCACGGCCTGGCGGCGCGAAGAGTTGCCGGCCAAATGGGGCTACGATGCCCCCGGCCGCACCGGCGACATCATCATCAGCCTCGACCAAGGTTACACGTTCGGCTGGCGCGACGGGCTCACCATCGCTCCGGTCGACAGCGACCACGATTTTCCCCGCGGCATGCACAGCTACGATCCCGCGGAAGACAAGGAAATGCGCGGCATTTTCATCCTCACCCGCTGGGGCGCGAAATCGCCCGGCCGCGACCTGGGCCCGCTCGATTCGCTGCGCATTCATCCGACGGTGGCAAAGCTGCTGAGTGTCAAACCGGCGGAAGGTGCGACGGCCGAGCCGCTGCCGCTCAATGATAAGTAACGCCGTTTATTAAGTAGCGCTGACTGAAAAGAAACGCTGACTGAAAAGAAACGCTGACTGAAAAGTATTACTGGCGGGCAGGAGAAGTCGAGGACCTTCGTAATCGAAGATCGGCCCGCAAAGTACTTTTTCAGGGAAGCGTTTGCTTTTGCGACACCCCTGCCCGCCAATAGATAGAACGCTGCAGCGCGTCAAGTTATTCCGTGCGCCGCACGCTGTCCCGCGCCGTGGTACACTCGCGCCGCATTTGTCGATCGAAAGCGCTAGTCAATTGTCAGCGAGGACTCTTGGCTGCGAACGCTCGCCGGCAATCACTCGCCATCATCCGACTCGCGCTCGGGGATCGCGTGTTCGGTTTCGATCTGATGCTCGATCGAAGGGCGGGAGAGCAAGCGGTCGGTTTCTTGAAGCGCCGCGCCGACAATATTGGAAATGCCGCCGCCACCGCTCGGCCGTTCGCTCGCCTTGCGGCCAAACCCGTCGACGAACATCCAGACAAGCGCGATCGGGCCGACGACGAACGTCAGGAAGGCGGCTACCACGAGCAAGATGAGTTTGAAATCCATGCGATCGGCAGGAACGGCGATTAGCCTCCGTTTCCCGGCGGTTATTCGCGGCGACGAGCAAAATCTTGACTATTGTGCGCCTCTTTGAACCCCAGCGCAACTAGCTAAAATGACGATTTCTCATTCGTTGGCGCCAGGAGGATATTCATGATTCGGTTGGCATGTCTATCGTCGTTTGTTTCAGCTGCGCTTTTGACATGGTTCGGCTTACCGGCGGCTGCCGCGCCCTCTGTGGAAGTCGCCGAGCTGCCCACTTCGACGCCCGCGGCCGAGGGGATGTCTGCCGAGAAGCTCGCCCAAGCCGGCGAGATCATGAACGGCTTCATCAAAGACAAGAAGATCGCCGGCGGGATCGTGCTCATCGCCCGCAACGGCAAACTCGTGTTCCAGGAAACGTATGGCCTGCGCGACCGCGAGCGCCAGCTGCCGGTGGAGCGCGATACCATCTTTCGCATCTACTCGATGTCCAAGGCGATCACATCCGCAGCGGCCCTGATCCTGGTCGACGAAGGCAAGCTCGACCTCGACGCACCGGTCTCAAAATATTTGTCCGAGTTCGCCGAGATGCAAGTGTTCGACGGCGACGGTTCCGCGGACGGCATGACGCCAAGGCCCGTCAAGTCGCCCATCACCGTGAAAGATCTGTTCCGCCACACCTCCGGCATCACCTACGGCAACGCCGCTGGCAGCCCGACCGAAAAACTCTTCGACGCCGTCGAAGTGATCGACATGCCCTCCGACCTCGCGCTGATGGCGACCAAGCTCGGCAAGATCCCGCTCGAATTCGATCCCGGCACCAAATGGAAATACGGCGCCTCGATCGACGTCCTCGGCTACCTGGTGCAGAAAATCTCCGGCCAGCCGCTGGACGTGTTTCTCCAGGAGCGCATTTTTATGCCCCTCTCGATGACCGACACGGCGTTCTACGTGCCGGCCGAGAAGCAGTCGCGATTCGCGGCCAATTACTACACCGACGGCAAAGGAAAAGTCATCATCCGCGACGACCCGACCCGCAGCGGCTACCTGCGCAAGCCCGGGCTCCCATCCGGCGGCGGTGGACTCGTGGGCACGGCGACCGACTACATGCGGTTCCTCTTGATGATCGCCGGCGGCGGCGAGTGGAACGGCCAGCGGATTCTCTCGCCCGAGTCGGTCGCGCTGATGCGGACCAATCAGCTCCCCCAGGGCGTCGAATGGATCGGCTTCGGCGAAGACCAGCGCAAAGGCATCGGCTTTGGCCTCGGTTTTTCCGTGACCATCGAGCCGGGCGACAAGACGGGCGCCAACCGCAAAGACGAATACGGCTGGGGCGGCGCGGCCAGCACCCACTACTGGGTCTCGCCCCACGACAACTTGATCGTCGTCACCATGGAACAGCGCTGGCCCTATTCGCCGGAAACGGAAGAAGCGCTCAAGCCGGTGATTTACGGGGCGCTGTCTGAATGAAATTCGAGAAATGAGCCGGGAATGGCGCCAGCATACACACTGCCGGCCGTGGTCGCACAATTCGTCGTAAGATAGAATTGAGTCGAAAGGGCATTCGATATGAAGCGCGAATTCAACGTCGTCTACACGCCCATCGAAGACGGCTGGGTGATGGCCCAGGTGCCAGAGCTGCCGGGCGCCGTGACGCAGGGACGCGACATGGATGAAGCCCGATCCATGATCCAAGAGGTCGTCGAGCTGCTCTTGCAGAGCTATCGCGACAACGCGGCAAAGGTCGCGCCCACGGGAGCGGTTTGGGAGACGCTAACCGTCGACGTGGCCGTCTGATGAAACGCCGCGACTTCATCCGGCATTTGGAGCAGCACGGCTGCACACTCGACCGCGAAGGCGCTCGCCACACGATCTATCGCAACCCAGCGAACGGTCGCTGCGCCCCCGTGCCGCGGCATCGGGAGATTAAAGAAACGACAGCCCGCACAATCTGCAACCAGCTTGAGGTGCCGCGGCCGTAACTGAATTCGGCTAACTGCGACCGAGGATTTTCAGTGTTGGCGCTGCCGCAGTCGCGTCCTGGCATTCAATCATCATCGTCGCCGACGAACCGCCAACAGGCCCACCGCGCAAGCTGCGAGCGCCGCGGTGCCCGGTTCGGGAACCAGCCATACGCCCGATTCGAGCGGCAGGTCGATGATCCACAGTCCGCCAGGTCCGCTGAGCTTGGTGCCGTCCAGCACCCAGGTCTGGCGGAGGTAGTTGGTGCCGCCGGCGGCGTAAAAGAAGACGCCGCTGTTGACCGTCTGTTGCGGCCAGATTGCGGCGCCGTTGGTGAGCGTGAGCGGGATGACTGCTTGCGAGACGACCGGGTACGAGGTGATCGACGTCCGCGTGTAACCGGAGGTCGGGCCGTAGGTGCCACCGCCCGGCGGCTGGGCGTAGCCGGAAAGGGTCATGACGGTGGAGTAGTTGCCATTCGGAAGGAAGTTAGGATCGAGCGGTCGATCGACGGTCCACTCGATGAGCGTGCCGGTGACGGCACCAGCAGGAACCTGGACATGGAGTTGGCCAGAGACGGTATAGCTGCCCGGGCCGTTGTTGATCACGATGTTGTTGAACACGATGGGGCCGAGCTGGCTCGTCGGCGGCTGCGAGAAGAAGGCATTGCCAGAAAAGAACGCCGCGCGGCTGGAGCCAGCGCACAACGCGAGCACCACGATTGCCAGAGTGATTCGCTTCATGAGTCGTCCCGAGAAGTTTTGATAGGTCGAACGCACCGCCAGCCGCGCGACCGAGAAAAGACGTTGCCACAAGCTGCAGGGAGGTTTTACGCCCGTGAACGAGAGAAGTCAAGCAGCCGCGTCGATACCCGTGTCGAGCAATCCGCCCCGGGCGTTCGGCGGCTCAACCGCCAAATCACCCGGGGCTAAATCTTGTATTGAGTGATGAACGGCCACGGTCGGGTGGTCCACCCGTGGCGCGTATTGTGACGCTCGACGTAGGCAACGCGGTTGCGCACCGCACGTGTATCGAAGCAGAACCGTTTGTCGTAGCCCTCGGTCCAGACGGGCCGATCGAAAATTGCCAGGCCATAGCGGGCAGCGTCCTTCGCGGTTCGGACGACGTCGCCCAGCGGGACGTGTGCAGGGCCGAAGACGACATGTGCGTGCCAGGTGCCGATCGTGAGCGCATAAACTTGGAGGTCGAGCCGCGACGTGAGTGCCTCGCCGATGTGTTGACCGATTTCAAGAAGTCGATCGCGCGGAAAGAGAAACGGCGAGTGCTTCATCCGCGCTCGGTCGGCGGCTTCGAGAACGGGATCCGCCGGAAAGATTTCGCCGTCGTCAACCCAGCCGCGACGGTCGCCACGAAGCCACGACCCATACGTGGTCAAGGTCAACATCGTCGCGAGCGTGCGGCCCATGCGGCGGATCGTAACCCCGCGACCACCAAAACGCGAACCTTTTCTTCCAATACTTAGCCCCGGGTGATTCGGGTGTCTCAGCACCCACTCGCCCGGGGCACTTTGCAGGTGATTCGGACGGGCCATCGGCCGAACGCCCGGAGCATTTTTTTACGGGTGATTCGGACGATTCACCGGCCGAGAGCACGGCCTGTCGGACCAATCCATGCTGGCCGTCGTTTTGATCGACGAGGCGAAGCAACACGCCAGTGTCGAGCAAGTACGACATCAATCGTGATCGCTATAGATGTCTTCCCGCGAGAAATCGGCAGGCAACGAGCCGATGGACACACTGTATTTGTCAATGATCGCGTCGAACTCTTCGGGCGTCAGCTTAGGAGACTTCGGCCGCAAGGCGATGATTTGCTCGCGTGTCAGTCCTCGGAGAGACTGGCCCTTGGGCGAGGCGCCCCCCGGGGTCGCCGCGTCTTTCTCCACCACCACGACGCGGACCGGCGTGTTATCCGGCAGCGCCAGAGGCTGGTTCGGTATGATAGCGCCCGACCGATAAGTAGCGTCGAATTTCTGAATTGTACCATGCGCTGATGGACGGCGCCACGCGAAGGACAGACGGAATCAAGGCAGGGTTCGGGCGAACTACCGAACGAGAACAACCTGCCCCGGGGCGTTCAAAGACCGCCTGACATCAATGTATTGGCAAATCACCCGGCGCCAAACACGTTGCGGAGTGTGGTGGGCGGGATGCGTCACCCAGAACTACGCCGCCGAGAATGCACAAGGAGGGCAATGGCGACGCAATTTAAGAGTTGTACAAGACCCGGTTCAGGAACCACAAAAGCGATGGTGCGTTGGCCGAAACCACCATCTCGAACGATTGCCTTTTGCCCCGTCACGGGATCAAGCGTTACCAGTGACGCGATGTTGGAATCAACCGCATACAAAACACCATTTGAATCGAACGCCAGGCCGGAAATCGTTGACTGCGCCTGCATTGGCACGCGAACCGCCTTCCCGCTTGTCGGATCGATTTTAGCTATGCTCAGCAAAAACGCGTCAGCGGCATACAGTGACCCGTCGGGCGAAAATGCCAACGCATGCGCGAACTCAATCGTCTCTTGGTCGCTGCCTACAATCGTGGGGGTCCCTGTTTGCTTGTCAATTTTGTACAAATCGCCGTGCAGCGAGAGGCCGAACAAGTCGAAAGTTCCTGGCTGAATCGCGATCGGACCAATCAGCAGATTGATGTCTGTACCGATCGGGACAAACGCGCCAGTCGCGCGATCGATCTTACCGAGCTTGTCGTACGAGTCGTACGCGAACAGTGTGTCGGTCGACCGATCGTAGGCCAGCCCGCCGATCAACGGATTCCGTGCTGGGAGCGGGTCACCAAATTCGCTGTTTGCGATGTCATAAGTTCCAATAAAGCTCGTGGACAATCCATTGGACGCGTAATAAAGCTGTCCGGCTCTGGCGTGGGGCAAGGCGAAAGTGGTCACGAGCGCAAGCGCGAGTGCTGGCCGCAAGAGAAAGCGAGCGAGTTCATCAGTGTTGCTCATTAATCTGCCTCGGTTGTTCCAGTTGGCGATACTCCAGAAACAAAACAAGCCAGCAACCGTAATCACGCTCCGCCGCGCGGAACGAAACAGTTGCTGGCGATTGCCACTCGGCTCTTGCGAACCGTCAAGCGATCTTTTCTCTATCCCCAGCGGACTATGATACCGACGCGAATTCAGGCCGTCAAACTTTTTCCCGATTCGCGCCACGTCGGCAAAAATTGGGATCGCCTCGACCAAATACTGCATCAGTCGTGGTCGACGTAGATGTCGGCCCGAGAGAAGTCGGCCGGGAGGTTGGGACCGTCAAACAGCAGCGGTTCCAATTCGGCCTCAAAATCTGCCGCGGCGGCGACTTCCGCGGGAGCAGGCTGCACCGTCAGCCTCACGCGCGCCTGATCCGGCAGCGCCGGCGGCACGAGCGGCCGAAAGACCCCATGATCAAATATCGCGTCGATTGGTTCGCTCATATCGGAATTGTACCATGCGCCGTGGGAGGGAGCCACGCGAGGGACAGGCGGGAAGAGGGCAGGCTTCAGGGTGCTGAGTTTGGGTGGAGCGACGGAGTGCAAGCCGGTATGGGCCGTATTTTGCGTTCGGCTGGTATGGCCGTTCATCAAAACACTGGCGGACTTCGGCGAGCTCAGTCGAGTCAAGCCAGTGGCACCGGCCAAACCGCGAAGCGGTTGAACAACGTAGCCCAGGGTTGCCGTCCTGAGTTTGTCGAAGGGCGGCTACCCTGGGTCGAAACATGAATGGTTCCTTACGCCGCAGGCGTTACACATCCCGATTGTGATCGACGGTGGCAATAGGTGTAAAACCCCGTGGGGGTTTCGGTTTCGTGGCGATTTGGTCCCAGGGTGCGCCCTGAGCAAGCTCAGGACGACCCTGGGCTACGATGTGAAACGCCTGCGGCGTTGTCGGAGATTGCCGGTATCACTCTCAAGACGCAACCACGGCGTCAATCGTCGAGCTGCCATTCCATCAGGGCTCCAATGCCAGCGCCGAAGAGGATGGCGAGCGGCCAGCCGATGGGCCAAGTTTCCCAAAGCAATGGACGATAGGCGGCGCAATCGGATGGAGCACCGCCGACACAACGGCCCAGATCCTCGCGTGGCGAATCACGCTCTCACGCGCCGCATTCGGGTTGGTGCGGTCGAGGAGGGGCATGTAGAGTTGGATCGCGGCGGCAAGCTGGTGCGGGTGTGGTTTGGGAGTTATAACGTGGCGTGATTTGTGGAAGCACTGGCGGAGCCAGTGGCACCCGGCGTTGGTGAAGAGTTCCTGGCGGGACATTTCGATCGGGACGTCGGCTCGGCGTTTCCGAAACAACTATACGGCTATTGAGGTTGTGGCGCCCAGAAGGTCGTTAAGAGCCAAATCAACGTACTTCTTCAGTGAGCGAATTTCTTGCTCAAGACCACTGCTATGCACTGTCGCCGAACTTTGCGAATAGACGTTTCGGACAAATCCGCCGAACCGTTCATCAACTGTGTCAACAAGTGACACAACCGTCTCCAACTCATTCGACTTCCGCTGCTTTAGAATGTAGCGTGCTTTTTGCCGCATTGTTGGGCGATGTGTGTTTGGCTCCAATTTGAAGCCGGGAGTCGCGGATACATCGTCGTCCGACGCTAAAGAATCGAGCACCTCTCTAAGCGTTTCGCGAAACTCGGTTGCGGTTCCGCGCCATGACTGCCGGGAACTATCACTTAAATCCTGCAAACCTTGCCGATAACATCTTGCCGCCGATGGCGAACACTGCTCGCGCATGAGGACGATACCTTGATCGTCGTAACTCGCATCCATACCAACTAGGTCACCGGTCACAGGAAGCAGTTGGAGTTCGATCGCATCCAGTTCGCGGAGGATACCCTTTAAGAGATCGACGTATTTAGCCCGAGTGCTGTTACGTTGAGTTAGCGATAACAGCGCTTGCATTTGTTCATCAAGTTTCGAAAAAGCACCTGAATTTCGATAGTGTCCCCGTAGTACCGGACGATCGGTGCGAAAGTAGGCGTCGACTACGGAGCGAATCCGCACGCGTAATGAGCCTGCAAATATTTGTCGCGATTTACAACGCTGCAAGCGTTTTAGATTGTCAGCGTGTATCGTTCGAATTTCTCGCAATACATCGATCATTTCTTGCACTTCCTTTCAATGAGTCGACTAAAGCCGAATGGACTGCACCAGATATCAGTTCAACCATCCGACACGTTCGAACCCATTGATTTCACTAATCTTGCCGCTTCTCGCAATCCTGGGACCGTGAGTTTGAATCCTGTCGCGCGATTGCCTGTTACACGGGAGCCCAATGAGGATCGATTGGACGTGTGATTGTTCCTGTCGTAGGCACCAACCTGTTGACAAAGTTCCACCGCCTCCCGGTCGTCGATTACCGCCTCGTCAGTCGCAAGCAATTTGATAATACCCGCCAACAAATAGCAGTTTGCCGTTTGCTCACGCCGCGAAGCACCTGGTACGGCCGAGAAAATGGGCACAACCTCTCCACTGTCGATGTGGAATAGGTTGTCCAAGCTATCCCTACCGACCTGATTCTGCGTCAGCCATCTTGCTGCCGCCGGGCCAAGCTCTGCGGGCGACGAGTCAACGGGCCCATCCGCTGCCGGGCGGCCACCACCTCCCTGAGGTGGTAGGATACTTTGCCCTAAGAGGACTAACGCGGCCCGCAAGGCCTTCTCGCGGTCCGACGGCTCAAGAGGCTCAAGGACCCCGTAAAGTTCGGTAACTACTTCCGTCAACGCTTTAGGCATAGTACCCCTCGCTGGTCGGTTATCCTACGCTTACAGTGGCATCCTACCCCCACCAGTCCGCCGTGTCAAGGGTCGGGCCACGCGGTAGCCGTTTCCAAGTAGTTGATTTCTAACTACTTCAATGACTGCACAATTGATGTCGATATAAGATGTGTAATGCAAATGTGTTATGACCAGTAATTGTAGTTGCAGGAAATTATATTCGTTGTCCGCAAAAGCATCGTAAATGGTACGGTGAATAGCATTCGCCGATGTATGCTCATAGCTGAAGGCAAACAATGGCGACTTAGGCAATTCTCAAATCGACATTAATCATGAAATAGAAATGTAATTAGGGATTTGAAACAAAAAATATTCGGCGAAATAAAAAACCCCGTGACGCGCGTGCTTGCGCATCCGGGGTTTATGTGAAACCCGTACGAGCAAAAGCGCTCGCCCGGGTTGAGTTTTTAACCGGCGGGCCGCGACGCTTAAGACGCCGACGGCCGCCGGGAGTTCTATCTCTTCTTACGTTCCTCGACCGCTCATCCGCCACGACTGCTCAACAGTGTGTCCCTCGGTTGAGCAGTCGCAAATTCCCGAGCTTTTTGCACGCCGCGGGAGCTGACGGCGATCACGACTGCTCAACCCGGTCACCCGGTTGAGCAGTCGCGTTTGGCCGAGAAAATCGCGTCGGGCGGAACCCACGATGCATAGAGTGCGGTGAAATTCCCCGCATCCTGCATCCCGAATCCTCACCCCTCCTAATAATCCATATCCATGCCACCATGCCCGTGGCCGCCGCCGCCCTTCTTGTCCTTCTTCGGGGCTTCGGCGATCAGCGCGTCGCTCGTCAACAGCAGCGTCGACACGCTCGAGGCGTTTTGCAGCGCCGTGCGGGTGACCTTCGTCGGGTCGATCACGCCGGCCTTTACGAGGTCCTCGTAAGTGTCGGTCGCGGCGTTGTAGCCAAAATTGCCGCTCTTCTCGGCAACGCGTTCGCACACGATGCCGCCGTCCTGGCCCGCGTTCGCGGCGATCGCCGTGAGCGGCGCCCGGCTGGCGCGGACGATGATGTTGTAGCCGACCTTCTGGTCGCTCGTGGCGCCTTCCTTCGGCTTGACCTTGGTGCTGGCCCGCAGGAGGGCCACGCCGCCGCCGGGGAGAATGCCCTCTTCGACGGCCGCGCGCGTGGCGTGCAGGGCGTCTTCGACGCGGGCCTTCTTCTCTTTCATTTCGCTCTCGGTCGCGGCGCCGACGTTGATCTTCGCCACGCCGCCGGCCAGCTTGGCCAAGCGCTCTTCGAGCTTCTCACGATCGTAGTCGCTTGTGGTGTTCTCGATCTCGCGGCGAATCTGGTCGATGCGGCCCTTGATGTCGCCGCTCTTGCCGGCGCCTTCGATGATCGTCGTGTTGTCCTTGTCGACGATGATCTTCTTCGCCCGGCCGAGCTCCTTGAGGCCGATCGTATCGAGTTTGATGCCGAGGTCTTCAAAAATGGCCTGGCCGCCGGTGAGGATGGCGATGTCTTCGAGCATGGCCTTGCGGCGATCGCCGAAGCCCGGCGCCTTCACGGCACAGATGTTGAACGTGCCGCGGAGCTTGTTAATCACGAGCGTGGCGAGCGCCTCGCCGTCGATGTCTTCGGCCACGATCAGAAGCGGCTTGCCGCTGTTGACGACTGCTTCGAGCACCGGCACGAGGTCCTTGACGCTGGAAATCTTCTTCTCGTAGACCAGCACGTAGGCGTCTTCGAGCACGCTCTGCATTGTGTTCGGATCGGTCACGAAGTACGGCGAGAGGTAGCCGCGATCGAACTGCATGCCCTCGACCCACTCGACCTCGGTGGCCAGGCTCTTGCCCTCGTCGACGGTGATCACGCCGTCCTTGCCGACCTTTTCCATGGCCTTGGCGAGCATGTCGCCGATCTCGCGGTCGCCGTTCGAGGCGATCGTGGCGACCTGGGCCATCTCTTCGGTGCTCTTGATCTTGATCGAGTTCTTTTTGAGCTCGGCGGTGATGTCTTCCACCGCCTGCTCCATGCCCTGCTTCATCTGCAGCGGATTGACGCCGGCCGCGACGCTCTTGAGGCCTTCGTTGAAGATGGCTTCGGCCAGCACGGTGGCGGTGGTGGTGCCGTCGCCGGCGACGTCGGAAGTCTTCGAGGCGACTTCCTTCACCATCTGGGCGCCCATGTTTTCGTAGGTGTCTTCGAGCTCAACTTCCTTGGCCACCGTGACACCGTCCTTGGTGACGGTCGGCGAGCCGAAGGACTTTTGGAGGATCACGTTGCGGCCCTTGGGACCGAGCGTGACCTTCACAGCGCGGGCGAGCTTCTGGACGCCGCGACGCATCGCATCGCGGGCTTCGGTATCGAAGGCAATCATTTTTGCCATGGGAGAGATTCCTTGTTCATTGTGACAAAGTGTTCGCTGTGTAACAGCCGCGACCCAACGTGGTCGCAGGCGAATTGACTTTTCGGTTGACGTCGTTATTGGTGACGCGCCGACGACCTGTTAGGTCGCGGTTATTGCCTTTGGCGTGGTGCGCGAGTTGATTATTCAATCACGGCCAGGATGTCGCTCTCGCTCATGAGGAGCAGCTCTTCGTCATCGAGCTTGATGGTTTCCGGGGCGTAGCTGGTGAACAGCACGCGGTCGCCCTTCTTGACTTGCAGCGAGCCGCGGGTGCCGTCGTCGAGCAGCTTGCCGGTGCCGACGGCGATGATCGTGCCGCGGGAAGGCTTGTCCTTGGCGGAATCGGGGATGTAGATGCCGCCGGAAGTCTTCTCTTCGACGGTGTCGCGTTCGACGACGACTTTGTCGCCGAGCGGTTGGAGCGTGACCTTGGTGCGTTTCTTGGTGGCGGTTGCGGCCATGTGGAATCCTCCTGAGAAATGAAAGCTGTTGGCTATTAGCCCTGAGCTAGTAGCCAGAATTTTGGTGGGAACGCGCCGGCGGCTCACCCTCGCCCGCGGCGCGGAATCAGACAGTTGCGTGCTGGGCAGCAAATGCAAGCCGCGCGCCAACCGTGGCAGGGGGCGCTAACTCGCTGGCCGCCTTAGGGTTAGCAAGATTCTACCGTTTTGGCGTGCCTGCCAAAAGGGGCCACGATGCGGCGGGAGCGACGAAATAGTCCGGTTGAGCGCTGCCAGTTTGGCAGACGCTTCGCGCGCAGATAGCCGACCCATCCTGGGGCGGAATTGGTGCGGCGTCGCAACGAAACGACGCATCGCCGGCGGCTTCGGCAGATTCGGCGGCCCAAGATGGGCCGGCTATCTGTAAGGCTCCGTCACGCCAGCCGGGTCAGCTTCGTCACGCGGCCGGGGACGACCCATTCGGTGACGATGATGTTGCCGTCCTTGTCGAAGCAGGCGTCGTGCGGGTGGACGAACTTGCCGGCCTCCCACGTATCGGGCTTCACGCGGAGCTGCTTCTCGTCGACCTGCTTCTGCCACTCCGGATAGTTAGCCAGATGCGCGAGCGGCTTGTTGTCCTTGTCCAACAGCGTCACCCGCGAGCTCAGATCGGGCACGAGCATCACATCGCCGCGCAAATCGAAGTGGCAGGGGAGCAGGAAGCCTTCGACGGTGCTCAAATACGTGCCGCTGGGCGTAAAGTATTTCACGATGTGGCGGCCGCGATCGGTGATGGCGACGGCGGGCTCGCGGCCAGGGCGGTTGTCGTACCAGAGGCCGTGGGGATTGTTAAACGTGGCGTCCCCTTCGCCGGGCCCGCCAAAGCAGCTCTTCCAGTTGGCGTCTTTGTCGTAGTGGTGGATCCAGAAGCTGCCGTAACCGTCGGCGACGAGGAATTCGCCCTCCGGCAGGAAGCAGACGTTTGTGGGCATGAACGTTTTGGGCTTGCCATAGACGTGGTTGTCGACGTCTTCGCCCGCGGCATATTTGCCGGATTCCATCGGGGCGTGCCGCCGCCAGACTTCCTCGCCCTTGAGCGAGAGCTTGGCAAACATCTTAGGCCGGTAGCAGCAGATGTACAAAAACTCTTCGCCGTTTTCGTCGCGGAGGTCCATGCCATGAGCGCCGCCGGCAAACTGGTTGCCAAAGCTGCGAATGTATTTCCCGTCCGAATCGAAGACGAAAATCGTCGGATGATCGCGGCGCTCTTCGTGTCCCTCGTGGATCACGTAGACGTTACCGTCGCGGTCGACGGTGCAGTTGTGCGTCGTCTGCCACTCGAATTCTTTCGGCAGCTGCGCCCAACCGTGCTGGACTTCGTATTTATGGTCGCCTTCGCCGAGGATGATCTTCGAGTCGGTCTTCGATTCGGTAGCGATTGCGGGTGCAGCAAGGACGGCGGCCGTCGTGGCGGCGGCGGTTTTGACGAAATCGCGGCGGGTGAGCGCGAAGGGAATCGATTTGGTCATGATGATAACGCCTGGCTGGTAGTGGAACGGTATCGAACGTCACCGAACATCCTTGATTGTCCCAGCCTACCACGGTTTTGCCGGCGTGGATACAATTTCTGCACGCTCATGATAACTCCCGCGGCAGCGACTCTAGCTGCGGAGCCCCCGCATAATCGGTGCGCCAATGGAATACATGGGATTTTCCATTTGGATGACAGTCGGGCGGATCTATTCACTTCTAAGGCCGTTGATCGACCCTCGGTCAGGCGTATTCTGGCTGACCCTGGCGGTCGGTGCAGTTGCATTGTTTGCACTAAGTTGGTTATGGTTCGCAAAGTTGTCGGCGTGTGGGGACGCCCGGCTTTGGCGTATGGCGAGAATTGGCTGCGCGATCACGCTCCTCATTGTCTCGGTGCCAATTGTCGCGCTGCTGCTCGCGGAAAAAGGCGACTTCGGCTTTATTCTTCCGTTCTTGAGCGTTTTGGCACTGTATGCGTTGCCAAGTCTTGCAATTCTAGTTCCTCCGGCCCTCATGCATCTCCGAACTTCGAGCGAGATCGGACCATCATCGCCATGGTTGGTTAAAGCAACTTCTTGGTTCGTGGCCGCATATTGCGCGTGCCTGTTAATTCTGCCTGTGAGTGCGTACAGCTACGTGCTTTTTGAAACGATCGCTTCTCAGCGGCGAGCAAGAACCGAGTCGCAAGCAAGACGTGCGGAACAACGCAAATTCGATCGCTATTGGGCGAGTCTTGGTGCAAGTGCGCAACGAAATGGAATAGCAGGCGCCGTCACTGGTGTGGACTACGAGCGCGTGTACCCTGGAAGTCTTCTGCCATTGCGAAAGCTAAATGACATCGAATGGCTGGGATTCGCCGGTTCGAATGTGAATGACGACGACCTCAAATTCATCGAAAACTTGACGAAACTCAAAGGGCTCAATCTCTCTGATACGAGAATAACCGACAATGGACTGCAGCATTTACGCAATCTGACAAGTCTTGAAACGCTTCGACTGAACGACACTGCGATCACGGACGAGGGGATCAAATACCTAGACGGTTTGACGCGACTACAACACTTGGAGTTGCAGCGAACTGCTATCACGGATTCGAGCGTAGATCGTCTGTCAAAACTGTACGAGCTTGAATTGCTTCGAGTGTCGGGTACGAAAATGTCGGCTGAAGGAGCGGAACGATTGCGAGCAGGATCCAGTCGGCGATTGGTCGTGCAGGGCAATTTTCAACCAGCCGTCTCCGCCGGAAGAACCGGAGAGGACTAGTTTCCCCATCATCTCGGAGGAGTCGAAGAAACCTTTTTGCAAGTTTGGCGTTGCCCTATAATCCATTTCAAATGGATACGGCCACGGCGGCGACTTCCGCTGCGGATCGGTCGGAGGCCGCGAATCGGCTGCGGGCCGAACGTCGGCTGCGGGAGTTGGCCGCAAATCTGAATTTGCACCGCGGCTTTGCTGATGTGGTCGCCAGCCTCCAGGCGGGGCATGGCGGGACGCTCGGCGGAGTCTGGGGGTCTTCGCGCGCGCTTGTGGCGGCGGCGCTGGCTCGGGAGTGCCCGGGTCCGCTGGTCGTCGTCGCGCCCCATCCGGGAGAGATCGACGCGCTGGCCCGGGATCTGGCGCTGTTCACGGACTTGCCGATCGCGGAATTTCCGGCCTGGGAATCGGAGCCGGGCGAGCGGGTGGTGCACGATGAGATTTATGGCGAGCGGCTGAGGGTGTTGAAAGGCTTCTCGATTTCGGATTTCGGATTTCGGATTTCGGATTCCAAGCCCCAATCCGCGATCCGCAATCCGCAATCCGAAATTCCCCGCGTCCTCGTCACCAGCATTCAGAGCCTGCTGCAACCCGTGCCAGGGCGGGATGCCCTCGCGGAGGCGACGCGTGAGCTTCGTGTCGGCGGCGCGCTTGATGAGCAGGAGTTTACGAAGTGGCTCGTCGCGCGCGGCGGCCATGCGACGACGGCGGTCGAACTGCCGGGCGAATTTTCGCTCCGCGGCGGTATTCTCGATATCTTCCCGCCCGATGCGGAAGATCCGGTCCGCATCGAGCTCTTCGGCAGTGACGTCGAGTCGATTCGCCGCTTCGACGTGGCGACGCAGCGGAGCCTCGGGGCGCTGGAGTCGGTCGGCATCACGATGCTCGAACCGACGGCGTCCGATCGAGCCCATTTCACGGCCTATCTGCCGCCCGAAACCTGGTTCCTCCTGATCGAGCCGAACGAGCTCTCGGAAGAAGGCAAGTTTTATCTTGACCGCATGGACCGGCCGCAGGCGTTCCACTCCGTGCGAACGACGCTCGACGAAGTTTACAAGTTTCCGTCGGTCACAGCGGCGGGCGTGCCGTCCGGATCGATGGAGCAGACGGCCCATTTGGAGTTCGAGTCGGTCGAACGTTTTAGCGGCGACATCGCCAAGGTCCGCGACGAGCTCGACAAGGTGAGCCTCGGACACGAGGTGTTTATCGTTTGCGAGACGGAAGCGGAGATCGAACGTCTCGGCGAGTTGTTCAAAGCGTCACCGTCACAAAAAGGGGACAGTCCCCTTTTTTCCGACGGCGCCGGCAATGGCTCCGGACCGGTTGATGGAAAAAAGGCGACAGTCCCCGCATTGCAATTCGTCGTGGGTCATCTGGAGGCCGGGTTCCGGGTGGTGCCGCAGCGCGTGGCGCTCGTGAGCGCCGGCGAATTGTTTCAGCGACACGATCTAGCGCGGACGACGCGGCGACGGCAATCGCGGGCGATCGATTCGTTTCTCGAATTGCGGCAGGGCGACCTGGTGGTCCATCTGGCACACGGCATCGGCCGCTATCGCGGGCTCAAACTGCTGGAGAAAGAGGGCAGGGCAGAGGAGCATCTCGAGATCGAGTACCACGGCGGCACCAAGATCTACGTGCCGAGCGCGAAGATCGAGCTCGTGCAGAAGTACGTCGGCGGCAAGGGATCGGGCACGGTGCCGCTCGCGCACATCGGCGGCGCGGCGTGGGTACGGCAAAAGCAGGCCGCGGAGAAGGCGGTCACCGATCTTGCGGCCGAGATGATTGAACTGCAGGCCCAGCGCGACTTGCGGCCAGGCATCGCGTTTCCCGCGGACACGGAGTGGCAGCGAGAGTTCGACGCCCAATTTCCGTACCAGGAAACGCCCGATCAGCTCACTTCGATCGCCGACATCAAACACGACATGCAGCAGCACCGACCGATGGACCGGTTGCTCTGCGGCGACGTCGGCTTCGGCAAAACGGAGATGGCGATTCGGGCTGCGTTCAAAGCCGTTGACGCGGGGCACCAGGTAGCGGTGCTGGTGCCGACGACGGTGCTGGCCGAGCAGCATCGCCGCACGTTCTCGGCCCGGATGGCGGAATTTCCTTTCCAGATCGCGGCCCTCTCGCGGTTTTGCACCGCGAAAGAACAGAAGGACATTTTGCAGCGGGCGGCCGACGGTTCGCTCGACATTCTGATTGGCACGCATCGGATGGCGTCGCCGGATGTGCAATTCGCGAATTTAGGTCTTTTGATCATTGATGAAGAGCAGCGGTTCGGCGTGGAAGTGAAGGAGAAACTCAAGGCGCTGCGGGCGACGGTCGACGTCCTCACGATGACGGCCACGCCGATCCCGCGAACACTTCACATGTCGCTCCTGGGCGTGCGGGCGATTTCGAATCTGGAAACGCCGCCGGCCGATCGGCTCGCGGTGGAAACGCGGGTCACGCGGTTCGGCGACGACCTGATCCGGCACGCGATCATGCGCGAGCTCAATCGCGGCGGGCAGATTTACTTCGTCCACAATCGCATTCAGGATATTCAAGCCGTGGCCGCCCGGCTCAACCGCATCGTGCCCGAGGCCCGGATCGACATCGGCCACGGCCAGATGGCGGAACATCAACTGGAAGACGTGATGCTCAAATTCGTCCGCGGCGATACAGACATCCTGCTCTCGACGACGATCGTCGAAAGCGGGCTAGACATCCCGAACGCCAACACGATGTTCATCGACGACGCCGACCGCTACGGCCTTGCCGACTTGCATCAGCTGCGCGGCCGCGTAGGTAGGTACAAGCACCGGGCGTACTGTTATTTGCTGGTAGATGAGAATAGGCACCTGTCGCCGGAGGCGGCGCGGCGGCTGCGGGCGATCGAGGAGTTCAGTCAGATGGGCGCCGGTTTCGCGCTGGCGATGCGTGACCTGGAGCTGCGCGGCGCCGGCAACATCCTCGGCACGCAACAGAGCGGTCACATCGCGATGGTCGGCTACGAGTTGTACTGCGCACTCCTGGAAAAGGCAGTCCGCGAACTGAAGAAGATGCCGCCGCGGGACACGGTCGACGTGAACATCGATCTGCCGGGCGAGGCCTATCTTCCGCGTGGGTACGTCCCCGACATGCGCACCAAGATCGACCTCTATCGCCGGCTGGCCCGGCTCACGACCGAAGAGGCGGTCAGCGACTTTGCATCGGAACTGGTCGACCGGTTCGGCGTGCTGCCAGCACCGGTCGAGCATCTGTTGGAGCTAGCACGGCTACGAATCTGGGCCCACGGCTGGGGCGTGCGCGAGATTCGCCTCGAAGATCGCTTCGCGGTGCTGGGCTATTCGTCGCGCGAGCAGCTCGCGCGGCTGGTGAAGCGGTCGGGAGGCCGGCTCCGCGTGGCCGACGGGGTGAGCGCTTATTTGCCGCTGGCGTGCGATCTGGCAGACGCGGCGGCCATCTTCGCGGAAGTTAAATCGCTCTTGCAGGGTGCCGGAAAAGCCGCGTAGAATCCGCCGCTTTTTTGCTGGAAATTTTGTTAGCTGGCCCGACCATTCATAACGGCGGGCAAGGCTAGCCCGCTAAATAGTCGGCTCCTTAATTCTTGTCGCGGTACCGAGTGCGCATCGATCATCGCATCCTGGTCGCTCTGGTTTGCCTCGTCGGCTGCGTTTCGCCGAGCGCTACGGCCACGGCGCAAGAGGCCGAGATGCAATTGCCGTCCGACGCCGCGCCGGAGCCGGCCACGATCGACGGCTGCCAGGTGATCGCGCGTGTGGATGGGCAAGTGGTGCTGGCGTGCGAGCTGCTGTGGCGCGTCAACCGGATGCTGGAAGAGAACCGCGACAAAATTCAGCCGGATCAATTCGAGGCGATCCGCGAGCAGCTGATGCTCCGCACGCTGGCCGGCACGATCGATCAGAAACTGCTGTACGCCGAATTCAAACGCAATCTGCCGCCGGAGAACATGCCGCGGATCGAAGAAAACCTGATGAAGCCATTCCAGGAAATGGAAGTTCCGCGAATGATGGAGGAGCTCCACTGCAAAAGCCAGCGCGAGCTGGAGCAGGAACTCTCGCGGCTGGGTTCGTCGCTCAATGACACGCGTCAAACGTTCAACGAGCACGTAATCGCCTCGGAGTGGATCCGCTCGAAGATTAAAGTCAGTCAGGAAGTCACTCCTGAGGAGATGGTCGAGTATTATCAGACCAAGCGGAGCGAGTTCGAGTATCCCACGCAAGTCCGCTGGGAAGAGTTGATGGTCCGCAAGAGCGGCATCCCCGCCCAGGCACAAGCGTCGTATGCGAAACTGGCATTGATGGGCAATGAGGCCTGGCAGCGGCTGCAGGTAAATCCGCCTGCCGCGACGCCCGTCTTCAGCGAGATCGCCAAAGCGCAGAGCCAAGGCGCGAATGCCTCGCAGGGCGGCGTCTACGATTGGACCTCGCAAGGCTCGCTCAAGGCGGAGGAAGTGGACGCGGTCCTGTTCGCGCTGCAGCCCGGGCAAATGAGCACGATCATCGACAGCGGCACTGGGTTTCACATCGTCCGCGTGTTGGAACGCAAAGAAGGCGGCTGCAAGCCGTTCAGCGATGTCCAGAATGACATTCGCGACAAATTGAAGAACCAGCGGATGGCCGCGGCGCAGCGAAAATACATCGACGAGCTCCGCAAGGGCGCCAAGATCTGGACCGTCTACACCGGCAACATCTCGGTCGAAGAGCTGTTTAAAATGGTGCCGAATTCGCGGAAGTGATCGGTCAAAGGGTGCTCCAGGACTAGACTCCGCCAGCATCTTCGGAGAGCCCCAGCCACTCGTCTTCCAACACGGCCAATTCGGCGGTCAGCCGGGCGACTTCGGCATGCAGGCGCTCTGCCTCTTTGGTTTCGGTGACGGTGAGCAGCGCGGCCGCGGCGGCTTTCTTTTCGTCGTCGAGTTTGGCGATCTTGCGCTCCACGCTTTTGAGCTTCTTCTGGGCGCCGCGGTCGTTGCGGCCCGCGGGTTTGCGGGTGCCGGCGGCAGGCGGCGGGACGTGGCCCGGCGTGGCGACCGTGTGCGGGGCCCGCAGGCCGGCGTCGATTTCCTTCTGCATCCGGTAGACGTAGTCGTCGTAGCTCGCGGGGTAGCTCACGACGCGACCGGCGCGGACTTCGATCACATGCGTTGCCACGCGGTGCATGAAGTGCCGATCGTGGCTCGTGAAAATCACCGTGCCTTGGTAGCGCGTGAGCGCTTCGGCGAGGGCTTCGACCGACTCGACGTCGAGGTGGTTCGCCGGTTCGTCGAGCACCAGCACGTTGTGCTTCTTGAGCAATAGGCCCGCGAGCACGAGGCGGGCCCTTTCGCCGCCCGAGAGGACGCGAATCTTCTTCTGAATCAGCTCGCCGCTGAACAGGAAGCTGCCGGCGATGTCTTTGATGTACTGCGGCGACGTGAGGGGCGGGGCCTGGTGCTCCAGGTATTCCTCGACCGAGTCGTTCTGCGGCAGCGTCGTGTAGACGTGCTGCGCATAGATGCCCGACTCGCAGCCGAAGCCCCAGATGACCGTGCCCGCGCGGGGCTCGAGCGAGCCGCAGATCGTGCGGAGGAATGTGGTCTTTCCTTGCCCGTTGTCGCCCACGACGCCGACGCGCCAGCCGTGGTCGACTTCGATGTGGACGTCCTCGGCGACGACCCGCTCCGGATAACCGATAGAGAGGTTTTCGGTCCGCACAGCCGGACCTTGCCGCGGCTCGATCTCCGGGAAGCGAAGATGAATCTCTTCCTCGGCGCCTTCGATCTCGATTAGCTTGAGCCGGTCGAGCTGCTTGGCTTTGTTCTTGGCCTGGCTGGCGGTGCTGGCGCGGGCGCGGTTCTTGGCGATAAAGGTTTCGAGCTGCCGTCGCTTCGAGAGGGTCGTGGCGTTTACGCGGCGGTCATGCTCGCGGCGTTCCTCGACGTTGGCCAGGTACGATTCGACGTCGCCGGGGAACATGGTGAGCCGGCCGCGGGAGAGCTCCAGCGTGTGATTGCACGTCTTCTTCAAGAACTCGCGGTCGTGGGAGACGACGAGCACACCGGCGTCGAAGTGCTGCAGAAAGTGTTCGAGCAGCATCTGCGTCCGCAGGTCGAGGAAGTTGGTCGGCTCATCCAGGATCAGCATGTTGGGATCGTGCAGCAGGAGCGCCGCGAGCTTGGCCCGCGTCTGCCAGCCGCCGGAGAGCTCCTTCACGGGTCGGTCGAGCACGGCGTCTGGGAACTGAAATTCCCAGGCCACCTCGCCGCACCGCCAGTCGGGCTGGCCGCTGTCGCGGATCAGGAACTCGCGGACCGTCTCGCCGGGGAGAAACGGGTCGTGCTGCCGCAAGTAGCCAAGCCGGAGCTTGCGGCTGCGAACCACCTCGCCGGCATCGAGCTCTTCCTCGCCGAGCAGGATTCGGCAGAGGGTCGACTTGCCCGCCCCGTTGCGGCCGATGAGGCCCACCTTCTGGTCGTCGGCCAGCGCGCAGCCGGCCCCGTCGAGCAGGTCCTGCTCGCCATAGCGTTTGTGGGCGTCGTTGAGTTGAAGGACTACGGGCATAACACAGATGAACGGCGTCTCTGGAAAGGACTGCGTACTCAGTACTGAGTACTTGGATTTCGTCGCGTTCGCCAACCGATGATGGCAAGGATCACGCAGAGAGTCAAACAGACGGCGGCGAAGGCGTCGCCGATTCGCATATAGAGGGGGAGTTGCCCGCCGCGGTTCAGCTCGACGTCGGCGATAATGACATCCGGCGTTTGCCGCGGGCTCTGGGCTCGGATGTATCCGTGGCGGTCGATCCAGGCGGAAATGCCGCCGTTGGCGGCGATCACCAGCGGCGTCCGCGTCTCGATGGCTCGAAACACGTCGCAGGCGATGTGCATGTCGAGCTCGCTGGAACCCCAGTACCAGGCGTCATTCGTGAGATTCACCAGCACGTCGGGCCGCTCGCCGGCGGCGTCGAGCGTGGCGACCTGGCGGCGGATCACATGTGGAATCACCGTCTCGTAGCAAATGCTCGGAGCGTAATAGACGCCATCGAGTTCCAGTGCCACGGGACCGGCACCCGCTTCGGCCGCACCGGTCAGTGAGGATAGCCGCTTCAGGAACGGAAAATACTTCGAAAATGGCACGTATTCACCAAACATCACGAGGTGGAACTTGTCGTAGGTGCCACGGATTTTTCCCTCGCGGTCCACCAGCGCCGACGAATTGTAGACCTCCATCTCCGGCAGGCTGTCGCGCGCCGGTTCGTTTAAGTAGTTCACGCGGTCGATGCCCACGAGCACCGGCACGCCGAGCGTTTGGACCAGCTGCGCGAGATTCTCCGGCCCGGCCTTTGCAAATCGATCGCTGCGAAGCCGGGCGGTCGCCTCCGGGCCGATGCGGGAATCGAAGTCGATGAGGGGTGCGCGAAATGTCGTCTCGGGCCAAACGAGCAAGTCGATCGGCCGATTGCCATTCATCGTGGCCTTGCCGACCGCTTGCTTCGAGAGCTCGAAATACTCGCTCATAATCTGCTGCTGCTTCTCGGGATCCCGCTTCCAATCGGCGAGGCTGTTGCCTTGGATGAGAGCGATGCGGACGGTTTTTGATTGCGGATTGCGGATTTCGGATTGCGGATTGGAAGAGCGCAGTTGTGTGTCGCCGTAGGCGAGCGCAGCGGCGAGCAGGATCGCGGCTGGCAGGAGCGGCACAAGCAAGTAACCCGGTCCCCTGCCTTTCAATCCGCAATCCGCAATCCGCAATCCGAAATCGACGACCGCCGCCGCCACCAGCACCATCACGAAGTCGACGCCGTATTCGCCGAACAAGTCGGCAATCTGAATCATCAGCGGCCACTTTGCCTGCGAATGCGCCAGCGAGCCCATCATGAAACCGGTCATCACGTGGGCCCGCGCGAGCTCCAGGCCGGTCCACACAATCGGCGCGGCGAGCCAGAGCGGGACGTTCAAACGATGGACCGCCACACGTGAGAGCCCCACGAAGAGCGGCAAGTAGATTGCCAGGTAGGCCGAGAGCGAGAGCCAGCCCAGGTACACGGCTGGGTGCGGTAGGCGAATCCAGTGAATGGCGGCGAGCCAGAACGCGAACCCGGCGAGCCACAACTTGCCGTACGGCCTGCTGCCCGTGAGTTCCTGCTGTCGCACCAGGATGAGCCAGGGCACCGGCGCTATCCAGCCCAGCCACGCGAGCGCGAGCGGCGGCTGCGCTGCCCACATCAACAGGCTGCCCCCAAGCGCGATCACGAGTGTCGAAGGTCGCTTCATGCCGCTACGGTTGACCGGAGACCTGGCCCGTCGAGAGATACCGGTCGACGTTAGCGTGCATGTCGAACACCGCGTCGCGGACTTCCTTTACTGGCGCGTTGGCCTCGACCGCCGCGAGCACCGGCCGCACCAGTTCCGGCGGCAGCTTTGCGCGCTCGCTGGCCTGGCTGAGCGCCGCCGCCAGCAGTTTGCCGATCGGCGCGTCCGGTTGATAGCGGACCAGGAGAATGTTCGACTTGAGCGCGAGCTCGAACAGCGCGTTGTGATCGTCGCCGAATGTGGCGCCCAAGTAGGGACCGATTACCTTCCCCTGGTCGAACAGATACTCCATGGCGCGTTTGCCTTCCATGTCGATCTGATCGGCGGCCGGCCGCGGCGGCAAATCGGCCACCTTCGTGCCGAGGGCCGCTGCTTGCTGGCGCGCCGTGTCGAACCAGCCAGTCACTTTGTCCGCCGACGCCGCGCGATCGTTCGCCAGCGCGGCGAGGCTCAGCGTGCTGCCGAGCGACCAGGCCGCCAGGCGCGTGTTGGGCAGCGCGCTCGACGGCGATTGTGAATCCGTCGCGGGCGTCGTGGCCGCTGGCCCGCTTGTCGCAGTGTCGAGCGGCGGCGCCGATTCGGCGGCGATTGGCGGAGTCTCGCCGACGTCGACCGCCGGCAACGGCTCTTCGGCGAGCTGGCTGGCAACGTCGTCGCCAAAATCGCCCGCCGCGTCGTCGGCTGCGACGCTCGATTCGGTCGTGCTTTTCTCGACGCTGCTCTTCGGCGTCGCGGTAGCGACCGGCCCGGCGCCGGGCGCGGGGGGCTTGTAGTGAATTTCCTCCCAGCACCCGGAGAGCGCGCATGCGAATACTGCCATCAACAAACTCGGCGCCGCGAGCGTACAATGAAGGGAGCGGGAATTCACGCTCTCTATGCTAACGGGTGCCACGCATCCACGGGAACCACAGATTATGTCTCAAAATCAGCGTCAAGGCGTCCGCAAGCCTGCCACGAAATTCGCCCACCTGCGCAAAAAGATGGACCAGTCGAAGGTCCGCGGAACTGCCAAACAGATTCGCCGCACGACGCACAAGTAGCGGCCGTGCAGGGAGGGCGAAGCTCCTGCTGAGCCATTGCTATCAAAGCTCGGCGGGAGCCTCGCCCTCCCGCAGCAGCAGCGCCCCGTGCCGCCGCAAGCACTCCAAGAGTCCGCGGAGATCGTCCGCCGTCGTGAGCGGGTTCATGATCGTCGTCCGCAGCACGTTGCGGCCGTCGAGGTTGCTCTGCACGAGATAGTATTCGCCCGATTCGATCACCGAGCGGCGGAGCCGCAGTTGGAACAGATCGATCTCGTCCGGCGCGGCATCCCTTAGTTGCGCCGGCAGGTGGCGGAACGCGACGATGTTGCACTCTGGCACGTGGAGCGTTTCGAAATCGTCGGCCGCTGAGAGCAGCGCGTGCAGCTTTTGCGCGAGGTCGAAGGTCACGTCGACCATGTCGGAGAAAATCTGCGGTCCGAACGTCGACCAAATGCCCCACAGGCCGAACGCTGCGGCCCGTTTCGTGCATTCAATCGTCACCAGCCCGCTGTCATAGTCGGCGAGCGTCGTGGCGATCGGATCGTACAGATACGGCGCCTGCTGTTCAAACGCGGTGAAGCGGTGTGCGCGGTCGCGGTAGAAGACCATCGCTGCCAGGGCCGGCACGAAGAGCATCTTGTGGGCGTCGCAGATCACGCTATCCGCCTCGGCCAGTCCATCGACGAGGTGGCGGTGCGTCGCACTGAACGCCGCCGCGCCGCCGTGTGCCGCGTCAACGTGCAGCCACACCTCGTGCCGACGGCAGACGTCGGCAATCTCGCGCAAGCGGTCGAATGCCCCGATCGGCGTCGCACACGCGGCCGAGGCCACGGCCACGATCGGCCCACCGCGTGAACGGAGTTCCCGCAGCTGGTCATCCAGTCGATTTGCATCCATTCGGCGATCGGCGTCGAGCGCGGCGACGCGAATATTGTCGGTTCCCAGTCCAAGTATGCCGGCGGAGCGGGTCACGCTGTAGTGGATGTCGGCATGGGCCACGATTACCGGCGCGGGTCCTTGGTTGACGATTCCTGCAGTCCACGATTCACCGAGTGCGACGTTGCGGGCGGTGAGCAGCGCGGTCAGATTGGCGAGCGATCCGCCGGAGGTCACCAAGCCGGTAAAAGTGCCCGGCGCGAAACCAAGCTGCTCGCCCACGGCCGCGACGACGGCGTGCTCCACCGCTGTCGCAAACGGCCCCATTTCGAAAATCGCCATACCCTGATTGGTGACGCTGCCCAACAAGTCGAATAGCGCTGCGAGCGGTACGGACGCCGGAACCTGGTGGCCGACGTAGTGTGGGTGATGCAGGTTCTGACCGCGCGCGAGGGCTTGGGAGGCGAGCTCTTGAATGCGGGCGGGGACGTCGGTCGATTTGCCGCCGCCGGCGAGCGATTGCTCGGCGTCCCGCACCAGGGCAGCGGGCTCGTTCCAATTTAGGGCTGCCGCGTCGCGTGCCTCGACGCGGCGTAGATGGTCGGCGAGAGTCGTGATGACTTTCTCGCCGGCCGCAGCAAATGTGCGTGGGTCGTACGCGGCCGCCACGCGGGCGCGGGCGGATTCGAGGTCGGATGAAGTGGTAGTCGCCATCGCCTGTTGTTGCGTGTCCGGTGAGCTAAGCCGCAAGCGATGCTCGGCGCCCATCGCAAGGTTTGGTCATCGCTTGCGGTTTAGCTCAAGTGCGCGGACCACGCCCTGTTTTCGCGTTCAATTTCTCGGCGCCAACCGCTTGTACTTCCCGGTGAGCCAGCGCGGGATATCCACTTTGTACCACTTCGAGAAGCGGTTTTCACTCGGCCCGCCTGGCAGGTTCGTCCAGGCTTCGTCCGTGCCGAGGTCGGTCACCATGTGGTAGCTGGGCGCGAAGGTCGATTCGCGGGTGGCCGTCGAGAGTAGATGCCCCTGGAACGGAGTCGACGCGCAGCCTGGCATGCCGATCGCCTTCGAGCGGAAGCCGAGGAATTGACGCGTGCGGCCTTTATCGGCGCCGAAAAAGCGGTTCGTGAAATGGAACGCATTGAACTCGGCCCACTTCTGCACCGGCTCTCTCTCCGCGCGGGCTGCCGCTCGCCGCACGAGCGCCTGCTTGTCGCGGCCTGTCCACCAGGCGCTCTTTTCCTTGCGGAGCGTGCGGTCGACCGCGGTGAGCACCATCGTGGAATAGCCCATCCGCGTGCACAGATAAAACATCCGCCGCCAACCGATGCCCTTCTCGTGGCCGAAGATCTCCAGCAACACGTGGCGATAGAGGTGTTGATACAGCGTGGCCTCGGTGCTCTCGAGGTTGTAGCGGAAGTCCCATTGGGACAGCTTCTCCTTGAGCGGGCAATCGTCCAACAGCCCCAGCAGCACGGGGAGCACATCGCGGGCCTGCGTGCTCAACACGTCGTATTGCAGAGCCTGCATGTCGGCGACCGTGGCCTTGGGCAACTCACTGAGCCGTTCGACGATTCGCCGCTTGCGATAGTCGGGGAGCGCGTGGGCGTGCAGTGGCGGCCCGTCGCTGCGATAAAGCTCTTCGTTCGCGCTGGCGACGAAGCCGCAGGGCGGATCGTACTCGCGCGGCAAGAGGTCTGCACGCACCCGACCCTGCCAATGGTTCTCCGGTTCCCAGGCCGCGATCGGCACAAGTCCCGACTGCCGACCGCCGCGCTGCGGCAGCCAGCCGCTCGATTGCATGCCGATGTGACCTTCGCGGTCCGCAAAAATCCACACCAGCGACGGATGGGGACAGCGCCGCACGGCTTCCATCGCGGCCGCGGCGTTCGGGCTCGACAGTGCCTCGAGCCAGGCGCCGATCGAGCGCCCGCCGCCAGTTTGCGAACCGATCCAGTTCACCGACAGGTATTTGCCCGGTCCCTGTTCTTCCGGCGAGCAGCTGAGCGTGCCCTGTTCATTTTCATAGACTTCGAGAATCGTCGGCTCCGCTCCGCGGCGCTTGATCACTTCCTGCCGGTGCTGAAAGTCGACCCACTCGTCGCCGCGGCGATATTGCCAGCCGGTCGCGCCGCCGCGGCGGCAGTCTTCGATGAAGAAATCGCTGGTGTCGGCGTGCATGTAGGTAACGCCCCAGGCCAGACGATTGCTGCGTCCCACGGCCATGATCGGAGTACCGGGCAGGGTCGCTCCCATCGCATACTCGCCGTGTCCCCAGTTGAGCGCGATTTCGTACCAGATCGGCGGCAGGCGGTTCGCTTCTAAGTGTGGATCGGACGCCAAGAGCGGGTGCCCGCTGGCGCTACGAATCGGCGCCACGGCCCAGGCGTTGCTGCCGGCAAGCCGCGGCAGATCGGCCAAGAGTTCCAGGGCATCGTCCGAAAGCCGTTTGGCGATCCGCACCTCGCGCAACGGCTCGAAGTCGACGCCATCGAGATAGGGATGGAACAGTTCCCGCAAGCGCTCATCGTCGATACCCAGCTGAATCAGCTCCATCAAGAGCCGCTCGTTCTCCTGCCCGGTAACCGACAGGCCGGCAAAGCTCAGCAGATTGCCGATCAACAGCACCGAGTACGGATCCCACGGCCGGGGCTGGAAACCGGTGACCCACATCGGCAGCGTTCGCCCGGCGTCGTGCAGCCCGTCGTTCACTCCCTGACAATAGAGCTCCAGCTGCGTGAGTGTGTTGTCGGCGAGGCTTTTGATCTCGCGGGCGAGATGGCGATACAGCCCGGCCCGGCGGATGAAGAGGTCCATCTCATACAGCTCGGGCTTATTGCGGATGAACTCGGTGGAACGGCCGTTGGCCACTGCTCGCGCAAAGTACATTTGCGTCGGCCGATCGAGCGCGTGGAGATAGCCCCAGGCGTACAAGGCTTCGTGCCAGGTGGGGGCGTTTACGTGCGGCACGCCGTTCTCGTCGCGGGCCGCCCGGAATTCGTACCGCGCCGATTTGGTGCGAATGGCTTCCATGTCCGCAGTGTAGCGAAGCCGCGCGAAACGCGAAAACGCAATCGCCACCACTCGAAAGGCACTAACCGCGAGCCAACAGCTCGCCGGTGCGTTGCGAGAGAGGGGCCGGCGAGCCGTTGGCTCGCGGCTATTTCGCGCTAGTGCAGACGACCGAAGCGCGCAGCACGATCGGTGCTCGTCGAACCTAGACTGCAGCTGCGCCGACTTACGAGCCGCGAAGAGAGGCGGCCCGTCGAAAGACTACTTCTTGCGGTGGCGAATTTTCGCGCGCATGCGACGCTTTTTGCGTCCCAGCTTCCGCCGACCCCGACCAGTTCGTTTAACGCCCAAGACTGACTCCCATGAATCGAAAGGTGTGCCGTCCGCCTGCCCTCACTTCGCCGAGAAATGGGGGAACCTTTGATTGTACCGGGCGAGGGCTGCGGGTCGCAATAGGAGGCAATTTCGTGCCGCCTATTTCTTATTGCGGGTGTTCCGAAAGATCAGGATCACGAGTACGAGCGTCGCAACCGGAATCCCAAACGTGAACAGCCCGATCGCCAGCACCATCAGCAATTCAACGGGACCAATGCCGTTCACGACGAGTACTCCAAGACGGATGGCGAGTCACTACACGTTGAACAAGAAATGACACACATCGCTGTCCTGCATCACGTAGCTCTTGCCCTCCACGCGCAGCTTGCCCGCCTCGCGGATTGACTTTTCCGTGCCGTACTGGACCAGGTCGTCGACCGCATAGACTTCCGCCCGGATGAAGCCCCGTTCGAAGTCGCTGTGGATCACGCCCGCTGCTTGGGGAGCGGTGGCGCCAATGGGAATCGTCCAGGCGCGAATCTCCTTCGGCCCGGCGGTGAAATAGCTTTGATATCCGAGCAGCCGGTACGCGGCCCGCGCGAGTACTGCCAAGGCCGGTTCGCTCAGCCCCACGCTCTCGAGCATCTCGGTGCGGTCCGGCTCGTCGAGTTCCGCGATTTCGGATTCCAATCGAGCGCAGACGGCCACGACCTGCCCTCCTTCGGCCGCCGCCCGCTCGCGGACTCGCGACACGTGCGGCCCCTTACCCTCTAGGTCTGACTCGTCGACGTTGGCCACATACAGCACTGGCTTGGCCGTCATCAGCTGCAGCTCGCTCATGATCTTCGCGGCGTTCGGCACGTCGACCGTCAACCCGCGGACCGGTTCGCCGGCCGCCAACCGTTTCTCGCAGGCCGCGAGGACATCGACGCGGACCTTGGCGTCTTTGTCGCCGGTCCGGGCAGTCCGCTGCGCTTTTTGCAGCATCCCTTCGACCGCCTGCAAGTCGGCCAGCATCAGCTCGGTGTCGATCGTTTCAATGTCGCGGATCGGATCGACGGCCCCCTCGACGTGCACCACGTCGGCATCCGCAAAGCAGCGGACCACGTGCAGAATCGCGTCCACGTTGCGGATGTTGGCCAGGAACTGATTCCCCAGCCCTTCGCCCTTGGACGCCCCCCGGACCAAGCCTGCGATGTCGACCAATTGCATGATCGCGGGGATGATTTTCTGGGTTTCGATGTATTTATTGATCGTAGCGAGGCGGGGATCGGGAATCGCCACCGCACCAACGTTCGGTTCGATCGTACAGAAGGGATAGTTCTCGCTGGCAATGCCCGCCGCGGTGAGCGCGTTAAACAGCGTGCTTTTGCCGACATTTGGTAGACCAACAATTCCTGCTTCCATGGGGAACCAGAATACAGAATCGCGGCCACGGACGTGAGGGGGCCAAAATCCCGCATGGTCCGCCATGCCGAGAACGGTAATAATTGGGGTCAGCCTATTATTGGGCGCATAAGCCGAATGACCGGTGCCAACGGATCGACTGGAAACGGCGCGACTGGAGACTGTTTGGATGGTAACTTCCCGACCGTGCCGGCCCACCAACCGCTTGCGAGAATCGCCAAGATGAATCTGCGCGTTCGAATCGGATCGCTCGTGTTAGGAGTTCTCGCCGCGTTCTGGGCGGCACATGTGCTGGCTGAGGATCCGCCCGCGGCGCCGGTCGCGGATGAAACGACCTCCGATGAATCGGCCGCGCCGGCCGATTCTGCGACGGCGGACAGCTCCGCCGATAAGAGTGCGAGCAGTTCGAACGAAGCAACCGCAACTGAGGACAATGATAAGCCGGTTGAAGACACATCGGCCGACGAATCCAAAGACGAGGGGGACGCAAACGGGCCGAATCCGGGGCTCGCCGATCTCGACAAAGCCACGCAGCTAAAGATTAATGCCGAGAACCTGCCTGACCTTAACGACGTGATCGACAAGATCGACTCGGCGCTGGAAAAAGGTCTCGACAAAGACAATCAGAAATTCGCCAACGATCTGTTGGTGTCCTCGCTGCTGCAACGGGCGACTGTCTTGTCGGCCGCGGTGCTCGACCAGCCGATTGCCGATCCCCGCCGCGACCCGCGCTGGATGCAGGTGCGGCAATTCGCGGTCAATGACCTGCAGCGCGTGTTCGAGCTCGATCCCAACATCTCGGAGTCGCATCTCTTGATGGGCCGGCTGCAGGCCTTGCCGGCCGGCGATCCGAAAACGGCCAAGCGCGAGCTCACGAAGGTGATCGACGCCAAAGAGGCGACGCCGGAAGACCAGGCCCAGGCCCACGCCATTCGCGGCACGCTGCAGACCGAAGAAGAAAAACGGGCCGCCGATTTCGACGCCGCCGTCAAGCTGCTGCCCTACAAGCCCGACTACTATCGCATCCGCGCGCAATATCTCCTGAGCCAGGATAAGTACGACGCGGCGCTCGCCGACGTCAACAAGGCGCTGGAGCTCGAACCGGACCATGCCATGACCCAGGAGTTGCAAGGCCTGGTGCTGTTGGGCCTGAAGAAATTCGACGAGGCGGGCGAGGCCTTCAAGAAGGCCAGCGAGTTGGCGCCGGAAGCAGTGCTTCCGTATCAGCATTTGGGCGAAGTTTATCGCCAGCAGGGCGATCTCAAGAAATCTGCCGAACAATTGACCAAGGCCCTGGAAATCAAGCCGGACGACGCCCCGACGCTATTGCTCCGCGCGAATTTGTATTACCAGCTCAAAGACAACGAGGCGGCCCTCAAAGATGCGGACGCCGCGATCAAAGCTAATCCGCAGCTCTTGGTGGCCCACCTGCTGCAGGCGGAGATACTCGTCGCGGAAAACCGAATCGACGAAGCGATCGCAAACCTGGAGAAAATCGTCCCGCTCGCGCCGAATCAGACTCGCCTGCTCGAACCGCTGGCGACGTTCTACCTCGTGGGGGGCCAGCCGCGCAAGAGCATCGAAACCTTCACCAAGGTGCTGGAAGCCGAGCCGGAGAATTTCCGCGCGCTGCGTTTTCGCGGCGACGCCAACCTGAACATCGGCAATCACGCCGCAGCCGTCTCCGATTTTGACGAAGCCCTTAAGCTCGACGGCGACGACGAAGGGTTGTTGAACAATTTTGCCTGGGTGCTGGCCACATCGCCGGATGACAAGGTCCGCGACGGAAAACGGGCGCTGGAGCTCGCCACCAAGGCCGCCGACATGTCGTCTCACAGCGTGCCCCACATCTTGAGCACGCTCGCCGCCGCCTACGCCGAGACCGGCGACTTCGAAAACGCTCAAAAATGGTCCGCCAAGGCGGTTGAGCTGGGAGAAAACGACGAAGCCCGTGAACAGCTCGGCAAGGAGCTCGAAAGTTACAAAGCCGGCAAACCGTGGCGCGAGAAGCAGGAGCAGGACGACAAAACGCCCGCTCCCTCGGCCAACGACCACACCTCGACGCCGCCCGTGGAAACGAAACAGCCGGCCGACAAGCTGGAGCTGTAGCTAGTCGCGCGGTGGTTAGCTAAGGTCGTGCGGCTCTTCCATGTCGCCCACGGTTGACTTGAGCTGCTGCATCCAGCTGAGAAAGTTGGCTTCCAGCTTGTTGAGATCGCCGCCGAAGCACTCCTGGAAGTCGGCCACGCGCTGCGTGGAGAAGTATTCGGTGAAGTCGGGCCGCGATTCGGTCTTCTGAATGTATGCGGCCAGCTCGCGCGGGCGCGTTTCGCAAAGAAACAGCATTAGCGCCCAGCCTTCGGCGTAGGCCGCCTTGGGGTCGGTTTCAAACAAGCGGTCCGACGCGATCAGGTTCCCAAGAGTGCCCGGCTTCCGTGTTTTGAGTCCTTCTTGAAAGTCGCGGTAGCGCTCGGCGTTGACCCGATCTTTGAGCGTGTGGTAGGTCTGCGAGTTCCACACGCCGCGGGCCTCGAACATCGTCGCCAGGCCTTCGAGCAACCACAACGGTCCTTTGGCGAAGCGATTGTTGATGCCCACATTGTGCGCCGTCTGGTGCGTGGCTTCGTGAATGATCGTGCCGGCGTTCCGCGACCAGTCCTGATCCGGGTAGTCCGCAGTGATGTCGAACGTGTTCACGCGGTTGTCGGTTGGCGTGTAGTAACCCAGCAGCACGCCGCCCTTGTTGTCGGCGCTTTCCTGAAGATTGCGTTCGAACTCTGCTTTGTTGCGGAATACCACGGCTACGAGCGGAAATTTCGGTTCCTCAAGCTGAAAGCCGCGTACGCGGAAATAGGCGACGAACGAGCGGTAAAGCTGCTCGAAGTGATCGGCCCATTTGCTCGCGGCGCCCGGAGGATGCACCACGACGTAGTGCTTCGTCGTCGTGATCTGCATCGAGTTGCCGAACTCCTTGGCCAGCCGCTGCCGCATTTCCTGCGACGAGTAGCCGTAGAAATTCGGCGACGTCTTTTTTGCGTCCTTCGCCTCATGCGGGTCGAAGGTATGGAGCTGACCGTCGCGGCCCAGCAAGTACATCGAGTGATCGGTCCAAGCTAACGGGCGGCCCTCGATGGTCTCGCCGTCGACGGTGGACTTGAACATGAAATCCGCCGCTTGTACCGGTGCGGCCACCAGCGTTGCGAGACACCAAATGCAAGGTAGAAGCTGCCGGGCGATACGCATTTCGAGGCCATCCCAGGGGTCAGTGGACCGATATTTGAAAGTCTAGCTCACCAGTTCGCGGGGTGCGGAAGACTGTTAGAATGGGGTCGAGGTGAAATATGCCGTTGGATTGGCGATTTGTATTGCTTTGCCTGGCGATGTCTCCCGCCCCGCCGATTGCGCCAGCGCCCGCGGACGAAATCTCGGCGTCGAAGCTGCACGAATTGGTCGAGCAGCTGCATGACCCCGGCGGCGTGAAACGAGAAATCCCGCCGTCGAAGGTGACGCTCAAGCTCGACGATGTGCCGATCTGGCAAGCGCTCGCCGAGATCCAACGGCAGACGGGGAACAAGGCGATCGATCGAGAAAATCAGGGGCAGGCCCCCGACGCGACGGCGCCGAAGGTGAGCTGCAATTTCAAGGATGAGCCGTATTGGTCGGCTATCGATGATCTGCTCGACGGGGCGGTGATGGACGTCGAGAGCCAATCCGGCGAAACGGCCCTCGCGCTCGTCGGGCGTCCTCGCGGCGGCATCCCGCGCGTCGGCCGCGCCGCCTACGACGGGCCGTTTCGTATCGAGGCGATCGACGCCCAATCGCAACGCAATCTGCGCCGTCCGCGCGATTCATCGCTGATGCTGCAAATTCAAGTCGCCTGGGAGCCGCGACTGCGACCGATCGCGATCACGCAAGCCGCGTCCGACCTTGAGGCGACGGCCGGAGAACTCGCTTCGCTCTCGCCCAAGCAACCGGATGCGGTGTTCAGCGCGGAAGTCCCTCAGGGCGCCCAGGCAGTGGACATGGTGCTGCCATTCGAGTTGCCGCCGCGAACCGCGCCGGCCATCAGCACGCTCCGCGGCAAGATGTGGGCACTGGTCCCCGGCCGGCAGGCGACGTTCAAGTTCGACAATCTAGCACAGGCCGCTGGAAAATCGCAGCGCGACGGCGACATCGAAGTGATCATCGACAGCGTCCGCAAGAACAACGACATCTGGGAGCTGCACATGCGTCTCAAGCTCGACGAGAACAATCACGCGCTGGAAAACCATCGCGGCTGGGCGTTCGACAATCGCTCGTATCTAGTCGACGCTAAAGGCGAGGTGCAGGAAAACGTCGGCCTCGAAACCACGTCCGAGACCGACCAGGAAATCGGCGTCGCATATTTCTTCGATGCACCGCAGCTCGACGGGTTGACGTGGGTCTACGAAACACCGGTCGACATGGCGGAGACCGAAGTCAACTTCGAGCTCCGCGACATCGAGCTGCCGTAAGCAACTACTTCGGTCGCTTTTTCGGCGTATCCGTTTCGTCGTTCGCGCCGAGGTGATGGCCGAGCAAACGCTCCAGCGGGCGTAACACCGCGAGCATAACCAAAGCGATCGCGGTCGCGGCGATGGCCGGTACGTATTCGCCCAGGCCCGTGAGCGTCCCCAGCGCCGCGGCCAGCCAGATCGAGGCGGCGGTCGTGAGACCCTTGATCTTCCGCTCTTCATCCAGCTTGAGAATCGTGCCGGCGCCCAAAAACCCGACGCCCGCGGCGATGCCCTGCACGACGCGAGTCACCGCGTCGTGATGACCGGCGCTCACTGCCAGTCCACCCACGACGAACACGGCGCAGCCGATCGAGACCATCATGTGGGTCCGCAGGCCGGCAAAATGACCGTTGAGCTCGCGCTCCAGGCCGAGCAGGCCCCCCACGATTGCGGCCGCGCCGATCCGCGCCAGGTCGTCCAGGAAAACTTCCAACTCGAAATTCAACATTTGGCCGCCTGTGGCTATGCCTGCGCTAGCATTTTGACGCTGTCCGTCAATCCCGTTAGACTATATCGCTCAGTCCTCAAAACACCAGTCGCCCACCATGATTCGCGCAGTAGCCAACGGTGTCGCCCGCATTCCGCAAGCCAAAAATGTGCTCGGCGGCAAGCTTGAAACGTGCTGCACTTCGCCGATGACTGGCTTCTATCGCGATGGCTGCTGCAACACGGGGCCCGAGGATCAGGGATCGCATACGGTCTGTATCCGGGTGACGGCGAAGTTTCTCGAGTTCTCCAAAGCCGCCGGCAACGATCTGTCGACGCCGATGCTGCAGTATGGATTTCCCGGCCTGCGCGAGGGTGATCGGTGGTGCTTGTGTGCGCCGCGCTGGCAGGAAGCGCTCGACGCGGGGTTTGCGCCGAACGTGTATCTTGCGGCAACGCACGAAGCCGCCCTTGCTTACTGCGAACTCGAAGATCTCAAGGCCCACGCCGTCGAGGCGTGAAGGCGCGTCGTCGCCGCGCGGCGCGAGCGCGGCGGCATTCGATTTGCACCCCTTTGAGCAGAACGCCGAGCGACGCGTTGTCGCCCCCGTCGTTCACCGTTTCGTCGAGAGAAGGAGTGCACCATGGCCATCGTCCCCCGATCCACTGCCGCGCTCGTGGCGGCTGGCGTAACTTGCCTGCTCGTCGCGGGATACGCCGCAGCGCAGCAAGTGCAACAGCCGTCCGCGCCAGGGCAATTCGGCAATCCGAACATTCGCCGTACGCCGGCAGATCAGCAGCAAGTTGATCAACATTTGACTCCCGGGCAGCCGCGCACGACGCATTTTCGCGGTCCGGATGCGGCCGGCTCGACCGCCGCGAACTCAGCTCGCGATCTGGACAACTACATCGCCAATTGCCTGATCATCAAGAACGAGGCCGAGATCAAGGCCAACGAATTCGCCGAGCAGCGTGCCGACAATCCGAAGGTGAAGCAGTTCGCGCGACAGATGGTCGACGATCATCGGCAGCTGGTGGAGCGGCTCAAGCAATTGGTCTCCGTCGGACAGGCGGGCGCCCCACAAGCTAGCACGACGACGGGAGCGGCCGGAAATGCCGGACAAACTTTGACCGGCCAGCAATCAACCATCAGCGGCAATCAACTGTACGCCAAGCTGCTGGAACTCGACCACCAGATCACCGACCAATGCACGCAGATGATGCAGCAGAAGCTCGGCGAGAAGCAGGGCGCGGAGTTCGACAAGTGCTTTGTCGGCGCGCAGGTTGGCGCCCACATGCAGATGCTCGCAGCGCTGGAAGTGATTTCGCAGCAGACGACCGGCCAGCTGCAGCAGCTCACCCACGAGGCCAAGGCGAAGGTTCAACACCACCTGGATCAGGCGGAACAACTGGCGAAGGAACTAGAAGCCTCGGGTTTGCCGAACCGGCAGGCCCGTTCGTGATCGAGCGAGGCACTCCGGCCAAAGTCCCCTAGAAGCCGGACAAATCCGTACGAACGCAGCTTGAATTTCCTCCCTGAGCGGTGGACGGATTTGCCTGGAGCGATGGTTGGGTGCCTCGCTCAGCGGTCAGCGGCCGGTTCGCAAGAGCCGGCCGCTGCCTTTTGGTAGATGCGAATTCCGCTCGTTCACTTCGGCTCGCTCTCGAGCGCGGGCGGAACAGGCGCGGCTGAGCGACTCAACCGGCTGATGAGGAAGCTCCAGACAATCGGCAGCAGTGAGACGAAGACGATGCCGACTACGACCAGCTCGAACTTCTCTTGGACCCAGGGGATGTTGCCGAAGGCGTAGCCCGCGCCGCAGCAAAGACCGACCCAGAGCAGACCGCCAGTGATGTTGTAAAACGCGAACTGCGAGTAGGACATCGAGCCGGCGCCAGCGACGAAGGGGACGAAGGTCCGCACGATCGGCACGAAGCGGCCAAGCACAACGGCCTTGCCGCCGTAGCGCTCGAAAAAGCGATGGGCCTCTGCCAGGTGCTTGCGATTCAAGAGGCGATGCCAGAAGCTGTCGGTGGCCTCGGCGCGAAACACGCGCGGGCCGATGAAGTGGCCGACTGCATAGTTCACCGCGTCGCCGGCAATCGCCGCCACCACCAGCAGCGGCAACACGATCCACAGCTTGAGCATGTCGGGCCGGGCCGCCAGCGCGCCGGCCGTGAAGAGCAGCGAATCGCCGGGGAGAAACGGCGTCACCACCAGGCCCGTCTCGGCGAAGATGATCAGGAACAACAGCACATAAACCCAGACGCCGTAGAGCTCGACAAAATGCTGCAGCTCGGCATCCAGGTTCAGGAAGAAATTGACGAAGAAGTCGATCATCGGACGGCAGCGCTAAATGGCATGAAAATCGGTCGGGTGGGCCTGCACCATCGCCGACGAGCGACCGGCGGGAGCATTCTAGATTCTAGGCTATTCTCCCCGACCCTGCATTAATCGGGCAGGGCCGCGGAAAAACCTGGGAATCCGCCGAGGGCGCCGAGGCACCTTGTGCTGGATTCATCGCCGGCTTTGTACCGTGGTAGCGCTACAAACATTCAGGAGAAACCACGAATAGCACGAGTAGCACGAATCGAAGACGCACGGGTTCGTATATTCTTGGTGGAATTCTTTCGAACGCTACGGGCGAATTTAAGTAGCAGTTGCACTCCGTGCTCCGCCGGCGGATTGGAGATATCGCCCCGTTTTGGCGGGACAGCTTCGGTACGCGGAACGTGCCTGCAACAGGCGGTATTCCTGCGCTCCTTGACTTTGGGCAGAATGCGGGCGAGAATTTGACTAGATTGACTAGTCAAGGAGTTTGTCCATGCCGTCATCCAAATGGAGCATTGCCGACGCTAAGAGCAAGCTGAGTGAGGTGCTCAATCTGGCGGAGCGGCAGGCTCAGATTATCACTCGCCGAGATCGCCAGTATGTCGTTTTGGACGGCGACGAGTACCGGCGGCTGAAGGGGAGCTTGCCGAGCCTCAAGCAGATGATCCTTCAAGGCCCCAGTCTCGAGGGTGTTGACCTCGATCGAGACCCTTCGGGCGGCCGGGAGTTAGATTTGTGAGAGCTGATTCGTGAGAACTCTTGTCGACACCTGCGTGCTCTCGGAAGTGCAGCGCCGGCAGGGAAACGCCCGAGTGCGGCAGCGCTTTGAAGCGCTGGCGGAGGATGACGTCTACCTTAGCGTGCTGACGCTCGGCGAGCTCAAGAAAGGGATCGATAAACTCAAAGCGACTGCCAAGAAGCGCACGCTCACAACGTGGTTTGACCGACTCGTTCTGTCCGCGCGCGACCGCGTCTTGCCGGTTGACTCTGATACGGCCATCATCTGGGGCGAAATGGCTGGCAAGTGTGAGAAGCAAGGTCAACCGATCCCAGCGATCGATGGCCTGATTGCTGCCACAGCTCTGCGCCACGGGCTCCACTTGATGACGCGCAACGTAGCCCATTTCGAGTTGACCGGCGTGATGCTCGTGAATCCTTGGGAAGACTCATCAAAATAGGCACCTAGCGTGCGGCGACGTCGCGCAAGTCGGATGCCAAGGCTTTCACGTCGGCCTCGGTGGTGTCCCAAGAGCACATCAGCCGGGCCCCGCCGGCGCCGATGAAGTCGTAGAAGCGCCAGCCGCGGGCCCACATGGCGTCGCGGTGGGCGGGGTCGAGGCGGACGAACACTGAGTTGGCTTCGCGGGGGAACATCACCTCGACGCCCCCAACGCCGCGCAAATCGTCGGCGAGCAGTGCGGCCATCTGGTTGGCCTGCGCGGCGTTGCGGAGCCAGGCGCCCGACTCCAGGACGCCGACCCAGGGGGCGGCGACGAAACGGAGCTTCGAAAGCAGGTGTCCGGCTTGCTTGCAGCGGTACTCGAATCCTTCGGCCAGCGAACGATCAAAGAACACGACGGCGTCGCCAAGCGCGAGGCCATTTTTTGCGCCGCCGAAAGAGAGGACGTCGACGCCGGCCTGCCAGGTGATTTCCTTCGGTTCGACGCCGAGGGCGGCCACGGCGTTGGCGAAGCGGGCGCCGTCCATGTGGAACTTGAGCCCCAGCGAGCGGCAGGTTTCGCCGAGTGCCCGTAGCTCATCGGGCCGATAGACGGTGCCGACTTCGGTCGCCTGCGTGACGCTCAGCACGCGGGGGTGGGGATAATGGACGTCGGTCCGTTTGGTGACGATCGCCTCGACGGCGGCGGGCGAGAGCTTGCCGAGCTCGCCCTCGGCCAGGAGCAACTTCGTCCCATTGGAGAAGAATTCCGGGGCGCCGCATTCATCGGTTTCGATGTGGGCCAACTCGTGGCAAACGATGGCGTGATACGACTGGCAAAGCGAAGCGAGGGCCAGCGCGTTGGCGGCGGTGCCGGTGGCGACGAAGAACACTTCGCAATTGGTTTGGAAGAGCTCGCGGAGGGAGTCGCAGGCGCGGGCCGTGAGGCGGTCGTCACCGTAGGCCGGCAGGTGCCCTTCGTTGGCGGCCACGAGCGCATCCCAGGCTTCCGGGCAGATTCCGGCGTTGGTGTCGCTGGCGAACTGCCGGCGGCCGTCGTCGGGAGGAGCGGGTAAATGGCGGGTCATGTGGGGTAACTCGCGGCTTTTTCACCCCTGACGTAAAGGCGCCAAGTTACTTGCTCCGAGCGGCAACGACTAGGTGAACGTGGGACGAACGCAGGGCGCATCTTTGCACAACCGAGCCTCCGGAGCGCGGCTCAGGCATGACGATTGCTCTAAAGGGGCGGACTTAAGAATCCCCGGGAAAATCGACGCGGATCGTCGCCGCCCCCAAGCACAACGGCCGCTGTCCGCAACACCGGGGTTCATCGCGGAGAGGTTCCAAGTCGCCCCAGCGAAACGATTCGCGGGCGGCCAGGGTGGTCGTATTGAAATCAGTGGGCGCTCGAAATTCGACTCTTTGGGCAGTTTGACTCAATGCCGCCAATTTCGCTGGGGATCAATGTCAACAGGATCGCCAAACCGCGATCGTGGTTCGCGCCCGATCGACTGAGTTGGGAGCGGCTGCGACCGGCGGCGATTCGATATCTTAGCGCGCTACTGGTGACGGCGACCGCCCTGGCGCTGCGGTACGCACTCGATCCGGTGTTGGGGCGAAGTGGATTTGCGATCTTGCTCACGGGGATGCTAGTGGCGGCCTGGGTCGGCGGCTTGGGGCCGAGCCTGCTGTGCCAGACGTTGATTCTGTTTGCCAACGCGTTGTGGTTTCAGCCGGAGCGCGGCGTCCACTCGCCGGCGACGCTGCAGGGAATCGTCAGCCTGGTGGCGTTTTATTCCGTGGGGAGCATCGTGGCGGTGCTGAGCGAGGCCCGGCACCGAGCGCAACGCAAGGCCCATGAGCGGCACCTGGAAGCGATTTCGCAACGCGAGCAAATGTTGACCACGCTTTCCTGCATGGCGGACGGCGTCGTGGTGGCCGACGGCGAAGGACGTGTTACGCAGATGAACCCGACGGCGGAGGCGATGACCGGTTGGTCGTTGTCGGAATCGCTGGGCAAGCCGGTGCGGGACGTCTTCGCGCTGTGCGACGCCCAATCGCAGGAACCGATCGAGAATCCGGTACAGCGGACGCTGCGCGAGCAGGAGGCGTCGAAAGAGACGGTGCGGATGATGCTCACCACGCGTAATGACCGCGCGATGCCGGTGTCCTATACCGCCGCACCGATTCGGAGCAGGGAGAATTCGATCGAAGGCGTGGTGCTGGTGATCCGCGACGAGACGGAACGGCTGCGTACGGAGCGGGCGCTGCGAAACGCGGATAAGCGCAAGGACGAGTTTCTAGCGACGCTGGCACATGAGCTGCGCAATCCGCTGGCGCCGATTTCGATGGGCCTGGAGCTGATGAAGGTGTCGGCGGACGACGCGGAAACCACCGAGGAAGTCCTCGCGATGATGGAGCGGCAAACGCAACACATGGTCCGTCTGATCGACGACCTGCTCGACGTGTCGCGGATCACGCGCGGGAAGCTGGAACTGCGTTGCAGCCAGGTAGCGCTGAGCGAGGTGGTGCGAAACGCGGTGGACGCCGTGCGGCCGGCGCTCGAAGAAGCCAGGCACAAGTTCGTCGTGCGGCTGCCGTCGAACGAGGTCACGCTCTACGCCGACCCGAGCCGCATTACGCAGGTGCTCTCCAACTTGCTGAACAACGCGGCGAAATATACGCCGCACGGCGGACGGATCGAACTGGTGTGCGAAGTGCAGGGGGAGGAGGCGGCGATCACGGTCGTCGACAACGGGCGCGGCATTGCTTCGGATCAGCTAGGCGTGATCTTCGACATGTTCATGCAGGTCCGCGACGCGAAGGAAAGCGGGCATCAGGGCTTAGGGATCGGGCTCACCCTGGTGCAACGGCTGGTGGAAATGCACGGCGGGAGCGTAGTGGCAGCGAGCGGCGGTTTGGGACAGGGGAGCCGTTTTTGCGTGCGGCTGCCCTTGATGCGCGCTGCGACTCCGCCGGGCGATGAAACGTCGATTCGCTCCGCGCCGCATCCGGGCGCGCAGCGACGAATTCTCGTGGTGGACGACAATCCAGATGCGCTCAAGTCGTTGTCGCTGCTGGTGAGCCTGATGGGTCACGACGTGCGGCAGGCCCGCGACGGCATGGAGGCGGTTGCCGCGGCGGAAGAATTCCGGCCGGAAGTGATCTTCATGGATCTCGGCATGCCGCGGCTCAACGGGTTCGATGCGGCGCGGCGAATCCGTGAGGAAGCGTGGGGGCAGGACTTGCTGTTGGTGGCCACCACCGGCTGGGGCCAAGAGGACGATCGGCGGCGGACGAAAGAGGCGGGCTTCGATCACCACCTGGTGAAGCCGGTCCTGCCGGGCCATGTGAAGGAGTTGCTGGCGGCGCCACCGATTGGCCGGAGCTTTGGCCCGCGCATCGAGCTGGAACACGAGGACATTCGTGACCACCAGGTCCCGGGCACCAGGCTTCCGCACCAGGCTGCTGAGGCCAACGGGGATGCAGTATGGCGAAGTTGAACGGAATCCATGCGCTGGCGGTCGCGGGTGCGGGCGCGATGTTGTGGGGTGTGTCTGGCTGCGGCGGGATGGACGAGGCATCACGGCAGACGGAGAGCCGGCTGCGCGTTATATCTGTTGCCTATCTGGAGTTTGCTGCGGCCCGCGGCCAGGGCCCAGCCAATGAAACCGAGCTGCGGAATCAGCTGGCCGAATCAGTTGCGGCGAAGATTACTCGTCAGAAACTTGGCGTCGAGGACGCGCCGTCGCTCTTGGTTTCGGAGCGCGACGGGGCAACATTCATCGTGCGTTACGGTGTACCCATCGAAACAGCGCAGGGCGCTCGCGCGGCGCCGATCGCCTTGGAGGCCAAGGGCCGGGAGGGAACGCAGTTTGTCGCGTTCGCCGACGGCAAGGTCGAGTGTGTCGATGCCCAATCGCTGACGCCTTTGCGGGATACCGTCGCCAAGAATCGATGAGGTCGCCGATGAGACGAAAGGGCGGCCGGGGCTACAGCGGATTCACGCTTGTCGAGCTGTTGGTCGTGATTGCGATCATCGGTTTGCTAGTGGCCTTGCTGTTGCCGGCGGTCCAGGCGGCACGGGAAGCGGCGCGGCTCACCCACTGTCAGAATAGTCTGCGGCAAATCGCGCTGGCGGTGCTTAATCATCACGATGCGCTGCGTGTGTTGCCCACCTCGGGCAACAACGCGATCGACAGTCAGGGCCACGCGGTGGTCACGCGCGCCGCAGGCAAGGTGACCTCGGCTCAGGGCCGGCCCTATCAACAGGCAGGCACGCTGCTGCAAATCTTGCCGTACCTCGAACAATCCGTCGCGCACGCTGCCGAGGACGACGACGTGGTCTGCAGCCTGATGGTGAATGAGTATTATTGCCCCACTCGCCGCCGGCCGATGACCCGAGCCGGGCTCGATGGCAAGATCGTGGGACTCAACGATTACGCGATGCCGCTGTGGAAGGATTCAACGGCCGGGGCGGGCAAGGGGGGCAATAGCGGCGGGTGCTGGAACATGTGGGGCGATGGGATGGGCGATAATTTAAATCATCCCTTCTATCGCAACACGGCCTTCTCGCGCGGCGGCAAGGCCAACGTTGCCTTTGCCGCCTCGAAGCTTGCACAACTGACCGACGGGACCAGCAACGTCGTGCTGTTTGCGGAAAAATTCATCGACCCCGCGCGATATGAGCCGGGGCGATTCGACGAGGAAACTCCGCAAGCGCCGTGGGGCAACATCGCCTTTGCGGACATGGGGTTCTACCAGGGCTGGAACTGGTCGACCGTGCGCTGCTCGATGTATGGTCCAGTTCGAGATGAGCCCTTGGGAGCGATCGCTTACTGGCAAATGTTCGGTTCGGCGCACGTCGAAGGGCTGAACGCAGCCTTCGCCGACGGTTCGGTGCGCGGCATCAGCTACGAGATCGCCAACGCAGTGTTCCAGCTATTGTGTCGGCGCGACGATGGGACGGTTATCGACGCAAGCGCGCTTTGATATTCGCCACGCTTCCGCAGCGGCAACGTGACACGTGCATACCACGAAAGAAAAGGGGCCACCGGCCGAAACGACAAGGGGCAGGTTCGCCGTCCCGACCGGTGGCAGATAGTTTGATGGTCCGCTGGGCAATCCGGTGGTTCGTCTTCCAAAGCTGAGCAAAAATGCCTGATTGGCACGCAGCTTGTCACACCGGTTGTGCGTCGATAGTCCCGAGTACTATCGGAAGCTTATAGCATCGGGCGAGATTTCCGGCGGGCCGAAGGCGCAGCTTCGCCATGCAGATTTGCTGGGTGGCTGGCATAGACGGCAGTGCCGTCACAATCCGATGTCGATTGATTCGCCACGAACCGTGGAGGCGCACGGCGGCTGCACGTGGCCATCATGTGGTGAGGGGCAGCGGGCGACGGTCGATCGCCTGACAGCATTCCGCGGCGAGTTGCACATCGTCCTCCCGCGGCAAGAACATCGCTTGCAGGCGCGCGCGGCGAATGACGCCTTTTTCCAAGAACTCGGCGAACAATTTCCAACGCGAAGCGGCCTGGCGGCCGACGCGCTCCACCGAAAGCTGGGAGAAATCGCTCGCCGGAACGATTTCGGCATAGGTCAGTTCGCCGCCCGGCAAACGCCACAGCTGGCAACAGGCGACCGCCTGCGGATCGATGTGCAACTCGCCATCCGCATGAGAATCGACCAGCAGCTCGTCGCCCGCGACGCTCACTCGGAGCACCTCGTCGGCCGGCAAGCTCGAACGCACGAAGATTTGTGGATGGGTGTCGAGACGATCGGTCTGAATGGAAATCACGACCGAGAGCGAATGAACAGCAGCGCCGCCAAGTTGGTTCGTCTCTGCAGTCCAATAGATTTGCGGTGCGAACGGCCAGGATTCCGTCCCCGCGTAGGCAGCCACCGTGTCGCCGCCGCGCGTATAAGTGTCGACCAACTTTGCTGGCCAGCCGCCATGTTCGTCCGGCGAAATGCTCAGCAAACGAAAGTCGCAGCGATCTGTGGTGGCATTGAACGCTTGGATTCCTTCATCGGGGCGATCGAGATTCACTCTCGCTTGTAACGTCGATCCCGAAAGCTTGGCAGCGCGTCGAAACATCAACCAGAAGTCTGCGTCATCCATACCAGGATCGCTCCACGCGCTCGTAGTTCGCACGAGTCCAATAAAAAACCCCGCCGAACATCCGAGGATGAAGCGACGGGGCCGGAACAGAGAAGAGGCCTAAGTGTTTCCCAAGCAGGTTACTTACAAGACTTGGGGATAATAAAGATCAGGCAATCGCCTTCCACTAGTTAAAACTTCGTGGCTGCTTGCGGCTCAGAAGACACCCTAGCCGACCAACTGTTGTTCCTGTAATGATGATACCCGTTTCACTGCCCGTGTCCATAGTTTTGGGACAAAATCTGGGACAGTTTTCTGAATAGATTTTGTCAGGCAACATTAGTCCTTGTGTGCCGCACAGTTACGGAGAACAGCGTCTGTCGCACGTGGCGTGATTACGCCACGGTTTTCCGCTGAAATCTCAGCGTAAACAGCAGAGTTTTGCATGATGCATGAGCTTGTTGAGACATGTGAATCAGCAGCCCGCGCCGGGGCTAGCGAGCTGTTGGCTTGGAGGGGCAAGTTTCAAGCGCGCGAAAAAGGGCCGGCCGATCTGGTGACCGACGCGGATCTGGCATCTCAGGCGGCGGTGCGCGCGGAGATTGCCGTTCGCTTCCCGCATCACCTGTTTGTCGGTGAAGAGAAGACTTCGCAGGTCGAAGTGGGCGAGGATGACTTCGTGTGGTTGGTGGATCCGTTGGATGGAACGACGAATTACATTCACGGCTACCCCTGCTACGCGGTCTCGGTGGCGGTGGCCCAGGGAAATCGGCTGCTGGCGGGCGTGATATTTGACCCGCTAGCAAACGAGATGTACACCGCAAAAGAGGGCCACGGTGCGTTTTGCAATGGAATGCGGCTGGCGACGAGCGATGTACAAACGGTGAGCGACGCGCTAGTCGCGGTGAGCCTGCCGCCGCGCGTAGGGCCCGAGTCTCCCGACTTGATGGATATGGTGCGCGTAATTCAAGTGAGCCAGGCGGTACGCCGCAGCGGCTCGGCAGCACTCAACCTGGCGTACGTCGCCCACGGTCGACTCGATGCCTTCTGGGCCACCAAGATTCAGCCCTGGGACGTGGCGGCGGGAGTCCTGTTGGTGCGCGAGGCGGGCGGCATCGTCACGGGGCGCGATGGCGGGGACTTCAACATTTGGCAGCCCCATTTTGCGGCCGCCGCGGGCAACGAACTGCACGCAGATCTGCTCCGTACTCTAGGACAGGCCGGCACTTAGGCCGATTTCTTGGCGGCTCATAAGATGGTTTCGAGCGTTGTGGCGCAGGGGTAGAATGGAAGGGGCACGGCAATTGTGCCCCGTCACTTCCACGCCCCGTCGCTTCCACTCTTCGTTTGCCAAATTTGGCCGCTTGTCGTGGTAGCCGTCGCGATTCCTTCCGTCCATCGGCAGCCATGATCCATCTGCGGCACATCCTGTTCGCCTTGGCGATGGGTCTGATATCGCTTTTGAGCTCGACTGCGGCGAGGGGCCAGTCATCCACCGCCGACGAGCCGGTTGCACCGACCGCGCAACCCAAGCCCGCGGCCAAAATTGAATACGTCGGCCCCGACACGTTTATCCTGTTAGATGCCGAAGGTCGACCTCAGCCCGTGCTGAACATGAGCTACGAGGAATTCGTGGCCGCCTGGAAGCGAATGCAACAGCCGGGCGAGCACGAGGAAACTCCGCGGTTCACGATCGAGGAGTTGCAGATTTCAGGAACTCCGCGCGGAGATCAAATCGAGCTAACTGCCGACCTGACGATTCACCTCGTCGCAACGGGACCGATCAAGGTGCCGCTGGGGATGACCGACGCGATTCTTGCGGAGGCGCCTCGGATTGAGATGGTCAATTCCGCTGGTGCCGACGGCAAGCCAGGCAAGTCATTTGTCAGCTACGATCAACCGACCGGCGGATACGTCGCTTGGATTGATGCACCGACAGAGGGGCGCTGCAAGGTATCGATAAAATCGTTTCGTCCGCTGGTGCGGAACGGCAATCAGGCCAGCCTCGCGCTGAATCTGCCGCGCGCATTAGTGAGTCGGCTGACGATTGAAGTTCCGGAACGTGTCGTCGAGGCATCTGCGAGCGACGGCGTGGTGCCGGAGCTGAGCGCGGTCACGGCCGGAAGCACGCGGCTGGCGGTTGATGGTCCGAGAGGAAATTTTCAGTTGCGCTGGACGACCGCCGCAGCGGAGCGACCGGAGCTGGCCGATGTGCTGAGCGCTACCGGCGCGATGGCAATCAACATCGACGGGCACAGCGTGCGCTGCGACGCGGTGCTCACCGTCCGGAGTTACGGCGGCAGCTTTGACCGCTTACGCGTGCGATTGCCGCCCGGCGCGCAGCTGATCGAAGACCATGCGGATGCAGCGGCAATCGAGTCGTCGAATTATCGCCTGTCGGTCGACGGTGAGGCCCAGAACCATGCAGGCGGCGCGGTGGCCACCGTTGAGTTTACCGAAAAGCAAGTTGGCCCGGTGAAGATTCGCCTGTCGACGGAGCAGCCGCTGGGCTTCGAAGGTGCCGATTCGGCACTTGAGTTGGCGGGCTTCGAGGTCATCGGCGCGGTCCGCCAATTTGGAGACGTGGCGATCACGGTGGCCGACGACTGGCAGTTGAGGTGGGAGAATGGGCCATTCGTGCGACAGGTGGAGCGCAGCGAATTGGACGAGTCGCTCCGCACGATTCAGCCGACGGTAGCCTTTCAGTACGACCGCCAACCCTGGTCGCTGCGAGCCGAAATCGCCGGGCGGCCGATGGTTGTGCACGTGGCGCCGCAGTACACGCTGCGGATCGGGACCGACCAGGCCGAACTCCGGGCGCGGCTCAGCTACCAGGTGCCCGGAGCGCGGGCATTCGAGTTTCGAGTGCAGCTCAACGGCTGGGAGCTCACCTCCGACCCGATCGAATCGAGCGGCCTGGTGGATCGCGACCGCGCAGTGGTAAGTCGGGACGGCGTGTTGGTGTTGCCGCTGGGTCAGGCCTCGCCGCGGCGGGCGACAATCGAGTTTTCACTCCGCAGGCCGCTCGCCGCAGACGCGACCAACATGTTGCTGCCGCTGCCGGCCCCGGAGGCCGATACGGTGGCTACCGGCGAATTGTCGGTGATTGCGGACGCGGCCATTGAACTGGTGCCGGACATGCAGGCATCACGCGGATTATCCCCATTGCCCGTTGTTCGAGCCGAGGCACGCCAGGCCGACGACGACGGCGGAGAGCAATTTGCCTTTCGTTCGTTCGTAGCCAACTCAATTTTTGCGGCGCGCCGCGCCGTGCGTCCTCGTGAAGTGGAGACGGACATTCGCACCCATCTGGCGCTGGGCTGGAACGACGTGAGCGCGAGCCAGGAAATCGGATTCGAGGTGCGCTATCAACCCATCGTCGAAATCGTGTTAGAGCTTCCCCGAGGCTGGAGCGTCGTTGACGACCGGGTGCGTATCATCCCCGAAAACTCGGCAGAAGGCGCGCTATCGGCCGCGGTGAGTGTCGAGCCGGAGACTCATGGACGGCCGACGCAACTTGCGCGAGTGACGCTTGCGCAGCCGAGGTTAGGGAAATTTCACATCCAGGCGGAGTATCAGTTCGACCAGGTTGCGCGAATTCGCGGCTCGGACGCAAGCTTCCTCAAGTTGCCGCAGCCGTCGGCAACTCGAACGACAGCGCATCGCGTGGACATATCGGCCGCGGCAGACATGTCGGTTTCGATCGATCGGGCGGCCGAGGGGCCATGGCGCGCGGCAAGTCAACCAAACGTGGACTCCCCGCTCACCTTGGAGGGCCGCGGCGCGGACGCGGAATTGCCGCTCGTGATTGGAGCGCAATCGGCTGCTCGTGCACCGACGACTCGGGTGGAGCGCGTCTGGCTACAGACCTGGCAGGCGGGAAGCGTGATTCAGGACCGAGCGGCGGTTCGCTTCCGCACGAGCGACGCGTCGGCCGTGGTGGAGCTGCCGCCAAATTCGACGGCGTCCGACGTGGAGGTGCTGATTGATGGTGTGCTGGCGGAGCTGACCATCCAACAGGAAGGACGAATCGCAGTCGCCTTGCCGGACTTGCCGAGTCGCAGCGGAATCTTACAGACTCATACACTCGAGCTGCGATACCGCCGCCCGGCGCCGGCCGGCCTGATCACACGACTTTCGCTGACGCCGCCACAACTGGTCGGCGGCTCCGGATTGTGCGACGTGCTGTGGCACGTGGTACTGCCGGGGGACCGCCATATTGTGAGCACGCCGGACACGATGAGCGCCGTGGAGAGCGCCCAGTGGCTGGAAGTCGTGCTCGGTCGCACGGCCACCAAAGCGCAAGTGGAGCTAGAAAAATGGGTCGGTGCGGCAGCCCAGCCGAGCCCGACGGCGTCGCAGAACGCGTATTTGTACAGCGGCCTCGCGCCGGTATCGATCAACCTGATCACGGCGCCGCGCTGGCTGATCGTGTTGGCGGCGTCGGGCGCAATGCTCGCGCTCGCCAGCGCATGGATGTACTTGCCTGCGGTGCGCAGGCCGTGGATTGCGATCGCGCTGGCGGGGGCGATCGCGGGGCTCGCGTTTGCATTTCCGACGCAGGCGGTTCTGGCAGGGCAAGCCGCGATCTTGGGCCTCGCGCTGTCGGCCGTCGCTCTGCTGCTGAGACGTTGGAGCGGAGAGCAAACCATCGTTGCCCCGCAGCCAGCGACGACCGGCAGCACCCATCTGCGGTTGCGTTCTTCGCTGCGGACCGACTCGTATTACGCACCGCCGCCCACTGCGCCGCAACCCCAGCCGCCGATTCCCGTCGCCAGCCATTCGACGAGCGGCACGCCCATCGCCCCCTTGGCTGCTCCGGAAGTGAATTGATGTTGGCACCGGCGACATTTCGCTCAAGTATTGCCGGCGCTGTTGCGGCCACGATCGGGTTATTGGCTGCGTATGCGAACGCGGGTCCCGGCAGCGAGCCGGTGAGCGAATACCGGCGCGTGCTCGTGCCGGCCGAGCAACCAGAAAGTTGGCCGCGCGGAGGAAAAAGCCTGCTGCCAATCGAAGCTCGCGAATTCGACGAGTGGGTATTCAAAGCCAACGAGCCGGCGTCGACCGCAACGATCGTCGAGGCCGAGTACCACGCCAAGCTCGAAGGAAATCGTCTCATCGACTCGCGCGGCTGGTGGAACGTGGAACTTCAGGGCCGGCGCGCGGCGCAATTAATGCTCGATAGTTCGACGATCGCCATCGCGAATGCGACCTGGCGTGGGCCGGAGGCATCCCCGGCGCGACTCGGCTGGCAGGCGGTGGACGGCAAGAGTTTGCAGCTAGCGCTGGACGTTTCGTCGACAGGGAGTTTGGATTTCGAGTGGCGTGTCGTCGGGCAGTCGCCGGCGTACGAAGCTCCAGCGTTTACGCTCAACTTTCCCTCTGCAACGCGGACTCGGCTGGTGCTCGAATTGCCGGCTTTCAAGCGGCCGGTAGTGGAAGACAGCGTCGTCCTTGAAGCTCCAGAACGGCCGGCGCGCACTGGCCGCTGGGTGCTGGCGCTCGGTCCGCAACAGGAGCATCTGCTGAGAATTGAAGACACGCGCCGACGTGAGACATCGCTGAGCGCTGCAACATACCGTCAGACGTGCCGCTACGACGTTCGCCGCACCGGGATCGATCTCACCGCCGCCCTCGAACTTTCGACGAGCGGCAAACTGCCCAAGGCGATTTCTGTCCGGCTGCCGCCGGGAATGCAGCTCGTCGCCGTGGAGGGGAGTGGGACAACACTTGAATGGCACGTGCTGGCGAGACGGGACGGACCGGCGAACCTTGTTTCGATCGACCTACCGGCGGGCGCGAGCGCCGGCAACGACACCATCCTGTTGCGTGCCTGGGGGCCGTTCACTCCCGACTCGCCACAGCAACTTCCGCTCGTCGCGGCCGACAACTTGTTTTGGACGGCCGGCACGATCGACGTACAGATCGACGACGCGTTGACGCCGATTCAGATGTCGAGCGCGGATTGTTTGCAAGTCGATGCTGAAGTGCGCGATTCGGCGGTGCACCGCCGCCAGAAGATGAGCTTTGCCGCTGATTCGCCGGACGCAGCGGTCGAAGTCACGGTCGGCCATCGGTTGTACGGCGGCGAAGTCCACAACGGCGTGTCGCTGGAACTTGGCGGCGCGGAAATTGCTGGTCGGGTCGTTTCCCGCGTGGCAATCGAACGTGGGAACGCCCATCAGCTCGCGGCGGATCTCGACGGAGCCTGGAGTGTCGAGGCGGTCGAATCGCTGCCGGCCGACGTGCTCGGCGAATGGTATGTCGATAAGTCGGTCAAACCGACCGTCTTGCGATTGCAGCTGCAACGCGCGATTGCGGCCGGCGAGACGGTCGAATTCGTGACGACGGTGCGATCGCCGACCGCAGCGACCGAATCGATCCCGGTTGCAGATCTGAATCCACTCGACTGGCGACAGCTGAAACCGGCCGAACGAATGTTGCAGCTGCGGCCGGCAGAGTTTTACGATTTGGAAATCGATGGCCGGTGGAACGAGTTGAGCGCCGATCGGCTGCCTGGCGGTGAGCCGGCACTTTTGACGCCGGCGGCAGATGCGCGATCGGCTGTCGTCGGCGACGACGACGAGGCCACGATTCGTTTGCTCCCCAAAAAGGTCGCCTACGATGCCACAGTCGAGGTGGATTCTCTGTTGGCGGGTGAGCGCATCGATCTGACGTATCGATTGACTTGTACTCCGCGGGGCGGCGGCTTTGACCACGTCATGTTGTTTTTCGCACAACCGACCGGTGAGCGGCTCCAATGGGTCGATGTCGATTCGTCGCGCCCGCTGAATGTCGAAAAAATGCCCGACACTGATCCGCGGTTTGGAGGTCTCCCCAAAGGGGGTGAGCTATGGCGGCTGGAATTGGGGCGACTTTACGCGCGGCCGATTACGATCGAGACGACGCGGTCGATCGTCTGGCGTGGGCGCAGTCAGATACCGCTCGTTTCACTTCCGGACGCCGCGACGCAGCAGGGCAGAGCGGAGGTCGCGAGCCACCGCAACGCAGCCCCTTTGCTGATCGCCCGCAACATGTCGCCGGCGCCGTTGCCGCTCGAGTCGAATGCGGCCACGGAGGTTTGTGCCGTGTATCGCTTTCAGCCGACGCGGTTCTACGATTCGGCTGCGGTGCCTGAACTGGGCGTCGAGCCGGCCGCCGTGGCCGATACTGCCCGTCCGATTACCACGCGTATCGACGTCGAATCTCGTTACGGCGTCGATGGCGCGGGAGTGCATCGTGCGAGCATGCGAATGAGCACGGGTGGAGCGACCGAGTTGACGCTAAGATTTCCAGAGGGCTTCACCATTGCCGGCTCCCGAGTCGGCGAGCAGTCAATTCCGAGTGCCAAGTCGAACCAGATCACGATTCCCTTGGCGTCCGACTCGACGAATGCCTTGGTCGAGGTAGAACTCACGAGCCGCGGCCAGCCGCTCGCCAACGGCAATCAACTGGAACCGCCGCTGCCGGTGGACAAGTACTCGATGCTCGCCGGTGAATGGAAGGTGGGTCTGCCGGTCGGCTTTGCGGCAGCCGAGTCGTCGAGCGAGACCGAGCCGCGCTGCCTGGAACGATTGTTTGGCGTCTTCGCGCGGCGCGAATCGCGGCCATTCAATCCGCTCGATCCAGGCGATTGGAATTCGGTCTGGGCGCACACGGTAAGCCTGTTTTCGTCGCCAGCTGAGGCGGCCACAGCCAATGCGTCGGTAGACGGCGATCGCGTTCCGGCGGGGATGGAAGTGTATCGATTTTCGTTCGGCACGACGGCTCTGCCGTTGGTCACCGTGTTGCACTCTCAGGCGACCGCCGCGGCGGCGCTGGCGGCATTCATATTCTGTGCGGTCGGCGCGCAGCTCGCCCGCTGTCGCTTGCGCACGAGAATCTGGCTGGCGATCGTGACCGCGGCTGCTAGCCTGGTTTTGACTGCGACCTGGGCGCCGCTGGCGAGTGCCGCCACGTTGGGGATCATCGCCTCGGCGCTGTGGTCCTGGATTCAACCGCGCATCGAGCGGCCCACCGTGGCGGCAGTTGTCGCGCTGGCAGTGGGCTGTTCTGTGTCGGCGCATGCCGCTCCGCCCTCGCCGACGATCGAGCAAGTGCTTGTGCCGGTCGACAAAGATGGGAATCAGGTCGGCACAAAGTACTTCGTCTCGACGGAGTTCTTGCGCCAGTTGATATCGCAGGCCGATGATTCGGCAGCGCATCCAGCGCTCGTTGTGGGTATGCGCTGCGACGGCCAGCTCATGCAGGAAGCGGGGAACGCAGGGGTCGTGGCGGGCGAATGGCAACTGACCTTCGACGTCGCGACGAGTACTCGCGACTCGCGGCTAACCCTCCCGCTAAAGAAAGACGAGGCCGACTGGCCGGTGACGGCATCGCTGGACGGCATTCCCGTGCCCATTCAATGGGAGAAAGATGGCTCGAGTTGCACGATCCAGATTGAGGAACCCGGCCGCGGGCGAATTTCGATAGCCTTTGCTCCACATGTGCAGGAGGTCGGTTCCGACCGCAGCTTCATATTGACCGTCCCGCCAATCGTCGGAACGCAAGTGCACGTCGTGGGACCGAGCGGTCTGAAAGGGCTGCGGGGCGAAAACCTGGCCTTTGACGAAAACCAATCGGCGGATCAGACAACTTGGGATGGTGAAGTCGATTCGAGCGGCCGGTTGACTTGCGTGTGGCCTGTGGAAATTGAGCGCAATTCGCGCGACGTGAACCGTCAGATCGGCCAGCTCCAGTGGCTGCGCTTGGATCGGGCGGGTAGCGAAATGGATTTGATACTCGTCCAGCGCGGCGAGGAGGAGTGGCCGGAAACCATCTCGCTCGCCGTCGATGCCGATTGGCGCTGGCGGCCTGGCCAAGCATTCGAATCGCAAGCGAGTCCGGAGCCGCTCGCCGACTCTCGGCAGCTGATCGTGGTTAGCATTCCGCCAGAGGCGCGGCGGCAGCCCCAACTCTCGTTCGGATTCGAATCTACCAGCGGCTTGCCTTTCGGACGGGTGCGACCGCCTGCCGTTGAGGCTACGTCCCTGAGAGCCACCGAGCGCTGGCTGGCCGTTTCCTGCGCTCCGAGCCTGGAGTGCAAACCCTCAAATTCATCAGCGGGCGCGGGCCAATTGCCCGCCCGGTTGGCAGCAGCACTGAATCCTGGCGACTCCGACACGTCGAGCCTCGCCGTCGATCTCGATCGCGTCGAGGCGGGCTGGTATCTAAACGTGCGGCCGGCGGAAGTGAAGTCCTCGTCGCGCGGCCAGTTATCGCTGGCGGCCGGTAGAGACCGCGTTTCCGTCAACTATCTCGTCGATGTATCGCCGCAGGGGGCGGAGCGATTCGGCTGGTCGTTGCGTGTGCCGGCCGATTTGTCGATCGATGACGTTTTCGTCTCTCAGGGCGACGAACAACAGGTCATCGAATGGGCGCGCGCCGGCGCTGACCGGGTCAACGTGTTCTTCTCTCGGCCCGTCGACAACGCGTATCGATTGGAATTGCGCGGCTCGCTGCCGATCCCGGCCGACGGCTTGCTGCCGCTGCCAAAGCTTGGGCCGCTCGGCGCTGCGAACGAAAGCCAAACGGTCGCACTCTATCGAGAAGACGATGTATTTGCGGAATGGCGGTTCGCGGGTGATCCGCCGTGGGTGGAGAGCGGGCCCAGCCCGACATTGCCGTTCGACGTCCAGGCACACTTCGTGCGCGCTTTTTCGATCGACTCGGTCGCGGCAGGCGGCGTGCAGATCGCCGTCGAGCGAGCTCGCCCCGAGCTCTCGGGCGCGACTTCGACGCGCGTCGTCCGCGCGGGCAACCGCTGGGAGGCGACGTGGTCTTGCGATCTGCAGGTGGAGAAGGGCGCGATTGACACGATGCTGATCCGGGCGCCCGCCACATGGTCTGGTCCCTTCGAAATCTCGCCCACGGCGACGTTGCAGGCGGCGGGGCTTCCGGCCGCGAACGGCAACACGCCGCTCCTCTTGCGATTGCCGCGCCAGGCAGTCGCCGGAGAGCTCGTGCGGTTGGTTGTTCGCTCGCCGTTATCGGCGGAAGACGGTCAAAGCCTATCGGCGCCGCGGATTGAGTTGTTAGCCGCAGGCCAACGCAAAGAATATCTGTCGTTGCCGCAGTCGCTCGATGGTGAGCCGATAAGCTGGACGCGATCGGGCATCGAGCCTGCGGAGCTACCAGCCGATTTTGCCGCAAAGGGCGCCGATTCGGGCGATGAGGCACATTATCGGATTTTGAACGACACGGTAAACGTCGCACTGCGCCCGCGCCCGGCACGGGCTGAGCAGGCCAGCGTCCGACTTGCGGAGACGACGACGCTTCTCGGCGCAGGTGGTAGCGAGCTGGAAGTTACCCGATACCTCGTTTCGCCGGCCGGGCTCGATCGCTGCAATCTGGCGATTCCGCCAGGCAGGTTGCTGGTGCGGACGAATCTCAACGGCCGCCCGGCACTGGTGCGTCCAATCGATGCGCAACATTTCGAAGTTCAGTTCCGGCATCCGACTTTGCCACAAGTGCTGGATGTCGTCACGCGGACCGTTTCCAACGAGGCCAAGACGCAAGATCGGATTGAACTTGCCCGCCCGGTATTGGAGACCTCGGGTCGTGTCATCCCGATAGACCTCACGCTCTGGACAATCGGCGGCGAGATTGGGGGGCGGCAGCCCCGCGCCGAAAACGGGGCCGCGATCAGCCAGGCCAAATTGGCTGAGTTGCGGCGCGACTGGATGACGAGCATGTCACAGCGGGCAAGCAGCGCCGTTTTGGAAGCTCCGACGATCGACGGCTACAGCTGGTTCGTCCGTTGGGCGGCCCAATTGACCGAAGCAGTACGCCGGGCTGAACAGGCGGGCAAGAGCCTCGCGGTCGCTTCGCCTGCAACGCGCGTGGCCCAACCGGAGGGCAACGCTTCGGAGGATGCCGCAGCTCAACCGTTCGCCTGGGTCGAGCAGATAGCGGAGTTCTTCAATGTGACTCCCGAAGCGGTCGCCGAAGACGAGGGCACGATGGTCGACACGATTGATCCCGGGCAACTCGCTTCGATTAGTGCCGGTGACCTGGCATGCTTTGTCTCGGACGGCGGCCGCAGCCCGTTGGTTGTCGACTTGGCGCCCGCGGCGTGGACGGCCGAGCGCACTCGCTACGCACTATTAGCTTCCCTGGGGGCACTGGCGCTGGTGACTGTCTGGCTGACGCGCACGACGGAGCGACTCGAGCGCGTGAAGAACTGGCCCGAGGCGTGGGGTCTGCTTTTGGGGCTCGCGGGCTGGATTTGGCTCAGCCCAAGCCTCGTCGGGCTGGCGGTTGCCGTAGCTTCGGCAGTGTTGCTCGTCCGTCGCTGGCAACGGGAACGAAAATCACCAAGGCACGACAGCTCCAAGCTGCCGAACTCGATTCCGGAGGAATTGGCTTAACTCTGAAGTCAGCTCTAAGATAGTCTTGCCATCGTCCGGTCTGGGTCGCGCGAGCCTTTCGCTTGCGCCGTGCCTTGGTGTGCACGCTGCCACCTGCCTCCCGTGACTGGTCCCGCGGGGCCGGCGGAAGAACTACGCTAGTAACCCGCGCCGTCGGCAAAGAACGAATCGGGGATCACGCGCTCGGCGGTTCGGCCCAGCTCGTCGTGGGAGCGCCGCTGCCCGACGGAGTGCCAGGCCGACACGTCTTTAAGCTCGGGCATGACTTCGATCAACTGCTGCTCGAGCATGTTGGCCATCCGCTCGATCGAAACGCATTTGGTCGATTCACGGATCGCCCGCACGGTCTTCATGATCTTGAGCAGGCGGGCACGGGCGAGCACCGGCTCGGAGAGCGGAGCATCGGAGTCGACCAGCAGGTCCATGATCGGCACCTCGAGCGCTTGCTGCCATTCGTAGAGCTCGGAGACCAACATGTCGCTGGTCGGCTCCTCCAGGCGCCGGACCTGGTCGGCCGACTTGTTCAGCCGGCGGGCCACGCTGCGCAGTGAGACGCCCTGCCGGCGACGGGCCTCGGCAATGCGATGTAAAGGACGCATTCTGCTGCCGCCCAGCGGCAGCGGTGGTTGGGACGATCCAGAAAAGCCGTTGTCCATACTACTGTAGTTGTGAGCGATGCTCATAGCGCCGCCTCCTCTCGAAGCGTTGGGTCGAGAGCGACCGTGAAGATAAGATGAGAGACCTGTTCCGCAAGACGAGACTACCTACGCATACGATCTACGTACTGGCAGCCGCCATCATCCATGCAATTCTGCGGGTCGGCAGTCAGATGCCTCAAATCGCGCAGCCATCATCGCTTGACCATGCGGATGAAATTCTTGCTGCTCCGAACCCTTCGCGGGCGTCTTCCGCGAAGAACTCGAGTGCGCCGCGCCTACGCAACATGCGTTACCACCGCCCGTCGATCGGACGACGTTACCGAACGCATGCCGCACTCGGATGCGGCTCACACCAACTCACCAAACTGTTCCGTTTCGCAATCAGAATCGCTGAAAAGGGTTGCCCTCTCGGGCAAAATGTTCAGGTCCGCGTTGCCCACGCGCCTTGAACAATGGTTATGGTAAGTCGGTTTGACGCGCGCGACAAGAGAATTGTCGACAAAATTTTCGGCGTATGTCCCGACGGTGAAAGCGTTTGCGAGCCGTTGCACTTCAGCGCAGCGTTTTCCCGGTCGCGTTAAGTGCTTGAGCAATATCGACACAGCGCTTGCAGCGGAATGGCGCAGCCGTGGCACCGGTGTCGCAGTCATCCACGCCTTTAGCGCGCAGACTGGACACATCGTCACGCAACACGATCTGTCGCATCGCTGAGCTATTCGCCGAGCGTGAACTCGGCCACCGCCGAGAGAAAGTTCGGCCGCGGCAACGGTGGGATCTGGCCGACACCGGAACGATCGGACGGTCGCGGTTTGGCGATGGGCTGTCCTTTGGCGGGAGCTGCGGTGGGAAGGGGAGACTTCGGATCGGCCGACATCTCGTCCGCCGCGAGGGGCTCGACGATATGAAAACCCATCACGCGCCCGTGCACCAGCGCCATCGCATTGTGAGTGGCCCGCACCGTGTTCAGATCGCGGATGTCTCGGTCGCGCTTCGAGCCAGCGACGGCCGGCGCGGACTTGGCATCGCTCTGCCGCCACAGTCGCCGCACCTGCACCGGGTCGATCGGCGTCACGCCGTCGTGCATAATGACGACGTCCGACTTGATCCGCCGCTGGACGAGGCTGACGATCGGGCCTAGGCCGCTCCGCTGACGTTGCCGATGGACAAACACCTGCGGATACTTGGCGGCCAGTTCCTGCGCCACGTTGGACGTGTCGTCGGTCGATCCGTCGTCGACGATCATGATCGCAAACCGCGACGTCAAGTCGCTCGCCAGGTCGAGCATCTGTGAGACGCAGGGTTCTAATTGCGATTCGTTGTTATAGACCGGCAGAACGATCGTCAGCGATTTGTTCGACACGATGGCTCCTTGGTTTGGCGATCGGCGGTGCGCCGGAGGTGGTCCCGTTGGCGGGTCTCGCCATGTCCTCTCCTTGAATCGGGGTCGAGGAGCGGCAATCTGGAGCAGCGGCGAAAGTTCGCGGATTGCGCCGCGCGTGCCAAGCCGCGGGGTCGCACGAACCAGGCCGAGCGGTGCGGTTCTGCCGGGCGAATTTGTCTCTCTGTAGCGATCGTGCCGTGGCTTCGGAGGGGCAGTCCGCCCGGGTGGCGATCTGTCGGCCCGCCCGGTATGCTGACGCCAGGCGCGAACCTCTCGTCTTCTTTCCTAGACCGTTGTATATCCGTGTCCGTTACACCCCCGACGATCCCCGATTTCTCGAAGCCCGACGGCCTGGTGACCGCCGTGGCGCAGGACCTGGCCACGGGTGAAGTGCTGATGGTCGCTCATATGAATCGCCAGGCCTGGGAAGAAACTCTGGCCAGCGGGCGAGCTGTCTATTACAGCCGCAGCCGCGGCCGGCTCTGGCGCAAGGGCGAGGAGAGCGGCAACGTGCAGCACGTCCGCTCGATCCGCGTCGATTGCGATGGGGACGCAGTGCTGCTTCTGGTCGACCAGGTTGGGGGCGCAGCTTGCCACGAAGGGTATGCTTCGTGCTTTTTTCGCGAGGCCACGGCCGACGGGCTGAGGGTCATTGCCGAGCGAATCTTCGATCCGGCAAAGGTCTACGGAGCGAGACAGCGCGAGAGGCAGCAGGAATCAGAGAAAGGGCAAACATGAGTGCCGAGGCACGTCTGAAGGAATTGAAACTCGAATTGCCGCCGCCACCGCGGGCCTTGGGATTGTACAAGCCCGTGGTGATCGTGGGGGGACTCGCTTATTTGTCGGGGCATGGACCGATCGGCGTCGACGGCTCGGCGATTTGCGGTCGATTGGGCGAAGATTTGAACGTTCAGGCCGGTCAGGAGGCGGCCCGCCGAACCGCACTCTTGATGCTTTCCACCTTGCGGCAACGCTGCGGCAGCCTCGATCCGATCCGCCGCCTGGTGAAGACGATGGGCCTGGTACAGGCCGCGCCAGACTTCACCGAGCACCCGGCGGTGATCAACGGCTTCAGCGAAATGATGCGCGATGTCTTTGGTCCGGACGCCGGCGTCGCGGCCCGCAGCGCCTTTGGCGCACCGTCGTTACCGAACGGTTGGGCGGTCGAAATCGATGCGATTTTCGAGGTGGAAGAGTAAGACAGTTAACCGATCAGATCGCCAGCTGTTGCGGCGAAATGGTCAGTTCGGCCGGGACCACCGGAGTGGGCGACTTGCCGTCGTGCATGAAGGTGCGGTTGCCGCCGTAGCGTTTGGCCTCGTCGATTGCTTCCTGCAAGAACTCGAAAAGTTTCGGCCCCGTGCCGTGTGCAGCCACGTCGGCGAGCGCGCAGGTGACGGTGGTCTGATACGTGCGGCCGTCTGCGACGAATTCGGTCGTGGCAACGCGTTGCCGGAGTTCCTCGGCGCGTTTGGTGACTTGTTCCACATCCTCGCTGGGGACCAACAGCAGGAATTGTTGATCGTTGAACCGCGCCAACGTGTGCTCGGCGGAGAGCGACTGTCGCACGATTTGCGATACGCCACTCAGCATTCTCTGGGCGATATCGCTCGCCAGCTCCGTGCCGAACGAATCGAGCGGCGCCATCTCGACCAGGCCCGCGGTCACATGGTCGCTCGGAGATTTTCCATCGGCCAGTTGCGTGAGCAGCTGCTCCGCGCTTTCTCGCGTCACCAGGCCGGAAGTTGAATCGAGTACTGCGTCCGTGGCGCTTGCTTCCGGGACCTCGACGACAGGTGGTGCGAAGACGGGCGGCGCGACGGGCTCGATGCGCGAGGCAGGTGGCGCGGGCCGCGGAACGTCGAACCGCGGTTCGCTCGCCGTCAACGTGTTGGGTTCCAGCAGAGACAGTCCCATCGCGCGCGCCTTGGCGCAGCGCGGGCACTTGCGCAGGTACGCGCCCCAGGCGTAGCCTAACGCCAAATTGATCGCTGCCACGAACGCGACGTACCAGAGCATTACACGAACATCCGAACGATTGCGTGAGAGCCCAAAATCACACACAACCGTAGCTCACCAGAGCGGCGAACTTGCGACACCCCCGGTGACCGAAGCGGCAGGACCATTGCCGGTTGGACCGATTGCAGCGAATGCTCCGTTGCCTAGCGGAGCATCGTGTCGGGGGCAGTCTTTGCCCGTTCGGCCAGGGCGCGGACGAATTCCGGCGATACGCGGTCGAGCGTAATTACTTCGCTCTTTCCGCCCGCATCGCGGGGACGAATGATACAGACCACTTCGGCGTCGGTCGCGCGGCCCATGATCTCCTCGAGCGCCGCCTGTTCGGGACCACTCATGCCGGATGGCGGATTCGTCGCGCTGTTGTTCAAACCGGCGATCGGGCCTGCCGACGAAGGAGCCGCTGCAGCCGCCGTCTGTGGCATGACAGGTTGCAGCGGTTCCTGGCCGCGCACGATGGGCGGGGTGGCGGATGTCGCCGGCGATTGAGTCGGGTTGGTCTTCGCGGTGCGATAGATGTCGCTGAGATTCAGCCGATCCATCTCGCTGTGGATGGATTCGAGTGCCGTATAAAGGCCTTCGTTGCCTTCATAGTCGGCGGCAAAGCAGACTCCCACCAGCTGACCTGCGGTATTGAACAGGCCGCCGCCGCTGCGGCCTTCGATCGGAGCGCCGCTGGCCTCGACATTGGGAGGGCCTTGATAGCGGTCGACGTTGGTCACGCGCGTGGCCAGCGCCGTCGGGTCCTGGCCGCGGTCGCAGCCAACGCTCACCAGCCGATCGCCGCGGGCCAGGATCGTCTGCGTCGGCGCGATCGGCGCGACGCGAACCGGGCGGTCAGGCCGGATGCTCACCAGGCCCAGATCGCGATCCAGGTTGAAGTTGATGACTTGACCGGGCAGTTGGGCGATCACGCGAGGGCCTTCGGGAGTCGACTCAAACAGCTCAACCGTCACGGGGCCTTTCCCTTGCGAATCGCGAAACAGGTGGCCGCAGGTAATGACGAGCGCTTCGCCGCTGCGGGCGTCGATGATCGTGCCAGTGCCGTAGGACCGGCCCTTGGCGTCGTCGACGCGGAGCCGCACGCTGGAGCTGATCAGCTCACCAGAAAAAGCATCCTTGAGAGGTTCCCGCGGACCGAGCGGCGCGGTGTGCGTCATCGGCCGCGCATCGCGAGCCGGGGCGTCTCCGCCGCCGACGCCAGGCATTGCACCACCACTATTTCCCACCCCGCTCCAAGGATCCGTCCCCGCTTGCGCCGGCGCTTGAGCCGCAGTCTGCGTCATTTGCGCATCCGGCGATTGTAATATTTGGGCGTCAGGAGACTGGGTCCGCAGCGCCATGGCCCGCTGAAACATTGCCACCAAAGCGTCTTGCGACTGCGCGCCGACGATGCGTTCCGTTTCGCGTCCATCCACGAGCATGATGAAGCACGGAATCTGGGTGACGCCGTATTGCTGCGCGACGCCCGGCTCGCGCGTGGTGTCGACCTTGCGAATCGGATAGCCAGCCGCTTCGAGGCTGTGGATGAGCGGAACCATCGACTGACACGGTCCGCAGAATGGCGAGGAAAAGTCGAGCAGTTGAACGCCGCCGGCACAGGCGGCTTGGGCTGCGGAGGCGGCAAGCACGAGCGCAGCGATCGCATACTTGACCATCCGATCCCTCCTTGGATGCGTGGTCAGTCGGTTCAATATGGACACACGACTCGCGTGCGGGGCGATCCGTGTGCCGGCTTAACTGTGACCGTGGCTTTCGACGGTCGACGGCTCAAGCTCCGCGACGTGCTTCGCATCCTGCGAGAGCGTGGCGCGAATCGGCTTCAATCCGCCGGTCGAACTCCAAAATCGTCTCTGAACCGAACGTGGTCTTAAGGCGTCTGTCCTAAGTTGTGCGAAACAGTCGCCACGGGGCGGGTAATGTCCCTGAGTTCCAAAAATCGCACAACCCCAGCTCGACGCCCCGACGGCCATCGCTCTCCCCGTCGGCGAACGGCCGGGCTACAATGACAGCCCCACCGGCTCCGAAAGCCGTGTTTCGGCATGCTAGCGGCCATTTTGCCGCCGGCAGTTTTGCTCACCCGTTACCGCGTTCCAGGAAGTTTTTTATCCATCGTGCGTCGCATCCTGGTTACTTCCGCCCTGCCCTACGCCAACGGCCCGATCCACATCGGGCACCTGGTCGAGTACCTCCAGACCGATATCTGGGTCCGTTTCCAGAAGCTCGTTGGCAACGACTGCCGCTATTTCTGTGCGGACGACACGCACGGCACGGCGATCATGATGAGCGCTCGCAAGGCGGGTGTGAGCGAAGAATCGTTCATCGCCGAGATGCAGCAGCAGCACGAGCGCGACTTTGCCGACTTCCAGATTGGTTTCGACAACTATGGAAGCACGCATAGCGCGGAGAATCGCGCGCTGTGCGGCGAGTTCTGGAGGGCGATCCGCAAAGCGGGACTGGTCAAAGAAAAGGACGTCGAGCAGCTCTACGATCCGGAGGCGAAGACGTTTCTCGCCGATCGGTTCGTCCGCGGCACTTGTCCCAAGTGCAAGTCGCCCGATCAACCGGGCGACAACTGCAGCAAGTGTGGCCACCATTACAGCCCGACCGAACTGATCGATCCACGGAGCACGCTCAGTGGGGCGAAGCCGGAGATCCGCACCGAGCCCCACTTGTTCATTGAGCTGGAACAGCTGCACGACTTCTTGGAAAAATGGACGCAGTCGGGCGAACACCTGCAGGGAGAGATCGCCAACTATTTGAAGGGCCACTTCCTCGGCGAGCCCTTGCGCGACTGGGACATCTCGCGGCCGGCCCCGTATTTTGGCTTTGAGATTCCGGACAGTCCCGGTAACTATTGGTATGTCTGGTTCGACGCGCCGATCGGCTACATGGCTTCGACGCGGCAGTGGTGCGACCGCACGGGGAACAAGTTTGACCAGTGGTGGCGGTCGCCGAACTGCGAAGTGCACCATTTCATCGGCAAGGACATTACGTATTTCCACACGCTGTTCTGGCCCGGCATGCTGAAGTCCGCCGGATACACGCTGCCGACCAAGGTCCACATCCACGGGTTCCTCACGGTCGACGGCGAGAAGATGTCGAAATCGAAGGGCACGTTTGTCGCCGCCCGCACGTATCTCGATCATCTCGACCCCAGCTACCTGCGCTACTTCTATGCGTCGAAGCTTTCTTCGCGCGTGGAGGATTTGGATCTCGCGGTCGACGAGTTTGTGGCAAAGGTGAATACCGACCTCGTGAATAAAGTGGTCAACCTGGCGAGCCGCGCGGCGAAGTTTGTGGAAAGTATCGGACTCTCAAAAAAGTATCCCGATGACGGCGGCCTCTTTGCCGCGGCCGCGGCGGCCGGCGATGAAATCCGCGATGCCTACGAAGCTTGCGACTACAGCCGGGCCACTCGGTTGATCCTCGCGCTGGCTGATCGGGCGAATCCGTACGTCGAAGAGCGCAAGCCATGGGAGCTTCGCAAGGACGTGTCTCGCGCCGGCGAGTTGCAAGATGTCTGCACCGTCGCCCTCAACCTGTTCCGCCAGCTGGTGATCTATCTCGCCCCTGTGCTGCCGAAGCTCGCGGAACAAACCGGCGAGCTGTTGAACGCGCCGATCCAGCATTGGGACGAATCGAAGACGCCGCAGGTCGGCACCAAAGTCAACAAATTCAAACACCTGCTCCAACGAGTGGAAGAAAAGGACGTACGCGCCATGATCGAAGCCAGCAAACCCGCCGACGGTGAGGTCGCTTCCGCTACGGGGAGCTCGTCCCCATGGAACGATTCAGGTGACGCCCTCGCCGCCGAACCGCTTGCGCCCGAATGCACGATCGATGACTTTACGAAGGTCGACCTCCGCGTGGCCCGCGTGATCGCCGCCGAAGACGTCGCCGATGCCAAGAAGCTTCTTAAGCTCACGCTGAGCCTCGGCGGTGACAACACTCGCACGGTGTTTGCCGGCATCAAGGAAGCGTACAAGCCCGCGGATCTCGTCGGCCGGCTGGTTGTGTGCGTCGCCAATCTCGCCCCGCGGCAAATGAAATTCGGCCTCAGCGAAGGTATGGTCACCGCCTGCGGCCCGGGCGGCAAAGAAGTCTTCCTGCTCTCGCCCGATTCCGGCGGCGTTCCGGGGCAACGGGTGCACTAAGTCACGCGCCGCCGGCCGTACGGTACAATAGAACCGTATGAAGATTGCGGATTTTCCACTAGTGCTTGCCGTCGCATTTTGGGCGGTGATTCTGGCTGCGACGGCACGTGCGGCTGAACCGCGTTCGCCGGCGCTTGCCAATGTCGCATCCGACGAGGGCCAGTCGGAATCGAAAGAGGGCGACGACACTTCGCAGCTCATCGAACGCGTCACATATTCCGAAAACGGAGAGCAGCACACGGTCGCCGGGCGCGTGCTGATCGAAGCCCAGGATGGCGGGCTGTTACTTGAATCGGCAGATGGCGCTCAGCATACGATCGAAGGCCGCGGGGTTCTGAGCCGCGAAAAGACGACTGCGACGTTCAAGCCACTTTCGGCCAAGGAACTGGGCGAACACCTGCTCGCGCAGCTTCCGGCTGGCTTTCGCGTCCACACGACACCCCATTATGTCATCTGCTACAACACGTCGCGAGAATACGCCGAATGGACCAGCTCGCTCTTCGAGCGGCTCTACAAAGCGTTCACGAATTACTGGCGGCGGCAAGGCATGCAGCTGCACGAGCCGGAATTCCCGCTGGCGGTGATTGCCTTCGCGGATAAGTCGGCCTACGAAGCCGCATCGCGTGACGATCTGGGCGACGCGGCGCGGAACATCGTCGGCTACTACCACCTCAAGACCAACCGCGTCTACACCTATGACCTCACCGGTGCGCAGTCGAGCTTAGCCCAGACGCCGGGCAACCGCCGCGGCTCGCTCCGCGAGATCAACCAGATGCTCTCGCAGCGGGCGGCCGTCCCCTTGGTATCCACGATCGTTCACGAAGCGACGCACCAGATTGCGTTCAACTGCGGTCTGCAGACGCGGCTCTCCGACATTCCGCTCTGGCTCTGCGAGGGCATGGCCGTCTACTTCGAGGCGCCCGATCTCACCAGCAGCCGCGGTTGGCGCGGCATCGGCCGCGTCAACTATCCGCGTTTGAGCACGTTTCGCCGCAACCAGGCGAGCTGGGGACGCGAAACGCTGGTGACAATGCTCGCGGAGAACGAGCATTTCCGCGATCCACGGACGGCAGCGGCCGCCTACGCGGACGCCTGGGCGCTCAACTACTATCTCATCAAATACCATCCCCGCGAGTACGCGGCCTATTTGAAGACGCTCGCCAAGAAGCCGCCCCTAGTCGAAGATGACGCCGACACGCGGCTCGAAGAATTCAAAGCCCAATTTGGCGATCTGCGCAGCGTCGAACGCGATTTTCTGCAGAAGATGTCGCGGGTCGAGTGATGCGGTGATCCGCCTGTTGCGGCCGCTTCATTTCCTGCCGGTGCTAGCGCACCCATTCGACGTCGCGAATCGATTGCTCGGCGTAGAGATCGCGGTAGTGCCCGCCGAGGCGCACCAATTCGCCATGCGTGCCCTGCTCGATCACTCGGCCCTTCTCGATTACGAGGATCCGATCGGCGGCGCGGATCGTCGAGAGGCGGTGGGCAATCACGAAGCTGGTCCGGCCTTCGAGCAGCTCCAATAACGCGTACTGAATCAAGCGCTCGGTTTCCGTGTCGACCGACGAAGTGGCCTCGTCGAGAATCACCAGCCGCGGCCGCTTGAGGATCGCGCGGGCGATCGAAATCAACTGCTTTTGCCCCAGGCTGAGCTGATTGCCTCCCTCGCCGACCTGCGTCTCATAGCCCTTGGGGAGCGCGGTGACGAACGAGTGGGCCCCGGCCAGCTGAGCGGCCGCCTCGATTTCTTCTTGCGTCGCGTCGAGTCGGCCGTAGCGGATGTTCTCTGCGATCGTGCGGCTGAACAGGTGGGGCTGCTGCAACACGATGCCGATGTTCGACTGGTACCAGTGCAAGCCGCGGTCGCGATAGTCGACGCCGTCGATCAAGATGCGGCCTTCGGTCGGCTCGTAGAACCGGCCGAGCAAGTTTACGAGCGTCGACTTGCCGCCGCCCGTGGCGCCGACCAGGGCAATCGTCTCTCCCGGCTCGACGACGAGGTTGAAGCCGGAGATGACCTGCGGGCCGTTGCGGTAGCGGAAGCCGACGTTGTCGAATTCAATCCGCCCGATCTCGTCCGGATAGCTGTCGTCGCCGTGCGCGCGGAGCCGCGCCGCCACTTGCGGACTGTCTTGAATCTCCGGCACCGCCTCGACCAGGCTCAGCACGCGCTCGGCGGACGCGTGGGCCATCTGCATTTCCGCGAACCAGGCCGACATATCTTGCACCGGTGCGAAGAATAGCTGGGCATAGTAGAGAAACATCACGACCTCGCCCACCGAGATCACGCCGGCGCTCGCCTGGTAGCCGCCGATCGCCAGGGCTAGCGCGATCGCCACGCTGCCGAGCGTCAAAATGATCGGCAAGTACACGGCCGAGAGAATCGCATTGTGGACCGAATAGCCGCGCATCTCGTCGATCAAGGCGTCGAAGTCAGCGAGATTCTCGGCCTCGCGGACGAACACCTTGGTCGTCTTCACGCCGACGATCCCTTCGTTGTAGGCGGCGGTGATCCGCGAATTCGTCTTCCGCACGATCCGCGAGGTGCGAAGAATCTTTTGGCGGAAATACAGACTCACACAGAACAGCACCGGCACCATCGCCAGCACCGCGAGCGCCAGCTTCCAATTGAAGATGAACATCACGACGCCGATGCCCAGCATCAGCGCGGTGCCCCAGACGAAATCCATCACGCCCCAAGCCAGGATGTTTGAGAGCCGCTGGCAGTCGGACGTGAGCCGGGCCATCAGCCAGCCGACCGGCTTTGTGTCGTAGAAGCTGAAAGAGAGCTCTTGCAGCTGCATGAACGCGTCGCGGCGGATGTCGTGGCTTACGTGCGTGCGAATCTTGCCGGCACAAATGATGAAGGCCCAAATTGACACGCACAGCGACAGCGTCAACAGGCCGAACACCTGCGCATACCACCAGAGGTCCACTTCGCGGCCATGCTCTTGCACGTCCGCAATCACTTTGCCGGTCAGGATCGGGAAGCACAGATCGGTCATCGCCAGACAGAGCGCCACCAGCGTGAACACGATCGCCGTGCCGCGGTATTGCAACGTATATGCGAGAAGCTTCCGCCACAGCCGCAGATCGACTTTGATCTCGTAGTCGTTTTCTTCCGACCAGTCGTCGAAACTCATGCTTCGACCGCCTTCCGCAAATCGCGTTCGATCTCGTCTTCGAGCGCGCCCTGGATTTCGCTGAGCCGACGGTAAAGTCCGTCGACCGCCAGGAGCTCATCGTGGGTGCCTTCTTGAATCAGTCGTCCGCCGTCGAGCACGAAGATCCGATCCGCCAGGCGGGCGGAGGAAAGCCGGTGCGTGATCAGGATCGTCGTCTGTTGGCCTTTGCGCGCGGCAAGCGCCCGCAGAATACGCGACTCGGTCTTGGTGTCGACCGCGCTTAAGCTGTCGTCGAGCACCAGAAATGTTGGATCTTTGAGGATCGCCCGTGCGATGGCCACCCGCTGCCGCTGACCGCCGGAGAGGGTCACGCCGCGCTCGCCGACGCGAGTGGCATAGCCCTCGGCGAAGTCCATGATGTTTTCGTGAATGTCGGCCGCGCGGGCCGATTCCTCGACTTCGTGGTCGGCCGCCGAGCTGTGGCCGAGGGCGACGTTTTCGCGGACGGTGCGCGAGTACAGGAATGGATCCTGCAGCACCATGCCAAAGGCCTGCCGCACTTCGTCGCGATTGATCTCGCGGAGCTCGGTGCCGCCGATCTGGATCGAGCCCTCGCTGTAGTCGTAGAGCCGCACCAGGAGATTCACGAGCGTCGACTTTCCCGCACCCGGCGGACCCAAGAGGGCCACTGCCTCGCCCCGGCGAATCGTGAGCGAAAGATCGTCGAGCACCGCCGGCCCGTCTTGGTAGCGGAAAGTGAGCGCGCAAATATCGATGTCGCCAGCGACGGGCTGCTTTGGCACTTCCTCGACACTCTCGACCGGCTCGCCCAAAATCGCCTGGATGCGGTCGATCGCCACCGACGCCTTGCCCGAATCCACCAGCACACGTCCGATCTGCCGCACCGGCCAGATAATCGTCCGCACCAGCCAGGAGAAGAAGACCCACGTGCCGACCGTGATCTCGCCCTGCAGCACAAAGTAGCCGCCGCCGATCAGCGTCAGCCCGAGCTGCGAGAGCACGAGCATGTCGGACAGCGTCCAGTAGTTGCTCAGGGCGATGAACAACCGGTACTCCAGGTCGCGAAACTCGCCGTTGCGCTCGTGGAAGCGGTTGATCTCGAACTCCTGCTGACCGAACGCCCGCACGACGCGGATACCGGTCAGATTTTCCTGCAGCAGTGTCGTGAGCCGCCCTTCCGACGCGTCGACTTGCTCGAACAGCTTGCGCACCTGGCGAAAGAAGAGCACCGCAAACACCAACAGCGGCGGGATCATCGCCAGCGAGACCACCGTCATCCGCAAGTCTTGCGCGAGCATCAGCGGCGCGGCAATCGCCAGGAAGAACGCCACACGGGCGATCTCCACCACCTGCGCGGCCAGGAACACGCGCACCGTTTCGACGTCGCTCGAACAGCGCTGGACGAGGTCGCCGGTATCGGCCCGATCGTGATACGCGCTGGGCAGCCGTTCCAAATGGGAATACAGTTCGTGCCGCAATCCTCGAACGATCGATTCGCTCGCCTGCGACGCCCATTTTCCGCGGACGTAGGTGAACAAGCCGTGCAGCGCATTGAGCCCGACAATCGCCAGCGCGGAGAGCACGAGCGTCCGCGTGAGACCGTCGGCCGCTCCGCCTGTTGCCCCTGCCCCGTCCCGCTCGCCGTGCCTTGTCAGTGCATCGAGCGCATTCTGCAACACATAGGGCACCAGCAGCAGAAACACCGTGCCGAACCCCATCGCCACGATGGCTGCCGCATACCGCGCCCGCTGCCCTGCCGTGAGTGCCCACAGCTTCCCGCGGCCGCGCGCGGCGCTTGCCGGGCCAGGAATGTGTTGATCCGACTCCATCACTCGATCATCCTGCCGGTTATGGATCCCGGCCGCGAACCAAGCGACACAAGATGCGCGGCAAAGTGCGCGTATCGGGCGCCGCGGTTGGAACGTCGCCAACTGCCAGCGAGATATTTTGCCGCTGTATCAGGTCAAGCGAAAGTCGCCACAGGTTCGCGGAAAAATCGGCAGAGAATGCTGGCAACGGGAGCAATTCAGGAACCGGAGTGCCGTGCGGAGTCGTCCTGCCGGCCGACCACTTCTCCAACCACCGGCGAGCCGCTAAAATACCGGGCTCTGCTTTGCACGCTCCCTTAGCTCAACTGGCAGAGCAACTGACTCTTAATCAGTAGGTTGTTGGTTCGAGTCCAACAGGGAGCACTTGGATGCTTGACTGCGACCTTCTATCTGTCGTCATCTGGTCGGACAGTCGACTACGATGCAATGGCGCCCAATGACTGCGAGTGGCGAAGTCGTGTCAGGCAGTGTGGTATTCGGTGGCTCGAAATATGTTTGCCACCGGTGTTAATCCGGCGCGTCGCCGCCAACAGCGACCATCCGTCACGACGCAAATGCGTCAAATTCCCCCATTTTGGCGGACATCTGCCGCTACAACCCGTTCAGCCGGCTTTAGCTGCGGCGCAAATACGCCGCCTGACGTCCAGTTGCATGCCAGACTTTGTCTAATGCCCCGTTGCCTGGGGCCGCTCGACCTGCAACTTCGGAATTGAGTGTGTGCCATGTTTGCACCTGCGCGACCGACCCAAGTGCCTTGGAAATGCGATCACTGCGGCGCAAAGTATCTCGTGACCTTGGCCAGCATGTACGACAGCAATCACCAATCTCCGCCGTGCAAAGTTTGCGGCAAGAGCATGCACTGGAAGTCGGAACGAACACCTGCGGCGATCGAGCCGTTGTTCGAGCTCAATGGCAACTCGCAGCCCCAATAACTCGTGCGGCACATGATTTGGGATCTGAACAATTTGCTGATCGCGGTAGTGTTCATTGCCGCTTTGTGGATCGCCGTCGTGAAGTTTGGTCCCATCCGGCGGATCTAACTTGCCCGGTTTCATCCACCGCCCGTTAAATACCCACACGCTGCGGCCGCTCGTCCCGCAACGGCGCCTGCTAGACTGTCCTTCCGCGCGGAAGGAACCGGATTTTTTCACCGGCGGCACGTCACTCCTTAACTGCTCGACCGTAAGTTGAGCAAGCTATCGGCGCACCGGCCGGGCATGCTCCGCCCTCGACACATCCGGCCGGTGCCCCTTTTTTTGTCCTGTTTCCGCCGACGGGGCCGCTGAAACTGGGTTAGCATCGTCGGCGTTTTTTTTCGCCGCGCCGCTCGATCCAATTTCGTAACCTAAGTTTGCTCGTCTGGGGGAGAATTGGAGAATTCAATGTCTGCCAATGCGCCCCGCCCTTGCCCCACCTGCCATGGCTCGGGACAAATCTGCCACAACGAATCGGCTGCCTGCAATCTCTGCGGCGGCTCCGGCCACCTCGACGGCGAGACCTGTTTTTTCTGCGGCGGCAGCGGGTTCACGCCCGATGCCAGCTGCAGCAAATGCGACTGCGGCGGACGCGAATGCTGACGTCGTTCCACCGCTGCGCCGGCGGAAATCAGCGGGCTCATGAGCACATTTTGCCCGCTTATTTGATCCGGAGCGCCCCTGGCGCGCCTCGCCGCGCATTCTGCGCGCCTGGCCAATTCCGCCGTTCGCCGGGACACGGTACTGTTGGATGTCAGCCGCCAAGGAGCTCCTGAGGCAGCCATCCGAGGATTTGCCGTGAACATTGTCAGGTGCGATCGGGAACTTGAAGTCACGCACGTTGACCGCACCTTGCGCGAATGGGGACACGAGCTAACGCTGCTGCCCGAAGATATCGAGGAGGACGGGCTATGCGCGGCACTGGCCGAGTGCGATTTGCTGCTCATGTGTTACACGCCGATCACGTCGCGCGTCATTGCCGCGGGGCCGCGGCTCAAGGGCATCGTGAAGTATGGCGTCGGGATCGACGCGATTGACATTCCGGCGGCCCACGCCCGGGGCATCGCGGTGGTCAACGTCCCCACCTATGCCGAGGAAACGGTCGCCGAAGCCGCCTTCGCGATGTTGATCGCCCTGGCCAAGCGATTGCCGGCATTGCAGCAAGCGATGCGCAAAGAGGACTGGGTCTGGCCAACTGCCGAGTGGCTCGGTTCCGACATTGCGAGCAAAACGGTCGGCATCGTCGGCTGTGGCAGAATCGGAACGACGATGGCTCGCATCGCCGGCGCCGGGTTTCGTGCTCGCGTCGTCGGTTTCGATCCCAATAGGAGCGCGGACGAACTGCGGTCGCTTGGCATCGAGCCATTCGACGACCTGCTCGCCATGCTAGCCATTTGCGATTTTGTCTCGTTGCACGTCGCGCTCAGCAGTGCAACACGGCATCTGATCGGCGCCGACGAACTGGCGGCCATGAAACCGTCTGCGATCCTGATCAACTCGGCTCGCGGCGCGCTGGTTGACGAATCGGCGCTGCTGCGCGCACTGCAGGAGGGCCGCATCGCCGGTGCCGGCCTGGACGTTTTCAGTCAGGAGCCGCTCAATCGAACCAGTCATCCGCTTCAGGAACTCTACGCGATGGACAACGTGATCCTGTCGCCTCACCTGGCCTTCTATACGGCCGAGGCGATGGAGCGATTGGAGTCGGAAACTCTCGAGCGCTGCCGAGAGATCATCGAAGGACGGCCGGTCACGATCCGCTCGACCGACCCCCGCCTGCAAATTGGTGCCGCGTAGAGCGCTCCGGGTCCCAAAGGGTCTGGGATCTGAAAAGACTTCGGCGGCCCGCCTTCTGGCAAAAACGTCTCGCAAGGGGCATAATACCCCCCGCGACTGCTTTCAGCGTCGCCGCCCTCCGTCGAGCCAAGAAATCTGGAGCCAAGGCCATGCGTTTCAAATCGAAAAAGCACCAAGGTTTTCAAGTGTTCGCCGTCTCGGGAATTAACACAATCTCGTTCGCCATCGACGCCACGGCCGAAGCCAAGAAAGGCCTGCTGGGGTTCGCCGTCGAACGATTAGATCCCCAAGAGGATCAGCGGTTCTTCATGCGTGGATTCAAGGTGTTTCCCTCCGTCATCCCACATCCCGACAAGAACACGCAGGTCAGCACCTTCGACCATCCGGTGCAAAGCTTTGTCTGGGACGACTTCACCGCCAAGTCGGGCCGCAAGTACACCTATTTCTTCTATCCGCTCCGCGGCAAGCCGAAGAATCTCGATCGCAGCGCGGGCGCGCTCGAGATCGAGGTCGAAACCGAGCCGTTGTTCAGTAAGTTGACGCACGACGTGTTCTTCAACCGCGGCGTCGCCAGCAGCCAAGCCTACAGCAACCGCTTCAACAACATGAGCCCCAGCGAGCTGGCAAAGAAGGTTTCTGCCGCCAAGGCCCAGGAAGCCCTGAACTGGCTGAGCCGCGAGCTGGATGACGCGCTCTTGAAATTCATCGGCCAGGCCAAAAAGGGTGACACGCTGCTGTGCTGCTTCTACGAGTTTCGCTATCGCCCGGTGGCCGATGCTCTCAAGGCGGCGATCGATCGGAAGGTGAATGTCCGGCTAATCATCGATGCCAAGGTCAACAAGACGAAGGACAAGAAAGGCAAGGTTCACCCCAGCTTTCCGCGCGAAGACAATTTGCAGATGCTCGAAGATGCCGAAATCCCCGAGACCAAAGTGATATTCCGCGAAGCCAAGCCCAACGACATCCAGCACAACAAATTCATGGTGCTATTGAAAGGAAAGACGAAACGCCCCTCCGAAGTCTGGACCGGCTCGACCAACATCTCGGAAGGCGGCATCCACGGCCAGACAAACGTCGGACATTGGGTCCGCGACGCGGAGACGGCGCGCCACTTCCAGGCCTATTGGGAACTGCTCAGCAAAGATCCCGGTGGCCAGAAAGGCGATGATGATGCGGAGGTTCGCCGCAAGAACAAGGAGTATCGCGAGCACGTCGAAGCCCTCTACGACGTGCCATTGGAGATCGACGATATTCCGGTCGGAATTACGCCGGTCTTCAGCCCGCGCTCGGGCTTGGACGTCCTCAACATGTATGTCGACATGGTCGACTCGGCGGACGCTTCTTCCTTCGTCACGCTCGCCTTTGGCATCAACAAGGCGTTTCGAGATCGACTGCTCGACAATCCGCCCAATGGCCACATCGTGTTCCTCCTGCTCGAGAAGCAGGACAAGCCGAATCCCAAAAACCCGGATGCGTTCGTGGCGATCAACGCGAAAAACAACGTCTACAAAGCATGGGGCTCATTCCTCCGCGAGCCGATTTACAAATGGATCAAGGAAACTAATGCCGGGATTCTTAAGCTCAACACGCACGTCAGTTACGTGCATTCGAAGTTCCTGCTGATGGATCCATTGACCGAGGATCCGATCGTCGTGACCGGCTCGGCAAATTTCAGCGACGCGTCGACCAATTCGAACGACGAAAACATGCTGATCATTCGCGGCGACCAGCGCGTGGCCGACATCTATTTCACGGAGTTCAATCGGATCTTCAATCACTATTACTTCCGCTCGGTCGTCGAAACCACGACGACCACCAACCGCGACCAGTCGGCCGACAGCATGTTCCTCAAGGAGCAGGCTTTGGAGTGGCTGGTGAAGTATCAGCCAGGAAAATTGCGGCAGAAACGCGTCGCGCTGTACACGACGATGACGGGCTTTGCCTGAGCTTCCGGCATGACTGGGCGGCAGCGTCATACTTCCAAATGCTGCCAGCCCCCGTGGAAAAACCGCCATGCCAAAAGGAGCGCGCGGACGATGATGTCGATCGTCATCGCGTACCACGCTCCGACCACGCCCAGGCCCAGGCCGTTAATCGAATAGTGAACGAGCGGCAGGGTAAACGCGCCGTCGACGAAATAGATCGCTAGCGGGATCCGCACGGCTAGAAAGCCGAACAGCGAGATCGCCAGCGGCCAGCGGGTATCGCCGGCTCCCCGCAGCGCACCGACGAGCACAATCGTCATCGACAGCGGCAACATGGCAAAGGCGATCACGTGCAGGATTTTGACGCAGACTGGCACCACGTTCGAGTCGTAGCCGCCCAGAAAGAACGCCGACAGGGGTGCGGCCGCCATGTAGAACATGACGCCGGCAGTCACCATCACGGCCGCCGCCGCGCCGCAGGAGACCAGCACACCGCGCCGCGCGCGGTGCAAATCGCCCGCCCCCAGGTACTGGCCGGTCATCGTCGAGGCGGCGATCTGAAACGCATTGCCAGGCATGAAGCCCATCGCCTCGATCTGGATGGCGACGCCATGCGCAGCGGCCGCCACGTCGCCCAGCTGCAGGATCACCCGCAGGAACGCGAGGTTGCAGACGTTGACGCTCGTGGCATCGATGCCGCCCGGGATGCCAATCCGCAGGATCCGGCGCATCAGTGGCGGGTCGGGCTTCAGTTCCGCTAGCCGCAGGCGAAAGCCGTAGCGACCGCCAATCAAAAGGGCGAGGATCATCGCCGCGCCGCAGCAATGCCCGATCGCCGTCCCGAGCGCGATGCCGCGCCAGCCGAGCTCGGGCAGCGGCCCAAGACCAGAGGCCAGCGAATAGCTCGCGCCCATATTGATCGCGTTGACGACCGACATCACCACGAGTCCGCTCACCGTGTCGCCTGCTCCGCGGAGACACGAAATGCCGACCCGCTCCATCATCACCGCCGGGAGAACGCACAGTTCGATCGTGAGATACTGCTCGGCCGCCGTGGCCGCAGTGCCGCTTAGGCCCATCAGGCGGACGAACTGCGCCGTGAGCGGCAGCGTCGCCGCCATCAGGAACGCGCTCCAGATCGCGCCTGCCGAAACCGATTGGTTCATGACCCGGTTTGCCAGCGGCATGTCGCCGGCGCCGACGAAGCGGGCGGTCATCGCCGTTGCACCGAGCGCGACGAAAGCGAACAAATTAGCGATCAGCCACAGCACGTAGATCATCAAGGACATGGCAGCGATGTAGGCGTCATCGCGGAGCAGATTGCCGGTGAGCCACATGTCCGTGAAGCCCACCAAGAGGTGGAGCATCTGCTCGGCCAGCACCGGCGCCGTGAGCCGCAGCATGGGGCGAAGTGTCCCCGGCGTTTCGATCAGCATGCTGGACATGGGACGTTTGAAGTGCAGGGTTGAGAGTTGAGTGCTGCAGGCTGACGGAGGGGAGACGGCGGCGCAGGGGACGGGGTTCGCGCGGCGGCGTCGCGGTGGGGGGCAGTTGCTGGTATAACGGTCTCAAAGGTTGCGATTGAGTGCAAGCACAGTTGCTGGTGCGGCCCGCGATGAGTGAATTCTGGCAAGTGGCGACGACGACCGGAACGCGGGAAGTTGCAGAGCGGATTGCAGTGGAGTTGGTCGATTTGCGATTGGCGGCGTGTGTACAGGTCAGCGGACCGATCACCAGCACCTACCGCTGGCAGGGCCAGATCGAAAACGCCGAAGAGTGGTTGTGCACGGCGAAAACGACGCGCGAGCAACTCTCGGCCATCCAAGATGTCTTGAAGCGGCTGCATCCATACGAGGTGCCGGAGCTGATTGCCACTCCCATCGTCGGCGGCAGCGACGCCTACTTGAAATGGCTGGCGGACCAACTAACGACTGACCACTGACAACTCCCACTATGTGCGGCCGATTCACCTTGCGTACGCCGATGACGCTGCTCATCGAGCATTTTCAGCTCGACGTTAACGTCGCGCGGCAACTGGCGCTCTTCGAGCCGCGCTACAACATCGCGCCGACGCAGGAAATTCTTGCCATTCGCGTCGACGCATCGACCGGCGAGCGCGAGCCGGCGCCGCTCCGGTGGGGGTTGATCCCGTCTTGGAGCAAAGAGCCGCAAAGCGGCCCGCCGTTGATCAACGCTCGCGGCGAATCGATCGCCGAAAAGCCGAGCTTTCGCACCGCGGTCCGTCGTCGTCGTTGCCTGATTCCAGCCGACGGCTTCTACGAATGGCAGAAGGCCGGTCCCGGCAGCGCGAAGAAGCAGCCCTACTACATTCACTATTCCGATCACCGACTGTTCGCGTTTGCAGGCCTGTGGGAACAATGGACCGCGCGCGACGCGCCCGCCGGCGAAGCGCTCTCGATCGAAAGCTGCACGATCGTCACGACCTCCGCCAGCAAGGCGCTCGCCGAGTTGCACGACCGCATGCCGGTGATTCTCGAACCGAACGACTACGCGCTGTGGCTCGACCCGGCCGTGCAGGACGCGGCGAAAGTTCAGCCGCTCGTCGAGCCGAACGACGATCCGGCCATCATCTTCGAGCCGATTTCGACCCACGTGAACAAAGTGGCCAACGACGACCCGCGGTGCATCGAAGCGCAGCGGGCGCTGTTCGATTGAAACGACCGCACAGGACGACGGAATGTCTGGGCGACTCCGCTATCTCTACCGAGCCTACCGCTACCGCTTCCGTGTCGATCCGGCCGAGATGCGGTTCATGCGCGACCGGCTGCGGCCAGGCGATCTGGCGGTCGACGTCGGCTGCTTTAAGGGCGCTTATACCTATTGGATGCAGCGATGGGTGGGCGCGGCCGGGCGAGTCGTGGCATTTGAGCCGCAACCGGAACAAGTCGCTTACATTCGCCGTGCGATCGCGCAGATGAAATGGCACAACGTGAGCGTCGAAGGGCAGGGGGTGTCGAACGTCGCGGGCCAACTGGAACTGCTGAGGCCGCCGTCGGGTCATGAGGCGACGTTCGTGCTCCGTAAGGCGACGGAGCAGCCGTGCGAGCGGATCCTCGTGCCGGTGACGACCCTCGACGCGAAGTTTGCCGCCGCCTCTGCCGGGCCCGCCTTCATCAAGATCGACGTCGAAGGCCACGAGCTCGAAGTGCTCGAGGGAGCTCGCGAAACTGTTTCCGCGCACCGCCCCACACTGCTGATCGAATGTGAAACGCGCCACCGTCCCGACGGCGATGTGCGCCCAGTGTTTAACTTTCTCGCGTCGCTCGGCTACGAAGGCTCATTCTTTCACGGGCGTAACCGTCGGCCGCTCGCGGAGTTCGACGCTGCGGTTTACCAGCGCATCGAGCCCGATGGCACACTCCCCGTCGGGTATTCCAACAATTTCGCCTTCGAGCACCCGGCCAGGCGGCGAAAATAGCTGGAAATTTGGCCCATTTTTTGTTTTGCGTTCGCGGCCGCAATGCGACAAAATGGAGGGACTGCCGCCAGCAAGTCAAGCGGCTTCATCATCACTGACGATGCATCCAGGGGAGAGCTTCATGACCGCTCGCGCAGGCGCCGTACTCGTTTTGTCGCTTCTCGCCGCTTCTGTCTCGCAGGCACAGATCCGCATTACGGAATGGGAATACAATGGTGCTGGCTCGTCCACGGCCGGCGAGTATTTTGAACTAATGAACGTCGGCACCACGGCGATCAACATGGGCGGCTGGAGCTTCGACGACAGCAGCCGCACCGCAGGCAGCTTTTCGCTTTCGGCGTTCGGTACGGTCCAGCCCAAGGAGATCGTGATCCTCACCGAAGCCACGGAAGCTGATTTTCGCGCTAAGTGGAGCCTGCTGCCCGCAAGCATCAAAGTCATCGGTGGGAATACACAAAATCTCAGCCGCGCCGACGAAATCAACATCTACGATGACGGCAATGTGCTGGTCGACCGGCTGACGTATGACGACCAGACGCCCGCCGGCATGCCCTCGATTCGCACCAACGGCATCAGCGGCAATCCAATCACGCTGGCCGCGCTCGGTGCGAACGACAAGTTTCAGTGGAAGCTCTCTGTGGTTGGCGACAGCTACGGCTCGTACATGTCGACAGAGGGCAATCTCGGCAACCCGGGCATCTTTTCGCTGATCCCCGAGCCGGGCTCGTTGGCCCTGGCGCTGCTGGGCTTTTTGGGCCTGGGATTGCGGCGAAGTCGCTAGAGCTGCCGCTCCGTCGCACGACTGCATCTGCCGCTCCCTCGGCGTGAAATGTGAAGTTGCGCAGGCCTGCGTGTCTGCGCATGGAAAATTTCGCGCGAGTTTTATCCGAGGCTCACACGATCTTCAATTGTCCCCGGCAGAATGGCTCCCAACTTGGTTGGCCTTTCTGGAGCTTCGCTAACCGGGGACCGCAGCTCGATTCGCACCTTGGATTAAAAGCCGCCTTGCGAAAACAGCGCAGCCGTTTGCCTGTCGGAGTACCGCAACTCGATTAGCACCAGGCAAACTACAGGCGGTCGTTCGCCACGGGGCGGGCGACCGCCTTCTCTATTTCCGATTCTCGGAATGCCACGTAGTCGCCGCGGGACTGCGCACGCAGAGGCGCAAAAAAAAACTGGCGACCGCTCGGACGATTCCGAGCGGTCGCCTCATCATTTCAAGTGCCGCAATTGCTGCTATCGGCGGCGAAGTCCGAGGAAGCCGCAGACCGCCAGGCCCACGAGCGCCAACGTCGCCGGCTCAGGCACGGCGGTGCCGGGCGAGCCGACGCGATTGTTGGATGCGGCATAGGCGCCCCCCACTCCCAGCGCGCTCACACCGAGGCTCGTGCCATTTGTCCGCCACGCAAACGACTTGCCCGCCGTCGAGGCCGGAAACGTGACGCTCGCGGCCAAAGTGTTGGCGGCGTTAAACAGATTGACGCCATCGCCCCCGCTCGAAAGGCCAGAGAACAAATTGGTACCGGTGAATTGGTCCTGATCAAGCACCTTCACCGAGTTGCTCAGCCCCCAGTCCGTGCGAAACGCGCCAGCAATGCCGCTGCCCTGATGAACGATGATCGATTCGCCTGCCGCGACCGAGATTCCGTTGGGGAAAATCGCGCGGTCGTTGGAAACGGGATTGTCTTCCCAGGAATAGCCGTCGAGCAAGACGGCGCCCGGGCCCGTGTTCGTGAGTTCCCACCAATCGAGCCCTTCCAGCGCGCCCGCCGGAGCGCCGGACGTGCTGGCGACTTCGGTGATCACCAGCCCGGCTTGAGCCGATGTTGCAGCCAAGCACACCGCGGCTGCGACAAACCAGAGTTGAATCCTCATTAGCATTTTTCTCCATTCATGGACTTATGAAACGACCCACGACGGGTCGAGTCTATGGGGATGCAATGAAGATCGCGTTAAGACCGGCTTAAGAATTGGCGAACCGCTGCACGGCCGGAATGGCAATCGAAAGCCTCTTCGCGGCGCGAGCAAGGCCAATCTGTAAATCGGAGCAGTCCGATTGCCGCCGGCTCTATTTCACGCCGAGCCGCGCGACCTGGTCCGAAGTGAGCCGAATATCAATTTGATTATCCTGGTCGGGAGCGATTTTCGTCTTTTCTGGGAGCGGAAGTCGCGAAAATTTGGGAAGACGCGCCGCAGCTGGATTATGGGCCGCTGCGATTACCTCGTCGTCGCGCCGCAGAATCGTGACCCAATGCTCGCCGACGACCGCTCCGTCGTTTTCGTCGTAGGTCGACAAGGTGAAGCCACCATTGGCGTCGAGACGACCGTGCGCCACTTTTCCCGAATTCACTCCCCCCGCCGCTACGGGCGCAAACACGATTCTGCCCCCGCCCAACGGCACACCATCAATGGTGACCGTCCCATGGACCGGCGCGACATCGAATGCTGCGTTCTTGCCGCACCCGGAAACGCTCAGCAACAGCAATGCGACGAAAGAAACGGAGCTGCCGCAAGAACACGCACGACGAAACATGACCGCCGCGAACCGATGGCTAGTTAAGACCATTGATGATTTGCCCATCCATTCGGTCGCCTAACAGCGCGAATACGCGAAGTTCCGTGTCTTCGGTGAGAAAGTTGACCGTGCCATCGACGAAGCCAAAAAACGCTCCGCCCACATGCCAGCTGAAGGCGCAATCGTCGTCTCCGCCGACGAGATCCGGATACTCTCGTTCGGCTTTTCCCAAGGGAAAATTGCGCACACCGCCTAAATTGCAGTTAATGGGACTCTTCGTCTTGAACAAGATACTGCCATCCTCGAACGCCGTGCCCATCCAAATTGGAAAGTCACCTTTGTTAGTACCATCGCCACTGAGAAAATATGCTGCCTCACCCACGGCAATCGTCTTGCTCGTGCCATCGAGCACGTCTTGAATGCGAATCCGCGTGTAGCGATCTTTGATCAAATCGTCGCCGCTGTCGCGTTTGCCATCGCCATTGGTGTCGATCGAACCTTCATTGCAGCTGGTGTTGACCAGGAGCCCCTCTGCTGTGCGCCAAAACATGCCGCGGTCGCAGTGCCCACGCGACGCTTTGTAATGCGACGCGCCGTAGCCGAAATTGGTGGGCGTCCCGGTACCGCCGTAATACGCGTTGTCCGGCGCCTGCGTGGGCAAATCAACCGACGGGCAAAGAAATGTCGGAATTACCTGATCGCCGCCCGGCAAAGGGCGCTTACCCGCCATCGCGGCTGCACGAAATATGCCGCCGGCGTTCGCAGGTTCATTCGCCTTCCACGGATCGTCGTTGTAACCCGTGATACCGTTCTGTCGAATGCGATCATAGGTGGCCTGCTCCTCAATGAACGGCAAGACTTTCGTCGCCCAGCCGAGGCCATCTTCAGTATTCGGGCTTTTGCGGTCGGCGTTGGTGTACGCCCCGCGCGGAAACTGCCGCGCCGCGTCGTGCGCGTTGAGCAGTCCCAACGTGATCTGCTTGAGATTGTTCTGGCATTGCGATCGTCGCGCCGCTTCGCGGGCCGCCTGGATTGCCGGCAGCAGCAATGCCACCAAAATCCCAATAATGGCGATCACCACCAACAATTCAACCAACGTAAATCCGTACGATGGAATCGCCTTGCGGCGTATCTTCAACACGCAGGTGTCTCCCACAATTCTGCTCCAGTCGAAACTCCTTCCGACGAACGAGACAGCATCTTATCGGAACCAGTCGACGTCGAAAAATCACTGCGCCGTTTTTTAACCACTACTTAACGCATTCTTAACACAACTGTGGAAGATGGTCCGCTCAATGCGGTTTGGCAATCTTTGCGTTCGGAATTTAGGAGCGACGGTGAAAATACGGTTGCAGGAATTGGCGGGAGTTTTGATTCGGCGGGCTTGTTGTTTGGCATTGTTGTGCGTGGCGTTTCCCGGCGTTGGCCGGGCCGAGCTCTACATCAATGAGATCTACATTGATCCGCCTGGTGGCGAGTCGCCGCGCGAGTACGTGGAGCTGCGCGGCACGCCGAACATGTCGCTAAACAATTTGTGGCTCGTTGTTTTGGAAAACGAAGACACGCCAACGCAATCTGGCCAAGCCGGTTCGATCGATCTGGCAATCGATCTGTCCGGGGCGAGCGTTGGCAGCAACGGCTTTCTGGTGATGCGGCGCGCTGCGAATAGCCCGTATTCGATCGCCGCGGGAACGTCGCTTCTCGAGTTGCCGTCAACGTTATTTGAGAATAGCGGTGGTACTTTCATGTTGGTTGACCGTGGCTCTGGCCCAACTCCAACGGCGGCCATGGCGCTCGACGGCCTGGTGGATAACGACGGAAACCCTGGGACGGCACACGACGGGCTCGATTATCCGGGCGCTGGCCAGCCGGGTTGGACCATCCTCGATTCGATTGGAGTATTCAGCGAAGGCACAACTGCGGTCCAGCCGGGGGAAGCGATCTATGGTCGCACTTATGCACCGGTGAATTTTGGTCCTGAAGTTCCCGGTAAGCAGTACTCCTGGTTTGATTCGACGCTGAGCGAAGAAGTCACGGTGACCTTTCAGCCGAATCTCGCGCCGGGACAAGTCTACGTCGGTGGCGGCTTTGAAATCGAAGCCATGGCTCGCTATGGCAATTCGACCGGCAGCGGCGAAAAGGATTGGCACGCCACGAACGTGACTGACAACGGGCTAGCTGGTGCGTCTGCATCGAGCGGTATTTTTGCTCAGGCCGGCAGCGATCCGCACGGCTTTCCACGGCCGACAGGCGATCCGGATGCTGGCATTCTCGAATCGGAATCGAGTCAGTTCATCCCCTATGGCACACCGATCACCACGACGCTTGGCGCGGCGAACTATCCGCTCAACCAGACGCAATTGCCCTGGGACTACAACCAGGACGGTACGGTCGACGCCGCGGACTACACGATTTGGCGTGATTTATTGGGAACGCCCGACCCCACCGGAAAGAGCATCCTCGCCAACGCCGATCGCGACGGCAGCGTCGACTCGACGGATTACGATGCCTGGAAGTATCACTTTGGCGAATCACTGCCTACAATGGCTGGGATAGGCTCGGCAACGGTGCCCGAGCCGGCCAGTTGCTTGCTCGGCGCCTGCGGTTTTGCAGCTCTGTCCGGCCTCGCTAGGCGGCGGTAATGACGCCCTACGGCCGGAAGTGAATCGTCGCCGCGACGGTCCGGGAAAATCCGATTGATTTGCATGGCACGCTCTTTGATTTGGGCAATTCTGGGCGTGCTTGTGAGCTTCGGCACCGGCAATCCGGCCGCCGCCGAATTTACTGTCGGTGCGCCGCAGCGGGTCGGCACGATCACGAGCGGCACCTTGGACGAGGTCTCCGGTCTCGCGGCCAGCCGCTCGAATCCCGACACGCTGTGGGTCCACAACGACAGCGGCGACACAGCGCTGTTCTTTGCCATGAGTCATGCCGGCGACTTGCTCGGCACTTTTCAACTCGCCGGCATGACGGCCCGCGATTGGGAAGACATTGCCATCGGCCCGAAATCGGACGGCGGCAATTATCTCTACCTGGGCGACGTCGGCGACAACGACGCGGTTCGCTCGTCGATTTCCGTGCATCGCGTCGTCGAGCCGTCGACTACGGCCGGCGGCTCGCTTGCCGTCGGCAGCTATCAGACGCTCTTCCTGAAATATCCCAACGGCGCCCGCGACGTGGAATCGATCTTTGTGGACCCTGTTTCAGAGGAGATGTTCTTCATCACGAAGCGGCGCTTGATTCCAGAAGTCTACAGTGTCCCCGTATCCGCGTTCGACACGGCGACCGAAACGATGACGCTCACGTCCCAGGGCACATTCTTGACTCTGCCCTTCGGCGCGACAGCCGCCGATATCTCGCCCGATGGTCGGTTCATCTTGGTCCGCACCAGTAGCGCGGCTCCGGGACGCCTCTACGAGCGCCTGCCTGGCCAAAGCGTAGTCGATGCCTTTCAGTCCGGGTACACCCCCTTCGCGCTCGGTCCCGAGTCGCAAGGCGAAGCGATCGGATGGGCGGCTGATGGGAAGAGTTTCTATACCACCAGCGAATTCGACGGGCGGCCGACAGCACCGATACACTCCTACGCTTTTACGGTGCCCGAGCCGGCGACCTGGTGGCTGCTCTCGGCCGGCGGCTTGACGCTCATCGCTCGACGTCAAAAAGCCTAGGCGTCACGCGCGGCAGCCGACTTCCAGCGGCGGCGTGTCCTGGTGCTTGTACATCACGAAGTACTCGCGGTGGCCAAGCCGCTCGGGTTTCGTTGGCGCGCCGCGAGCTACGTCGATCGTGAGCGCGAGCAACTCGTCGCCCAGCTGGTCGAGCGACCGTTCGCCGGTAAGCAGCCGGCCAGCGTTGAAGTCGATGTCGTCCGGCAGATTGCGGTAGGTCTCGGCATTGCCCGTAATCTTCACCAGCGGCGACACGGGCGAGCCGATCACGCTGCCGCGGCCCGTGACGAACAACAGCACCTGGCTGCCCACGGAAATCAAATCCATGATCCCTTCGGTGTCGTTGGGATTGGTGAAGCCAAACTGCATGTAGTGCGGATCGGGCACCGTATCGAGTAGCCAGAGCCCCGGCCAGGGCGGCGACTGGCCGACCTTCAAAACGCCTTGAATTGGCCGGCTGCCGCTCTTGGCGAGCGCTCCGAGGCTCTTCTCTTCGATGGTGGTGAGGCCGCCGGCGAAATTGCCGGGCGAGATCGAATACTGCCGCACGCTCTGGCAATACTCGACCGCCTTGTCGTAGGCGGCTGCCACTTGACTGCGCGCCTCATCACTCGCGGCCCGCTCGATGAGCACGTCGCGGAGGCCGATCATCTCGACGACCTCTTCGAAGATGGCTGATCCGCCCGCGTCGACGATTCGATCAAACGCGCGGCCCACCGCCGGATTGCCTGCCAGGCCCGACGTGAAATCGGATCCCCCACACTCGCTGCCGACGACCAGATCGGCGAGCGTCATCTCGGCCCGCGGCGCATGCAGGAGCTCGGCGCGGAAGCCGGCGAGAATCGCCTTGCCTTTCTCGATGCTGGCGATCGTCCCGCCGCTCTGCTGAATGAAGAACCAGTCGGCCGGCCGCCCCGACTCGCGGACCCGCTCTGCTAACCGCTGCGGTTGCGTATATTCGCAGCCCAGCCCCACGGCGAGTACCGCCCCCACATTTGGATGCCGCCCGAGCGCGAGCAGCAGTCGCACCGCATACTGGTTGTCAAAACATCCGGGGAAACCGATCACATGCGTATCCGGTTCGCCCGCCGCGATCGCATGCGCCACATGCTGCGCACACTCAACGGTGTAGATCACCAGCACCAGGTTCCGCACGCCCTTCCGCCCATCGCCGCGCACATAGCCGAGCCATCCTGGCTCGGTCCTGCCGCCTGGCCCGGTCGCACCGCGACCAATTTTCTCCCTACCAGCACTCATTTGACCAGCATCAATTTGCACGTCACTCATATTTCGTATCCGTCGGCGCCCCCGTATGCCGGTCGAGCGTCGCCGACCGCGGATCGAGAGGACTGGCACAATTGTGCGTATGGACCCATGCGCCGGCGGGAATATCGCTCGTCGCCCGCCCAATCATGACGCCGTATTTTATCACCGTCTCCCCGGCCGGTAGCGGCCCCAACGCCACCTTGTGCCCGCGCGAGATCGGCTCGATTGCCGCCATTGGAGCCGAGGGAGCCTCGCCCAGGACAGAAATCGATCCCGGCGCGGCATCTTCCAACAGAGTAGCGACGTTGTCGTCGCGATGGATACAGATGGCGAGAGACATCGTCACCTCGCCACAATGTTAAGCCCGCGGTTCGGTCATCGTGCGCGCGTGGCCGTCGAGCATCTCGCGGATGTCGCGGCGGATTTCAGCTTCGCTTGCCACCCAGCCGGCCTCGGCGAGGTCGGCATATTTCTCGGCGAGCACTTCGCCGATGATGGCCCGGCTGTGGTCCCATTTGTAGACCAGCTGCTCCAGCACGCGGGCGTCCGAATGTTGAGGAATGAACGTCGTGCCCAGCAGCTCGACGCGCATCCGAGTGATCTCCTCGACCAGCGACGGATTGTTGAGCCACCACCAGCAGCCGAAGATCATCAAGTTTCCGAACTTCCGCGCGAGCACGCACAGCTCCTGCTGATTTTCGCGGGCGAGCATCGTCACCAGGAACTTGTTGTACGGGAATTCCAGGCACATCCGCGCCAGGCTCATGATATCGCTCATGCCCACCATGTCGCCGGCCAGCTGCAGCTCGGGATTCAGCTGCTTGATCGATCCGATCATCATGGCAAACGGCAAGCCGGCCTCTTCGAGCACCGGCATCACGATCTGCCGCAGCACGACCGCCGTGTCCGACTTATCGTCCGGACCACCATAGCGGAACTCCGGCGGCAGGCTCACCGCGCTGTACACGCTCTTGGTCCGTTCGATCCAGTCGCGCAGGAACCTGCGGCCCGCTTCGATGCTCTTGGCCGAGAGTTCGGGCGACGTCTCGTATCCCCAATCGCTGAGTTTCTGCGACGCGGCGGTCCAGTCGCGGACCAGCATGTCGAACCGCAGCACGGCCGTGAATCGCGGATCGTCGCCGATCGAGGCGTCTTGCAGCCAGCGGCGGCGCTCGTTGTCGTCGAATACATCGTTGGTCATCGTGATCCGCGTGACGCCGGAGAGCTCCATCACGCGGTCGATGTGCTCGTCGATCTGCTGGTCGGCAAACCAGCGGCGATACCGCTCCAGCGACCGCTCGGCGGGATCGAGTCCCAGCATCTGCAGCGTGGTCACCACACCGCGGCAGGCCTCCGAAATGGGCGACCGATCGACGAACAGGTGCTTCCAAATATGATCGGCCTGCTCGCTCTTGCTCATTGCCCAGAACCGGGCATAGGGCATCTGCGACGGCGGCACGACCCGAAACACCTCGCACACGAGGTAGTGATAGGTGATCAGTTCGTCGATGCCCCACAGCAACAAGCCGTCCGGATCCAGCTTGCCGCCACGGCCCGGCAGCGGGCTGCCGAACGTGGGGGGGCAGAGATGCGTATGGACATCCACCAGCGGCTGGTTCGCCACGGCGTCCCGCACCAATTCCGCGAGCCGGGGTGCATCCTCAGGCCGTTGAGGCCGAGATGCCCGGTCATTCGACTTAGGACCGGGCGACATGGGGCGCGGAACAGACCGGGTAGACATCGAATGACTCTCGGCAGGATTAAAGACGAGTTTACCGCCTGGTCGCAGGTGGCGACAATCTATCATTTTACGTCCTGCGAGGATTTGCAACTAGGTTGCGAATGCGCAGCGGATATTCCCATATCTTGCAAGCGACTTCGGGATTCGCGCGTCTTAAATTAAGGTCAACTGCTTTGGCGGACGTCTGCGTGCATAACACTCCTGTGGATTCGCCGCCGCCCACCGCCGGGTGGATTTCAATTGGCGTGACTGTGCTCCGCGCTGCCTGCTGGGTAGCCTCGGCGACGTTACTGGCCTTCGTTTTCGCCTGCTATTGGTGGCGTTTCGACTCCTCGGCGTTCGTGACTTTGTTTCCTCCCTGGTGCTGGGCCTTGGGCGGATTCGGTCTGGCCTGGCTGGGCCATGCCAAGCGACACCGGTGGCGAAGTGGAGTGCTGCTGGCGTTGTGGCTCGCGTTTCTGCTCCTGGCGGCAGACTCGCCCGCAAGTATCTGGCGAGCTCTTTGGCCCGCGGCCGAACAGGCGACGGCGATCCGCGTCGTGTCGCTCAACTGCGCCGGCAATTCATCCGCTGCGCGCGACGTCGAGCGATTGGAGCCCGACATCATCCTGTTCCAGGAATCGCCGACTGCCCAAACGCTCACCGAGCTCGCCGCCAGCCTGTACGGCTCCGACACCAACCTGGTCCGCGGCTACGATCCCACGATCGTCGCGCGCGGCAAAGTGACCGCCGTGCCCGTGCCGCCACAGTACTACCAGAACTTCGTTCATGCCCGCGTCGAGCTCGACGGCCGCGTAATCAATGTGATTTCGCTGCGGCTGTTTCCTTGCCCGGTGAATCTTGAATTCTGGTCGCGGGATTGTTGGCGCTACTATCAAACGAATCGCGAAAACCGCCGGCGGCAGTTGGCTACGATCGCCGAATACGCCAAGACGCTGCCGCCGGAGGAGCCGCTGATCATTGGCGGAGATTTTAATTGTCCGCCCCGCGACGCCGCGCTCGAGTCTCTCAAGCCGTGGCTCACCGACGCGTTCACCGTCGCCGGCCGCGGTTGGGGGGCGACGATCATCGAATTCTCCGGCCTGCCGCTGATCCGCATCGATCAGATCTGGACCAATTCGCAGCTGCACGCGGTGGACGTCTTCGCCGAACGGATCTACGGCTCGGACCATCACGCCACGGTGGCCGATTTCCAATTCACTGCGCGGCAATATTGACTGGTCGCGGCGACCTTGCCGGTCGACTCGAACGCCCGGCGTCGATTGGTTCATCTGGTTGCGCCGGCGCTCCGAAGCTTCGATTAAGCGTCGGGCTGAATTTGTGGAGCAATGCGGCACAATGCTAGCACGCGTTCGCAGCGTGGTCGGCCGTCTGATCGCGTCGCTTTCACTGGCGTTCGCGCCGCTCACTTCGTTGGCTGCCGAAGCGACCATCGACCGCCCCAACCAGTACCCCTCACCCAGCGTGCAGCACACTTCGGACGACGGCACGTTCGACGAAGACTATCCCTGGTGGGAGAACACGCTCACCGGCGATTGGGGCGGCTGGCGGACCGACTTAGCCACTCACGGCGTCGTGTTTGATATCCACTATGTATCGCTCTTGATGGACAACACTCACGGCGGTTTCGACACCGGATTCGTCGGTTCGGGTCCGTTTGCGGTCACCTCCACCATCGACACCGAAAAGCTGTGCGGCCACGAAGGTGGCACCATCTTCTTCGACTGGGAATTCAACCGCTGGTACAACGGCCCATTCCCGCCGGACAACACGTTCGATCCCACCGGCTCCTACGTCGGCACCAACACCAATTTCATGAATACCGACACCGTCGAGCTCAACCAGATCGCGCAGCTCTATTACGAGCAGTCCTGGTGGCACGACGGCGCCACGCTCACCTTTGGCAAGTTGGACGCCAACGTGACGTTCGCCTCGGTCGATGCCGCGGGTGCGTTTCAAAACAGCATCGCCATGTACACCTCGACCCTCAATCGCTTCATCCCGTCCTATCCCAACGAGTCGACGGCCGTGATCGGCACGCTCGGCGACGCCGACGTGTTGATGGGCTCTTTCGGCTGGTTCGACGGCACAACAGCGGCCTACGATCCGACGACCGGCCTTTCGGGGCCTGATACCGGTCCGCGCGGACCGCGCACCTTCTTCGACAACGACGGACATTGGTGGATCGTCACGCAGCTCGACGCCGCCTGGCATCTCGATCTCACTCGGCCGGGAAAAATGGCGGTCGGCGCCTGGCTTCAAACCGGGCGCACTTCGGCGCAGAGTACAAATGTCGACGGCTCCACCAATCCAGGCGTCACCGACGTGCCGGGCGCGTACCTGCAGTGGCAACAAATTGTCTGGGCCCCCAGCGCCGAGCTTGCCGACGACGGCGGCGGCGTTGCTTACTTCGGCCAATTCGGCTGGAGCGATCCGCACAAGAATCCCGTCCACTGGTCGCTAATGACCGGCGTGTCGGCGACGGGCGTCTTTCCCGATCGCCTGGCCGATGCCGTAGGCATTATGTTCGCGTACTCCGATTTCACGAACGACCCGAACGTGTACCGCTCGATCGAGCGCAATGGATTACCGGGGCCACCGGGCGGCCACGAGGCCTCGCTCGAATCGTTCTATCTCTGGCAGTGGACGAGCTGGGCATATCTGCAGCCGGGTGTGATGTGGATCATGTCGCCGGGCGCCGGAAGCCCGCCGCCCTTGGACGATGCGCTCTTGGTGTACGGCGTCATGGGCATCGAGTTCTAACGCTCAGAATCTGGACTGCAGCGGGTTACATTTGTAGCATCAGCGTACGTCGCCGCCCCGACTCTCGCCAATGGAGTTGCCCCGATGTCTATCCCAAGTATCGAACTCTCTCGCCGTCAACTGTTGGGAGTCGGCGCCGCATTGCCGTTTGCCTGGACGATTGGTTCGAACGCCCGCGGGGCCGAGCCTTCCACATCCACTGCACCGCCCACGCAGGCCAGGCCTGACTACACGCTCGACATCTCCGCGGCGACGATCGCACCGGTGGGCAATCCCATCGAAGCCACGCTCGTGAACGGCTCGCTGCCCGGTCCCGAAATCCGCTACCGCGAAGGCAACATGTTCCGCGTCGCCGTGAATAATCGCCTCGCGGTGCCCACCAGCGTCCACTGGCATGGCATGATCGTGCCGAACTACATGGACGGCGTTCCCGGCGTTACGCAGGCCGCGATGGCGCCCAATTCAAGCGTGCTCTATGAGTTTCCGCTGCGGCAGACAGGCACCTATTGGTACCACTCCCACTACCAGCTGCAAGAACAAACCGGCCTCGCCGGGCCGCTGATCGTCGAGGCCCGCAAGGAACCATACGTCTACGAACACGACGTCGTCGTATTCGTGTCCGATTGGCTCGACCAGGACCCGATCACCGTCGTGCCGCAGCTCCGCATGCAGCAGCCACCGACGGCCGCCACCAAGATGCGCACGACCGGCGGACTTGGTCTTCCAAACGGCAAACCTTTCGAGACCGATGTCTACTATCCCGGCTATCTGCTCAACGGCAAATCGAACGCCGAACCCTGGTCGCTTAAAGTGAAGCCCGGCGACCGACTGCGGCTGCGAATCATCAACGGTTCTGCTTCGACTTTCTTTCGGGTGATGCTTGCGGGACACGATTTGCAATTGATCGCCGCCGACGGTCAGCCGATCAAGCCCGTCACCTGCAACAGTCTCCTGCTCGGCGCCGCCGAGCGCTACGACGCGTTGGTGACGATCGAATCGAACGGCAGCTTCACGCTGCACGCCGCCGCGCTCGGTACCAGCGATCAGGCCGTCGGCGTGATTCACACGACGCCAAACCCGCGCAAACCTAACTTGAAGCCGCCCGCGTTCGACGGTCCCGTCGCTGGCTTTACGAACTACGCCGCCTTGAAGTCGCCGTACCCGACGACGCTGCCCGATGGGCCGATCCGCACTTTTCAGCTGGAGCTCGGCGGACAGATGATGAAGTACCTTTGGTCCATCGACGGGCAGTATTATCCGGAATTGTTCTCACCGGACGGCAAGGCGCAGCCCCTCGAAATCCGCCAGGGCGAACGCGTACGAATCCGCTTCACCAACTCCACGATGATGTATCACCCGATGCATCTGCACGGCCACTTCTTCCGCGTACTCGCCCAACCGGGTGCCTGGGAGCAACCCGATGCGCCGCTCAAGGACAGCATCTCCGTCGGCCCTAAGCAAAAAGTCGATGTCGAATTTTTCGCCGACAATCCCGGCCGCTGGTTCATGCACTGCCACAATATGTATCACCTGCTCGCGGGGATGGCGCGCGTTGTCGAGTACATCGCGTGATATTGCAATTACTTGGGTTGATGGTGCAACACGCGTGCGCCCTTATCCTTGGCATAGGTTCGCCAAGTCGCGGTCTTTACGCGCACGACCGTTGTTCCACAGCGCCAATCTCTCGACGACCTAAAGCACAGCAATCATCTGGCCGATATTTGACTTCACTGCTGGTCAACTGACCCCCAGAACCAGCACGACGCCCACTTGCGGCTTGCCCCCTGGTGGGCGTCATTCTTTTCTTCTTGCGAATCGCGCGATGTCGCTGCTGCGCGCTGCGATGTTTCGCGTTTCCATTGCCGCTGCGATAGATGAGTTGCAATTCGCTAAGCGACGGGCACGGGCGACGGCGTCACCAGCGCGGCAAATTGTTTCGCCGGCACGGGGCGGCCCAAATGAAAACCTTGGCCCAGCTCGAAACCGAGTTGCCCGCACGTCCGCGCTTCGCTCTCCGTCTCGATGCCTTCGGCCAGCGGCGTCGCGCCCAGCTCGCGGGCCATCCGCACCAGGCTCTCGACCACTTTGTGTCGTTCGGCCGGCGCCTGGTCGATTCCGCGAATTAACGCCATATCGAACTTCAACACATCCGGCACGATAACCGCCAGTTCCAACAGGCGCGATTGACCGGCGCCGAAGTCGTCGTACGCCAGAGAGATCTCCAGCTCGCCCAGCATGGCGCGCAGCTCGCGAATCAAGCGAATCTCCGTGACCGCCGCCTCGTGAATCTCGAGCGTCATCTGCAGATCGGGTAAGTCGCTCCGCAGCTCCCGCAGCGAATCCACCAGTTCCGCCGACTGCAGCTCGCTCGGATGCGTGTTGAGATAGATATTCGGATGTCCCGGCAAGTCGGCTCCGGCTTGCGAACCGACTGCGCGCAACAATCGGCTCAGCTCTGCCGCTTGTTGCCGGCGAGTTGCCGCCTGAAACATCGCCTCGGGTGTCCGCACGCCAAACAGCCGGCTGCGGCCCAACACCTCGCATGCGTTCGACTCGCGCGACGACAGCTCGACGATCGGTTGGAAAAATGGAATGACCGCGCGGCTGCTCATCAGCTTGTCGAATTGCACGAACGCTAGCGCGGAGTCTTCCACGTCCGTTTCGATGGTCACCGTATCCGGGGTCGGCGCGTAGTCGCCGCCGATCGTCTGAAAGATCACGTTGCCGAATTGAACGAGATCGCCGGAATGGACCGGCGACTCCTGCCGGATTCGATTGCCGTTGACATACGTGCCGTTCGTGCTCGACAGATCGCGGACCAATAGGTTGTTCGCGGCCAGGCGCAGCTCGGCGTGAATCTTCGACACGCTCTGGCAGGGCAGCGACAGCGCCAATCCCGATCGACGCCCCACCACAAACGGCGATGTCGAGATCGGAATTTGCCGCACGACGCCCGTATCCTCCACCTGGCCGGAGAGACTCCAGTAGCCGGTGTTCGAGTTGTGGTCAGTCTCGATCATGGTCGGGACCAGCGGCCTGCCGGGCACAGGTCGTGCCGCAAACTGCAGCGCGATTTGGCCTTCGTGAGGAATTGGAACAATAGTCTGCGGTGCGCTTTACCGGCAGCGCTCCCCTGCGTGTCGCCCTTCGTTCGCGCGGCGTGCGAATTGGTCGGTCGAAATGTCGCCAAACAAGAATACGTCTCGCGCGGCTTCATGCTAACCAGCTTGACGCATAACCGCCCCCCTCGCATTTCTCAGATGCACGACGTCTGCACGAACCGACGTGCGACTGTCGGTTTCTTCGTCAGTACAAGGTCCTGTTTTAACGGATGTAGCGCTTCGTTCGTCGAGTTGTCGCCTGCAATTTCAATCGGCAGCAATCGGCGGCACGCGATCTGCGTTAGCAACGCGACAACGTGCTGGCTTGAGATTTTGCCCCCAAGCTGGTGCGGGCGCCCGTCAACTGGCCGTTGGCGGGCGCCGTTTTTGTGCATTCGCTCGCATCGCCGCGGCCACTGGATAACCGCGGCAATAATCAGGCCGACTCGGCGCGACTCTACGGATCGTACCGCGTATCGCCGCAAACATTATTGCGCGCGCTGCGAGACCACGTGCGGAAGCCAATTATATCGCACCGACAAAATGGATTAGGAGCACTCGATGAAAGGATTTCTTCCCGTTGTAATTCTGTTTGTTGTCATCGCCCCCGCGGCGGCAGCGACGCTCAACGGCAGCCAGTTCGCGCTCCGTTCGACCGGCCAATCCGCCGGCAATTCTTGGGTCCTCGACCGCAACGGCTACGTCGGCACCTATATCACGCTCGCTCAGCCTGGCAATGTGACCGTCACTGTCAACGCGGATGGTTCCTCGAGTCCCAATATGAATGTCGTGCTGGCCGATGCGAAGGCGTCGTTCTCGGTCGCCATCGGATCGCGCGACTACAGTCACACTTATTCGCTCCCCGCCGGAACGTATTTTCTCCGCACGGAGCTCAACAACGACCGCGGCGACGCGGCGCGACAACTCAAGATCAATAATCTGACCATCAGCGGCGCGAGCCTGGCGAACACCAACAACAACGCCAACGCGCTCGCCGCCTCGGACAGCTACATTGCCAATTTCCGCAAAGGCAACGCCCGCGTCCGCATTCCCGGAGCGGCGAGCGGCTCGCGCGTGCAGGTGTCACTCAAGCGACTCGACTTTACGCTGGGCGCTTCGGTCGACTGGAACATGGACCCGTTGCTTACTGACAACAGCGCGGCGGCGCAGAACTTCCGCGCCACCCTTAACAAGAACTTCAATACAGTTGCTACCGACAACGAAATGTGGGAAGCCACCGAATCAGTCCGCGGCCGCATCACCATGAGCCAGGCCGATCGGCTTTTCGCCTATGCCGAGGCCAACGGCCTTCAGGCCCGCATGCACAACATGATCTGGGAGCAAGTCCAACCCCAATGGGTCAACGCGCTTCGCACGCAGGCCGCCGGCGGCGATATCATCGCTAGCGCCAGCCTCCGCGACGCGATCAGCGACCGCATCAAGTACTACATCGGCGACGGTGCCGGCGGCAATGCCGACCGCGCCAAGAAGTACTTTGAGCTCGACGTCTACAATGAGAGCTACCACTCCGGCCAACTCGGTCCCAGCGATTCGTACTGGAACATCTACGGCGCCCCCGGCATCGCCGACATCTACAGCGAAGCCAAGCGCGCCGTCGAGAGCTCCGGGGCCGCCACGAAGCTGTTTGTCAACGATTACAACGTCCTCGACGACCCGAACTATATGAACGGCTTCATGCAGCACGTCGACACGCTCCGCCAGGCCGCGCTCGATGGTGGGAAGGGCGAGATCGTCGGCGGCATCGGCCTCCAGTACTACAAGAACAATTTGCAGGAGCACCAGGCCTCGCGGTTCATTGCCAGCCTGCAGAATGCCAACGTCCAGGGCATCCCCACGCAGCTCAGCGAATTCGGCGGCTTTAGCGGCCTCGCGCCCGACGACGCGGCCAAAGTTCTCGACGAATCGCTGCGGCTGATGTTCGGCAATGCCGGCTCGATCGGCTTTCTAAATTGGTACTGGATCAAGGAGAACCAGGGCCAGGGACAGTTCGCCCCCTACGCGTCGCTCTATACGGTCGACACCAACAACTGGGGCAATCTGCAGATCACCCCCGCCGGCAAAGCCTGGCAGGACCGGCTCGGTATCCAGGATTGGGATGGCAATCCCAACAATGCCTGGACCACCGAGACCACCGCCACCGTAGGCGCCGACGGCAGCATCAGCTTTAACGGCTACTACGGCGACTACGAGCTCACGGTCGACGGAAAGACGTACAAACTCTCCACTCGCAAGGGCACCGTCGACTACCTGCTGGACACGTCGATGCTCGAGGGCGACTTCAATGGCGACGGCCGCGTCGATGCCGCCGACTACGCCTTCTGGCGCGACCACCTCGGCACGAACAATCCCTTGAGCGACAATGGCAACGAAAGCGGCGCGAGCGCCGGCGTCGTCGATCACGCCGATTACAATTTGTGGAAAACCGAATTCGGCGCCGATGCTGGCGCCGGCGCGGCGTCCGGTGCGGCTATACCTGAACCAAAAACCCTTGGCGCGGCAGTTCTGGCCGCACTTCTATTTGTTTTCTGTCGGCCTCCACGAGTCGCTACTTCGTAGCCGGTTCCAATTCGATCGTTGCCGTCACTGGGTAGTGGTCCGACGGATAGATCTTGTCGCGGTGCGTGCGGACGATGTTCGCGGCCTCCACCTGCCACTCGGGCGACACCAGCACGAAGTCGATCTTCGCCCCGTCGCTGCCGCCTTGAAAGCCGTGAAACGTGCCGACGGACTTCTCATCCGGATGCAATGTCCGAAACGTGTCGCGCAGGGTGACGTCTTTCGAAATCAGGAGCCGTTGGTACGCCGTGTTCCGCTCCTCCGCATTGAAATCGCCCGTCACGACGACCGCCGCGCCGGACTTCTCGCGGTGGACGATCTGGTCGAGCAGCATCACGCCGCTCTTCTCGCGCGATTCCTGCGACACATGGTCCCAATGTACGTTGTAGAGATAAAACTCGCGGTCGCCTGTCTTGTCGCGCAGCCGCGCCCAGCTGCACACCCGCGGCAAGCTCCCGCCCCAGGTAATCGACCCCGGTGTGCCGGGCGTTCGTGAGAACCAAAAAGTGCCCTGGTTCAACACCTCCAATCGCCGTCGGTCGTAAAGTATCGCCGCGTACTCGCCCGCTACGCGGCCGTCGTCGCGCCCGACCCCGATTTCGCCAAAGTCGGGCAGCGCCTCGCGCAGCTCGTCCAGTTGAAATCGCAGCGCCTCCTGCAGCCCGATCACCTGCGGCGCCTCCTCGCGCAGCATCTGAAACACCAGCTCACGCCGCTTCGGCCAGGCATTCTCGCCATCCTCCGCCGTGCCGTAGCGGATGTTGAACGTCATCACCTTAAGCGGCTCCGCGCAGGCAGCCTGATGAGTTGCCGTTAGCGAGATCACGAGCGTTGCAACGCCAATCGACCAGCGACGCCGGTCACAGCCCATCGCACAGACCAATTCCATGCCAAACATTGATTCGCTCCTGAAGTCGTTCAGACTCATAACTCTGCGATTCACTATACGGGCCTAGGCGCCCAGAAACCTTAAGGCGCCCAAAGGTATCCCAGCTAATTCCGGGCGCTGTGACGGCCTTTTGTCCAATCGCGGGGGTATTCGCATCATTTTACCCCTCTCAGCCCACCGCCCACTTGCTCCGGCACATCTCTTACTATCGTAAAATATGCACTTTTATTTGACTTTCGGTAATTCTTGCTAGCATGAACAGATCGACCCAGACCTCCTATTTTATCTCTCAACTATCGGCCAGATCGCTCGCTAAGGTCCCCGCGATCGGCTCCCTCCCCACTCTCTTCTCGCATCTTTGGAAACGCGCAACATGTCTTCGTCTCCCCTTTCGCGCCTCGGCAAGAGCCTCGCCAAACTCGGTGTCAAATTTCGACCAGGAACGCGGCAGTCAGCGCGGCGAAACCTCGCGTTTGAGTCGCTCGAGCGGCGCGAGCTGCTGGCCGTCACGGCGCTCGCCAACATGAGCGTCAAGAATGACACCGGCGAGAAGCCGCAGTCGAAAGTCTGGGAATACAACGACGCCTGGTATTCCGTCATGCCCGACAGCAGCGGTACCTGGGTCTGGAAACTCAACGGTACAGACTGGCAGAAGCAGCTGCAGCTCTCTGGCAATAACAGCTACCACGCCGACGTGAAAGTCGACGGCAACCTTGCCCACATATTGCTGTTCGACGGCAGCGCATCGCAACTGGCCACCGTCGAGTACGACAGCGGTCCCGACAATCGCTACGAAATGTGGTCGTTGCGACCGAGCCTGGTCAACGTGGCCGTCAACTCCAGCGCCGAAACGGCCGTAATCGACATCGATACCACTGGACGGATGTGGGTCGCCTACGACACCAGTTCCTCGATCGAAGTCCGCTATGCCGACGCAGCTTCCCAGTATTCGAGCTGGAGCGGTCCGATTACCGTCGCCACCGGCATCAAGTCGGACGACATCGGAACGCTGATCGCCATGACCAACGGCCAGCTCGGCGTGTTTTGGTCCAACCAGAATTCGGAACGATTTGGCTTCCGTTACCACGTCGACGGCGCGAACCCCAACGCCTGGTCGAACGACGAGCTGCCGGCCAGCCAATCCGCGCAGTCCAAAGGCGCGGGGCTTGCCGACGACCACATGCATCTGGCCGTCGCTTCGGACGGCACGATCTACGCCGCGGTGAAGACCAGTTACGACAGCTCCGGCTATCCGAAGATCGCCCTCTTGGTGCGCCGACCGTCGGGCAATTGGGACAATTTGTACCAGGTCGACACGAGCGGCACGCGGCCGATTGTGATGATCAATGAGACGGCCGGCAAGCTGATCATTGCCTACACCAGCTCGGAAAACGGCGGCTACATCTACTACAAAGAGTCGCCGCTCGGCACCATCTCGTTCGGCGCGCGGCAAACACTGATCTCCGGGACCGTGAACAACGTTTCGAGCGTCAAAGCACCGTTCACAGACGAGGTGGTCGCCATTGCCGCGAGCGGCAGCAGCGCTAAAGGCGCGATGTTTCGCTTCGACGGCATCGTGTCGCCGCCGCCGCCCACGAATCAGGCCCCCAATGTTAACGCCGGGCCAGATGCCACGATCCAGCTTCCCGCCGGTGCAGCACTCAACGGCACTGTGACCGACGACGGCAATCCGGTCGGCGGCTCGCTTACCACCAGCTGGAGCTTCGTCTCCGGCCCCGGCGCCGTTACATTCGCCAGCGCCGGTGCCGTCGACACCACGGCCACGTTCAGCGTCGCCGGCACGTACGTCCTCCGCCTCACCGCGAACGACAGCGCGCTGCAGGCCTCCGACACGGTGACCATCGTCGTGCAGGCTCCGGTCACTCCGCCGACGAATCAGCCGCCGAATGTCAGCGCCGGTCCGGACCGCACGATCAACTTGGGTGGCTCCGCATCACTCGACGGCACGGTGACGGACGACGGCCTGCCCTCCAATTCTGTCACCAGCACCTGGACCAAAGTCTCTGGTCCCGGCACGGTCACCTTTGCCAACGCCTCGGCCGTCGATACCACGGCCACCTTCAGCCAGGCGGGTACCTACATCCTGCGACTCACCGCGTCGGACGGCCAGCTCACGAGTTCCGACACGATGACCGTCGTCGTCAGTGTGTCGAACGACCTGCTGACGATCTCCTTCCAGGATGGAGTATCAGGCTACGACGGCGCACGGGATACAAAGCTTAACGGTGGCTCGACAAACTCGAACTACGCGACGAATTCGACGCTCGATCTGGACGGCAGTCCCGACATCGCGCCGTTGTTCTATTGGGACATCACCGCCATTCCCGTTGGCAGCGTCATCGAGTCGGTGTCGATTCAGTTCAATGTCACCAACACGTCGAGCCACGCTTACCCGCTCTACGCAATGGAACGAGCCTGGGACGAGTTTTCCGCCACATGGAACCAGGCTGCAAACGGAATCCCCTGGGCTGCGGCCGGCGCCCAGGGAACCGGCGACCATGCAACGGAAGCGATTGCCAGCATCCTTGCTTCCAACAAAGGGCTAAACACCGTCTCGCTAAATGACGCGGGAATCGCCGCCGTTCAGGCGTGGGTCGACAATCCTGCAGCGAACTACGGCGTGATCTTTCAGGACTACAGCAATTCCAATGGAGCGGACCTCAGTTCGGACAATGCCTCCAGCGCGACCCAGCGGCCCAAGCTGATCATCTCCTATCGACCGGCCGGAGGCCCGGTTGTCAATCCAACTCCAACCAACGAAGCACCGACTGTCGATGCCGGCGTCGATCAAACCATTCAGTTGCCGAATTCCGCACCGCTGAGCGGCACGACTAACGATGACGGTCTGCCGAACGGCACGCTCACGCGCACTTGGACAAAATCCTCCGGACCGGGCACGGTCTCTTTCGGCAACGCCTCGTCAAACAACACCACCGCATCGTTCAGCCAGGCCGGCACGTACGTGCTCCGCCTCACCGCGAGCGACGGTTCGCTCTCGTCGTTCGACGACGTGACGATCATCGTTCAAAATGCCTCGCCGGCAAACGCAGCCCCGGCCGTCAGCGCCGGCGTCGATCAAGCAATCCAGCTGCCGAACACTGCCTCGCTGAACGGCAGCGTCACGGACGACGGCCTGCCGGGCGGCACGCTGACAAGCAGCTGGACGACGTTGTCAGGTCCCGGCGCCGTGACGTTCGGCAATGCCGCGTCGGCAACGACAACCGCTTCGTTCAGCCAGGCCGGCACTTACGTCCTGCGGCTCACAGGGAGCGATGAATCCCTCTCGGCCTACGACGACATCACGATCGTCGTCAGCAATGCACCGGCAGTCAATCAAGGACCAAACGTGGGCGCCGGTCCAAATCGCTCGATCAATCTGGGCGGTGCCGCTTCACTCGACGGCACGGTGACGGACGACGGCCTCCCCTCCGGTTCGGTCACGAGCGCCTGGACCAAAGTCTCCGGCCCCGGCACGGTCACTTTTGCCAACGCCTCGGCCGTCGATACCACGGCCACCTTCAGCCAGGCGGGTACCTACATCCTGCGACTCACCGCGTCGGACGGCCAGCTCACGAGTTCCGACACAATGACCGTCGTCGCCGGCGTGTCGAACGACCCGGTGTCGATCTCCTTCCAGGACGGAGTATCAGGGTACGACGGCACGCGTGACACCAAGCTCAACGGCAGCTCGGTCAACACGAACTACGCGACGAATTCGACGCTCGATCTGGACGGCAGTCCCGACATCGCGCCGTTGTTCTATTGGGACATCACCGCCATTCCCGTTGGCAGCGTCATCGAGTCGGTGTCGATTCAGTTCAATGTCACCAACACGTCGAGCCACGCTTACCCGCTCTACGCAATGGAACGAGCCTGGGACGAGTTTTCCGCCACATGGAACCAGGCTGCAAACGGAATCCCCTGGGCTGCGGCCGGCGCCCAGGGAACCGGCGACCATGCAACGGAAGCGATTGCCAGCATCCTTGCTTCCAACAAAGGGTTAAACACCGTCTCGCTAAATGACGGAGGAATCGCCGCCGTTCAGGCGTGGGTTGACAATCCTGCAGCGAACTACGGCGTAATCTTTCAGGATTACAGCAATTCCAATGGAGCGGACATCAGCTCGGACAACGCCTCCAGCGCGACCCAGCGGCCCAAGCTGATCATCTCCTATCGCCCGGCGAGCAGCGGGGAAAACATGCCTGCAACTCCCGCGAATCTGCCGCCGAAGGTCGATGCCGGGCCGAGCCAGCGGATCCAGCTGCCGAATTCTGTGACCCTCGCGCCGACTGTTAGCGAAACCGCCGGCCCGCTCGCGACGCCGCTGCTACTGTGGACCCGCGTTTCTGGACCGGGGACCGTTACGTTTGGCGATGCGTCGAGCGCCAACACCACCGCGTCATTCAGCAGCCCAGGCACGTACGTGCTGCGGCTCACCGTGAACGACGGCGAATTTGCCACCTTCGACGATCTGGCAATCGTTGTGGACGCAGCAATCGTCTAGTCCCTGCGGTCACGAACGCGCTGCAACTCTTCGTTCGCGTCGTTGCGAGAACCAATTGGCCCTCGTACCATGAGGGCATGAAACAGGCCTATCTTGCCATTGATCTCGGCGCCGAGTCGGGCCGCGTCATCGCCGGCACGCTCGCCAGCGGACGCATGCAGCTGGAGGAGTTGTACCGCTTCGTACACGAGCCGGTGTGGATGCCAACCGGTTTGCATTGGGACATCACCGGCATGTGGCGGGAGATCGTCGCAGGCTTGCGGAAGGCGGCCGCATGGGCAAGGGCGTTCGACATCCGTCTGGTTTCTGTCGGCGTCGACACCTGGGGTGTCGACTGGGCGCTTGTGGACAAGGCGGGTGAGCTGGTTGGCTTGCCCCACGCGTACCGCGATCCGCGCAACCAGGCGGCGTATGAGGAAGTGATCGCGCGGCTGGGGGCCGATCGCATCTACCAGACGACCGGCATCCAGTTCATGGCGCTCAACACGCTCTACTCGCTCTACGCGCAGAAGCACGCGGATCCGGACGGGCTAGCGGCGGCAGCTCAGTTGCTCTTCATGCCCGACTTGTTTCACTATTGGCTTAGCGGTGAGAAGTCAGTTGAGGCCACCATCGCTTCGACGAGCCAGATGGTCGACTGCCATACGGGTCGCTGGGCGACGGAAATGCTCGGCGAAATGGGGCTGCCGACGGGCATTCTGTCGGAGCCCGTCGCGCCTGGCACGGTCGTGGGTACGATCCGCGTGTCCCTCGCGGCCGACACCGGCCTGCCCTCCGACCTGAAAGTGATCGCTCCGCCGTCGCACGACACGGCGAGCGCAATCGCCGCGGTGCCTGCAGTAGTCGGAAGTCGGTGGTGCTACCTGTCCAGTGGCACATGGTCGCTGCTGGGCGCGGAGCTAGATGCGCCTTGCACGTCGCCCGCCGCGCAGGCCGCGATGTTCACGAACGAGCTTGGGGTCCTCGGAACGACGCGGTTTCTCAAGAACATCCCAGGCCTGTGGCTCGTGCAGGAATGCCGCCGCGATCTGGCAAGGAAAGGCCGCGAGATGGATTACGCCGGCCTCACCAAACTTGCCGCCGAAGCAGAGGCGTTCCGCACTCTCATTGATCCGGCCCACGCCGATTTTCAGACGCCCGGCGAAATGCTCGAGAAGATCGCCACCTTCTGTGAGCGCAACGGGCACGTGCCGCCCGATTCGCCAGGCCGCTTCGTCCGCTGCTGCCTGGAAAGCCTCGCGCTGAAGTACCGCGACAAGCTCGCGACCCTCGAATCAATCCTCGACCGCAAGTTCGATGTGATTCACGTCGTCGGCGGCGGGGGTAAGAATGAGCTGCTCTGCCAGATGACGGCCGACGCGACCGGTCGCCGCGTCGTCGTCGGTCCGTACGAAGCGACGGCACTCGGCAATGCGCTGGTGCAGGCGATGTCCGCCGGCGACGTCCGCGACCTCGCGGAGCTCCGCTGCATCGTTGCGCAGTCGTTTGACTTGGTGACGTACGAGCCGAACGAACGCGACGCCTGGAATGCCGCTGCCGAGAAGTTTGCGGCGGTGTGTGGCTAAGTAGCCGGGAGCGCGCTGTCACTCGACCGCCAGCCACCCGGCGTAGGCCTATGCCGATTGCTTCTCACGTCGGCGGGCCACTCGCGCAGACTTCGAAGTCTTGGTCGGCTCCTCAACGTCGAGCATTTCGAGCGCGTTTTCTGCCAGCACCAGCCGCACGGCGTTTCGCATTCGCAGACGCCACCAGAGCGGCAGCCAAATCTCGGCCCCGTCGCAATAAAGATGCAGGGCGTCGAACAGCCGCACTGCTCGCGGCGTGATCACGAGGCGAAAGGGCCCGGCAACGATCCCCGCACGCCCTTCGTCGTCGACGCCAATCTCCCACGTCTTGGTTTCTTCGAGAATCGACAGCCGCAACGAATGAGCGAGCCGAATGGCAGCTAACCTCACACGAATGACTATGGGCATTCCATGACTCCACAATTGGTGCGAAACTCCGAATGAATGACGGTCGAATTCAGGCTGCTGAGGAGCAATCGCCGTGCCGCTTGGATGGCTTAAATCGCTGAGCGGGCCCAAATTTGGAAGATCTGCTACAATTCACGCTCCGAAATTTTCCGTTGCTTTGTGGCGCGGATACGTCCGCCGGGGGCGCCATGATCGACCGTCAAAGCGCTATTGAGCACTTCCAAAAACTTGGAGCTCACGTGTCACTTCGCCATGGTGGATCGCAAGTTTTTGGGATCCAGTGTCGTCAACGAAGGATCTCCGATGACTCGCTCCGACTTCTGCAGGCGTTCCAAGAAGAGCTCACGGTCATTGGCCTAGAAGGCACACAGGTTTCGGACGACGGCCTGCGACATCTAAATGACTTGTCGAAGCTGGACAATGTTGACCTGACGAATACAGGCGTTACCGACACTGGGCTGGAAATCCTGTCCAAGATCAAGACGTTAGAATACATCCACGTTGAAGGCACCCACGTCACTATCGCCGGAATTTCGAGAGTCCGCTCAGCTCTTCCCAATTGCGAGGTTGTTTGGGACGGCGACTAGCCTGCGACGCGTCTGCTGCAATTCTCTCATAGTCGGAAATCGGCACCTTGATTAGCCGCGGCGACTCTGCACCTCTCGTTCGTACGTACGAACAACATCGAGCCAGGCGAGGCCGACGGGGACGTTTTGCTCCAGGCAGTAGTAGTCCCAGACGGCGCCGGCGGGGAGGGTTTTGATTTCTTCCAAGAGGGCCAGGCGGGCGGTGAAGTCGCCGGCGCGTTCGCAATCGCGGAGTTTGGCGGTCGGTTCCACCAGCGCGAGCAACAGGGCCTTGAGCATCGCGCGGGTGCCGATCACCCAGGCGGCGACGCGGTTGATGCTGGCGTCGAAATAGTCGAGGCCGATGTGGGTGCGGGCGAGGTAGTCGCCGCGAACCAGCTCCTGGGCGATGGCTTCGAGCTCGTCGGTGAGGATCACGACGTGGTCGCTGTCCCAGCGGACGCCGCGGCTCACATGGAGCAGAATTTCGTCGAGCCAAGAGAACGCGGCCGAGAGTTTGTCGCTGATCGTTTCGGTGGGGTGGAAATGGCCGGCGTCGAGCGTGAGGAGCGTTTTGTGCTTGATCGCGTAGCCAAGGTAGAACTCGTGCGAGCCGACGACGTAGCTCTCGGAGCCGATGCCAAAGAGTTTACTTTCGACGGCGTCGAGATTGTGCCTGGGGTCGAGCTTCTCGGCGAAGATGGCGTCGAGCGATTGGGCGAGCCGCTCGCGCGGACCGCGGCGGTCGATGGGTAAATCCTTGTAGCCGTCGGGGATCCAGACGTTGGTCACGCACGCGGTGCCAAGGGCTTTGCCAATGGCAGCGCCGATCTGGCGGCAGAGGATGCCGTGCTCGATCCAGAATTCGCGAATGCCTTTGTCCGCACTCGATAGGGTGAAGCCGTCGGCGGCTTTGGGGTGGGAGAAAAAAGTCGGGTTGAAGTCCATGCCGACTTGCTGCGACCTGGCCCAGTCAATCCAGCCTTGAAAATGTTCGGGACGGATCTCGTTGCGGTCGACACGGCGGCCGCCGAAATCGCCGTAGAAGGCGTGCAGATTGAGCCGGTGTTTGCCGGGAAGCAGCGCGAAAGCCTGATCTAGATCGCCGCGGAGCTCCTCGGGCGTGCGGGCTTTGCCAGGATAGTTGCCGGTGACCGCGAGTCCGCCGCCGAGCTCTTCGCCGGCGTTCTCGAACCCGGCAACGTCGTCGCCCTGCCAGCAGTGGAGCGAAATCGGAATGGCGGCGAGCCGCTTGAGGGCTGCGTCCGTATCGACGCCCAGCGCCACATAGCGCTCTCTGGCGGCGGCGTATGCCGATTGAATTGCCTTGTCGCTCGTCGTCACTCGTCCGTCCCCCTGAACATTAGTCGTGTCCCCTGCTCAATCGGCGAGTGGCGTGAGCGTCACCGGCCCGAACAACCCAGCTGGCCGCAACGGCCACTGTGACGCGTCGAACGGCTTATATTCGATGTTCACGAAATTGATGTCTTTGAAAATCCGCCACTTCACGCCGCGCCGATCGAGATCGCGAATCCGATTGGCCGCGACGCTGGTGACTTCGATCGTAAGTGTATTATTCTCCGCCAAGAGCGGACCGATTTCCACCCGGTAGGGCGGCGCGAAGAGCGTGGCCACCGGTTTGCCGTTGAGGCTCACCCGAGCGCTATCCGCAACGTGTCCTAAATCGAGGAGAAAACGCCTGGCAGCGACGTCCGGTGCGAAGCGAATGGTGTACCGCGCGGTGCCGGCAAAGCGTTCGCCTTCAGCACCTGCGAGCTCCGTCCAACTGGCCAGCCGATGTGTCTTGAAAGGGGGCGGCAGCTCCGGCCCGCCGGCAACGAACTCGACGCTCCACTCACCCTCCACTTCGGAAGGCAAGTGGGCTGGGGCCTGATAGTTCCATCCGGGAGCGTCGATTGACTTGCGATACGTCTTCACAAAGACGGCCTGCCCGGGGGCGAGCTGCAACCGCAGGCCGCCGGTATCGGCATCGTAGTCGGCCCGACCGATCTTCCCGTCCACGGGATCCATGATTAGCGCGGTGGCGAAATCTGTCACCGGTTGGATTCGTTCGTCGAACGGCTCAGGCGATACGTTTTTGATGAAGTACACGCTGCCGCCGGACCAGCTGCGGCGGAGGAATTGGAGCCGGCCCTCTACTGCCCAAGCTTCGCGGGGAGTTTTGAGTTCCTGGAGTGTTCTGTCGAGATCCTTGGCGATGACGATCTGGCCCTGCCCTAAACTCGCCCGCGAAAAGCCATCGGACCGGTTCATCCGGGGCATGAACTCGCGGGCCAGCGCGTCGAACTCCGCTTGTTCGTCGCGGAATTTCCGGCCGGGCGTGCCGGCGGGCGCCTGGCCGTAGGAAACGATGGTCGCACCGCCCTTGGCGAGCCGGTTGACCGCCCGGCCCGTTTTCAATGGCAGCGTTCTGGTTCCGGGAAACAGCAGCACGGCGTAGCGGCCGCCCGGCGTCTTGATTCTCCCGCCCTCGATTTCGCTGGCGATGATCTGGCGATCGGAAATGTAATCGAACGAATAGCCGTGCTCTTCGAGCCAGCGGGCGGTCTCGCCGAACTCGGTGGCGTCGAACCACTCGCGGCTGTTGTGGACTCGGAGATCCTTGCGGAGGCCGCGCTCGTCTTGCCAGAAATCGTGGATCGGCCAGTAGAGCAGGATGTCGTTGTCGGGTCGCGTCGACTGCAGCACCGCTTGGCAGCGGGTGACGTATTCGTTCAGCGCCGCGAAGTCGCGCCAGAGCGGATTCTGCGGATTGAACTGAGTCGACGCGTAGAACAGCCAGCCGGGCCAGGCAGCGTCGGCGGGCGAGTAGGCGGTGCCGTGATAGAAGATGTGGTTCACGCCGCCAAGAAAGAGTCGGTCGACGATCTCCTTCACTTCGCCGAGCGTTTCTTGGAAGTGCTCATCCAGCCAGGTGGCCGACTCGCTGGAGACGAGCGGCTTTCCCGTTACGGTGGCAGCGGAGGACGCAAACTTGAAGACGAGTCGGTTCGTGTCGCCGCCCTCCAATCGCCCGAAGCTTTCTATCTCCGGGATGTCGCACGCCGCGTACAAGTCGAGCCAATTGGCCGGCGAACCGTGCGATTGATTGCGGGCGAGCATCCCTTGTTCGTGCGACCATGCCGTCCATGGTTCGATTAAATTCTCGAGCACCAGGTCGGACACGGTCTCGCGGTAGTCGTGCTTGACGCGCGCGACTTCGTCGGCATCCGCGTCTCCGTCGAGCGCCGGCAGATGGTCCTGCAGCCGATAGCCGCGCCGTCGCTCGAACTGGTCGAAGAAGTCATCGCACCAGTTGCCTTCGTATTCGTAGGAGTCGTGGAACTGGGCGCGGACGCCTTCGGCAGGCAGGGAGCCGAGTTTGTGGCCGAAATAGGCGAGAAAGCTTTCCACCGAGCGGCGCGAAAGAGGATTGATGTTGCGTCCTTCGCCGCCGGGGGCCGGGCGCTTCACGTTGTCGCGCGACCAGCGCTGGTCGACGATGTAAATTGTCCAATTGCCCTCGGGCACGTCCCAGCGAACTTGACCCTTGGTTGCCGCTTCCGCGGTCAGGTCGACCGTGTCGCCGCCCGCGCTATACGCCACGAGCGCTTGGGGTGGCGAAGGGAACTGCCGCCCGAAAACATCGGGGCCCGTGAGAGTGACTTTGCGAATCACGACTTCGAGATTCTGATCAGCCTCCGTGACGCTCGGCCCGCCCATCCGCCAGCCGGACCCGGTCGCGAGATCGACACCCATGCCCAGCCGCTGCGCCTCGCGGACCGTGTGTCGTAGCGCCCTCAGCCAATCGTTGGACAGAAACGGCAGCTCGCGGTCTTCCATGCCCTCGACGCCATAGATCGACGTGATCTCGACGCCGCCCAGGCCTGCCGCCTGATAGGTCTCCAATAGCCGAGACAGATTCTCCGGGTCGACGGCCGACCCGAGCCACCACCAGCGGGTCCACGGCCGGGACACATTCGTGGGCTGCGGCCACTGGGCGCTGGCGTCCATCGCGGCGGGTAGCGAATTGATCGCGTCGCTTTCGGCTGCCAGCACTCGTGCGGCCGCGACCCAAATTACCCAAAACGAAACGATGGCGACCCACGGCCTTTGCATGCGTCATGCACCTTAAGACGAGATCCAAAGGCAAGATTTCCCCACCGGGGGCTTATGCGTTGATTATGGCCGTTCGAGACAGCGGACGCCACGGCCGATAGCTCGCCTCGACACGCGCAAGCCCGCAAGTTTACAATAGAACCGCCGAAGGAATGGCGAATTTTGGTCCCGAATCCCGTTTCGGGCCGTGACCCCGATATGGACGCCGAGCGGTCGAGCACGACCGTCGCGGCGGCAAGATGCCCAACGTCCAACGAAACTCGAGCGATCGCGCAATGAGCCAGCAGAAGCCGTTTTACGCGCGCTATTCGCTAGCCATCTTGATGCTCTTCGCCTTCGCCACGCCGCTGCTATTGCAGGGCGCTCAAAAGGCGGTAAAGAGCAATACGAACAAGGTCCAGGACTGGCTGCCGTCGACCTTCCGCGAGACGACGGAACTTCGCTGGTTCCGCCAGCATTTCGTCGCCGACCAATTCGTGCTGATCAGCTGGGACGGCTGCACGCTCGGCGACAACCCGGAGCTGCCGGATGCCAAGCCAGACGATCCGCGGATCGAGCGGCTGGCCAAGTTTCTGTTGGGCCCGAATGCCGATGTGAGGCCCAAGCCGGGTGAGCCCGCCGGCTACGAAGGAATGTTTCAGGCCGTGACGACCGCCCGGCGGCTGCTCAATGACCTGACCTCCAAGCCATCGGAGATCCCGTACGCCGAGGCGCACAAGCGGCTGGAAAATGTGCTGATCGGGCCGGACGGTAAGCAAACTTGCATCGTCGTGATGCTCTCGGACGCCGCGATCGAGAACTTCCCCGGCGTGCTAGGCCGCAGCGTCCCCGACGGCAAACTGCCGTGGAAGCGCAAGCCGGGCATTTTGTGGAAGGCGCTGGAACAATGCGGCGTTCCGATGGAATCAGTCCGCCTGGGCGGCCCGCCGGTCGAAAACGTGGCCATCGACGAAGAGGGGGGCCGCACGATCGCCCGCCTCGGCGCGATTTCGGGTCTTTTGGGCATACTCCTGGCCTGGTGGTCGCTGCGGAGTATCCGGCTCACGGCGATCGTGTTTGGCTGCGGCATGTTAAGCGCCGCCGCGGGGCTGTCGGCCGTCTACTGGTCGGGCCATAGGATGGACGCGGTGTTGATGTCGATGCCGTCGATGCTCTATGTGCTGGCGATCTCCGGCTCGATTCACCTGATCAACTACTACCGCGAAGCGCTCAAGGAGCATGGTCTCGAAGGCGCGCCGGGAGAAGCGATTCGCCTGGGCTGGAAGCCGGCGCTATTGTGCTCGGTGACCACCGGTATCGGGCTCGGTTCGCTGTATGTGAGCGACATCGCGCCGATCGCCAAGTTCGGCGTGTTCTCGGCGATCGGCGTGTTCCTGATGCTGATCATGTTATTTGCGCTGTTGCCTGCGGCGCTACAAATGTGGCCGACTCGCGCCTGGCTACCGAAGAAGTCTGACAAGGACGAAGAGGAGCACCACCATCGGCATCACGATCCTCACGCCGGCACCATCTGGTCGGAGCAGGTCTGGTCCAATGTCAGCAGTTTTTTGATCCGGCACAACGCGGCCGTAACGATCGGCTGCTTCTTGTTCATCGGCATCGTAGGCTATGGCGTCACGATGATGCATACGTCGATCGACTTGCTCAAGCTGTTCGACAGCCAGGCCCGCGTTCGCACGGACTATGGCTGGCTGGAAAACAATGTTGCCCGGCTGGTGCCGATGGAAGTGGTGGTCCGCTTCCCGAGTCACATGCTGCGTGACAACGAGCTGGACGTCGACGTAGATGAAGTTCCGGAAACGCTCTCCTTCCTGGAGCGGATGGAGACAGTGGCCTGGATTCAGGACTCGATCGAGCGGGAGATCGGCCCGGAAGGGAAAGACCTCGTCGGCCCGGCGATGGCCGCGGCCACGTTTGCCCCGCCGCTGCCGGAGGGGCGCGACGTGTTTGCCGTCGGTCGCCGTACCACGACCAACGCCCAGCTCGAAGCCAGCCACAAAAACCTGACCAAGAGCGGCTATCTCGCCACCGACGACAGCGACGGCTCGGAGCTGTGGCGCGTGAGTCTGCGAGCGGCTGCGTTCCGCGATCTTGACTACGGCGAGTTTGTGGAAAGCGTGCGGCACATCGTTGAACCCGTCCTGGCCGCGCAGCGGTTGCGGCAGGTGGTGTTGCGGCAGCTCGTGGCCGACCATCCCGGCGAGTCGTTTGCCGGCGACACGGTTTGCATCTGGGATCCGCGCGCCGAGAAGGAAGCGAATTCCAAGTCAATTGCTTCGACCAAGGCCGGCGCCAATTCGACCAGCTCGGCCGCGGATATCGATTCGCAGCAGATCTTTGCCGATTCCTGGAAAATGTTTCTGCGGAATGCGCGGCTCAAGATTCAATATGCTTCGTACAACCTGGCGAAGCTCGACCAGGCGCAGCGCGACAAGCTCCTTGACGCACTGAAGAAATTCGACAGCGTGGTGCTCGCCGGTCCGTTCACCGATGCTCAGATCAAGGACCTGAAGGACGCGGGCATCCATGTGGTCGACGCCCGGGACGTCAGCGCCGGGCGCGACACGTTCATCGTCAATCACGACCAGCCCAGTGCCGACACGATTTCGGCCGTCTACACGGGCGTCGTCCCGATCGTATACAAAGCCCAACGGGCGCTGCTCGACAACTTGATGCAGAGCTCGTTCTGGTCATTCGTGACGATCACTCCGCTGTTGATGTTCGTCTCGCGAAGCATTGCCGGCGGCGCGGTGGCGATGTTGCCGAACGTGCTGCCCGTGCTGGTGATTTTCGGAGCCATGGGCTGGCTGGGAATCAACATCGACATTGGCTCGATGATGTCGGCCAGCATTGCGCTCGGCGTGGCGGTCGACGATACGATTCACTTTCTCACCTGGTACCGTCAGGATCTTAATCGGCTCCGCGACCGGCGGGCCGCAATTCGCAAAGCCTACCGCCATTGTGCGCCGCCAACGATCCAGGCAGCGCTGGTCAGCGGTCTGAGCCTGTCGGTGTTCGTCTTGAGCACCTTCACGCCGACGCAGCGAATGGGCTGGCTGATGCTCTCGATTCTCGTGGCCGGCATGGTGGCCGAGCTGATCATGCTGCCGGCCCTGCTCGCCGGCCCGCTTGGCAAGGCGTTTCCGGTTCAGCCGCAGAGGCGTAAGCGCGACCACGAAGATCATCCGCCGCACGACGCCGAAGAGGACGATTCCGCTCGCGACGAATTGCCGCAGCGAGTGGCGGCAGTCGAAGCGATTGCGGCCCGCGAGCCGGAAATCATGCAACCGCCGCGAAAGAAGGCCCTGACGCTCGCCGAAAACGGCGAGGCCGAGCATTCGGCGACCCATCATCAGCCGCACGCCTTCACGCTCCGCGACCGCCTGGCCGCCATCCGCCGCGGCGCCCGCGATAACGGTTCGCAGTAGCGGGGCTCACTTCAGCGCCGGCAGCGGGATCACGTCGACGCCCACGCGCATGCTGTGCTGACCGCCGCCGATGAAGACGCCCTGGATCGGGCAGACGTCGCCGTAGTCGCGGCCCCAGCCGATGGTGATGTGCTGATCGCCGACCACGGTGTCGTTGGTTGGATCGAAGTCGACCCAGCCCAAGGGGCCGCAGAAGGCGCTGACCCAGGCATGCGAGGCGTCGGCGCCGGCGAGCCGCGGCATTCCGGGCGGCGGATTGGTGGCTACGTAGCCGCTCACGTACCGCGCCGCCAGGCCGAGCGACCTCAGGCAGGCGATCTGCAAGTGGGCGAAATCCTGGCACACGCCGCGGCGCAATTGGAGCAGCTCTTCCGGCGGCGTGCTCACCGTAGTGGCCTTGGGATCGAACGTGAAGTCGTTGTGGATGCGGGCCGTAAAATCGCGGACGGCATCAAAGATCGGCCGCCCGGCGGGGAAGCTGGGCCGCGCGTATTCGGCCAGCGCGGTCGAGGCGCGAATCCGCGGCGAGGGCAGCGTGAGGAAATACACGGCCAGTCCCGGCGGCCGCGTGTTCGCCGGAATCTCGGCAACGACGCTTTCCCAAGGCGGAGTTTTCACGCCGACCTTCAGCACCGGCGACGACACGTCCACCAGGCTCATCGCCGTGACGCTCAGTCCTTCATGCGCTTCCTGGATCGAGAAGAACTCCAGGTCATTGCCAAAGTAATCGCGCCGCTTGGCCCGCACCGAGGGCTGCGGATCGATCACCACGCGATGCTCGCGGCACGACTGGGCCGGCGTGTCCCGCGGCGCGAGATGCACCAAGTTGTGGCAAACCGGCACCGGATCGGTGTAGGAGTAGATCGTGGTGTGGCGGATGTTGTATCGCATCGGTGCGTCGCGTTGCCGGCTATTACCGTTCCAAGTTAGTCGGCAAGCTCCGCGTGATGCAAGCTGTCCGCTGCGCCGATTTCCGCCAGCCGCTGCGTCGGGCCGACGTGCAGCAAGTAGCGGTGTGAAACGGCGTCCGACAATTTGGGCAGCAGCGACTCGAGTTGGGCAAAGAGCCCGTCGAGCTGCTCCGCGTCGCCGGCGATGTAGTCGCGGGCCAGCGTCTGGCTGTCGACGTTGCGAATCAGCTCGACCATCGCGGCGACGAGTTTCATTTCCGGCGAGTCGTCTTCGAGCGGGTCGCGCGGCAGCTGCTCGACGTGGCCGGCGCAGCAGGCCAATTGAAACGCCACCGACCGCGGGTTCGACTCGTCGGTGAGCAAGAGGTCGAGCACCGGCGCGAGCTGGACGCGGGCCAGATACCGCGAGCGGTAGGTCATGATGCTGTCGGCCACCTCGAGCAGCGCTTCGAGCACCGCATGTTCGGTCGCCCCGCCGGAGTGGAGCATCACGCGGACCAGGTTCGAGGTTTGCATCCCGCGTTCGATCCGCCGGCCGAGCTGCAGAAACTGCCAGGCTTGGGTCCGGGTCATGTTCTCGAGCGCGAGGCCCGTGAATGCCGCCAGGTTGCGCAGCAGGGAATTTAGTTTTTCCAACAGATCGGCCAGATCGGTTTCCGACGTCGACGGCCAGAACTGCTCGTCCAGCTGGCGCAGGATTCGCCAGGTGTCGAGCGAGATGCGGTCGCGGACGAGCGCGCTCAAATGGGCCAGCTGCGAGACTGTGGCCCGCAGGGCATGCGGCTGCTCGTCGTCGAACACCGCGAGCGGCAGCACGCGCTCGATGGCCGGCAGCCGCGTGCGAATTTCGTCGACCACAAAGCCCGGCTCAATCTGTCCGCCTTCGGCGAGCACGCGCAAGAGGCTCGGCAACTCGACGAGCGTCGTCGAGTCGGCTTCGCTGGTGAGCCGCATGGTCACGGTCCGCAGCAACCGGGCGAGCGACTCGGCCCGTTCGGCCTGCCGCCCGATCCAGAAAAATTGCTCGGCCACGCGGCTGGGGAGGTCGACGCCGCCGCGCCGCAGAGGCACCTCGTCGTCGGAGGTCTTGATCAGCGTGACCGGCACGACGGGGCCGTCGGAGAGGACCCAGGTGTCTTTGCTGTGATGGCCTTCGACGAGCGAGAGCCGCAACGTTTCGAGGGACGAAGAGACGCGCGTCAATCCGCCGGGCATCACCGTGTATCCGCTGCCGCTGGCCACGACGAACACGCGGAGGGCGACGTAGGCGGGCTTGGCGGCGTTGCCGTTGCTCCAGATCGGTGCGGTGGAGCGGGTCACTCGTTCCTGGGCGATGTATTGAGTCGGATTGGCGGCGATTCGCTCCGCGAGCTCGGCTTTCGAGAGACTGGCCAGCTCGGCCGCCGATTGGTGCTCTGAGCCGCGGCGGCGATAGGCGTGTTGCACCTCGAGCTGGTCGAGCCGCCCCAGCACATACGGCCGCCACTTCTTGTCGCCGCACCACCAGGTAGCCACGCCGGGCATCAACAGCGGCTCGCCCAACAGCGCCTGGCTCAAGCTCGGCATGAAGGCCATGAACACGGGCGATTCGACCAGGCCGCTGCCGAGCGTGTTGGCGACGGCGACGCGGCCAGTGTGGGCCGAGTGCATCAAGCCTGCCACGCCGAACGCCGAGCGGTCGGAGAGCTCCAAGGGATCGCACTCGTCGCTGTTGGGCCGGCGGACCAGCACGTCGACCGGCAGCAGCCCACCGAGCGTTTTCATGAAGACGTGGTTGTTGCGGACCGCGAGGTCGCCCGCCTCGGCCAGCGTGTAGCCAAGATAGCGGGCGACGTAGGCGTCTTCAAAATAGTTGTGGCCGCCCGCTTCCTGCGTGAGGATCACGATCCGCGGGTCGCGATAGTGTTGCGGGGCGAGACGGACCAGCTCTTCGCGCACGGCGACGAAATAGGGCGCGAGCCGCTGCACGTGGCATTGGCGGAACACTTCGGGGAGCATCCGCGACATGGCGAGCCGATTTTCGAGCGCGAAGCCGACGCCGGAGGGCGCTTCGGTGTGATCCGCCAGCACCCACCACTGGCCGTCGGGCGAGCGCGTCAAGTCGGCGGCATAAAAATGCAAATAGCGATCGTGCGGCGGCAGCTGGCCGCAGTACGGCAGCCGGAAGCTCGGATGGCGATACACGAGCTCTGCCGGCAAAAGCCCCCGCTGCAGCAGCTCCTGGGAGCCGTAGACGTCGCGGAGCACGAGGTCGAGCAACCGGGCCCGCTGGCGCAGCGCGGCGGCGATTGAACGCCATTCGTCGGCGGCGATCAAAAGTGGATACGGGTCGAGTTCCCAGGGGCGCCGCTGCCCCGTCGGATCGCTGGGGTCCGGGTAGGTGAGACCCTGCTGCTCGATCAGGCGGCGGGCCTGCTCCCAGCGGCGGCCGAATTCTTCCTTACCGAGCGCGGCCGTGAGTTCGGAGAAGCGACGCCAATGCGTCCGAAGTTTGCCCGGTGCGGCAAACACTTCGTCGAAATGTTTCGGAATGCCGGCGTACGGGCCGAACAATCCTATGTCCGAGCGCATCTCCGAAACTGACACTTAAAAATCCGCCTTGAACGCCTAGAAGGATGACAACGCGAGACGAGGCAAACCATGCGAGATACGTAAATTCTATCGGTTTCGTCCGCGGCGGAGGTCGAGAGTCATCGGGAAATCGGGGTTTGTTTCCTCCCGCGCCGGCGGCAAAACGCCTCCCTGGTAGCCGATTCGGAAAAATCTCCCCGCTCGACGGCTCTCGGCCTCGAAGGCATTGATCGGGAAAGTCGACGGGTTCAGACCGCCCGGATGGCCTACGTGGTAGGTGCACCCACCCAGCGAGCGGTTTTGCCACGTGTCGACCAGACCAAACTCGAGCGGCGTGTCGACCGGGATCGTCGGGTGGAGACAGCTGGGCGGCTGCCAGGCACGGTACCGCACACCGGCGACGAACTCGCCCTGGGTGCCGGTCGGATGGAGCGGCACCTGGCGGCCATTGCACGTGACGATGTGCCGCGTGTCGGTCATGCCTTCGACCTTCACCTGCAGCCGCTCGACGCTCGAATCGACGTACCGCGCGGTATAGCCGCCGGCCGGCTCTTCGCCGAGCACGTACCACGGTTCGATTGCTTTGCGCAGTTCGACGCGCGTGCTCCGCTGGGTGAACTCACCCATGATCGGAAAGCGGAACTCGAAGTGAGGCGCGAACCAGGCCAGGTCCAGCTCGAAACCGGACTCGCGCGTGTCGGTGACGACGTCTTCAAAATCTTGCCGCACGAAGTGGGGCAGCATGAAGCGGTCGTGGAGCGTCGTGTCCCAGTGGACGAGCTTTGTTTCGTAGGGCCGCTCCCAGAAGCGGGCCACGAGCGCCCGCAGCAGCACCTGCTGCGCGAGGCTCATCCGGGCGTGGGGCGGCATTTCGAACGCGCGGAACTCGACGAGCCCGAGGCGGCCGGTCGATGATTCCGGTGCAAACAGCTTGTCGATGCAGAACTCGGCGCGGTGGGTGTTGCCGGTGCCGTCGACGAGCAAATGCCGAAAGACGCGGTCGATGAGCCAGGGCGGGCAATAGCCGTCCTTGGGCAACTGCTCGAACGCGATGCCCAGCTCGTACGTCGAGTCGCGGCGGCCTTCATCGACGCGCGGTGCCTGGCTCGTGGGGCCGATGAACGTGCCCGAGAGCAGGTACGAGAGGGACGGGTGATTGTGCCAGTAGGCCACGAGACTCCGCAGCAAATCGGGCCGGCGCAAAAACGGGCTGTCCTGCGGCGTGCGGCCGCCGAGCACCACGTGGTTGCCGCCGCCAGTGCCGGTGTGGGTGCCATCGAGATCGAACTTCTCGGTGCCGAGGCGCGCGAGGCGCGCGTCTTCGTAGACGCTGGTCGTGATGTCGACCAGCTCTTCCCAATGATGGGCCGGGTGGACGTTTACCTCGATCACGCCGGGGTCGGGCGTCACTTTGATATGGTCGACGCGCGAGTCGTGTGGCGGCAGGTAGCCTTCGATCACGACCGGAAGCGCGAGCGCCGCCGAGGTGTCTTCGATCGCGGTGACGAGCTCCAAATAGTCTTCGAGCCGATCCAAAGGCGGCATGAAGATGTGCAGCACGCCGCCGCGCGGCTCAACGCAGATGGCCGTCCGCACGACGAACGCCGGATCGTTCCGCTGCCACTCGGGCAAATCGCGCGGATCGGCAAACGGATCGTGTGGCGTCTTGCCGTTGGTGCCAAAGCCTTCGCCGCCACCACCGCCATGTCGCCCGCCGCCGCTGTCGGGGCCGCCGGACGAATCGCCGCCGCCCACGAGCACGGGTTGCCGCTTGTGAGCCCAGGCCGCGCTGCGAGCAAAGAGCTCTTCACGCAATTGGTCGTGTTCCGGCAGCGGCAGCCGCGCTTCAAATGGCTCGATCGCGTAGCCAGCCATTTCGGCCTTTGCCCCGCTGTACCACAGCAGCGATTGCAGCGGCAGGCGGAAACCCATCGCCGAATCGCCGGGGATCAGGAACATCTCGTCCGAGCGGACGACCCAGGTGCCGCTCTCCCACACCGGTTCGGCGAGCCACCACAGCTTTCGTAGCGGCAGAACGCAACCGATAGGCGAAGTGATTCCTTGTTCGAACACTCTGGCCAGTCGCGCCCGCTCTTCCTTGTTTTCCAGCTTTGAATCGCGGATATCGACATTCGTTGGTAGCCGCCGCTCCTTCCAGGTGTAGTAGAGCGCGTCTTCGTAACCAAAAGTGACGAAGTCCGGATTCACGCCCAGCCGGGCTGCCAATTCGCGGCCAAACCGCTGAGCGTCCTCGGCGGTGTGGGTGCCCGGTACCAACGGATCGGCAAACAGCGACTCGTCGCGCCAGATCGGCTGGCCATCTTCGCGCCAGTAACAGCGCAGCGCCCAGCGCGGCAGCGATTCGCCCGGATACCACTTGCCCTGTCCCAAGTGCAACAAGCCACCTGGCGCCCAGCGATGTTTCAATCGCATCAACAGATCGCCGGCGAGCCGCCGCTTGTGCGGGCCCGTGGCCGCGGTCCGCCATTCGTCGCTCTCCATGTCGTCGATGGACACGAAGGTCGGCTCGCCGCCCATCGTGAGCCGCACGTCGCCGCGCTCCAGGTGCTCGTCGACATGGTGGCCGAAATCCGTGATCGCCTGCCACTGGGCGTCGGTGTACGGCAGCGTGACCCGCGGATCTTCGTGGATCCTCGTGACGCTCATTTCGAAACCGAATTCACACTTCGCCTCGGACGTGGTGCCGGTGATCGGCGCGGCACTGATCGGCTCAGGCGTACAGGCCAGCGGAATGTGCCCTTCGCCCGCCATCAGGCCGCTCGTCGGGTCGAGGCCGATCCAGCCCGCCCCCGGCAGATAGACTTCGGCCCAGGCGTGCAGGTCGGTGAAGTCGTGTTCCGGCCCGCTCGGCCCGTCGAGCGACTTCACGTCGGCCGTCAATTGAATCAAGTAGCCCGACACGAACCGCGCGGCAAAGCCCATGTGCCGCAGGATGTTCACCAACAGCCACCCCGAGTCGCGGCATGAGCCGGTCCGCTTGCTGAGCGTTTCGTCGCACGTCTGTACGCCGGGCTCCAAGCGGATCACGTAGCCGATCACTTCTTTCAAGTGCCGGTTCAAGTCGACCAGGAAGTCGATCGTCTTCCGCGGCGTGGTGTCGATCGTCCGCATGAAGTCCGCCAGCGGTGAATTCTCCATCACCGGCGAGACGTGCAGAAACGGCATCAAGTCCTTGAGCAACGTCGGTGTGTAGGAGAACGGATACCTTTCGGCCGCGGGCTCCAGAAAGAAGTCGAACGGATTGATGACCGTCATCTCGGCCTGCACGTCGACCTCGACGACGAAGTCGTTGACCTGTTCGTTGAACACCAGACGCGCGAGGTAGTTGCCGTACGGATCCTGCTGCCAATTGAGATAGTGCCCGGGCGGCGAGATCTTCAGCGAGTAGGCGCGGATTGGCGTGCGGCAATGGGGCGCCGGGCGCAAACGAACCACCTGCGGACCCAGCTCGGTCAGGCGATCGTACTTGTACTCGGTGCGATGGTGGAGCGCGACGCGGATCGGCATGGTGGGCTACTTCGTATTACGTGGGCTACTTCGTGGTGGGGGAGTTGGCGGGCCGGATCGGGCCGACCCAATGGCGGCAGGGGCGACGCAGACGCTAAGCCCAGGCCGCCCCGCAATCTGGGCGCATATTCTCTACTCGGGCTAAACGGCTCGGCGCCCTAAATTAACTCAATGGCGAAATGATAAACAGACACTCCGCCTGGGCGCCGGCGCAATCGTCACCGGCGTTCAAGTGTCAATGATCTATCGTAGCACACATTGCGCCAAGCAGGAAAACACCGGAGGGGCCGATTTTGCCGGTGTTTACTGCCTGGAAACGAAATAGTCCGGAGCTGCGAATGAGCGGCTCCGGACCATGTATTCGACCGCATGACCTTTTGTGCTGCCAGAATAAGAGGGCCTCAATTGAGCGCGATCAAGCGGTCCTGGGCCGTCTGCAGCGCTATCAGATCGATCGCACCATCCCCGAACAGGCTGCGGTCGCCAAAGATCAAGTCGGCGCCGGCCCCACCGGTAATCACGTCGATTGCATCGTCGTCAAACACGGCTTCATTGGCCTCGAGCAAACCACCCACCGCCGTGAGGAGATTGATTCGAGCGGTCAGGCTGGCGCCGCTCGTCCAAGTGTTCATGATCTGATCCAGCGCCGCGACGTTACCGTCGTGGATCGTGTAGCCGCCGATGAGGATGTCGTCACCGCTTCCGCCCAAGATGGCGTCGCTGCCGACACCGCCGACAAGAACGTCTCGTCCATCACCGCCTTCCAGGATGTCGGTGCCGCCGCCGCCCACGAGAGCGTCGTTGCCGCCGCCGCCCAATAACAGGTCGTTGCCCGTACCACCCATGAGCACATCGTCGCCTGCACCGCCGTAAATGATGTCGGTGCCCGCACCGCCCATGAGCACGCTGCGTCCGCCGCCACCCAGGATGAGGTCGTCGCCGTCGCCGGCGTCAACCGTCGTCGGAATCGTGACAGCGGCCGCAATCGTGATGATGTCGTTGCCGCCCCCCGTGCGGACGTTGAGCTCATCTATCGAGGCGAGGCTGAACGTCTGCGGTCCGGAACCTGTGTTGACGACGATGTTGCCGCCGCTGACGCTCACGGTCACCGTGTCGCCACCCGTGCCGCTGCCCAGCACGTGCAAAGTTTCATCTACCACCAGCGCGCCGGTGGCGTTGACCGTGATCATGGCTTCATCCGGCTCGCTCACGACGTTGGTGTCGAGGTCGGTTACTTTGAGCCGCACGGTGCGCGTACCCGCCACGCCGGCCGGATCAAACGTGACCGCGGCGCCGACTTCACCCAGCTCGCCGTACATATCGTCGCCATCGAGATCCCAGGCGTAGGCCAGATTCGTGCCGCCAGCGCCGACGCCGGTGAGCGTGATCGGCACATCGGCGAGCGTGGTGTAGGGACCGCCCGCGTCTGCCGTCGGCTGGCTGCCGACGGTGACGTCAACGGTATTGGATGGCGTGGTAAGAAAGTCATCGTCCATGAACTCGGCAAAAATCGTCCGCGGCCCATCGGTCGTGTAAACATGAGTCACCGACGTGAGGTCCGCATCCACGATCTCGAATGTGCCAGGGTCGTTCACATAGTCCCAGTAAACCAGCCATTGAACCGGCTGATCCTCGGCACTAACGTCGCTGGACGACAAATTGAGCGTGTACGTGTCGTTCGCAGCAATGCTGGTCGGCCCATCGATGACGACGCTTGGCGCCACGTCGAGAACCTCCACCGCCGGGCCCTGAATGGCGAAGGTGCCGCCAGCAGTCTCCACCGCAACTGAAATCCGGTAGTTATTGAGCGCAAACGGCGAATCATCCGCGTACGTGTGCGAATGCAACGATACCGCATCGAAGGTGCTGATGCCGGTTTGCACGCTGTCGCCCCAGTCGATGGAATAAGAGATTGCCGAAACGCCAAAGCTCGAATTCAGCGTGTAAGCGTAGCTGCCGGCTTCGGAGATGGGTCCGGCCGGCGGTAGGAGAGAAAACGTTTCGCTTCCGGAGTGCTGTTCAAAAACATTAATTGCCATGCCTTCCGCTGCCAATTCGACCGACGGATTAAGCGGATCGACGGCCGTGATGGTGGCAGTCTTCGGGCCGGCAAGATCGTAGCTGAACGTGCCGTACAGAACTCCCTCGAAGGTGCTTGTTTCACCCGGCACCAGCGAGATGTCCGTTCTTGTGAAGGTCGACTCGATGGGTGTAATGTTACCGGGAATCGTCGGGTCGCCGCCCCAATCAATCGAAAATGCGGGAAGCGAAAAATCATCCGTCGTTACGACGAACGTGGCCAGCTTTTGGTATTGGTAGTCGAGATCCTGAATGCCGAATACGCCCGCTGCCGGCGTGATGGTGACCGAAGTCGCCAGCACAATACGATCTTCCAGACTCTCGATCGACAACAGCGAGCGCAAGTTGTTGTGGCCACGGCGACGACGCGACTTCACCGTGGAAGGCCGAGCGATCAACGATATCAGATTGCGAAACATAGAAACCTCGCTAGCTGTGCAAAGGAACGCCGCGCCCCAGCGACGGCGCACCGATAGAAGTGCTTCTGCCCACAAATCCAACGGACATACACTGGACCAGCTCCCCCTCGGAAGCCGCCCCGTAGTCCCGCGCGGCGTCCAGGCTAGCCGCCGTCGCAGAACCTAAGTTTTCGGGAAAAGAGCTGACGGCCGCAATGTCGTTTTGCGGCTAGAAGGCTTGAGCCTATCGGGCCGCAAATGAAAAGTCAAGTATTTTCGTCGCAATTCCCAGCCGATCAGCGGGAACTGCTCCTTCCCCTTTGAGGGTCGCGCAAGCACTGCCGATCGCGGCGAGTCTATCGGCCTCGTTCGCGCATTGCGTCACCGATTTTTGCACGCGAACCAGCACCTCGCCGCGGCGGCGGAGGGAAACTCTTCGACAATCGGCTTGACGCGCGCGGCCACGCTTTGTTACCGTACTAGTACGCTAGTACAGTCGACCGCTCCCTTCGTCGGAGGCCCAGCAGATGTTCTTCACCATCGACGCACATAACGGGCTGGCCGTGTACGACCAGATCGTGCGGCAGGTGAAGTTCGCCATCGCCGACGGGGCCCTGGCGTCGGGCGAGCTGGTCCCGAGCGTCCGCGAGCTGGCCCGCGACCTGGCGATCAATCCAAACACCGTCGCCCGTGCCTATCGCCAATTGCAAGACGACGGCGTGCTCGAATCGGTCCGCGGCACGGGCCTGGCCGTCGCGCCGGCCGCCCGTCGCCAGTGCCAGTCGGAACGGACCAAACTGATCCGCGCCCGACTCAAATTGGTCCTGGAAGAAGCGGCCACCAGCGGCCTCGACAACGCCGAAATCGAACAACTGGTCCGCGCGGAAATAGCCACGTTGCGTCGTGCGAAGAAGAATTAACCACAGAGGAAGTCAATGACTAATGTCGAATGACTAATGACGAAGCTCGGCACCACGAAACCTCATTCGTCATTCGTCATTCGTCATTGGGAATTCGTCATTCCTGGAGTAACTTATGAACCCGGTTATCGAGCTCGATCGCGTCACCAAGCTCTATGGCCAGCAGGCCGCGCTGGACCAGGTCTCGCTCGCGGTGCCGCCCGGTGTGGTCTTCGCGCTGTTGGGCGAAAACGGCGCCGGCAAGACGACGGCGATCCGGTTGATGCTCGGCCTGGCGTCGCCCACGGCGGGCGAGGTCCGCGTGCTGGGGCTCGATAGCCGCCGCGAGGGCTTTGAAATTCGTCGCCGAGTGGGCTACCTGCCGGAGCGGCCCACGCTCTACGACTGGATGACCGCCGCCGAGATCGGCTGGTTTACCGCGGGCTTCTATCCAGACGGCTTCGAATTCGAATTCCGCCGCCTGGTCGAGGGCTTCCGCGTACCGCTCGACCGCAAGCTCAGTCAGATGTCCAAGGGCATGCGCGGCAAAGTGGCGTTGTCGCTCGCCATGGCCCACAAGCCGGAGCTATTGATCCTGGACGAGCCTACGAGCGGCTTCGACATGATGGTCCGCCGTGAGTTTCTCGAAAGCATGGTCGACGTCGCCGCCGAGGGACGAACGGTGCTCCTCTCCAGTCACCAGATCGGCGAGGTGGAACGGGTGGCGGATATCGTTGCGATCGTCCACGCCGGCCGCGTGCTCCTGGTCGACCGTTTGGAAGATATCAAACGCAGCACGCGGCAAGTCACCGTGACGATGGAGGACCCGCATCGCCCGCTGCCGCCGCTGGAGGGACAGGTGATTCACGAACGGCATCGAGGGCGGCAATACGAGCTCATCACCCGCGGCCTCGATGAAGCGGCGATCGATGCGCTCCGCTTTACGACCGGCGTCACCGCCGTGGAGTCGCGGACGCCGTCGCTCGAAGAGATTTTTGTCGCTTACATGACGGGCGCGCCCTCGACAACGTCGGCCGCGCTGTTAACGCCATCGCCCATGATCGATTCGCCTGGTCTGGCCTAGTTCATCACTCATCATTCACCGCTCATCGTTCTCACTCCCATGTCATCTGTCACCCTCTCCCCCGTCGCCGCGCGTTTTGCCTGGAAGGAATACCGCACCCTGCGCGGCTTCTGGCTCGCGGCCTGCGTGATCGCCGCGCTGTTGCAGGCGGTCACGATCGCCCTGGCGCCGCCCAGCTCCGATCCGGTGACCACGGTGTTCGGCATCGCGCTCGCCGCTGCCGCGCTCTACGCCGTCGGCGTTGCCGCTACGACGTTTTCCATGGAGCACGAAGAGGAAACATATGCCTACCTGAGTGGCCTCCCCACGCGCTGGCTGCCGCTGTTTACAGGCAAAGCGTCGTTCGCCGTTACCAGCTCATTGATGCTCGCGGCCTTGCTATTGATCACTGCGTGGCAGTTTGCCGGCATGCGGGCGCCCAGCGCGGCGCAATTCTCGCTCCTGCTCTCGACATTTGGCTTCGCAATCATTGAGATGCTGGCCTGGGGGATGTTCTTTTCGCTATTGATTCGCCAGCCGCTCTTGGCGGCCCTGTTGGCGATCGGCGCCGAGTCGCTCGCCGTCACCTGGATCGCAAACATCTTCGGCGAGCGCACCGATAACTTTATGATGCTCGAAAGCTATGCGGGCGTGCTGGTGCCCCGGATCGCAGTCGCCGTCTGCATCCTGGTGATCGATGTGCTCGTTGCCCGCCGCTGGCTGGTCCAGGAGCACCAAGGGAAAGCGTCGGAGACGACGGCGCCCGCTCCGTCGACATCCGACAATTCCAGACCCCTCACTTACCTCCGCGGCGTCGCCTCTCGCGGCGCCGCGCTAATTCGACACCACAGCCCGCGAGTGCTCGGCCATCTTCTCTGGCACACCTGGCGACAATCATGGAAGCCGATGCTGGCCATGTCGCTGATCGTGCCCGGGCTCTGTTTCATGCTGCTGCTGATCGCCGACATGCTGAACATGGCGACGCGGATTCGTTTCAGCCATCTGGTGATGTTTCCGTATCCGATTGCCCTCTTGGCGATGGCGATCTATTGGTCGGTGGTGTTCTATGCCGACCAGCGACAGTTCAAATATCGCTTCCTGGCCGAGCATGCCGTCTGGCCGCGGTACGTCTGGTTCTCGCGGCTCGCGGTCTGGTCGATGCCGATCGCGCTTGCGGCAATTCTGGCGGCCATCGTATCGATCTCCGCGACATTTGATTTCATCGCAGCGATGCGGCGCCAATTTCCGAATATCGTCTACTATAATCCAAGCTGGGACACGCGATATCTCGCCGAACAATGGCGCGATCTGGACATCGCCAGCCGCAGCCTCGCATTTGGCTTGTGGGGCGCCGCCTTGGGCTTCGCGCTGGGCCAGGCGACGTCGCTCTTTTTTCGCCGCGCGCTGGTGGCCGGCTTCGCGGCACTGGCGCTGGCGCTGCCGCTGGGGGCGTGGGGCCTCGCCGCTTGGACCTGGCAGCTCAAGCCGCCGGTGTTCCTGTTGCCGATCGCTCTGGGCCTGGTTGCCGCCACGTGGCTGCGCGTCCCCGATTGGCTCGTCGATCGCAAGTCGTTCGCCAGTTGGGCCAAAGTGGCGGCCGCGGTGTTGATCCCGCTCGTCTTCATCGCGTGGCGATTGCCTGCGGCGCGGTCCATCAGCCTGGAAGACAAATACCAGGCGCTGACGAATCTCGAGGGTCCAATTCAAGTTGGTGGTCAACTGCAATTTTCAACGGGGTTGCCGTTTCATGCTGACCAGATCGTCGCCCATTGGGTCGAACAATCGGCCGCCGATCTTCCGGAGAAAAACCAGGCCACAGTCGATCGACTCGTGCGCCTCGGTGAAAAGATCGACTACCCGCCGCGGCCCGACAAGCTGGTCGAAGAGGAAGGGATGGGGATGGGCTCCTACGGTGACGAATATTTGCAGGCGCTCGTGGCCGCCAACGAAAAGATCCTCAAAGAGGCCGTGCCGCTGGCCCTCGGCGACTACCGACTCACCGTCTCCGAAGGCGGCTTCTCTCGGGTCCAGGACCTCAGGTTTTTGCTCCGGGAAGCCGCCCGCTGGGCGACGCGCGACGGACAGCTGGACGCCGCGCTCGAGTTTCACCTCGCAGCCCTGACGCTCTGGGAACGGTTGTGGAACGGGCCGTCGACGAACGTCTATCAGTCGGTCCAGGAACGGCTGCGCGCCCAAAGCGGCCTTGTCCGGTGGGCCGGCGCGAAGGGCCAGACCAGCGAGCGGATCAAGCGGGCCATCGCCGCGCTCGACAGAATCTATCCGCCCGTGACCGAGCGCGAGCCGACTCCGGACACGGTCAGCTCGATCGCGTTGTGGACGCCCCCACCGCAAATCGTCGCCACACACGAACAGCTGCGGGCGATCATCCGCGGCAAGGAGCCGACGCGGCTCTTGGGCAAGGACGCCAGCGTCGACGATTACGTGGCCGTGATGTCGAACGAATTGCCGCTGGAGCGCGCCCGGGCGCTCTCCATCCTCGACTATCTCACGATCGCCGAGGTCGCCCAGTGGCGCAATGTGATCTGGCGGCTCAACCAGGAAATGCTACGCGACTGGTCGCAGCACAACGTACTGGTTGAAGGTGAAGACAGGAACGAAGACATCGGCTTTAGTCTCCGCCGCAAGATCCAACAAGTCCAATCGGGCAGCAATTATTTCAATCGCTACGACGATGATTGGAAGCCTGAGAATCCGCCCTATTCGTGGCTCCGCACATCGCCCTTCCTGCGGAGGGAATTGCAAAAGAACCGCTCGTTCGGCGGATGGCTCGCTTCGGTCGTCAATGCCGATGTCGCCGGTTTGGGCTTGCGGCAACAGCTCGCCCTGTTAGCCTATCGCGCCGACCACGGTAGTTATCCAGGAGCGCTGGCCGATCTCGTATCTGACTACCTGCCGTTCGTGCCTATCGATCCGTACACAGGCCGCGAATTCGCGTACCGGCCGCAAGGCTTGGAGCTGGAACTCCGCAGTTTCTATGACGCATCGCACGAGTCGATTGCCGCTCACACGCCGCTCTTGTGGAGCACCGGCGCACTCGGCCGTGCGCCGGAAGCTACCTTCGTGACCGAAGCCAGCGGGCTTCCTGACGGCGTCACCCAGGGTCGCATACGTCACGAAGTCTACCAGGTCTGGGACAACAACTTGCTCGTCTTCCCACTACCCAGGATTGAGAAGGCGGATCCCTAGGCCGGCGCATCGGGACCGTGATTTCGCGGGACTTGCTGCAAAACTTGCCATTTTTTGCCGCGGCCGTAACACCCCGCCGGCCGGCCGTAGGAGAAGGTGTGAACGGTTTTCATCACCAACCGGAGCACCTGCAGCCTATGACACAACACTTTGAGGAATGACACCTCACCCCTTCTCTCCCTCCAACACCCTGCCGCCGCCTGCCCGAGTTGACTCGAGCAGGCGGCTTCTTTTTTGCGCCACTTTTTCCGGCCAAGATGGCCGGGCTATATAGCCGACCCATCTTGGGTCGTGAAAAATAGCCGACCCATCCAGGGTCGAATGAATTCGCCGCCCGCCTTGATTCGGTCAAGTGCCGCCATTGCCAATCGCCGCCTCGTCATCTTGAATGGACCGCATGACCGAGCCATCCAGCCACTGGGACATCGTGCCACAAGGCGCCTTTTCGCGCCATTTCGACTTGCGCCGTGGCGGCGAAACGGTCGCGTCGCTGAAGATGCAGTTCTGGATCGAAGGCTGCGACTTCACCATCGCCGGGCATCCCTTCGCGATTCGCAAGACGTCGCTCTGGAAGGACGGCTTTCAACTGCTCTCGGGCGACGCGAGCGTGTGCCAGGTGAAACGCGGCTTCTGGTCGCGGCGGTTCGAACTGGAGGCAGTGCTCGATGAAGCCAAGGAAACCTGGTTCCTGCAACCGGCCGGTTGGTTCACGAGGACCTACCATCTCATGAGCGGCGACAGCGTCGTCGGCACGATTCAGCATACCGGCCTGTTCACGCGCAGCCGCGTGGGCGACTTCACCGAGACCGTCCCGTTGCCGGTCCAGGTGCTGGCGATCTATCTGGTACTGGTGATCAGTCAGCGCGAGCAACGGCGCGCCGCAAGCGCCGGCGGCTAGGCGAAGTTGTCGACCGCCGTTTGAATCGCCGCGATACCTACGACGGGTTCTCGACAGGCGTAATTTTCACAGACATAGAGCGCCGGGCCGCCGTCCGGCGCGACCTTGCCGGCGAATATTTCGTCAAGAAGCGCGGACTCAGACCTTTCGCCCCGGTATGCGAGCACGCTGCGCGGCAAGTAGCGGTTGTGAATTGCACGGACCGCGTTCTCAAATTCCTCATCCATCGTGCCGACCAGCACCAATTCGTTGCTCGGCCCCAAATACCGGTCGAGCGCCAGCAGCATCTGCCCGGCCGCCATTGGCGCACGCTGCAGAACCGGCTCGGCGGCCAGGAGCGTTTTCTCGGCCGCCTCCAAATACTCGCCGCGGCCGAGCAGCTTCCCCAGCCGCAGCAGCGCCGTCGCGGCCAGGGAATTGCCGCTCGGCACGCTGCTATCGGTGAGTTCCTTGGTCCGTGTGAGCAGCGTCTCGTGATCGTTTGCTGTGTAAAAGAAGCCGCCTCCCTCACGATCAGCAAACCGCTCCAGCACGACGTCGATCAGCCGCACCGCCTCGTCGATCCAGCGTTCGCAGCCTGTCGCTTCGTACAGCGTTACGAAGGAATTGGCGAGTGCCGCGTAATCGTCGAGATAGGCCGCGAGCTTCGCCTGCCCTTGCCGCCAGGTGTGCAGCAGCCGGCCGTCCTGCTGCATGTCGCGCAAGATGAAGTCGGCCGCCGATTCGGCCGCCAATACGTACTGCGGCTCGTGAAGCGCCGTGCCGGCCCGGGCCATGGCGTCGATCGCCAGCCCGTTCCACGCGACAATCACCTTGTCATCCTTGCCGGGATGAGTGCGCTTCTCACGCACCTCGAACAATTCTTTTTTGGACTGCGTCAATTCATTGACCAGTTCCTCGAGCGGCCGTTTCATAATCTTGGCACACTGCTCGAGCGTCTTCGGCAGGTTGAGGATGCTGCGGCCGTGCTCGAAATTGCCGGCGTCGGTGACGTCGAATACGCGGCCAAACGTCGCCCCGCGTTCGTCGCCGAGCACCGCGTCGATCTCGTCCGGCGTCCAGGTGTAAAACAGTCCTTCCTCGCCCTCGCTGTCGGCATCCTCGGTGCTGTAGAAGCCGCCTTTGGGGTCGGTCATGTCGCGGAGCACGTAGTCGAGCGTCTCGCGGACGATGCGGGCATAGTTTGTGTCGCCCGTGACGAGGTACGCGTCAGTGTACGCCCGAGCCAGGAGGGCGTTGTCGTAGAGCATCTTCTCGAAATGAGGGACCAACCAGTGGGCGTCGACCGAGTACCGCGCGAAGCCGCCGCCCAAGTGATCATAAATGCCGCCCGCCGCCATCCGGTCGAGCGTCACGCGGACCATGTCGAGTAGCGCCGGCTGTTTGTTCCTCGAATAAACGGCCAAGAGCAGCTGCAAATCCATTGGATGCGGAAACTTCGGCGCCTGCCCGAAGCCGCCGTACGTCCGATCGAACATCCGCGCGAGCTGGTTCACCGCGCCGCCGATCAAATCGAGCGAGAGCGCGCTCGCATCGCTGCCGCCCTCGCCCGCGCCGACTTTTTGCAGCTCAGCCGTCAGCTGGTCCGCCGCCGTCATGGCCTGCTCGCGGCGATTCTGCCAGGCATCGACCACGGCCGTCAAAATTTGATCGAACCCCGGCATGCCCTGCCGGCCGGTCGGTGGCCAGTACGTGCCACCATAGAACGGTTTGAGCTCCGGCGTGAGAAACACGCTCATCGGCCAGCCGCCGCGGCCCGTGAGCATCTGCACCGCGTTCATGTAGATCTGGTCAAGGTCCGGCCGTTCCTCGCGGTCGACTTTGATCGACACGAAATGCGCGTTGAGCACTGCCGCGATCGCCTCACTCTCAAAACTCTCGTGCTCCATCACGTGGCACCAGTGACAGGCCGAGTAACCGATCGACAGAAAAATCGGCTTCCCCTCCCGCCGCGCCTTTTCAATTGCCGCGTCCCCCCAGGGATACCAATCCACCGGATTGTTCTGGTGCTGCAAGAGATACGGGCTCGATTCGTGGGCGAGATGATTGGGCATGACTGCTTCCTGTAGGAGGCGTCTCCGACGCCGATAACGTTGTCAATTCGAGCGCGTAATCGGCCTCAGAGAGGCCTCCTACAACCCGTCACTCGATCCACCCGCCGCCAAGCACACGGGAGTTGGTTTTGGCGTCGTAGCAGACGACCGCCTGGCCCGGCGTGATCGCAAATTGCGGCTCGTCGAATTCTACCTGTATCCGCGCATCTGGCAGCACCGCCATCGTGGCTCGTTGCGCCGTAGCGTTGTAGCGAATTTGTGCCCAACACCTAAAAAGGGGACATTCTACTTTTCCGCCCACCACCGCCGCCTTCGCGAGCCGCTCGGATAAAAGCAGAATGTCCCCTTTTTGCCAGTTCACGCCGTGCGCCGTCAGCTCGCGCGAATACAGTTCCTCTCGGTCGCCGATCACCACGCGGCGCGACTCGGGTTCGATGCGGACGACGAATTTGCGGTCCCCCAGTGCGACGCCGAGGCCCTTGCGCTGGCCGACCGTAAAGCTTTCGATCCCCCGGTGCTCGCCGACGACCGTGCCGTCGGAGGTGACCATTTCACCACCGCGGTCGCCCGCATCCCGTCGCCGTACGAACTCGTCGTACCGATCGTGCGTCACGAAGCAGATTTCCTGGCTGTCCTTTTTGTCGGCGACGCGCAGGCCCAATTCCGCTGCCATCGCGCGGATCGCTGGCTTCTCGAATCCGCCCACCGGCAGCATCATCCGTGGCAAGAGGTCGCGGCGAATGCCGAACAGCACGTACGACTGGTCCTTTGCCGCGTCAACGCCGCGCACGAGCGCCGAGCCTCCGGCGGCAGTTGCCTCGAGCCGCGCGTAGTGCCCCGTCGCCACGAACTCGGCGCCGACGCTGTCCGCGTAGTCGAACAGCTTGCCAAACTTGATCCAGTTGTTGCACTGCACGCACGGATTCGGTGTCCGGCCCGCCGTGTACTCGGCCACAAAGTAGTCGATGATCTGGCCGAACTCTTCCTGCAGATTCAAAGCATAGAACGGGATGCCAAGCCTGTCGGCCACGCGCCGCGCATCCTCCGCATCCGCCGCCGTGCAACACCCCTGCTTATGATCGAGCCGCGAAACAATCGGCAGCGCCCCCGAATTCGTGTGACCAGCCGGGCCGCTACGCGGGCCGGTCGCCGGCTTCGCCCCCACCCCGGCGACGCGTAGGTCGCCGGCTGCCGCGCTCTCGGTCGTCGCGCACGCCACGGGCGACTGCTCCCCATGGCGCATGAAGACGCCGATCACCTCGTGGCCCGCCTGCGTGAGCAAGTGGGCCGCGACGCTCGAATCGACTCCTCCACTCATGGCCAGCACAACGCGCGACATATCTTCGAGTCTACGGCCCTTTCCAACGCCGCCACAAGCGCCCTCGTCCGCCGAATGGCCGCCACCTATAATGATTTTCCACCGTCGGTCAGGCTTTCCAGCCCGACTCACTATGTCGTGAGGGAGCGAAAATGATCGGCATCGGACCAACCGAAATGCTGCTGATCGCACTGGTCGTAATCGCAATTGTGATAATTCGCAACCAAATGGCGCGTCGCACGTAGTGTTTTCTAGGAGCCTTTAGAAGCATGGAAAAAGAATTCATCGACCGCGCCAAAGCGATCCGCGAAGGCATCCTCCAGCTACGAGACTCTCTTTGACTACGCGGCCAAGAAGGACCGCATCAAGGCCATCGATGAGCGCATGGCCGAAGCCGATTTCTGGGGCAGCCAGGAAAAAGCGCAAGCCACGGTTGAGGAGCGCAAGTCGCTCACCTCCGTGATCGCGCCTCTCGATGAAGCGATCAAGCGCAGCGATGACGTATCGGCGATGATCGAAATGGCGGAAGAAGATCCGTCGTTCGCGGCCGAAGTGCCGAGCGAAATCGCCGCCCTCGAAACGCTGGTCGAGCAGCTGAAGCTTAAGGCCCTGCTCAACGGCCGGCACGACGCCGCCGGCGCGATCCTCACGATCAACGCTCGCGACGGCGGCACCGACGCCAACGACTGGGCCGAGATGCTGCTCCGCATGTACACGCTTTGGGCCCAGAAGAACGGCTACTCGGTCGAGCTCCTGGAGCGGCAGGACAACGAAGAGGCCGGCATCACGCACGCCTCGGTCGCCATCCGCGGCCCGATGGCTTACGGCTACCTCCGCGGCGAGACCGGCATGCACCGCCTCGTGCGGATTAGCCCGTTCAACTCGGAAGGCAAACGGCAGACGAGCTTTGCGGCCGTGGACGTGTCGCCGGAGATTTCCGACTCGGTCGAAATCGAGATCGACCCCGAGGACGTCCGCGAAGACGTGTTCCGCGCGAGCGGCGCCGGCGGCCAGCACGTCAACAAGACCTCGAGCGCGATTCGACTCACCCATTTGCCGACGAACATCGTCGTGCAGTGTCAGAGCGAACGGTCGCAGCACAAGAACCGGGCCACCGCCTGGAAGATGCTCCGCGCCCGGATGGCCCGCGCCGAGGAAGAAAAACGCGAAGCCGCCGACGCGGCCAAGTACCAGCAGCAGGCCAAGGTCGGCTTCGGCTCGCAGATTCGCAATTACTTTCTGCACCCTGACCAGCGCGTGAAAGACGCCCGCACGAAGTATCAGCAGGGCAACTTCCACAACGTCCTGGACGGCGACATCCAAGGCTTCCTGGATTCCGTCCTCCGCTGGCGCGCCGGCCAGCCCATCGAAGACGGCGACGACGACGAGTGATTGCGTGCGATTGGCTGGCCAAATTGAGGAATCAAAATCGACCGTCAGCAATCGATATTTGATAACTGCCACATTGCGTAGCAGACAACCATGAATGGCAAGATAAATCCAATCGTCGCAAGCAGCCAAACTCGGCGAAAAAGCACTCCGATTCCTGCGCCGACAAGTGCACCGATCGTCGGCGGAATGATTGCCCACACAAGCATTCCGTGACCGCTATTGTAGATCTGGTCATTCAGGCTTGCGGCGAACACGGTGGCCGCGCCGGCGAAGAAGATCATCGACAAGAATATCTGCCGCAAATCGATTTGTATTCGGCGCGACGTCATGACCAACAATATTGCGGATGGCCAAGGCTGGATCGTGCAACACAATTTCACGTCGCCGGCGGCGTTTCGCCTGCCGACACCGGCCATTCCTTGCCGCTGTCGTGGTCGTGGAAATACGGCTCGCGGATTCGCTTGGCCTCGAGCGGCTTGAGCTCGCGGACCCAGATGTTACGGAACCGCACCGGGTGGCCGTGGTCCTGCAGCCGGATCGGGGCCGCGCCGTGGGCCTCGTACTTCGGCGCGTCGGTCCACGGCGTGAGGCCGACCACTTCGAAGTGGTTGAGAATCAACACCCCGTTGTGGAGCGCGGTGATGTAGGCCGGCGTCTTGACCGTGCCGTCGTCGTTGAACGTCGGTGCGGTCCAGATGATGTCGTACGAGTTCCACTCTCCCGGCGGACGCGTGACGTTCACCAGCGGCGGCGTCTGCTTGTAGATCGCTCCCGCCTGGCCTTCGAAATAGGTCTTGCTCTTGTACGAATCGAGCACTTGCAATTCGTAGCGATCCTGCAGAAACACGCCGCTGTTGCCGCGGTCCTGGCCCTCGCCGTGCGGTTCAGTCGGCGACGACCACTCGACGTGCAGCTGTACGTCGCCAAAGCTCTGCTTGGTGTGAATATCTCCCTTGCCCTCGGTCAAGACGCCGTCTTTGACCTTCCACGTGTTCGACGGTTCCCAGGCCGAGAGGTCGGTGCCGTCGAAGAGCACGATCGCATCGGACGGCGGGCTGCCGTTCTCGCCGGGCGTCACGACCGGCGGCTCCTGCCATTCGATTCCAGGCAGGTACTCGCGGTTCATCGCCACGACAGCCACCGCCGACAAGACCCCACCAGCAACAATCGCCGATACCAACAGCCGCCGCGAACGCATGGGAAATCTCTCCTGGATGTAGCGGGAAACCGGAGCTTGATTATGGACGGCGTCGCGGGCGGCGGCAACCATTCGGCCGTCCTTGCCCGCCGGGCGGCTTTGGACCAAAATGGCGGACTCCCCATCCACGGTGGTTTCTTGCAGTACGGAGCGAATGTCGCGCGATGGTCGACCTGATTGACGAGCTCAAGCGGAAGTACACGGATAAGTACGTGGTGGTCGACGGCTCGCGGCCCGAGCTGGCCCGCTTCCGCGACACGTATGGCACGGTGAAGACGGTCAACATGAGCGGCCGCGCCCTGGTCGAGTTCAACGACTATCACCTCAACATCGGCTGGTATGACATCGACCCCGCGTTCCTGAAGGTGGTCGACACGCCGCCCGCTCCCAAGGTCAAAGAAGCGCCCGCCAAGGAAGCCCCCGCCAAGAAGGAGGCCGCGGCGGCAAAGCCGGCGGCCAAGCCCGCCGCAAAACCAGCGGCGACCGGCGGTGCGAAGCAATCCACCGCCGACATCCTCGCCGCGCTCCGCTCCGGCGGAGGCGCGAAGGCCCCCGCCAAACCGGCAGGCGGCGAGGGAGCTTCAGCGGGCGGGGAAGCAAAAGCCAAACCTGCCCCAGCACCCAAAGCCCCCGGCGCCGCCCCCGCCAAGGTCGACCGCTCGAAGATGAGCGTCGCCGACATGCTCGCCGCCGCGAGAGCTGGCGGCGCGGCAGGCAAAGCCGCACCGGCCCCCGCAGCGAAACCGCCAGCGGAGCCAGAACCGGTGGAAGAGGCCGCAGCCGAAGCGCCGGCCGACGAACCAGCCCCCGCGGCACCAGCCCCCGCCGCCAAAGCGCCATCCGGGCCGATCGACAAGAAGTCAATGACCGTCGATCAAATGATCGCCTGGTGCAAAGAGCACGACACGAAGTAACCGATACTTCCGCGCGTGAACTGGGTGGCTGGCGGTCGAGAGGGCACCGAGCAGGATGCTTGGTCTACGAGCCCCCAGCAGTACCACTGCGCGACAATTCCCTGGGGGCTCGGCTCAACCTCGACCGCCAGCCACCCAGCCTCGCAGCGTCACGACTTCTTCGTCGCCGTCGCCACTGGTTCCTCGACCGCAACCGCGTTCTCCGCATACGGAGCTCGTCCATTGCCGTTCCCCGTCGTCGCCCCATCTTCGCCGGCGAGCTTCGCCAGGCTCTCGGGAATCTCAATGCCGCCGATGTCGCGCATGACCTGCATCATCGGCGGCAGCGTGCCAGCCATCTTGTGCAGGAAGTCGGCCGTGTTCGAGCGGCCATTCGCGCCTCCATTCTCCCACACCACGACCTTGTCGAACTTGATATTGCTGATCGCCTTGGCCGAGCTTTCGGCGAGCGTATCTAGGTGCTCGAGCATCATCAGCTGAAAGGCCTGCTGCGCGCCGCCGCAGGCCTCGACAATCATTTTAAGACCTTCGCCCTTCTTGGCCAGGATTTCGTAATGGCCGCGGGCTTCGGCTTCGAGCCGGGCGTAAATCGCCGCCGCCTCACCCTCCGCTTCCAGCCGGCGCTTCTGGGCCTCGGCTTCGGCGTCGACCAGGATCCGAGCCTTTTGCGCCTTGGCGGGAGCTTCCAACTTCGCCCGCTCCTCGGCTTCGACGCGTTCCGCCTCGGCCACCGCCGCCTTGGCCATCGCGCGGTTCTGCACCTCGATGACCGCGGCCTCGGCAGCTCGCTTGCGCGATTCACCGCGCTCATACGCCTCGGCCCGCTGTTCGAGCAGCGTCGCCTGCGACTGGGCGATCTTGGCGTCGGCGATGTTCTCGCCGTCCACCGCCGCCGCATTCGCCTCGGCTACCGCCACGCGCTTGTTCTGCTCGGCCTGCTTCACCTCCACGTCGCGCTGGAAGGCCGCCGTCTGCTCGCCGACGGTCTGTTCCCGTTCGAGCATCGCGATCTTTACCGCCTGCTCGCGGGCTGCTTCGCGCGTGCCGATTTCGCGCAGCTTCGTGGCGCTGGCGACCATGACCGTCTTCTCACGCTCGGCGTCGGCCACGCGGATTTCGCCCTGCTTCACTTCCTCGGCCACGTCGCCGCGGGCCTGCTGGATCGCCTGCGACGCCGCCTTCTGCCCGATCGCGTCGATGTACCCGCTCTCGTCCGTGATGTCCGTGATGTTCACGTTGATCAGCACCAGGCCGATCTTCTTGAGCTCCGGCTCGACCGAATTCTGAATATGCTGCAGAAACGTATCGCGGTCGCGGTTGATGTCCTCGATCTTCATCGAGGCGATCACCTGCCGCAGCTGGCCAAAGATGATTTCCTCGGCCTGCTTGCGAATTTCGTCCGTCGTCAGCTCCAGCAGACGGATCGAGGCATTGTTCATGACGTCGGGCTGCGTGCCGACGGCCACCGTGAATACGCTCGGCACGTTGACGCGGATATTCTCCATCGAGAGCGCGCCGCGAAGCGGGATTTCGATCTGAATTGGCTCCAGGCTCAGGTAGCGGTAGTCCTGCAAAAACGGCAGCACAATGCCGGCGCCGCCGTGGATCGTCTTTGCCGTGCGGCCCGTGCCTGTGAGCCCGCCATAGATCACGAGCACCTGGTTGCTGCTGCAGCGGCGAATCGTCGATTTTACAAAACCCAGGAACATGAAGAAAATTACAATCAACGCCAGTCCCGCCAGCCACGGCCAAGCTTCGGCAAAGAGTGCGTTGAGCGAAGAGATGGCAGTTTGGCCAAATAGGATTGAATTGACGTTCATGGAATGGATGCCTTTTTGGTCAAAGAAGGTCGAAAGTGTTTTCTACGATTTGTTCCTAGGCCGAAACTTGAGCGTCGGCCGTTTGAGATTCTCTTGCGACGCAAACCGTGCCCAAATTGACAATTCCCACGATCACCACTCGTTCGCCAGTGGCCAATCGCAAACCTTCATCGGTCACAGCTTGGTACTCGACCGTGCGATCTTGCAGCCGAAAGGTTACCTTACCCGCCCCCGACTGCGCTGCCGGAATTGGCACGTACACCGTGGCGGACAGGCCAATCGCGCAGCGGACGTCCTCATTCCCTGAGTTTTGCAGCCAATAGATTTGCTGGAATAACCAGTACACGCCATACAGCGCTGCTATGCCTGCCAGGCTCGCGTACACGAACGAAGCTAGCGGCGTATGGCCATTGGTCAACAAGCCCTTGCCGACCAGGCCAAAGAAAGTGGCCGCCGCGCTGAGGGTGCGGATCGAAATGACTTCGTAGAACCAATGGGCGCCGTGATCCGAGACATCGCCCTGGTGAGTGTGGCCGGCGCCGCTCTCGTGCCCCAGCCCGGCGTCGTGGCCCAGACTTCCGCTGGTATCCATCGACCCATCGAGCGACCCGTCAAATCCGTCCGCGCCGCCCAGATCGACGTGATGCCCCGCCGCGATGTCGGCCGGGCCATGCTGCGCGAAGCCCAGCAGCATCATCACGAACTGGAAGCCCAGGACGGTTCCACCGACCAGCGCCGCAATCGAGAAGATGGTGTCCAACATGGCCGAGCTCCCACATGTGCGCGGTGTCGCCGCAGCGGACGCGAACCGTCCGAAATTGTAGCTTTTGCCGTTCTTCGTTGCGAATCGCCACCAGGCCCCACGCCCTGCGACCGGCAGAATCGGCACACTTGCACTGCCGCTGTCCTGGCGGCCTGCGGAATTGAGAGTATTTCGCACTCGCCGCGGGAATCTTGCCGCAAATCGGACCGCGATCATCCGCAGGCAGCGCAATGAGTTGCGTCACAAATCAGAATTGTGGGAGGCGACTGCGACGCCGATTGAGCGCGGCATTCGGAGGCGTCAACCGGACCCGGAGAGGCCTCCCACAACGAACCGCGCGACGGACCGCGCTACTCGTCTTCCGGCTCGCCGACGTCCACTTGCGACCAATCGACATCTTCCTTGTCCTCTTCGCCGAGGCGGATGATCTCGCGGGCTCGCGCTTCGTCTTCCTGTGCCACGAGGATCTCGACGTCGCCCGGTATTGCCACGCGGAAATCGGCCGTCGCAGCGCCCGACATCGTCGATTTGATGCCCGCCTCTTCCAGGGCCGCGACCATCACCCCCGCTTCAAGCTCATTCGGCGCGGTAGCGACGACGACGATGTGTTCCGGATGCTCGGGACGATTGGCCATCAAAGGACCCTCCTGGAAGTATGGAAAGCAAGGAGCGGGGAGCATGGGGCACGGAGTAAGAACGAATATCGACCAAATATCGCTTCTTGCTCCAAGCTCCCTGCTATTCTACCTTACGCAAACAGCTCGCCAATGACCCGGCCGCTGTTAGCGATTTTCATCGGGCGGCCGCTGGGCGTTGTGAAGGTAGTTTCCAGCGAGATGTCGAGCGCCTTCAGCACCGAGGCCATCAGGTCTTCGGATGAGAACGGCTCAGTGTCGACACTTGTCCCGTCGGCGTTGGTCTTGCCGATCGCGTGGCCGCCGCGGATGCCGCCGCCCGAGAGGACCGCGCTCCACGCGCGGGCAAAATGGTCGCGGCCGGCGTCGCCGTTGATCCGCGGCGTACGGCCGAACTCGCCCATGCACAGCACCACCGTGTTCGAGAGCAATCCGCGCTGGGCGAGGTCTTCCAGGAGCGCGCTGTACGCCTGGTCAAGCTCCGGCAGCTTCGTGTCGAGCGTCGTGAAGCAGTCCTTGTGCAGGTCCCAGCCGCCGAAGTCGACCTCGACGAACGGCACGCCGACCTCCACCAGGCGTCGCGCCATCAGGCAGCTGCGGCCGACGTTCGTGTTGCCGTAGCGATCCTGGACCTTCTGCTCCTCGCTGCGGACCTGAAACGCCTTCATCTGGTCGCTCGTGAGCAAATCCTGCGTCTTCTTAAGCACCTTGGCGTGCTCCTCGGCGGCGCTGCCGCGCCGCTCGCGGATGAATCGCGTTTCGACGGCTTCAAGGAGCTTGAGCCGATCGACCATCCGCTGCCAGGGAACGCTCATCTCGGTGTCGCGGACGTTGCCGTTGGCGTCGACCTGGAACGGCGCGTAGGCCATTCCCAAAAAGCCCGGCCCTTCGCTGGGGCCCCCGATCGACACGAACGGCGGAATCTCGAGCTGCGGCACCAGGTCTTCGAGCTCGTGCGAAATCACAGAGCCGTAGCTGGGATACTCGACGCTCGGGTTCGGCACGTAGCCGGTGTGCATGTAGTAGCGGCCGCGCTCGTGGTCGGCCTCGCGGGTGCTCATCGCGCGGACGATCGCCAGGTGCTTCCCCTGCTCGGCCAGCTTGGGCAACCGCTCGCTGATCTGAAAATCGCCGGTCGTGTTGATCGGCTTGAGCGGGCCGGCGGTCGGGGCGCCCGGCTTGAGGTCCCACATGTCGATCGTCGGTGGACCACCGCCGAGCCAGATCAGAATCGCCGACTTGTGCGCCTTCGAGAGCGCCGGAGCGTTGGCCCGCAGTGTCCGCGTGAACGCAAACGCCGGGAGCGCCAGCGCCGACGCACCGGCCAGGTGACGCATGAAATGACGCCGGGTCATGCCGGGGGGAATACTGCAGTCGCATTTCATAGTGGCAACCTTCGCTGCGGAATGACGAATTCCGAATGCCCAATGACGTATGTACGTCCGCCTACCGTATTCATTCGTCATTAGGAATTGGTCATTCGTCATTCCCTTTAGTGTATCAATATGAACTCGTTACTATTCAAAAGTGCCCACCAAATGTCTTGCAGCGCCGCCCCGACATTCCCGTTGCGGGCCGCCAGCAGATCGTTCGACAAGGCGATCTCCGGTTTCGTCGGTCGCCGCGACAGCGCCGCCAGGTACAAGTAGCGGATCTTCTCGGCGCTGTTCATCTTCGGATGCTCGGCCACCCAGGCCAGCATGCTGCCCCCCTGGTTGCCCGTGGCCCGTTTTACCAGCGGCCCGTTCATCAACGCGAGCGCCTGTGGGATCGTGCCATTAAAACTCGTCGATTCGCCGCCGTCGTCTGTGCCGAAAGCCTTGCTGAATTGTCGCAGCCACCGCTCGCGGACCTCGTCCCGTCGCTCGTCGCTCTGCACCGTCTGGTCGGCCGCGGTCGCCACCAGCAGCGACTCGTACAGCTGCTCGGCCTCCATCTGCCGCAGGTAGAAATGGGTGAACATCGGCCGCGCTCCCAGCTCCGGATCGTCGGCCTCGTTCTTCTTCGTCGTGCGGCTCGACAGGCTGTACGCTTCCGAGAGCGCGATCCACCGCATCAGTTGCTTGAGGTCGAACTCCGCGCGGCGCAGCGATTGGCCGAGCTGGTCGAGGAGCTCGGGGTGGGACGGCGTGTTGTGCGGGCCGATGTCGTCGACCGGCTTCGTGAATCCGTAACCGAAGAAATGGCCCCAAATCTGATTCACGATTGCCCGATCAAACTCACGCGACCCGGCGATCAACTTGGCCAGCTCCTCGCGGCGGTTGACGTCGCTGAGTTTGCCATGATCGCCAAAATCCTCACCCTTCTCCTTGTAGACTTCGGCCAGCGACGTGCCGTCGACGAATACCGGGTAGGCGACCTTCATCTGGCCGTTGCGGAGCTCGTAGAACAGGTCGGCTTTCGCAACGTCGCCCGTCTCGCCGCGGTAGTCGCGGTCGACCACGCGGCCCGCGAACCGCTGCCGCTGGTCATCGAGCCGAATCCGCCGCACGCGGGTCTGGCGGAAGAAGGCGTTGAGCTCCCAGAACTGGTTCTGCTGGTACTCGTTGAAGGGATGGTTGTGACACTGCGTGCACTGCACCGCCATGCCCAGAAAAATCTGGGCCGTTTTGGCCGTGGCCTGCACGCCATTCTCTTCCATCTTGTCGGCCAGGAAATTGGCCGCGCCGTTGAAATTCTTGTCCTCCGGCCGGCAGGCGCCCGTGGCGGTGACCAGCTCGCGCATCATCTGGTCGTACGGCCGGTTGTAAGCCAGCGCCTCGCTCAGATACACCTGCATCCCTTCGCGGCTGGTGAGCGAGCGGCGATCGGTGCCGCCCGTCCGGCCGATGAGGACGTTGCTCCAGATCGTCGTCCAGTTGTGGACGTACTCGTCGCGATATTCGGGGCCGAGCAACCGGTCGACCAGCCGGGCCCGCTTGTCGCGTTTCCGGTCGGCAAAATATTGGCGCAGCTCGGTGACGGTCGGGATGCGGCCCAGGATGTCGAGATACACGCGGCGGCACCACTCGCCATCGCTAGCCGGCGGGGAGGGAGCGAGATTCTGGTCCGCCCAGGCGGCCGAAATCGCCTCGTCGATCAGGGCCACTTCCGGCGGCGTGTTGGCGTCACCGGCCGATCGCGCGGGCGCCGTCGCAGCGCTGGCGACGACCTGGTCCGCGGCGCGAGCCGTGCGATGAAAGAATGCAGCCTGTGTCAACAGTGCGACCGCGGCGAATGCGAGCACCTGCGATGGTCGAGTGACGTGCGCCACAGCCTTGGTCCCGGTAAAGCAAACCGCTAATTGTCGCTAAGGAGCGCTAATGGAAATTAGCGTCCATTAGCGCGGATTAGCGGTGAGATCCTCATTGCTTGATTATGATCGACCGCGCGGATTTGGCTGCCCCACGTTCTAACGTCCGCAGGCGGTGCGAGGTGTCGGAAAAAAAGGGGGCGACTGTTCAACGGGCGGCTACCACTTTTTGCCGGCTTTTTGCGACTGCTCAACCGGGGGACACACAGTTGAGCAGTCGTGGATTTGCGGGTCGAGCGATTCCGCGAATTGGCGGCCGAGAAAATCTTGGAAAAATTCTGCGGACGTGATTTGTCGACTGGCAGGTGGGTGACGAAGTGTCCCAGAAAAGTGTATTGGAAAAATACACATGTACGATTTTGCAACAGTCAAAAAAGATGGGCGAGTCGTGGTCTAGCCTCTCGGAAGACCGCGACTCGCCCGTGACGTGTCGGAAATGCGCCTGGTTTGCGAGTTTCTGTGGGAGGTGGGCAGATCTCGCTAACTTCTTTCCTGATATGCAGATCCGAACACGGCAGATTTGCCTCTTCGCCGACCGACCCCAGACAAAATGCCTCTTCTCTGTTCGGCCCCGAGCGTTTGTTCCGAACGCTTGGTGCCTGATCGTTCAGGCGACGACGGATTAGATGCAACGGGTGTGCCAAAGGGCGGTGGTGCTGGATTAAGTGTGCGAGTCGGTCCCCCGGCAGCAGTGAGGCGCCTTGTCCGGTCGTGGGTGCGTTCCGCGAGTCCGAAAAGCGGCGACTCCGCAGGGGGTGCGCCGTGATTAACACTTTCTACTCCGGTTTGGCCGGGCCAGTGTCGCCCTGCGCGCCATCTCCGGGACCGCCAATTAACACGCACACCGCGAATCCTTTCGGCGGCGATTCTGTCTCCACAAAAACTGGCTGGAACCCGGCATCAGAGAGCGCCTTGTGCAATTTCTCCGCCTGTTGCCTGCGTGCTGCTGGCGCGTTCTTACGAAGAATTACGGCGTTGCGCTCAATGCCGAGCATACGCTGTTCGTCGAATAGCACGGTCGATACCACGGTCCATCCGGCCACCAACAATCCATCGCGGACGCCGACGACCCATTCATCCGCCGGATCGTTCATTGAATTTCCAACTAACACTGCGTCTCCTGAAGTTGGCGCGCATTCTGCAAAGACGCGCCACGCATTTTCAGACATGGGGCCGAGCAGGGAGGCATCTGGTGGTGCTTTTGTTTCGCGGCGGCCCTCAAGCTCTACCATCGCTTTCTGCCGAGCATCCCACCGAGGTGAGTCCGCCCTGTCGGTCAATTGCCTGGAGTACGTTGTGCGCTTTGGTCCCACGACGATGCTAATGGCACCTTTAGGAATTGGCGGTTGCCCTCTCTTGGGAGAAGTGTCGATGAAATGGAAACAGTCAATTCGCTCTTTTTGCAGGACGATGGCAAGTGCATATACTGCCGGTTTTAATTCTTCCTCGGATCGAAAGTTTGACTTGAATGTCACGTTGTTATCGAATTCAAACTCTTCGGATTCGACAATCGCCGAGAGTGGCGCGACACGCTCCCACCCTGACTCTAACAGCAAATCTTCAATTCCCTTACCCAGCCTTATCGGCTCTACTTCTGTTGGCGTTGTCACGAAGAATTTCGTCCCGCGAAACTCTTTTAGAATGTTGGCACTAGCCAACTCTATGTTAACGCCTCGCGGGGTCAGCTCTTCTTCGATCTCCGAGCGAATCATTTCTTGTATTCGCTGCCATTCCCCGGTTTCCGCGAGACCCTCAAGCGCTTCTGCCGCCTTAATTCGGGTTTCCTCAAGTGCTGCATCAGCTTTGGCGGCCGCTGTTCGGAGAGTGGTAACCTGCGACTCCAATTTCAGGTTCTCATTCTTGCGGTCCTCAATATCGAGGCCTGCCTTTGCGAGGCCCTCGTTTGCCTTGGCTGCTTCGGCATTCGCTGTAGCTGCCGTCGCGTTAGCTGCACCGATCTTGGCGTCTTTGTCAGCAAGAATCAAACTCAGCTGCGCTTCCCTAGCAGTTGCAAGTTCGTCGCTGATTTTCTTAACCTGCCGCGTTTTACTTGCCCCCAAATACGATGTAAAGAATACTGCGGCCGTGAAGAGCGCTATGGCCGCGGCGAACACGTGTCCGGCAGTCGCATACGCATTTGCCGACTCATTCACATTGGCTAATCGTTGCGTCAATGCAGCGATTTGCTCGTTTACCGACGTGATGTCGGACATCGATTCGCTCCAGTGGTCGGGTAAACTTTTACTTGGATTGATCGCTGCATCGACCGTAGTCATCCTACTTTGCCTGTATCTTCGGGTGCGCCTTATCAATCGTCCATAACGGCCTCTGGCGCATCGCTCTGGGTGCATCAATAACCAGCCGCGAACCAAGCAGTAGCGTAGGTGTCTTAGAAACATGTTCGCCACATTCTAAGCCTCAACAGACCGTTCTCTATCGGAGAGCGGCCCGCGTCTTGGCTGGCGTAGCGTGGTTTATAACCCGCCGAAGGGGGCCGTGCAAACTTTTCGCGGCTGGGATCGTAACCCCTGCTCTCCGCTCACAGCCGCCTCTTGGCGGCCCTCAAGAGCACGTTCCTGGCCCATGTAACGGGCTTGGCGTCGTCGGATTCGGCCGCAGATTGAATCTGCTGCTTCTCCGCTTCGCTCAGTGGGATTTTGATGTCCTCAGTCCTGCGGTCTTCTGGGGCCTTAGGCGGCCTGCCTCGTTTGTTTTCCATGCCATAAATATACCCATAAATAATCTTGCGTCAACCCTTGCAATGCCGATTAATTATGGGTAGAATAAATGTAGGCAAAAGTAAACCCCCGGAAGCGTTGGCACGCGACCGGGGGCAACTAGAACCGGCTTTCGCCAGATTCCAGCCTAGAGAACTGAATCATAGCGAAGGCCCTAAGAACGGGGAAGTTTCGCAATGATTGCCGCCGTCTGTCAGCATGAGAACCGCCGCACGAATGGGAAAACTAAGGCCGGGGCCACCCGCTACCGCTGCAAGAGCTGCGGCGCGTCCTGGACCGAATCCACCGCCATGCTGGGCGGCATGCGGATCGGCGTTGAGCAAGCCGCCAAGATCGTCGAGCTGCTGTGCGAGGGCATGAATGTTCGCGCCACCGCCCGCTTCACCGGCACCGACTTAATGACGATCCTCTCGCTGCTCACGATGCTCGGCGAGCACTGCGAAAAGTACATGGCCGAACACATTAAGGACGTGTTTGTCAGCGACACCCAGGTGGACGAAATTTGGCAATTTATTTTAGCAAAAAACGCGACCACAAAAGCGCAGAAGATGGTTGGCGGCTGCGGCGACAGCTATTGCTACACCGCCATCGACCGCCAATCAAAGCTGCTCATTACTTGGCACATGGGCCGCCGCAGCCAGCAGCACACCGAGCAGTTCATCGCCAAACTGGACCGGGCCACGTTCGGTCACTTCCACGTTAGTAGCGACGGCTGGCGGAGCTATCCAAGCGAAATCAAAAAGCAGCTTGGACACCGCGTCGACCACGGCGTGATGCAAAAGATATACGGCGTCAATGTCTACGAGGACCAGCGCCGGTACTCACCGGCTCGGATAATAGGGGCCAGCCGGACCCCGATGCACGGCACGCCATTCCAACAAGATCAGATATGCACCTCGCACGTTGAGCGAATGAACGGCAGCATCCGCACCCACATGAAGCGCATGGGCCGCTTGACCTACTGCTTCTCAAAGAAGTGGAACAACCACCGTGCCGCGCTGGCCGTGTACTTCTGTCATTACAACTATTGCCGTCAACACAAGACATTGAAAGGGCTGACGCCGGCCGTTGCCCACGGCGTTGCAACAAAGGTGTGGTCGGTGCGAGAAATGATTGAGAATGTGATGGCGGACTAGGTGGTGCCCCCGCCACTGTAGCTTTGTGCAGAGAGTCGATATAATTCACGCAACAAAAAAGCTGACGGGTGGAGCCGTCAGCTTTTGAATGACCACGTAGGCCATGCACAATCTAGGTGATTGCATGGTATGGCCTACGGCTGCGCGCGTCAAGTCGTAGGAGCATGGCATGGCTGTCGATTGGAACGTACCACCGTGGCGCAACGTGCGCCGAGTAGGGAACGTGCTAGGTACTGTAATTGGTATTATTGGCTTGGGTGGCCTGCCGGATGACATCCGGAATTGGGGGATGGCGTTCAACGCTGTCGCAACGATTCTTAGCCATGACATCGTACGAACCGGACTTTGCCTACTTGGGCTGACGATCATTGTCGTTGTCAATCTTCCGAAATTGCGGGGACTTCTGGAAACATTTCACGGAGTTACAGCTTCGCCATCGCCAGCGACCATTACCACAGTAGTGAAGTCTACCGCCCTCCCTAAAATCCCGCGATTTACACCAGCAACCATCGCCGATTTCATGCTTCACCGAAGAATGGTGCGTGAAGGCAAAACGGGAAGCAACGATCCGGCAGATTCGATTCCGCCCATGAGATGCCCTCTGTGTAAAGGCTCTGGTCTGAAATGGAATCGCATAGAAGCTATTTGCAGCAAGTGTGGTGGCACCGGCGAGCTTCCCGGTGAATTGTCCCACTATCCCAAATGCCAGATATGCAAGGGCACTGGCCATAAGTTCGGGCGCATAGAAGCTGAGTGCGATGTCTGCGCTGGCTATGGCGTCCGAATACCCGACCTACGCTATCGGCACGCGTAAATCCCCGCACACTTAATCCAGCACCACCCAAAGCGAGGTGGTGCTGGATGTAAGTGTGCGAGTCGGACCCCCGGCGGAATTTCGCCCAGCTTACCACAATGTCGCCGCCGGCACGCCGAGTGCGTCTCTGCGGTCTTGCCGCGATTCTGCGGCCCTGCGACCATCCCGCCCCCTTCGCCTGGCATTCCGGGCGACCGCGCTGGATGGCTAAGGAGCACCATTGAATAACGCGACAATCCGATTGCTGCTTGAAAGCGTTCGGCAGCAGGACTACCCGTTGACCCTTGGAAACGAAGAGGCGGACGCACTCTGTGAGTGCATCCGCCGGATTATGGATGCCGTCCCAGAGGACGACAGAGTGTTTGTGCGCGCGGACTTCGATCTAGCCACGAGCGCGCTCTGTCATCCGGAGGGAACGCGGGAAAGGACTAACGAACGGCAACGTTCTCCACGCCCGATGCCGTAACAACGCATGCCAAGTGTCCGTCGCCTTTGGCTACGTTGTTTTCCCATTGGAGCGGCTGAAGATTGTGAAGCCCGTCGCCGCCGCGTGGATCAATGTGGTCCACTTCCCATCCATACTGCGAGTTGCGGTTGCCGTAGAACTGCCAGCCGATCCAAGCTCCGCAAACGTCGAGACGCCACTTGTCGCCATCGACGCCGGGGACAGCGCGACCCTTGAACCACACAGCAGACCGTTCCTCATGCGTCCAATTGCAATACATGACATGCACTCCTTTAAAAAGGATGTCAGCGCGCACCGGGTGCGCGGAAACAAATACCAGGAGTGCGAGCCAGAGGCGGCTGAGCGAGAGGCTTGTAGAACGAAACGCTCGAATCCGTTCGGACAGGACTCCTACAACGTGAACAGTCTAACAGTGCTATCGCATTTTCGTCAATGTCGAAAAACGAAGTTGGCCCCTGGGGTGGCGAGTGCAACACCCCAGAGGCCAGCGTTTCGTTCTACGGGCGTCATCATAGCGGCCGAGCTCGTGATTTACAACGGAGTTGGCGCCCTCATTTTGACCTCTGGCACCCGCCATCCGTTGACAGATCGTGTGCGCGCGGATAGCTTTCAAAGCTTTGAAAGCTATCCGCGCGGGCGCCGGCCGCGTATTTCTCGGTGTTTTCATCAATTTGACGGCACTTCTGGGGGGCATGACCAGTCTTTTGCTTTCGGCCGTTTGGTTGGATATAGTTGCATTAGCGACCCGATTAAATGGACTGTCAGGATGATCGGGATGTCAAACCAGGAAAGATGGAAACGATCATGGCCCAGCCGTTCAGGTCGGGCCGTTTTGTTGCGCCGCGTGTAAGGAAGTTCATGGCAGAGTCAATGCGATTGCCGATCCGCATCGTCTTCTACAAGGAAGGGAACGCTTGGGTTGCGCATTGCCTTGAATTCGATTTGATGGGTGACGGGGATACCCGCGAGGAAGCGCTGGATCAATTGGGCGATGCAATCGCTCTTCAAATCGAGGCTTCAATCGAGCACGATAATCCGGCCAATCTTTTCAGCCCGGCTGACGGCAAGTTTTTTGAGATGTTTGCCGCCGGGAAGAACATCGCCATTGGCGAATTGCAGCTCAAGGAAGTTAGCGCTCCACGGCATATCGATTCGTTCGAGATCGAGGAATGCCAGTATCGGGAATACGCTGGTGGAAGTACGTGCGCGGTGTAAAATGTCCGCGTGCCGTATTCGCTAAGAAAGCTCCGCCGCATTCTATCGCACTATGATTGCTGGGAAGAGACCGCGCGCGGCAAGGGCAGCCACACGATGTTCAAGCGGAACATCAACGGGAATATCTTCTCGTATCCGATTCCCAAGCAGAAGAAAGAGGACGAGATCCTAGATTGTTACGTGGCTGGCGTCCGCAAGAAGTTTAAGTTGTCCAAAAAAGACAACGTTTCTGACAAAGAGTTCTTTAGCCACGAATAGCCAACCTCAGGTAGAGCAGGTTTGTCGCTATTCCCCTATGTCTCTGTTTCTCATCTGGTGGATGCTTTTTGGTGCTTATGACTCCCAGCCTAGGAGAGCGGCCCGCGTCTGGTGATGCAACGAGCCTTATGAGCCCAGCCCGGATCGGCCCCTGCGCCGGTCGAGTTCGATTCTCCCCCTCCGCTGTTAGCGGCTGCGCTTCGTCTACCTCATGTGGTTGATTTGGCGCCGGCGCACTGAGCATACGAAGCAACAAGCCGTCGACATTGTCAACACGGCGATGGGCTCGGGCACAATGCTGCCGTGACTGGCACTGCCAGGCTGCGCGAAATGTTGCGTCCACAAGGCGTAGTCGGCCAGGTCGACCACGCCCGCGCTCGCGCCCTCTTCACTCCCGTTGCCGTTGAGGTTAAAGCTGGTGCCCAGGTGGTCGCGCCAAGTCGTGTAATCCGCGGCGTCCACGAATTGATCGGCGTTGAAATCGCCAGGGACATTTGGCGCCGCGGAGGAGAACACCAGGTCATCGATGACCACTGAGTAGCCGCCCGCCAATCCCCCGGTCGCATTCAAATTCTGGAAGCGGACTCTGCCGATTGGCGAGTCGCTCCGTAGTCCAATGAACTGGTCGACGTGGATGTTGTTGTTTGCGGCGGACTCGACGGATCCCAGCAATTCGCCAGCGAGCCCGTATGCCGAAAGGCGAATCGACTTGAAGTCGGGATTGTTCTGATCATTGCCAAAGTAGGCTCCGATCGCTTGGGCCGGCGCCGTCGTCAGCACGTTGAGATGGGTGGTCGGGCCAGAGGCACTTCCGGCCTGAATCGTCGCGAGGACGTTTCGCGGCGACGTGGTTATGCGACCGATCGCGACAACGTCAAATGCGAAGATTGGCCCCGCGTCATCGCGTGTGAACGTGACACCTTGGTTCTGATACAAGGTATTTAGAACCGTCAAATCCGGGATGCCGTCGAACGAAATCGTGGTGCCGCTTTCGATTTGTGACGGTGAGTCAATTTTCGAGACGGCTGAAAAACAGGCCGTGGGCAGCAACAATGCATTGCTCGTGAAGACCACCAGAAATGTAAGACGTCCCACGTTCGCGCTCGGAAGGAGGAGTAACTGGAGGAGGCGATTGATTGTGAGCGCAGATTATCGGGCCCTGGTCGATGGAAGCAAGCACCTGACGGAAGCACGCCAGCATTTGCGACTATCGTTCGACCTCCCCGGAATTGTATGGAGTTGGTGGACATAAAGCCCGGCTACAATCCCGGGCCTGGGATGAGGGACAGGAGCTGTGAACGGGGCTGGGAAACTCTTGAGGCGATGTGGCGTATTTCCCCTGCATGCTGGAACCCTTTTTGGAAGAGATGCGATGGAAGTCGTGAGACGGTTTCGCCAGCGATTGGTTCGAGTCGTGCTGCGTGAGATTGTGCTGGCGCATTGTGCTTACGTGGCGCCAGCGATCGTCGAGGCGCAAATCCTGATGGTGCGAACGGCCTATGGCGGCGAGCGCAGGGCGTGGTTGGGGTTGGCGACGAAGAGTGATCCGAGCGTGGCGAAGTCTTGGGGCAGGACGCCCGCTCGCTGAAGCGAGCTCGCCGCATTAGGGCAGGGACCAATTGAAGGCGTCGAGGGTATCGAGGGCTTCGTTGCGGATTGTCGCGGCGGAGGCTTGGCCTTCGGCCACGAGTTGCAGGCGGTAGTCGAGTTGTTGCAGACGGTGGGACTGGGAGGTCGTGAGCGGGTTGCGGGCTTGCTTCACGTACTCGAGGCGGCAGGTGCGGAAGGTGGCGGGTGTCAGATGCTGAGTCGCCCGCTCGCTGAAGCGAGCTCGCCTAGGCCAGCGGGAGTGGTTCGTGGCTGCGGGTGACGGTGTCGTGGAGTTCCAGGAGTGACGCGAGGGTTGAATTCGGTTTGCTCGTGCCGACCGTTTCGAGGTAGCGGCAGGTGGCGTGGCCGGTTGTTTTTTGCTCGTAGTCACGTAGCCAGGCGGCGAATTGGCGCTGGGCCTGTTCGTCCGTGCGGGGATATTGGGACGTTGGCGGGGCGACGTGGCAGCGCCACGGTTTGGGGGTCAATCGGGCGCGAAAGCTTTGCTGCACCTGACAGAGGCGCATGTAGTACGGATCGGTGTCGGTCGCGCGCATGAGCGATTGGGTCGAGTCGCTGGTGGGATTGAATTCACGGTCGACCGCGGCAACGCGCCAGCCCCAGGCGGTTTGGTAGATGCGGAATGTCGTGGGCGCGTGCGCTTCGAGCGCGCGGCGGAGCCTGAAGAGGATTTCTTCGCCGGTGGGGGCGGGTTTGCCGCCGAGCCAACGCGGGAGGCGCTGTCGCAAGGTGGGCAGCGGCCGGTCGATGTCGAGAAAGAGCAGGGAGGATGTGTTGAGGACTTGGGTGCCGTAGCCGTTGCGGGTCACGATGGCGACGGGTTCGGCGGCGCCGTCGGCGTGGAAGGTTTGCAGGATTTCCTCGCGGAGCGGGCGCGACCCGTAGGCGTACCAATCGGGCCAGTCGCCAGAGCGGAACCGATCCTGGACACGCTGCAGGCGCTCGGCGGCAATTCGTTGGGCGGCGGCTTTGTCGTTGGCCCAGCCCCAGACGGTGAGCGGGAACTCGCGGCCATCGGGCAGGCGAATGGTGGCGGTGCCGCGGGTCCAGTGCGAGGGGATGTGCATAAGTGTGGAGTGGAGGGTGGAGGGTGGAGGGTGGAGGGTTGAGGGTGGAGGGTTGAGGGTGGAGGGTTGAGGGTGGAGGGTTGAGGGTGGAGGGTTGAGGGTGGAGCTACACGCTCGCTGAAGCGAGCTCGCCTGGGGTGGTGGGGGTAGTATAGCGGGTGTGGACGATTGAAGTGTGGCGGGTGTTATTGGTCGCTGAAGCGACCAGTCCGTTGGGTGGCTGGAATCGTGGGTTAGTGGAAGATTCGGCGGGGGTTTAGAATGTAGAGTTTGGCGGCGGCACCCGTTGATGAATCTGCGAGAAAGTTGGCGCTATGGCTGAGGCGGTGAGTTATCCCAAGGTGGCCCAGATGCGGGACGTGGGGGCGCTGCGCGCGCGGCTTGCGGAGTTGGGGCTGGAGCTGCCGGTGGATGAGCGGGTGCTCTCCCGCGAAGCCGGGTCGCCGCTGGCGGCGCCGATTTCGGTTGCCGGGTTTGAGGTGGCGAACCGCTGGTGCATTCATGCGATGGAGGGCTGGGACGCGAACACGGACGGTTCGCCGAGTGAGCACACGTTGCGGCGGTGGCGGAATTTCGGGCTCAGCGGGGCGAAGCTGATCTGGGGCGGCGAGGCGGCGGCCGTGCGGCCGGACGGGCGGGCGAATCCGAATCAGACATTGGCAGTGGAGAGCAATCGCGCGGGGCTCGCGGCGCTACTCGACGGCTTGCGGGCGGCGCATCGGGAGTCGTTCGGAACGCTCGATGGGCTCTTGGTGGGACTGCAGCTGACGCATAGCGGGCGGTTCTGCAAGCCGAACGATCACAAGAAGTTCGAGCCGCGGATTGCGTACCATCATCCGCTGTTGGCCGAGAAGTATCATCTCGCGCCCGGCGACGACCGGATGGTGTTCACGGATGCCGAGCTGGAGGTGCTTGCGGACGACTATGTGCGGGCGGCTCACCTGGCGGCGGAGGTGGGTTTTGCATTTGTCGACGTGAAGGCCTGCCACGGGTATTTGCTGCACGAGTTTTTGAGCGCGCGGACGCGGCCGGGGAAGTTTGGCGGCGACCTGGCCGGGCGGGCGCGGCTGATGCTCACGATCATCGATCGGATTCGGGAGGAATTGCCGCAGTTAATCGTCGGCGTGCGGCTGAGCGTGTTCGACTCGGTGCCATTTGCGAGCGGCCGGCAGCTGGGGCGGCCGATGGATTTTGAGAATCTGTTGCCGTACCAGTTTGGGTTCGGCGTGTCGGCGGACGATCCGCTGCAAATGGATTTGGCGGAACCGCTGCAACTCGTCCGCATGTTGATGCAGCATGGCGTGGCGATGGTGAATCTCACGTGCGGGAGCCCGTACTACAATCCGCACATGCAGCGGCCGGCGATCTTTCCGCCGACCGATGGGTACCTACCGCCGGAGGATCCGCTCGTGGGCGTGTGCCGGCAGATTCAGGCGGTGCGCGACGTGAAGCGGAGCGTGCCGTCGCTGCCGCTCGTGGGGACGGGGTATTCGTATCTGCAGGAGTATTTGCCGAACGTGGGGCAGGCCGTGGTCCGCGAGGGTTGGGTCGATTTCGTCGGGCTGGGGCGGATGGTGCTTTCGTATCCGGAGCTGCCGGCGGATACGCTCGCGGGGAAGCCGCTGAGCCGCAAGCGGATTTGTCGGACGTTCAGCGATTGCACGACGGCGCCGCGGAACGGGCTGATCTCGGGGTGCTACCCGCTCGACCCGCACTACAAGGAGCTGCCGGAGCGGGAGAAACTGGTGGAGATCAAGCAGGCGTGGGAGTAGAGGGGAGCAGGGGGCAGGGGGCAGGGGGCAGGGAGTGGGAAAGGCAGTACTGAGTACTGGGCACTGGGTACTTGTGAATGGTTCGCCTTTGATACAGGGCGTCGTCGCTTTGTAGGCGCTTTTCGCGGTGTGGGCGGTGCCTGCAAGATTTCGCGCGTCGTTGTAAATGGCTCTTGCGGCGACGGTTAGGGCGACTGCGCTGCGGCGCGGCACGGGGGCTGCAACTTCATCTTCGACGGCAATTCGGTTCCGGGTGTCGGGCCGATCGCCGTCAGTTCCCCCCGAGGTGAGAGGACGCATTCGAGGCGTCCGAGGAGAGACCGATGTTTCGTCGCGTGTTGTTGGCGATCAGTTTCGTGGCGGCGCTGGGCGTCGCGGGTTTTGTGGCGACCGATTCGGCCGAGGCGCACGGCTGCCGGCGCGGGTACGGCGGGTATGGCGGCTACTACGGAGCGTATTACGGCGGTTACGGCGGATATTATCCGGGCGTGTACCGTGCGAGTTATTACCCGCCGATCTACTACGGCGCGCCGGTGTACTACGGAGGTTATGACGGCTACGGCGGCGGCTGCCATCACGGCCACTGCAACTATCCTGGCGGCGTGTCACTGTCGATCGGCTTTTAGCGCGGGCGACGACCGCGTTGGAAAGCGAAGCAGCGTCGCGCGGCATGGCCCTGTGCGACGCTGCTGTTGTTTTGAGAACTCGCCGACGAAAAGCGTCTCGCTACTTCACTTCGAGCATCCGCTCGAGTGCGATGAGTGACCATTTGGCGGTTTCTTCGTCGACTTCGATGACGTTGACGGGGGTGAGAGCGGCGAGGTTTTCCAGGCTCCAGCAGAGGTGGGCGAGGTCGATGCGGTACATCGTCGCGCACATGCAGACGACCGGCGAGAGGAAGTGAATTTCCTGTTCGGGGTGCTGCTGCTTGAGCCGGTTCACCAGGTGCAGTTCGGTGCCGATGGCCCACTTGGTGCCCGGCGGCGCGGACTCGACCGTTTTGATGATCTTGCCCGTCGAGCCGTATTCGTCGGCCATTTCAAACACTTCGCGCGGGCACTCGGGGTGGACGAGGATCTTGATGCCGGGGTGCTTCTCGCGGAACAGGCGGACGTGCTCGGGGCGGAACATCTGGTGGACGCTGCAGTGGCCCTTCCAGAGGATTACTTTGCTGCGCTGGAGCTCGTCTTCCGTGCTGCCGCCGAGGGCGTCGGCGTAGGGATCCCAGACCGGCATCTGGTCGAGCGCGATGCCCATGCCGAGGGCCGTGTTGCGGCCGAGGTGCTGGTCGGGGAAGAACATCACGCGACTGGTTCTGGCGAAGGCCCACTCGATCGCGGCCTGGGCGTTCGACGAGGTGCAGACGATGCCGCCGTTTCGGCCGACGAAGGACTTGAGGCTGGCGGCGGAGTTGATGTAGGTGACCGGCGTGAGGTCGGCGGTGTCGATTACCTCGCCGAGTTGGTCCCAGGCGTCTTCGATCTGGTTGATGGCGGCCATGTCGGCCATCGAGCAGCCGGCCGCGAGATCGGGCAGGATCACCGGCACGCGCTGGCCGCCGCGCTCCGCGAGCTTCTCCGGGCGGTTGGCGAGGATGTCGGCCGTTTCAGCCATGAAGTGGACACCGCAAAAGGCGATGTAGCGGCAGTCGCGGTTCTCGGCCGCGAGCTGGCTGAGGCGGTAGCTGTCGCCCGAGAGGTCGGCGAGCGCGATCACCTCGTCCTGCTGGTAATGGTGGCCGAGGATCAACAGCCGCGGGCCCATTTCGTCGCGGACCTTTTGGATCCGCGCGGCGAGCTCGTCGTTCGAGAGCGACTTGTAGGGTTGCAGCTCGAAGGCGGGGGCGGGAGTGAGGGTGGCGGTCGACATGGAGTTTGTTCGGCCGTGGGGCCAGCAGTGCCAGCATGCGAAATCGTCAGGCAATTATACGAGATCGAGCAACTCGGTCCCAGGTTCGGGCGGCGGCGGCGGGATTGAGGGAGACTGCGGCAAGTTTGACGACCGCGGCGGCCGATAAATGCTGTGACTGTCCGCGCATCGGCTGCGAGGGTGCGCGGATGGTCCTGCTTTTCCCCACATCCTGTCGCTGCGCGCAAAATCCATGGCCGCGTTTACACCGGACATCGCCGAAGATCTCGTGCTGGCCTGCCGGGCTTCGGCGGACGAGATCCTGGGCGCGATGGCCCGAGCGTTTGACGGTGAATTTGCCGGGGCGACGGTCCACGATCCGGCGGCCTACGATCCAGAGTCGCCCCCCGACGGATTCGACGGCGGGGGCCTCGCCGTGGTGTTCCGCTGCGGCGATTCGGCGGCGGTGGCGGTGTTGCCGGAAGCGTCGGGGATGTTGCCGCCTTGGTATGTGGCGCCGGACGCGACAGGCAAGAGCCGGCTGAGCACCCTCGCGCAAGAGCTGAGCATGCTGCTTCTGCCGGCGTCGCACGTGGCCGACGAGTATCACATCGTGCCGCTCGAGAGCGTGGCGGCGGCGCTCGGCCGCGCGGAGCTCTCTGCGGGTGCGACGCATGTTTCGATTACAATTCAGCAGGAAGCCAACGAAGGGCGCTGGAGTGTGTTGTGGCCGGTTGGCAAGCATGCCGAGCTGTTGCCCCAACAGGCGGCGGCAGCGGCGGCTCCAGCGAAGCCAGTACCGCCCCCCTTGGAGCAGGCCGAAGAGGAATGGGACGATCTGGCGCGGCTGCCGAAATATTGCCGTAGCTTTTTGAAGGTACAGGTGCCGGTGGCGGTGAATCTGGCCTCGCAGAAGCACACGGTGCAAGAGATCCGCGAGCTGGTGCCCGGTGCGATCATTAAGTTCGACAAATCGTGCGAAGAGATGCTCGACCTGGTGGTCTGCGATCAGCCGATTGCGATGGGCGAAGTGGTGAAGGTCGGCGACAAGTTTGGCCTACGGATTCGCAACATGATCTTGCCGCAGGAACAGTTCATCGCCATCAAGGGGACGATGGCTTCGTGACGCCAGCCGAGATGGCGGAGTCATTTCCCGGCCGGGATGGCCAAACCCTGTTCCGGCCAGGATGGCCGGGCTATGTGGCTGACGCAGCTTGCGTTGGTTTCACTTGTTGGGTGTCGCGCCCAGCAACATATCGGGCGTGAATACCAGGCGGTCGCGGCGCTTCTCGATCGAATGGTTCAGCTTGGCGGCGAGTTTCGGGCCGTTGAGCTCGTCTTCGATCAGGTGCTTGATCCCGTCGCCCAGCTCGCGGACCACGGGACCGCTGACGTCGCTGATCCGAGTCAGGCGGAATTCATCGAGATTCATGCGGGCGGAAGTGATCTGCGGCCGGACCGCAATGCCGCTGAGGAACGACGCGGGCGCGGCTTCGAGGGCGATTTCGCAGTCCAGCCAGAGGCTGACCTTGGCGTCGGTCTCCGCTTCCAGCGCGATGACGTGGACGCCTCGGTCGTAGACTTTGGCCCGTCCCCAGCCGTGAAGTTTCGTCGTCACAAATAGCGTGAACGCAATACGGCCGGCGGCCACACTGCGGAGGTTGTCGATCCGCACCTGTAAATTGTGCTGCGGATCAACGAGTGTGGCGCGATAGTGTTTCCAGACGCCGTGGTTGACCGCCGTCTTGGTGCGGTGCATGTCGAATTTGAAGAAGTTGCCGTAGCTGTGGAGGCCGGTGGTGATTTCCTTTTGGCGGCCCCAGTCTTTCTTGCGTTCGTATTCGCGGGGGATCGCGTCGGCGATCAGTTGGGCGACAGCCGCGGCGATCTTGTCGGGCGAGGTGGCGGTCGGCGTTTGAGCAGCAACCGGCGCAGAAGTGCCCTGGGCGAACGACTCGCCGCAGATCGCGGTCAGTAGGAGCGTGGCCAGGACTATTCCTTTGCCGGACATGTTTGCCAGAGGCCTTGGTATTTTGTTGCCGCAGATTGCGCAGATGTTCGCAGATTTGGGAGCCTAGGTGAATGCAGATTTCGCCGAGCGTTATCTGCGGCCATCTGCGACATCTGCGGCAGAAAATGGAACGAGTGCGGGCACAAAAAAAGCCTGCCTCGGACTTGTGGTCCGAGGCAGGCTGTTGCTATCGATCTAGTCGACCGTGCTCACTCGCCGCTTAGCGGGTGAAGCTGGTGCGGACGACGTCGCGCTCGCGGCTGATCGAGGCATTCGGATCAGCCATCGGCAACGGCGGGATCATGCGAGCCGAAGCGTTCTCCTCAGGAGCAGCTTCTTCGGCAGGAGCGGCGCTGTCGCCACCACCTTCGCAACCACAGCTCGACGAGGCACAGCCGCAGCTGGGCTCGCAGCAGCAGCTGGCTTCGCAGCAGCCGCAGCCGTGATTGTGACCGAACAGGCCGCACAGGCCACCGAGCAGGCAGCAGCCCTTCTTGCAGCCGCAGCTCGAGCAGCAGCTATCTTCGCAGCCGCACGAGGCTTCGCAACCGCAAGAAGCTTCACAACCGCAGCTGGCTTCGCAGCAGCCGCAGCCGTGATGACACTTGAACATGCCGCACAGGCCGTCCAACAGGCAGCAGCCCTTCTTGCAACCGCAGCTCGAGCAGCAGCTATCTTCGCAGCCGCACGAGGCTTCGGCACAGCAAGAAGCTTCTTCACAACCGCAGCTGGCTTCGCAGCAGCCGCAGCCGTGATGACAGCTGAACAAGCCGCTCAGCCGATCGAGCACGCAGCAGCCACCGCCGCCGCAGCCGCACGAGGAGCAGCAGCTGTCTTCACAACCGCAGGACGCTTCCTCGCAGCAGCACGATTTTTCACAACAGCTGCAGCTTGCCTCTTCGCAGCATCCGCAGCCGCCCCCGAGCATCTTGTCCAGCAAGCAGCAAGTCGCAAAACTTGGGCTCGCCAGGGCGATGCTCATCATGAGCGCTCCCAAAAAGTTCCACTTCATCGAACATCGTCTCCTATTTGTGGAATTCCCCACAGCGAATCTGTGCCGACTTCCGGCAACGCGCGATGCCGCCCCACGCCGAACGCGCAGTTCGATCGTGTAGACGGATGCTTTCTACTCCGAGCCGAGTCTCCGACCGGCGTAAGGGGCACTTTTAAAGTGCCGGGAGTCGGAATCAGGCGGGACGTGCTGGGGGGGTTCCAAGGTAGGACGTCGTCGCATCAGTCAAGCCAATCCATGGCTCGAATTTTGTCCGGGCCGATGCGCCGACGTTCAGACTCTCCGTCGCGCGAAAGCACGCGGGTGCTCTCACTGCGACATCCCTCGTATCGACCGCGCCTCGAAGGGATCGGAAGAATTTTTTGGTGTGGGGCCTGCCGCAACTTTTAAGGTGACTTTGCAGTGCGCGCCACGTGGCGAAGGGCTTCCGGTCGTACCGGTTGTGAGTCCCTCCGGACGTGGTGAGTGGCCACGAAGTCTGATATCCTGGCGTTAGAGTTTATCTAGTTGGCAACGTTGAGGAGTCGGGCGGGAGAGGCTGGAGTCGATGCAGCGAGGTCGGGTGCTGGCAGTGCCGCAGAATCATCCCCCAGGAAAATCGAACCAAAACGGCTCGAACTCGTAATTTGTATCGGCTGGGTCGACTCTCCAGTCGCCTTCCTGATGCTCAGCCTCTCGCCAGGTGGTTTTTCCGTTTTTCGACAGGTGATGGGTCCATGAACGGTCGATTTCGCGTCGTTTCCCTTGGTTTTGCGTCCGTTTTGCTCGTCGAGTCGCTGGTGAGTTTCGTCGCCGCGGCCGGTCCGGACCCGATGGATTGGCCAAATTGGCGTGGTCCGCGGCAGGATCGCGTCTCCACGGAAAAAGGGCTCCCGGAAAGCTGGGATCCGGACGGCGGCCAGGGGAGCAATCTGCTCTGGATTCGCGAGGACCTCGGCGGCCGTTCGTCGCCGGTCGTGTTTCAGGACCGCCTCTACACGATCGTCCGAGATAAGCCGGCCACGGAGGAAGAGTCGGAGAAAGTCGTCTGCGTCGACGCCGCAACGGGCAAGACGATCTGGGAACACAGCTTCAACATGTATCTGACCGACGTGCCGGACGAGCGGATTGGCTGGTCCTGCCCGGTCGTCGATCCCGAAACCGGCGACGTCTACATCCAGGGCGTGAGCGGTTACTTCTGTTGCCTCGACGGCAAGACCGGCAAAGTCAAATGGGAGCGCAGCCTGCATGAAGAGTTCGGGCTGATCTCGACCTACGGCGGCCGGACGAATGTGCCGGTGGTGTTCGAAGACACGGTGCTGATCAGCGCCGTAGTGGTCGGCTGGGGCGATGCACCGAAGTGGGGCGGGCTGGCGCGCCCGGCGCATCGCTTCATGTCCTTCGACAAGAAGACCGGCGAGCTCCGCTGGCTCAACGGCACGGGCATCAGTCCTTTCGATACGACTTACAGCACGCCAACCGTGACGATGATCGACGGCCAGGCGGCGCTGGTGTTTGCCTCGGGCGACGGCGAAGTGTGGGCGTTGCAGCCGCGGACCGGCAAACCGCTTTGGCATTATCCAATGTCCGGTTCCGGCATGAATGTCTCGCCGCTGGTGGCGCCGGACGGCACTGTATATATCAGTCACAGCGAAGAGAACCGCGTTGGCAGTTCGATGGGTGCTGTCGTCGCGCTCGACGGCAAGAAATCAGGCGACCTGACGGGGACCGAGCTGTGGCAAGAGCTGCAAGTGATGGCGGGCAAGTCCTCGCCAGTGATCCTTGACGATCGCGTCTACTTTGTCGACGACCGGGCAAAGCTCTACATCTATAACGCCAAGACGGGCGAGTTCATCGCTCGCAAGGCGCTGGGTACCAGCATGCGGAGCACGCCACTGGTGGCCGACGGCAAGCTGTACCTGTGCACGATGGAAGGCCGCTGGTACGTCCTCAAGCCGACGAAAACCGGCGTCAAAGTCATCCAGCAGCTGCGGCTCCCGAACGACCAGAGCGATGGCTCGCTCGCGGTGTCGCATGGCCGCTTGTTCCTGCCGACCTCACGCGCGCTGTATTGCATCGCCGATCCGTCGGTGAAGCCGTCGGCCGATCCGCTGCCGCCGGAGCCCAAGGAGTCGACGCCGGACGGCAAGGCCGGCCCCGCCCAGCTCCAAGTAATTCCCTACGACGCGCTGCTCAAGCCCGGCGGGGAGCAGTCGTATCACGTAAAGCTGTTCGATTCCCGCGGACGTGAAATCAAGGCTAAGCTTGCGCCGGACGCACTTAAATATGCAGTCGACGGCCCGGGGAGCATCACCTCCGACGGCACGTACATCGCCCCCAAGGACGCAAAGCAGGCCACCGCCTTGGTCACCTGCAAGCTCGGCGACTTGACGGGCACGGCCCGGGTGCGGATCACGCCGCCGCTCCCCTGGAAATTCGACTTCAACGACGGCGACGTGCCGCTCACCTGGATCGGCGGCCGGGTCCGCTTCGAGCCGCGCGAGAGCGGCGGCGAGAAGTACATCGCCAAGAAGACCGTCCTCCCCACGCCGAAAGATCCCAACAACAAGCTCGGCACGCGGAGCTTCGTTTGGATGGGGCCGATCGACCTGTCGAACTACACGATCCAGGGTGACGTGCTTCTGAAGAAGGACGAAGCGAGCGGAAAGATTTCCGACATCGGGCTGATCGACGGCCGCTACCAGCTCACGATCCGCGGGCTGAGCAAGAAGCTGCGGCTCGACTCCTGGACGACGAGCGACTATCGCAAGCACACCAGCGTCGACTTCGACCCGGTGCCGGATACCTGGTACACGATGAAGCTGCGCGTCGAGCCGGGCGAAAAGGAAGCCAAGGTGATGGGCAAGATCTGGAAGCGCGGCGATGCCGAGCCGCAGGACTGGACCGTCGAGATGGTCGATCAGTCGCCCAATCTGCACGGCACACCGGGCCTCTACGGCAATTGTCCCGAGGCGGAAATCTTCGTGGACAACGTGATCGTGACGCCGAACAACTAATTTATCTCACGCAAAGGCGCTAAGGCGCGAAGAACAAGACAATTCGAAACGATTTTCAACACAACTGCTCCCCTGTGCGCATTCGCGCGTTGGCGTGAGACAATTGTGCGATTGAACTGAAGGTGTAAGCGATGAAGTTTTGGCTATTGAAGCTGATCGTGACGGGCGGATGCTGTGTTGTTGGTATGGCGGCGGTTGCAGGCGACGCCGTCGACACGAATGACAAGGTCACCCACGAAGTGAATCAATGGGGAATTTCGTCCAGCCGCAATAACGTCGCGGTCGGCCACAACATCCCGAGCGAATGGAAGGTCGGCAAATTCAATCTCCGCACGGGCGATTGGGACCCGACCGGCTCGAAGAATATCAAATGGGTCGCCAAGCTCGGCTCGCAGAGCTACGGCAATCCGGTGGTTGCCGACGGCAAGGTCTTTGTCGGCACTAACAACTACGGCGGCTGGCTGAGCCGCTATCCGGCGAGCGTCGACTTGGGGTGCCTGTTGGCGTTCGACATCAAGGACGGTCGGTTCCTCTGGCAGCATTCGAGCGAGAAGCTGCCGACGGGGCGCGTCCACGATTGGCCGCAACAGGGCGTCTGCTCCGCGCCGCTGGTCGAGGACCACAAGCTGTGGTTTGTCACCAATCGCGGCGAGGTCCGCTGCCTCGACACGGAGGGCTTCCACGACGGCGAAAATGACGGGCCGTATAAAGACGAGCAGTTCACGACCGACGACGAGGCCGACGTCATCTGGGTCTTCGACATGATGAAGGAGATGGGCATCTCGCAGCACAACATGTGCAGCTGCTCGGTGACGGACGCCGGCAAGTTGTTGTTCGTCAACACTTCGAACGGCGTCGACGTCGAGCACAACTATATCCCCGCGCCGGATGCTCCGAGTTTTTTCGTAATGGATAAGGACACGAAGAAGGTGCTCTGGACCGACCGCTCGCCGGGGCTGAACATTTTGCACGGCCAGTGGTCGTCGCCGACTTATGGAGTTCTGGGCGGAGTGCCGCAAGTTCTATTCGCCGGCGGGGACGGCTGGGTCTACAGCTTCGTTCCCGAGGGCGATGGCAAAGGCAATGCCAAGTTGCTTTGGAAGTTCGACGCCAACCCGAAGGATGCGTTCTACACCGTGAGCGGCAAGGCCACGCGGAACCACATCATCGCCACGCCGGTAATTTACGACGGCCTGGTGTATGTGGCGGTCGGCGAGGATCCGGAGCACGGCGAAGGCATCGGACATTTGTATTGCATCGACCCGACCAAGCGGGGCGACGTGTCGCCGGAACTGGCTTTCAACTCGAAGGACCCGTCGACGCCGATTCCGCCGAAGCGGTTGCAGGCCGTGGTGAAGGAAGAGGGCGACTTCGCGCGGCCGAATCCGAATTCGGCCGTCATCTGGCACTACGCCAGCCAGGACACGAACGGCGATGGTGAGATCGACTTTGAAGAAACGATGCACCGCACTGTGGGCACCGTGGCGATCAAGGACGACATCTTGTACATCGCGGACTTCAGCGGGTTGTTCCACTGCCTCAACGCCAAGACCGGCAAGGTGAACTGGGTGTACGACATGCTGGCCGCGGCCTGGGGCTCGCCGCTGATCGTCGACGGCAAAGTCTATGTCGGCGATGAAGATGGCGACGTCGCGATCTTCCGTCACTCAGCCGATCCAAAGGTGGCCATGGAAGACGATATGCCGGCGCTGGGTGAAATCAACATGGGCAACAGCGTCTACAGCACGCCCGTCGTCGCCGACAACGTACTCTACATCGCCAACCGCACCCACCTATTCGCGATCCAGGAAGGCGCCGAGCCCAAGGCGCCGCCGAAGAAAGATACCTCGCAGGATGCGGCCGCCGGCAAGCAGGACGTCAAGAAGGACGACAAAAAAGCAGCCGACAAGGAATCAAAGTCGTGAAGCGCGTGCTCGACGTGGGGCAATGCGGGCCGGACCACGCCGCGATCCGACGTTACCTCACCAACCACTTCGATGTCGAGATCGTGCAGACGCACGGCCTCTCCGATACGCTCTCCGAGCTGCGCGCCGGCCACTTCGACCTGGTGCTGATCAACCGCAAGCTGGACGCCGACTACTCGGACGGCATCGAGATCCTGCGGGAGATCAAACGGGCGGCCGAAGTCGCCCATGTGCCGGTGATGCTCGTCACCAACTACGCCGATCACCAGGACGCGGCAGTCGCGGCCGGAGCCCATCGCGGCTTCGGCAAGTTGGAGTTCGACGACCCGGCGACGAGAGAGAAGCTCGCGGCGGTGCTGGGATAGCCAATTGCCTCATGGCCCGGGCTGCGGATTCGGAGCCGGCGCCTTCGGCACATTTTCCCGCGAAACCTCTTTGACGCTCAAATCGGCGTACAGCACCTGGTAGGTCTCGCTCGCTTTGTGGCGCCTGAGCCAGAAGATCGGCCGGTTTGGCGCGTTCAGTTTGACGTCCTTGCCCGCGTAGTGCCAGTCGTTTTGTTCAGCCGAGAGTACACCTAAGAAGCCGAACGTAGCGCCGAGATTCATAGAAAGTTTGATTCCCGTATCTCTTGATTGCTGTGGAGTCTCGGCGCCTGAGCCCATGGCTTTCGCCAACTTTTCTGGCGATCGCATCAGAATTCCGTCGATGCCGTCGTCACCGCGCAACGTGGGCGGAAAGACACCGTCATTGACTTCGGCCGTGAGCCGCAGCGTCTCCGCCAGATAGTGGATCGGGTCCTTCGCGAGGTCGATCTGTGCCGTTTGTTGGAGCGTATAGCCTTTGGGCAATTCAAGGCTGAACAATTCCTTGTTGAGTTCCACGTCGACTTTAAAATCGGACATCACGTGGCGGACTTTCGGCCCGGAGGTCGTAGTCTGTTCGACGCGGACGGGCAGCAAAGTTTTGGGATCGGCCCAGATCTTCACTTCGGTGGAGCCCAGTTGAATTCGAAATCCCTCAGCAGGGCGGCCGTCGATCGTTTCGACGCCAAGCCGCTCCGCCTTACCCGTTTTGCCACTTTGGGCGTCTACAACAAGCTCTCGCAAGCCTTGGAAAGTCTTGCCGAAAGGACTCTCGCGCCCTGGTGGCAGGTTTTTAAGCTGGATAACGATGGCCATTTTCGTGGCCGGAATCAGGGTGAGTGCTTGGTCCTTCTCACCGTCCACGATTTGAATCGATTTCACACCCTGACCGGTAGACTCCATTCGTTCGTGGGCAGGTGCCAGGAACATTCCAACTCCGGCAAAAGTGACGGTTTCGTTTTGAGGGCCTCTGTTCTCATCTGTGGACACACGTTCCGCGGCGCCACGCATTGCGCCGGTCTCATTTTGAGGCCTCTTCTCCTCGCTCGCGGCGGCGTAGCTTCTGGTGGTGGTGACTCCACCGCCCAGCAATGAGACTGATCCCTCTTGAAGCTCTTTGATCTCCGTCGTGGTTTTCCAGGTGGCGCTACGCACGCTGTTCAATACTTCCACGACGTCGGCAAACGCCGGTGCGCTGCCCGTTAAGTTCGATAGGCCCACGTATACAACCAACAAACTGGCTGCCGTGGCCAACGCCGCCGCTATTTTGGTTGTCCATGGCATGTGATATATCCTTTGCAAAAAGGTGATATCTGGCTGGCTCGCGGCCTCACGCAAGGCCACCAAAGTTCGCGACATGATGGCTGGCGAGGGCCCGGTCGGCAGCGGCAGTTGCCTAGTTGTGGCCACAGCTCGATTCAAGAGCTCCTCGGATTCTTCGTTGCGATGCGTGCCGGTCATGGCGCTATTCCCTAATTGGCCGCTGCTCGTCGAGTGCGGCCGAAAGACAGTTTTGCATCTTCAACAGCTCTTGTAGCTTCTGTCGGGCGCGATGGAGCAGCACCGTCGCGGCGTTGACTGTGGTGCCCAGCTGCTCGGCAACCTGCTCGAAGCTCCAGTCGGCAAATTCATGAAGGCAGAAGGCCTCGGCCTGCCGGGCGGGCAATTGAGCCACCGCCCAACGCAGCGCTTCGACCAACTCTTTGCTTTCAATCTGCTCGGCCGGGTCAGGTTCGCTTCCTACAGCGGAGGCGACGTCGGCGACTTCTTCGCTCCGTCTGCGCCGCATCCGGCTGCGTATGCGGTCGACCGCGCGAGTCGTAGCGAGCCGTTGCAGCAACGCGGGCCAATTGCGAACTGGCTGACGCTGCGACAGCTCCAGTGCCGCGAGAAACGTCTCCTGAAAGCACTCGTCGGCGTCAGCCTGATTCCCGATGAGCCGATAGGCCGTCCGCCAAACGGCCGGTCCCTCTCGGCACACCAGGTCATCCCAATCCGTCATCGGAGCACCCGAACCGCGTCAGCCTTGCGCGTTTCATCATACAAGTCGCCACAGGGCACGAATCATTTCGCGGAAAGTGTCTCGGTGCTGAAGAATCGCCAGCCTGCGGCAGTCGCGGCCGGCGCCCATCGCGGCTTCGGCAAGTTGGAGTTCGACGACCCGGCGACGAAGGAGAAGCTCACCGCGGTGCTCGGCGGCTGACAGCGCAAATAGCCGACCCATCCTGGGTCGAACCGGGCCGATCGGCGAAGAAATACAAAGCGCGGCCTCAGCACCGGCCAGGATGGCCGGGCTATGTGGGCCGCTATTCTTGTGGGCCGCTACTCTTGCACGACGTCTTTTACCAGCTGGACGAAGTGGGGCGACTTGCCGTTGGCGGTGAGCTCGGCGGCCATCTTATCCGCCTTCTTGCGCTCGCTGTATTCGAATAGCGCGATCCGCTTGAGCGTTTGATTGAACACGCCCCAGAAGGCCTTCAGGCGGATGTCCTTGGTCGCCTTGGCCCTGCTCTTGCGCTTGGGGGCCGCCTTGGCGCCCGGTTCCTTCTTGGTCTTGGTAGCCGTCGTCTTTTTGCCGGCCTTTTCCGCCGCTTCGACTTCCGCTCGTTTTTCTTTGCGACTGACTACTTTCCGGGCCATGATCCAACCACTGGGTAGGGGGAGAAAACTCGGCGCTCGCGCCCCAAGGGGACAATCTTAACCGATTGGGCTGCCGCTGACTACCGGGTGGAGAACCAACGAGCCCCGCTCTGCTACGGCAATCCACCGGCGAGTTCCACGTTGAGATGCAGCTTTTTCACCCGTGCTTCGAGGGCCGGAATGAAATAGATGATCGGGCGATTCGAGCGGCCAAGCGCGTTGCTGCCCGAGCGGGCGCGAGCCCAGAAATAGGTTTGATCCACCAGTCGAGATGGGAGCTTGCCTTCCTCCACGGCAACGACGACCGAGTCGACGAACTCCAGCTCGGAGGGGAGCTTGGCTCGCAGGCCAAAGATCAGTACCTCGCGGTAAGTCTCGGGATGCTCCGGGTCGAGCGGCCGCATCGTGGGCCTGCCCGAAGGTGTCGCGCTTCCCTGGCCCGCAGCGGTGCCGCTCCAATTGCCGACACCGACCAACGCGATCAGCAATGTCCAGCGGGCCGTGCATGCGAGCAGTCGTTGACCACACCGCCGTGAGCCGAACGGAATTGAAGCTGCCATGTTCCGCAACCTCGCAGAGAAAATCGATGAGTACGAGCGACGAGGGCGGAACTTTTACTGCAATCGACGAGCAGCCGCAAGAGCGTTTGGCAGCCGAAGCGGCCGCTGGCACGGTGTTTGCTACCCGCGCCGGCACAGTTTGCGGCACAGCGTTTGCTCGCTGTCAGATCGTGCAAAAATAATTTCCCAACGCTGCTTCCGCGAACTACGATTATGTTGTATCGTCTCACTCCCCGCGGCGCGATTCGTTGAAGCGCCTCGGCGAAAGCGGCCGATACAATTACGCGTCGCAGGTGCGCAGCGGACCAACCGATCCGATTCCACACGACGCGAACCAAATCAAACTTTCCGGTTGAATACCGTCGGGAGGACCATAATTTCGATTGGCTAGGGTCGAACACATGACTGTGCGCAGCACAGCCCGACCTCGCCTTTCTTCGAGCGACTCCTCATCGTCGCCATCAACCGGAGGTTTGACTTAAAAAGGGTCGTGGCCGGCCAAACGCCGCCACGGCCTTTTTTGTTGCGCACGCGACGAGGACGACCGACGTGTGAAATCGAAGAGGCCCCGTGGCCAAACCAATTGAGGCAGTGGTGTCAGGCCACGGGGCACAGAGGCAGGCGGCGTTAGTTCACCTGCAAACGGAACAGAGGCTCGTACTTCAGACCTCGCAAGAATCGCTGGGCGGCGCTGTGGTCGCTGGCGGCAATTTTCGTGCGGTCATGGTTCGACTGGCGGATCAACCGGTCGCATTCGGCCACGATCGCTCGTGCGTCGCTCGGCGTCGGGTTGTCGTAGCCCGCTTGCCGGCGATACAACTCGTCGAGCCGCTCGCGCTGCTGAGCATACTGCGGAGCCTGCAGCGCCTGGGGCCAGAAGATCGTGCCCGTGGAACGGTCCAGCTCATCGACGTTTAGCTCGTACGCCGTTTGCAGTCGGACCGCGCGAGACGCCAGATTCTTTTCGCGTTTCGCTTGGACCTTTTTCTCGCGGCGGGCGCGCTTCCAGTCGTTCCATTCGGCGCGACTGTGTTTGTTGAGTATCTCCAAGTGGCGGACATACTCGTACAGGATCGCGGCTTGCTGGCGGTTCACCAGGTAGTTGCCTTGGGAATGAGTCCAAGCGGCCAGGCCACGGAGCAAACCTTCCGCTGCCGTCGACGGGTGATCCTGGGTGAAGCAGTAATCCGACGCAAAGAGCGGCACCGGTGAATGGGCCGGCTCCGGAAACCGGTAGATCGGATCGTTGGCCTGGCAGTAGGCGAACGCGGGGAACGACCAAACGGCGATGATTAAGAGGGTAGATCTCATAGCAATCTCCTTTCGATTCTCAGGGCTTCGATTTCAACCCTAAGTACCTAGCGATATTTCGCGGCGGGGCGCGCGCGAAAAAGCAAAAAATTCGCCTCGGCGTGCTGTCGCATTTCCGTCGCCGTCAACTTCGGCACAAAGTACGCAGCTTGCGAGATTGTTCGCAAACCGCCTACAATTTGGGGGATATGATGCGCAAAGCGCTTTCAGGCAGCGGAGTTTCGAACGATGGCCAAGCCCGAAGTCGAACGTGAGCTGATCGATCGGGCGATCCAAGGCGACGCGACCGCGATTGAACAACTGCTGTTGGCGCATTTCTCGCGCCTCGAGCGGCATATCGCGGCCAATATCCCCGCGACGCTGCGTCGACACCTGAGTGCCGACGACGTGCTGCAAGACTCGCTGACGCAAGCGTTCCGCGACTTCGACAAGTACGATCCGGCTGGCGGTACACTGCGTGCGTGGCTGCAGGCGATTGCGGACCATCGGCTCGCCGACGCGGTGAAGCGGCTGCGCCGCAAGAAGCGCGGCGGCGACATGCATCGCATCACGCCAGCCGACGCCGGAAAGATGAGTACTGTTGCCGAATTGATCGAGCTCGTCGCGCTCGATGAAGATTATCCCAGCAGCGCTGTCGCCGGGGATGAAGCGGCGCAGGCTCTAAAAGTGGCCTTGGCCACATTGCCAACGGAACAGCGGGACGTGATCCAATCGCGCTTTTTTGACGGAATGTCCGTCAAGCGAATTGCACGCGACACGGATCGAACGGAAGGGGCGGTCCGTGGCTTGATTCACCGCGCCAAGAAACGAATTCGAGAAGTGATGGGACGGTCTTCGCGCTGGATGAGTTGCCGATAAGATGCGCAAATCAATTCGATGATGCAACCTCCGAACAGTTCTGACGAATCGAACGTGACGCTCCACCGGCCCGGCGAATCGACGGCCGACTCGCGGAAGCAGCGCTTCGTCAAGCTCGCCCGCGAGCGGGCCGGGCAGCCGCCAAGCGACGCAGAGGAAACGTCGGACGACATGCAGGCAGAGACCGGTTCCGGCCGCCTGGAAGTCCGCTGCCCCGGCTGTCGAGAGCCGATCGAGGTCGCGGTCGACACGACGTTGACCGATATCATCTGCACCTCCTGCGGCAGCCACTTCAGCCTTGTGGATCAGGAGCAGGCGACGCGCTCGGCGACGCCGCTGTCGTCGATCGGGCGGTTCGAGTTGATCGAACGGGTGGGGGTCGGTGGGTTTGGCAGCGTGTGGAAGGCCCGCGACCGGCAGCTGGACCGCACCGTGGCGGTGAAAGTGCCCCGCCAGCGCGGAATTTCGCCCGAAGACCAGGAGAAGTTCTTTCGCGAGGCCCGCGCCGCGGCGCAGCTGCATCATGCGAACATCGTCAGCGTCCACGAGGTTGGGAGGGACGGCGACTCGATCTACATCGTCAGCGATTTCGTCCGCGGAGTTACGCTGGGCGACTGGCTCACGGGGCAGCAGCTCACCACGCGCGAGGCGGTCGAGTTGTGTGCCACGATCGCGGAGGCGCTCCACCACGCCCACGAACAAGGGGTCGTCCATCGCGATCTCAAGCCGGCCAACATCATGATCGACGGCGACGGCCAGCCACACTTGATGGATTTCGGCCTCGCGCGGCGCGACTTGGGCGAAGTGACAGTCACGATGGATGGGCAAATTCTCGGCACTCCGGCCTACATGTCCCCGGAGCAGGCCGCCGGCGAGGCCCATTTGGCCGACTGCCGCAGCGACGTTTACTCCCTGGGCGTGATCTTCTTTCAGCTCTTGACCAGTGAATTGCCGTTTCGCGGCAATGCCCGCATGTTGGTCTACCAGGTTATCAACGACCCGGCGCCCAGCCCCAGAAAATTCAGCGCTCATATTCCCCGGGACTTGGAAACGATTGTGCTCAAGTGCCTGGAGAAGGAGCCGGGGCGAAGATATCAATCGGCGCGGGAATTGACGGAAGAGCTGCGCCGCTATTTGGGCGGCGCGCCAATTCAATCGCGGCCGGTGGGTCCGATCGAGAAGGCCGTGTACTGGTATTTGCGCAATTCCGATGCCGTGCGGATCACGGCCGCCGGCTACTCGATCATCCTTTCCATCGTATTATTGCTGTGGGGGACCACCGGCCTGGTGCTCATGCAGACCGGCCTCATCGAAGCCTCGGTCCGCGCGCGGTGGGAATTGCTGTTCCTGGTTGCGGCGGTTTACCCCACCGTTCTATTTAGCGGGTGGGCGACTCTGCGAGATCGCAAGGGGGGGCTCGTAATCGGGGCTATTGTCGCGTTTCTCCTGAACTTCGCCATGCTTTTGACGGCACTGCGGGTCAACGTGGGCTTCTTGCAGATGGAAATCATGTCCGCCGCCAAGAAAGACTTGTTCTTCCACTTCCAGCTTTCCATCCTGCTATTCCTGCTGACGCTGATCGGGTCGGTGCTCTACGGCTTCGCGTTGGCCTTGCGGCTGCGGCATGGCGACGAGCGCGATCCGTCTGGCGATTTATCGCGTCGCTAGATTCGCCTGTCACGCCCGTTGGCGTCGACGCATCGGCAGCGTTGTCCGAGATTCGCCATGAAACCTTGAGGAATCTTTGGCCAATTGTTCATCGTTCTGAAAAGCGAGCGTCGATTAAAACCACCTAATCGGAATAGATTGCCATTACGCGGCTCGGTGATGGCAACGATAGCAGGGACTCATCGGAAACCTCGCCGACGGCAGGATGCACACATTTCGCACATCCGCGCTGATTGTCGGGCTCCTGGTTCTGCCGCGACTGTGCGCTGCGCAGGGGCTGGCTGCCAGCGGCGTCGGGCCAGTGAACCAGTCCATGGCAGGCGCCGCGACCGCGTGCCCGATCGATGCGGCCGGAGCGCTGATGTGGAATCCGGCCAGTATCAGCGGGCTCGCATCTTCGGAGGTTTCGCTGGGATTCGGATTGGTCTTTCCCCAGTCGACGCTGTCATCGCGCTTGGATGCCGGATCGTTTGGTCCCCAAGTGCCGCCCACTCCGCTCGCAGGCGCCGATGCCAGCCAAAGTGGCACGGCCGCGATTCCATATCTCGCGTTCGCCGAAAAGATCGACAATTCCTGTTGGACCTACGGCCTGGGCGTGTTCGGCATCGGCGGCTTTCGCGTCAATTATCCGTCAAGCTACAGCAACCCAATTCTCATGCCGCAGCCGCCCGACGGATTCGGCCTCGGGCACATCACGTCCGACGTTGAGATTCTGCAGATCGCCCCGACGCTTTCCTACGCGCCGACGAACCGCCTGTCAGTCGGCATCGCGCCGACGATTTCGCTCGCCAAGGTGGGCGTTGATCCCGTGCTGTTCGCGCCGCCAGATGATGCGAACGGCGACGGTGTCCCAAGTTATCCCGAAGGCCGCGGCAGCCGGTCTTTCTGGGGCGGTGGGTTTCAATGCGGGGTTTATTACATCGCCGACGGAGGCTGGCACTTCGGTGCCGCCGTTAAGACTCCGCAGTGGTTCGAGGACATTCGCTTTTACACTGTCGACGAACAAGGCCAATCACACACCGTCAAGGTCGCGTTCACTTATCCGACGGTGGTCTCGCTCGGCACGGCCTACTCGGGCCTCGACGATTGGATCTTGGCGACGGATGTGCGGCTGTTCGACTTTGCGAATGCGGACGGTTTTCGGCAAACTGGCTTCGCCCCGGACGGCTCGTTGATGGGTCTGGGTTGGAGCAGCATCTTCGCGGTTTCCTGCGGCGCGCAGTATCAGGCCAGTGAATGGCTCCACCTGCGACTTGGCTATTCATACAACCAGAATCCGATCAGCGATTTCGATTCTGGCTTCAACGTCGCCTCGCCCGGCATCTTGCAACACTTTCTGTATTGCGGCGCGACGATTCCGCTCAGCTGCTGGACCGAATTCTCGGCGGCGTACATTCACGGCTTCGAAAACAGCGTCAGCGGCCCGATCCAAACGCCCGCCGGTGCCGTGCCAGGCTCGCAGGTCGCGAGCACGGCAGCGCTGGACGCGCTTTCGGTGGGGATCGCTGTGAAGTACTGAGGAGAATGCCGGTCACATGGGCCGAAAGGCGATGATCGTCAGATCGTCCGGCTTTGACGGCGTGGTGCCGTCGGCTTCGGCGTGGGCGTTCATCCGCTCCTGGGCGACGGCGGCCAGTTGGCCGACCGCGCGGTCGAGTGGGCCGGTGCGGACCAAGTCAACGATTTCGACCGGCAGCAGATTGTCGAGGAGCCCATCACTAGCCAGCACCAGCGTGTCGCGAGCCGCCATTTCGATCGTGGGGCCCATCTCGACGTGCATCTGTTCCGAACCGATCACGTTCGAAATCATGTGCCGCTCTTCGTGGTGGATCGCTTCTTCCTCGGCCAGGAAACCGCCTTTGACGGCGTAGCCGATCGGCGAATGGGCGCTGGTCTGGTACTTGAGCTTACCGCGCTGGCCGGCGAGCAGGATCGCCGAATCGCCGACCTGGTAGGCCCGCACCATTCGGCCCTGGATCTCCACGAGCGAGAGGGTCGTCGCCGCTCCATTCCCCATCGCCCGCACAGCCGAATTCGCCGCCTCGATGCCGTCGAGGATCGCCGGCCGCAGCGGCTCGTTGTCTGGATCGGGCGAAATCAACAAGGCATCATGGATGGCTTCTTCGATCGTCTCGACCGAGAGCTTGGAGGCCCGTTCGCCGCCCGCGTGGCCGCCGAGCCCATCGGCGACGGCCAAAACACCGTGCTTGGGGCTGCAGGGCAGCACCGCCGCCACGTCTTCGTTTGGCGTCGTCTTTTGGGGAGAACGTGTCGAGAACACCGCCGCCATGCCCCCGGCGATCTCCAGCGTCAGCACCTCGCTCATTAACCCTTCGGCCACGAGCAGGCTTTCCAGGTGCGCTCGCAACTTGCGCTGCGGCACCGGGATGGCTCTGGGCGGTGCGATGGGAGAAAGGGTGGCACCCATGGACAACTCACAGCGAGCAAGGGTGACGGGATCGGGAAGATGGCCGCCGTGGGGCGACCGTCCAACGTAACGAATCGTCGGGAAAAACGCCGTTTCCCTTTCCAAATCATAGAAGACACACCGGGAACCACAAACGCGATTGGGGGTCGTAGCCCTCCAATTGGCTACTTGCGACCCGATCTAAATGCTTCGCCGGTATAGAGATACGGCAAAAGGCCGGAAATTCGCGGATTTACGAGAAATTCACGAGTTTTTGGCCGGGAACTGGTCATTTTGGCGGGGAAAGTGGGACGCCGGCCGTGACCTGCTTATCCTGCCAGCCGCAGCGTGAGATCCAACAGCGTGACGAGGTCCATCGCGTTGTGGTACAGAATCGCTTCCATGTCGCGCTCGAAGCCGGTCCGGACGAAGTCGGCGTAGGCCGCGGGAATGCGATGCCCGGGGATGTCGCCGGTGCGAGTCCGCCGGCAGACGACCTGTTCGAGCGTTTGCAGGCGGCAGTCGGGAAGCTGTCGACGCCAGCGCCGGCGGGCGTGATGGAGCATGTCGACGTGGAGGAGTTTTTGCGGGCCGCGAGCGGCGGCGAGCCGGTAGCGGGCACTGCGATCGAGCACCATCGGCCAATCGAACGCCTTGCCATTGAACGTGACCAACACTTCCTGGCCGGCGACAATTTGCCAAAGTGTTTCGAGCACCGCCTGTTCTTCCGCGTAGTTCCGCGCCAGCAGCAGTTCGACCGTCGGAACTCCGTCGACCGATCGCAGAATCCCGGCGAGAAACAGCGCTGCGCCGCCGAGCCCGCAGGTCTCCAGGTCCAACAGCAGCATTCGCTCCGGCATGGCGGCCACCAAGGCCGCGAACTCGGCGTCCATCAAGACGGTCGGCTCGACCGCCTGGCTGGCTTCTTGAAGCAAATGCCGCAATTGCGTCTGACGGCCGGTCACGAGCTGCGTGCCGTTGGGCCAGAGCGAGTCGATCGGCAGGGCGATTCGCAGATGCTCGCCAGCGGGCGTCGTGATCACTTCTCCCATCCGCACGATGCCTGGAATCGGTTTGCCGGCGGGCAGCTGCTGTTGCGCGGCCGGCGCCGCCTCGATTTTTGTAGAAGTAGCCGCAGTTGGGTGCGCGGCCGGGCAAGGTTCCGGCAGCACGCCGCGGTTGAGCGTTTCGAGCCGTTGTCGGAGGGCCTCATCGAGCATCGACCGCTCCCATCTGCCGCAGCTCTTCGATCGCCCGCCGTTCGTGCCCCACTGCTTCTTCAACGCGCCCGCGCGTCGGCATTCCCGCGAGGATGAATAGCAGCAACATACCGGCGGCGATGAGGCTCGAGGTCTGGCCTTCGATCATGTACGTGACGAGCGCGAAGAATGCGGCGCCCTCAAGAATCGCGCTGCGAATGATGAGCGCCGTTTGATAGCCGCCCACCAGTGGCATCAGTTGCTGTTCCACGTATGTCAACGGAGTTCCACTTGGGGAAACTGCATTTGATGCAGTCGTGCCCGATACGATCGCCTTTCGCTCTCTGCGTCGCACGAAGCCGGGATAGAGCAGCGCCACCAGAATCGCCGCCGGTGCGATGGCGATCGCCATATACGAAAGCATGGGCATTTCCGGCGGCTGCTGCGCCTTGTTCGCCGTGATGAAGAGGACGGCGACGAAGAACGACACGACACCGGCCGCCATTGCCCCAACGATGATCTGCATCGTGCGAGTGATGCGGGCGAGAAACGCCTTTTCTTCCTCCGTGAACATGCCCTTACGAGAGCTAATTCACGTGCCGGAGTCAATTGCAGGGCTAGTCTGGCACCTACGCCAGCCAGCGCTCGCCGTCGGGGATACCGGTAATTCGAATTTGCGGCCGTTCTGCGCCGGCGATCAATTCGAATGAGAAAGGCAGCACGTCGCTTTGGATCGCGGCCATGGCGCCGATCGCGCTCGTCCCCACGGAAACGAGTTGTTCACCGTCGTGGCGATACAGCGTGAGCCGCCACGGCTGGCGGTCGACGATCAAAAGTTCGCGGACGCCGATCTTAGAATAGAACGGCAATTTGCGCTTACTGCGATCGCCGCGGCTCACCACCTCAACCAAGAAGTCAACGGGGCCAGTCCAGAATGTTTTGCAGTCTTTCGCCTCGCTTCCGCGCAAGACGACAACGACGTCCGGGGTACGAAAATTCTTTTTCCAACCTGATTCGCGATCGCTAATGTTGGCGCCTGGCAGCACTTGCCCCAAATTGCTTTTGGAGACGAATGAATGGAAGGCACTTGTTATTCCCATGACCAATGACTGATGCTCATTGTCCGCTGACGGCGACATCACGTAGACGCCCTCCCAGACTTCGTCATGTTGGTCAACGCCCCAAGCTCTTCGCTGAGCGATTAGCCGCCGCTCTACCAATTTGTCGAGCACAACCATCGTCATTTTCTAACCTGCGTATCGTCGCGCCCCAGAGCCTCTCGCTCTGATGCAAACTGTTACCTCAAATTATAGCACCGCGCTGACAAACGCTACATCTTGGTCTGACGCAGTTTGATCGCACAGCAATTCCAAAAGCCGCACCGTCGCCTGCTTGTTTGGCATCGGGTAGCCGCGGTCGAGGTCGGGATCACTGTGGATTGCCGGCCGCAGATTTGGCAGGCCGACGCAGCTTGGGCAGCCGTCGTCGCAGGGGCAGTCGCGGACCATTTCCAGGCAGATCGACAGCAGCCGCGGCATGTGCTGGAAGCCCCGTTCGCTGTAGCCCAGTCCGCCGGGATAGCGGTCGTAGAGGATCATCGTCGTGCGGCCGAGGTTCTTGCTGTCGACGACGCCACCCAGGTCGCGGCTATCGCACATCGCCACCAACGGCAGCGCGACGACCGCCAGGTTGCGAATGCCGCAGACGCCCTCGCTCGCCCGCAAGCCTTCGGCCTTCAGCGCCACGTGCATTGCATCGTCCGGCGCCAGCCACGCGGCCGTCGTCTGCAGGTTCTGCGCCGGAATGTCGACCGGCCCGAGCCCGATGTTCTCGCGCGTGGCGAACTTGATCTTCTTGAACGCCACGGTCTGCCAGGCGACGTCGACGTCGCCGTAGCCGAGCGTCGCTTGCGGCACCGAATCCAGCGCTGAGCGTTCGCCCGTGATCCGCACATTGCTCTCGAGCACCGCCTGCGTGTAGTAGTCGGTCTCGCGGCGCTCGACGTAGGCGACCTTCCCTAGGAGATCGAGCTCGCGGACCAGGTAGGTTTCGCTGTTGTGCAGATAGACGGCCTGCGGATAGACCAGCTCGGGTGCGCTGATCGCGTCGACGTTGGCGATGACGTTGTGCGATGCGATCGGGGGCGGGGAAGCCCCGGCTCGCTGGGCGGCGGCGACTTCCACGATGCTGAAGGTGTTGTCGCTCATGTGCCTTAGGCTCACGCCGACGGCCGGATTCTGGCCGCCGCCGAAATAGTAACTCCCCTTCACTGCCACCAGCTGCTGCTCGTGCTCCAGCGCGCCCGCGATCGGCGCCGCGAGCCGACCAAAGCGGTCGAGGTCGCCCTCGCTGGAGAGCGGCAGCTCGAACGCGGCCGCCGGCAGATGCTTGGCGAGCACGTACGGATTGTCCGGATCGACCACGGCATGTTCCGGCGTGCGTGCGAAGAAATATTGCGGATGCCGCAGCAGGTACTGATCCACGGGATCGTTGCCTGCCAACAGCACGGCCAGGCTCTCTTCGTGTCGCCGTCCGCTCCGCCCGGCCTGCTGCCAGCTGCTGGCGATCGTGCCGGGGTAGTTCACCAACAGGGCCACGTCGAGCGTGCCGACGTCGATGCCCAGCTCCAGCGCGTTGGTGGCCGCGACGCCGCGCAACTTGCCGCTGAAAAGATCCTGCTCGATTTCGCGCCGTTCGTTGGGCAAGTAGCCGCCGCGGTAGGCACGGATCGAGTCAGCAAGCGGCGAATGGGCCGCCGCCAATTGTTCGCGGGTGTAGCGATGGATCAGCTCGGCCGCCTGTCGTGTGCGCGTGAAGGCCAGCGACTGGCCCCCCGCCAGCACCGACTCGACGAGCCAGGTGACCGCATCGTCGCTCGCGCTGCGCCGCGCGAGCGAATCGCGGCCCAAGGGGGACGGATTCCAAAGGACGAAATACTTGCGGCCGCGGGGCGAGCCGTCGTCGTCGATCACTGTCATTTCGCGGCCCACCAATCGCCCCGCCAACTCGCCCGGGTTGGCAATTGTGGCACTGGCCGCGAGATACACGGGCCGCGACCCGTAGTGCGCGCAAATCCGCTCCAGCCGCCGCAACACCGCCGATACGTGCGCCCCGAGAATTCCTCGATACGTATGCACCTCGTCCACAACGATGTATCGCAGGTCGGCGAAGAACGCCGCCCACTTCGGATGATAAGGCAGCACGGCCGCATGCAGCATGTCGGGGTTCGAGAGCACGAGATTCGCTTCGCTGCGGATGCGTCGCCGCTGGGCCGTGGGTGTGTCGCCGTCGTAGACACCCGGGCGTATGGCAGCCGCGAGCTCCGCGTCGTCCCCCACTAGCTCCAGCAAACCCTTGAGCTGGTCTTGCGCGAGAGCCTTGGTGGGAAACAAGTACAGTCCGCGGGCATTCGAGTCGGCGAGCGCCGCTTCGATGTTCGGCAAGTTGTAACAGAGCGTCTTGCCGCTGGCGGTACCGGTGACGACGACCACATCGTGACCTGCGCGGGCCGCTTCGAGCGCCGCCACCTGGTGCGAGTAAAGCTGTTCGATTCCCTTCGCGGCGAGCAGACGCTGGAGCCTTTCGGGCAGGGGCGTCCCCGGTTCGGCGAAGCGGCCGACCCGTTCGGGAAGTGCCTCGACGTGTACAAGCTGCCCGGCGTAGTCCGATCGGGACTGGATCCGTTTCAACAAGGCCGCAACGTCCATGTCGACTACCCTCCGCGCTTTGCTTCCTCGTTGACTAGACAGGCGTCTACTATATCCCTGCCGCCGCGAACCCGGCAAGCGTGTTTGGCTAGGCGAGATGTATGGAATGTACGAGTTGCCGGGCTGTGAATGTCCAACTGCGTCTTTCCCGAGCTTTGCGGCCCCTCCCCACGGATGGCCCTCATTCCGCGGCAAAATTGCCGAGCGCCGCGTTACGCGGGCGGTAAATTTGTTGTCCAGGCCCGAAAATGGCGATAAACTTTACCAGAGGCACGTGTTGGACGCGCCTTCTCTGAGGGCTCTTGCACCATGTCCCCATTCCGTTTTGTTCTCGTTACGGCATTGATGCTTTCGAGCGCCGTTGCCGTTCATGCACAGTCGTCGAACTTCGTCACCGGCACCAAGCCGCGGGCCAGCAGCGGAGGCATCGCCGACAACGAAATGCGCGGCATTTACCGCGACGATGTCGGTCAAGGCTTCACCAGTTCGAGTTTGAATCAGATCTCGCTGCAGAATGCCCGCGCGCAAGTGGGCTACTTCGGTCAGTCTTCTGCCGTACGGCAAAGCCCATCACCGTCGGGAGCTCGTCTTCCGACGTTGTCGCCGAGTCGCACTGCGAAGCCTTTCTCCTCGGTTAGCTCGTCGCCCACGGTGAGCCCCTACTTGAACTTGTTCCGTGAAGATCTCGACGGCAGCGGCGATTTCAACTACCAAACGCTCGTGCGTCCGCAGTTCCAACAGCTAGCGACCAATCAGCAGTTCCAGCGGCAGAGCAATGAAATCTCGCAGCGGGTGCAGGCCATTTCGGCGCAAAGTGCATTCGGCAATCCCGCCGGCTCGGAATCCCAATATCCCACGGGGCACCAGACGGCGTTTGGCTATTACAGCCGCTTCTATCCCGGCATGCCGCAGCCCGGCAAGCGCTAAGACGCTTGAGAGTCAATCGAAAGGTTTGCGCGAAGTAGCGCGGCTCTGGCGATAGTATTTCCAGCCCGGCAAAAAGAAGGCCAGCGCCGAGACGACGCCGTAGAGCGTCACGCCATAGTCGATGCCGCGGCGTTGCAACTCTGCCATCACGAGCGCGGTCGCAAACATTGCCGCGGCCTGAAGGTAGAACAAGCCCGAGAGAATACCTGCTTTGGCCACGAACACGGCGCCGCCGATCAGGCCCAGCACCGGCGAGAGCGTGAGTACGGGCAATCTCAGCAGCCATTCGACGACAAACAAGAGCACGACCGCGGCCACGCTGCCGCCCCAGATGTGGGCGATCTGACGTTCGACGGCCGTCACCGGCCCGATGCGGTGCCGCAGCTTCCAGAAAATCGGCGCCCAAAGCGCCAGCCCGCCTCCCCATAACAACAGGTAGGGCCAAGGCCGCGCGCACTGGGGCCACTCGCCGCGCATCGCATGCAGCCGATTCGTGACCACGCACATCACGAGGATCACCGCCGCGTGCCACATCCACAGCAGGCCCCAATTCTCCAAGACCGTGGCGTGGTGCGTCTCGCGGAAGACGCGGGCCACGACCTGTGAAAACTGCCCGCTCCGCGCCGAGATCGGCTCGTCGTGGAGATACGCTTCGAGATCGTCCGCCAGCGCGGCCGCCGATACGTAGCGCAGCTCCGGCGGCTTCTGCAGGCACTTGAGCACGATCATCTCCAGATCGCGATCGAGCTTGCGATTCAAGAGCCGCGGCGGCAGCGGATCCTGTTCCAGGACCATCAGCACCGTGTCGACCGGCGAAGGGCCTTGAAACGGCGGCCGACCTGTGAGCAGCGCGTAAAGGATGGTCCCCAAGCTATAGACGTCGCTGGCCGGAGAGATCGCGCCGCGGTCGCCGCTGGCCAGTTCGGGCGCCATGTATGCTGGCGTGCCGAGGACCGCGCCGGTCCGCGTCAGGCTCGCGCCGGCATCCAGCTGCTTAGCAAGGCCGAAGTCCGTGATGTGCGGCTCGCCCGCTACGTCGAGCAAGATGTTCGCCGGCTTGAGATCGCGGTGAATGACCCCTTGGGCATGCGCGTAGTGAATCGCCCGGGCAACGGTGACCATCAGCCGCGCCGCTTCGGGTGCGGGAAGCGGCCCTTCGGCGAGCCGTTCCGCGAGCGTCGTTCCCTCGACGAGCTGCATGCTGAAGTAGCATTGGCCGTTGTGGCTGGCGACTTCGTAGATCGGCACGATGTGGGGATGTTGCAGCCGACCCGCCGCCGCGGCCTCGGCCTGGAACCGCGCTTGCTCGTCGGTCGAGGCGAGCGTACCCCGCAGGATCAACTTCACGGCGACGTTTCGCCGCAGGCTCGGTTGCCAGGCGCGGTACACGATGCCCATGCCGCCGCGGCCGAGCTCTTCCTGCAATTCGTAATCCGGCAGATCGTCTGGCGACGGCGCTTGTCGCGGATCGTCCGGCGACTCGGCAAAGTCGTTGGTGGCGCTTCCCATGGCGCCTGCAACCAGCACGGTGCCCCACAATCCGCAGAGCTCCTCCGCCAAGTCCGGGTGCCGCGCGGCGACTTCTTCCAAGCGCGGGGCCATGCCGCCGCGAGCGGCTTCCGTCAATTCGTCCAACAGTGCCGCCAGACGGCTATCGCGATCGTCGGCGGAAGTGACGTTGGTCACGGTTCGCTTGCCTCATCGGCCAGGAGTTCGCGGAGTCGCCGCATCGCCCGCAGATAGCGCATGCTGGCAGCTTGCGGCGTGAGATCGAGCGCGGCGGCGACTTCCGAGTTCGAGAGCTGCTCGAAGTGCCGCATCACGACGATTTCCTGGTCCTGCGGGTCGAGCGCCCGGCAGGCGTCTTCGAAACGCCGCTTCAATTCGCGCCAAGTCGCGGCCGCGGCCGGCGTGAGCTGGTCGTCGCAAATCGAAGCCGCGATGTTCCGCGTCGACTCGTCGCGCGGCAGGCGGACGTTGAGCGGCTGCTCGCGATCGAGGCTGCGGCGGGCCGCCACCCGATGACGGCGATGGGCGTCGATCAGCCGGTCCTTGGCCATTTGCCGCAGCCACAGATGGAACGGCAGCTGCGGATTCTTGAGATACTGCTTGAGCCGCCGATGGGCTTCGACGAGGACATCCTGGGCGATGTCGCTAGCGTCCACGCGGCGCGCCAGCATCGGGTCCATCCGCAGTTGAACCATCTTCCGCACCGCGGCGCGATGCCGCGCCAGCAGGCGATCGACGGCGGCGGCGTCGCCGCCCCGAGCATCTTCCAGCAGTGCCTGCGTGTCTTGCGAATTGGGCCACATGTGGAGGCGTGAGTAGGTGAGTAGGTGAGTAGGCGCAAGTCGAACGCCTGCTCAAATACTACCTTACCCACTCTGCTTTCCCCGACCAACTGGGCTTGTTGCCGACGAGTGGAGTCTGCTAAAAACTCGGCCGCTCATCTGTCTATTTCTCGTCTGCCTGAACGTTTTGCGGCTGCGGCGGTGAAAAACACGCCGGCGGTTTCGCAGATTCGCCCGGCCCGGCCGCGGCGACACTTGTCTAACGCCTCGAAGGGTGATTTATGTCGCTCACGCATCGGTGTGACCACTCGACGCGCGCTCGTGTTTCGCTTGCCGCCGCCAGTCTCGTGACTTTGGCGCTGGTCGGCAGCGACGCCTATGCACAGAATTCTTTTGCGCCGCAGAATCAGGGCTGGGCCGTGAGCCGCCCGTCGGCCGCGCGGCGCATGCCGCTGGCGCGGTTGATCCGCAATCCCGACGAATCGGACATGGCGCCGAAATACGCGCTCGCCGACCAGGCGGGCAACGTGCAGCGATACGTCGAAGCCGTACCGGGGATCGACCTCGAACCGTACGTCGGCTACGCGGTGAAAGTCCGCCACGACACGGGACGCACGCTGCTGGCGTCGCAGCTTGAACTGCCGGGACAGGAATCGAGCTCGATCTTAGAAGACTCGAACTTCGACGGCGCGCCGACGCCGCGCACCGCCGCGCTGCTCCGCAGCCTGGTGGAGGCTCCCAATGCAGCTGCGACCGGCACTTACGAGTCCGCCTTCCTAAGCAGCGGTGAGTCGATGGTCCAGCCGGCGCAGTACGTCCAAGCCCCCGGCGGTCCGGTCGTCATGCAGGAAGGGATGCCGATGCAGCAAATGCAGCCCGTGCAGATGCAGCCGATGCAGATGCAACAGGCGATGCCGCCGATGATGGGACCGCAAGGCATGGTTGCCTACGATCCCACGATGGGCGGCGCACCGATGGGCGCGATGCCGGGGAGCGACGGCGCGATTTACCTCGATGGCCCGATGCCCTGTGGACCGCAAGGCTGCCCTTGCCCACAACCGTGTCCGCAGCCCTGTCCCCAGCCGATGGTACTGCAACCTGTCATTGCCTGTCCGCCGCCGCCGCAACCGATGCGGTTCGCGGTCTGGGGCGAAGCACTCTGGATCCATCCGACCGGAGTCGACATGGCCTACGCGCAGCAGCAGAACGGCATCGGCGGCGCGGGCACCGTTCCATTTGGCCAGATCGGCGTCGTCGATCCGGAATGGGACCTCGGCATTCGCCTCGGCGCCCAGGTTCGCCTCGGCCCGAAGGACGCGGTCTTCGGTCAATACACCTGGTTTGAATCGAGCACCGATAGCAGCCTCTTCGCGCCGAGTATTCCGGGAGGTGGCGGCGCCGTGGGTTCGCTCGTGCATCATCCGGGCGCGTTCCTCACCGCGTCGGCCGGCCCGATGACGGCCACCTACGATATCGATTTCCAATTGGCCGACATCGCTTATCGCTACTACGTCGCGTGCACGCGGACCGGCGAGGTCAGCGTGTTTGTCGGCGGTCGTTGGGGCGAGTTGAACCAGGATTTCACCGCCAGCGGCATCTTTGGCGGCGGCCTGGGCGGCGACATCGACACCAACACCACGATCGACTTCACCGGCGGCGGCCCCATCGCTGGCTTCCAGGCCGAGCGATTGCTCGGCGCCTCGCGATTCAGTGCGTATGGCAAGGGACTCGTGGCGGCGCTCGCCGGCACGTTCGATTCGAACTACACCATGTTCAACGACACGACCGATCAGCTCCTGGCCCAAAGCACGTGGAGCGACGACCGCATCGTGCCGATGCTCGAATACGAGCTTGGCATCATGTGGACCGGACCACAAAACCACTTACGGCTGGCGGTCGGCTACATGGCCTCTTACTGGTTCAACATCGTCAGCACGCCGGTCTGGGTCGACGCCGTTCAGGCCGACAATTACGTAAACGTCTCGGACACGATCGCCTTCGACGGCGCGGTGGGCCGAGTCGAATGGCGGTGGTAGTCGCCCCGTCGGCGCCGAATCACTGATCTCTGCCGGAGGGTGCAGTCGCCAGGTCGACAAACACGACGCACGACGGATTTCCCACCGCCGTGTAATCGATGAATTTCAGTCCGCCCGTCTTCGCATCCGCGCGAAACGCCGCCACGTTGTCGCTCCGCTGGTTGCAGCAGTAGAGAAACTTCCCCGTCGGGTCGAAGTTGAAGCTCCGCGGGTAGTCGCCGTGCGTCCACTCTTCTCCTTGGTACTTCAGCGTGCCGTCGGAATCTACCGCGAAGATCGCGATGCTGTCGTGCAATCGATTCCCGGCATAGACGAATCGGCCATCGGACGACACCAAGATCTCCGAGCAAAAATTGCTGCCCGCGAATCCTGGCGGCAGCGTCGAGATCATCTGCCGCTCGGTCAATTTCCCAGTCGCCGCGTCGAAGTCGAATCGAACAATCGTTGAGCCTTCTTCCTGAATTGAGTACACCGAGCGGCCGTTCGGATGAAACGCGAAGTGTCGCGGTCCATCGCCAGGGGGCAGCGACACCGACGGCGGATCGCCCGGCTTCAGCGTTCCCTTCTCGCCGTCGAATTTCCAAACGAAGAGCTTGTCCAAGCCCAGATCGACGTGCAGTACGAACCGCCCCGCCCGTTCCGCCTGAATCATGTGCGCGTGTGTCCGATCGTGCCCGCTCACGGCAAAGCTGCCGGGAGGCGCGCTGGTCGCTCGCGTCGGCCCCAGCTCTCCCGCATCCTGTTTCACGTCCGTCGCCTGGCCCAACCGACCGTCCGCCAGAACCGGCAGCACGGCCACCGAGCCGCCAAAATAATTCGCCACCAATAGAAATCGCCCGTTCGGATGCACGCTGACATGGGTCGGTCCCGCGCCGCCCGCCGACACGGTGTTGAGTAGTTCCAACTTGCCATTCTTCCGGTCGATCGAAAACGCGCTCACCGTGCCCTCTTTATTCTCGCCCACGGAATCCGTCTCGTTCGACGAATACAGCCGCGTCCCCACTGCATTCACGGCCAGCGAGCTGGGGCTGGTTCCCATCTCGAATACGCCGAGCGGTGTGAGCGCACCGGTCTCGAGGTCGACGGCAAACAGGTGAATCCCCCGCCCATTCCCCGGTGGCCGATCCACTTGCGTCGGCAGCACGTCGTGCAAGGGAGAACTGAACGTGCCGACGTAGGCCACTAGCGGCTCCGCCGCCTGACATCGATTTGTCAGCGCAATGACGGTGACGACCGCCACGGCCGCCGCCAGCACATCCTGAATCCATCGCCAACGAAAGTCTTTCTTCTGCATCGTCAGAACTCAAAAAAGATAGCGTGGTCGTCTGGCGGGCATTTTCAACTTGCTTGGAGCGATTCTGCAATGGCCGCCAAAACATAAACCATCACATAATACGGCCGGATTGCCGCAGCGGCGCCGCTGACCTTGACAATTCCCGCCGTTTTTCGCCAGAACGGCATACATGAACTCCAATGCTTCCACCCTCCCTGCGACTCGCCATGCTCCCTCCACCTGGCGGCTGACGGTCGGTTACACATTGATGCTGGCCGTGGCCATCGCCCTGTTTCTCGTGGTGAGCCACTATGGTGAAAAACTCACGCCGGTTGCCGCGACGGATGAGGCCGCCTCCGCGACCGCGATCGCCGCCAAGCCGGACATCTTGCTGCACGTTCTCGGTGCCCTGGTCGCGATCTTGCTGCTCGGCCGCTGGATGGGCAAGCTCTGCGTTCACTTCGGCCAGCCGCGGGTGATCGGCGAAATCCTGGCCGGCATCATGCTCGGCCCGTCGCTGTTGGGGTGGAGTTCGCCCACGGCGATGAACTTCGTGCTGCCCGAAGAGGTCGGACCGTTCCTCGGCATCATCGCGCAGATCGGCGTGATCCTCTACATGTTCCTGGTCGGACTCGATTTCAACGCCGGACTGCTCAAATCGCGGGCCCATGCCACCGTGGCCATCTCGCATGCCAGCATCATCGCGCCCTTCCTATTGGGCGCGGTGCTCGCGTTGTGGATCTACCCCCATCTCGCGCCGCCGGGCGTCCCCTTCACCAGCTTTGCGCAGTTTATGGGTGTCGCCATGTCAATCACGGCGTTTCCGGTCTTAGCGCGGATCCTCACGGACCGGCGGATTGAAAACACCGAGCTCGGCGTCGTAGCCTTGAGCTGCGCCGCGGCCGATGACGTCACGGCCTGGTGCCTCTTGGCATTTGTGGTCGGCGTCGCGCAGGCCAAGCTGGGCGGCGCGGTGCAGACGGTCATCTTCGCGCTGGTGTTCATCGCCTTCATGCTGGGCGTGATCCGGCCGCTGGCGAATCGCTTCCTTGGCCACCACGCCGAAAAACAGCCGACGCGGCGCATGGCCGTATGGGTGCTCGTGGCCTTGTTGCTCTCGGCGCTGGCGGCCGAATGGATCGGCATCCACGCGATTTTCGGCGCGTTCATCCTGGGCGCAATCATCCCGCACGACAGCGACGTGGCGCTCGACTTCCGCCACAAGCTCGAAGACATCGTCAAAATTCTGCTGCTACCGGCGTTCTTCGCTTATACCGGCATGCGGACCAGGATCGGCCTGGTCTCCGGGACTGAGGCCTGGATCTTCACCGCGGTGATCATTTTGGTGGCCACGCTCGGCAAGTTCGGCGGCACGCTGATCGCCGCCCGCTGCACCGGCCTCGACTGGCGGCTCTCCGCCTCGCTCGGCATCCTCATGAACACCCGCGGGCTGATGGAGTTGATCGTGCTCAACATCGGGCTGGAGCTCGGCGTGATTTCGGAAACGCTGTTTGCGATGATGGTGATCATGGCCCTGGCGACGACGCTGGCCACGACACCGGTGCTCCACTTCTTAACATCCGCCCGGCCCGAACCGGCGTGATGAGCGGGCACGATCCGTGCGGGCGGGGCTCCCCGCTCGAAGGTCACCCACTCGCGTCAGGTTGGCGGACGTCGCTCCTTGACAGATGGCACTCGCTCGTATCTGTTGAACGATTCAACTGTCACGCGGTCAGTGGGCCGCATTCTTTGCCACGAGGCTTCCCAATCTCTTTTCTCGCAAGGGAATTGCCATGACAAATCACTTCCGTCCGTTCTGTGCCTTGGTGATTGCGCTGTTGGCCAGCGATGCGAGCATCGAACATGCTGCCGCGCAGGGTTTCAGCATCGGCGGCGTCAAGGTTCAGTCCAAGTCGAACGCCTCGAATCGAAATCAATCGAACGAGGACGACGATGTCAACAACGGCTCGAACCAGTCGGGCGGCCGCCGCTCTCGCTCGCGCAATCAATCGGGCGATCAGTCGAACGACAACATGCCCGAGGGCTTTCAGCAATTCATCCCCGGCCAAAATAACAACAACGGCGGACAGGGCGGACAACAAAACAACCCAAGCCAATTTCGCCGCCCGAACCAGCAGGGTAACTTCCCTAACAATGGTCAGTTCAACAACGGCCCTCAGGGCAACCAGAACGGCTTTAACATCGGCGTTTGGAACGGCGGCAAATGGCAAGGGCCCCGCGACGCCAAGCAATGGACGCAGGCCTTCGGCGGCAATCAACAGCCCTTCAGCTCGCAGTGGTACAAAGATCACCCGAAGGCCTGGAAGTATGACAACGGCAACGACAACAACAATGTGAATGTCTGGGTCGGCGGCACACTGCCGGGGCTCTATTCCTGGCTCGGCTGGGGCAACGTCCCGCAGCAGTACCGCGTCTACTACAGCCAGAACTCCTCGTCGCAGTTCAATCCGAACCACTATGGCCAGTGGTACCCGCTCGGCGTTTTCTCGCTGATGGCCGGGCCCGGCGATCCCGGCACGCGGATGGTGCAGCTGGCCGTCGACCAGCATGGCCACATCGCCGGCAACTACTACGACATGATCACCAACTCCAACTACAGCCTCACTGGCGACATCCGCCAGCAGTCGCAGCGGGCCAGCTGGTCGCTCAACAAGAACCAGTTTGTCCGCTTCCGCGCCCCGGTTTACCAGTTGTTGCAACCCTATGGCTCGCTCACGGTGAGCCTCCCCGGCGGCGACCAGCAGTGGCAATTCGTGCGGCTGGAGAATTGAACGAAGCTCGTACAAACAAAAACGCCCGTGGCGCGAGTCGCACGGCCACGGGCGATTTGGGTTTCTTTCGTTTGCCAATCACTGACTACCGCTCGTACCGCCGCGGATCAGCCTTCTGATACAGCCAGGCATCTTTCTTCGGGCTGGCGCCGCGCGTGAAAGAGCGAGTTTGCGGTGCCGGTGTTGCCGGCTCGTAGGAATACGAGCGACGGGTCACTTGCGGGGCAGCCGCAACGTCCTTCTTCGCCTCGGCCTTTTTGGCGGCTTGCGGCGCGGCAACTTGCCCGTGGCATCCTGCATTGGGTGCAACGGCCCTTTCCGCTGGCTCGAACGAGAAGCTCTGCCGAGTCTCCGTGGGAGTCGCATAAGCCGGTGCATAGGTGCGGAAGCTCCGCACGCCGGACGACTGGTTATTCGAGCCGAAATACGGACGTCCCTGCGGATAGCCCGGCGATGGTGCGGCCTGAGCACCGCCGGCCAGGATCAACAGGGCGAGAGCACTCGTGCCGACGATCAATTTGTTGAATGTAGTGGACATGGTCATTGCTCCTTGTAAAGGTTCTCGGCTTGGCGCTCAACCATTGAGCGCCGCAGGAGCCAAGAGAGTGAACACGAACGGGAACATTGCGGTGGAGATCACTCGCGCACCAAATGCGCGGGGAGCATCCATCAGATGTTCAGACGTGTTCCTTGGGCAATGAGATTCGTGGTGAAGCCCGCTAGGAACGTCGAGGAATGACCGAGCAGCGTCGGCACATTGGCCGGGCTCTCGATGTCGACCGATTTATTTGCCAGGACTGCAAGCTGAGTCGGATCGCTGGAAAAATCGATCACGGCGCTGACCTTCGCAGGCGCACGTAATTGAGTTGTGCAGGAGCACTCCGCTCCGTTGCAGCATGCATTGGACTTACTGCCGCACGAGCAACCATCTCGATGGATCGCGCGGGCCGCCGATTCGCTCACCGTTCTCACGGTGACGCAGCGGCACAGCCCGGACAAACCCGTGCTCAGTACCAGGCTCCCGGCGATCAGAAGTCGGAATGTGGTCGTTGCGGGATGCATGATTCATCACCTCGATGATCACCTTAGGGCACTTTCCATGCCAACGTTGGTACGCTGTTGTCGCCAATCGAGTTCATGGCAGTTATCGCGGAAATTGTCGCAATCAAGGCTTGCTACATGATTGCGCCACTGAAATATCAAGCGCGCCTCATGTGTGCGCACGGGCACACGGTCCTGTAACGCGGCCGTAAAACCGGCGATCGCGATGGTAAATAAAAACCCCTGGTGCGAAGGTTCGCACCATGGGCTCGCTCAACGTCAGACGCGTGGATATTAATGGATCTTCGACTTACTGCCCGAGCCGCCGTGCGTCCGCCTTCTGGTACAACCAGGCGTCGCGGCGGTTTGAATTGCGACGTTGCATGGTGGGTTCGTACGAAAACGACTGACGCGTGGTCGTCCGCGGAGCGGCGGCATGTGGGGTCGCCTCGGTCTTCTGCGGCGCTTGGGGCGCGGCCTGCTGACCGGATTGCGACTTGTTCGCACCCGACGCCTTTTCCGTCGGCTCATATGAGAAGCTCTGCCGCGAATCCGTCGCTACATACGACGGGCCGTAGTTGCGGAAGACGCGGGCCTGCTGTTGGCCCGACCCAAAGTACGGCCGCCCGACCGGATATCCGATCGACGGCGCGGCCGAAGCGCCGGAGACCAAGGCGAGCAGAGACAGCACGCCCAAAACACCTGCCATTTTGTGAATCGAAACGCTCATGGGAAACTCTCCTGAAATGAGCGCGCTGCGATACGCGAAGTGCATGCGATCGACGGCGCGCGGAAACGGAAGACTTGATGAAACGGAAGCTGAACGAGAAACGACGAGTACATGCGCCACACCAGGGCGCACGTCAATTCGTCAACAGTTCAGCCGCGTTCCTTGAGCTAAGAGACTTGCTGAGAGATGCGGCGAGCCGATCGATCGGCTCGCCACGTCGACAGAGTGCTGTTGATCCGCGACCACGGCACCGCTGCCGGGCGCGCTCAACGGGGCCGAATACTCGTCCGAATCGTCGGTCAGCACCGATGGCCCAACCGACTGGGTGCGCGTTCCGCTGCAATGGCACGCCGCGGCATTCCGGGCGGGAGTCGACGCGGCAGCGGCCGAACTCGATGGACAGCCACAGCGTGGAGACACGCTCGCAAAGGCCAGGCTCGCCAGGAGCCCGGCGGTGATCATCGAGCGCAAGATGACAACGAAACCGCCCATCTTCCAGTGCCTTGTTGCCAATTACTACGGCAGTTATCGAGCCGAAGTTCGGACCGCCTTGAGGCCGCCATGGTGTGGGAAAAGATTATTGCCAATGCGGCCGATCGACTGCACCGAATTGAAGCACTCGCCGCCAAATGCAGCAAGACCGTTTCATCCCTACCCCGTGCCGAAAATCGGTGCCCCGCACTGAAAAAGGGCCAAGAAATCTCACGCCGGAGGGCACGCAGAGGCCGCGATTCGTGACATAAATGCCGCGGGCTTGGTTACCGAAGTTACTTTCCAAGCACTGATGCCACAGCTCAAGGCGGCGGCTGCTCGCAAAGACGGCATCGCTCCATACCTCGAACGTGCCACCACATCCGCCAATTCGCCGCAACCTACCGGCACACAAGAAGTTACAGCCGCCATTGAATGGTCGCCGAACGGCCGGCCCGGAACTTGCTCCTTTGACTTGCGATTTTGCAGGCGACAACTTTTCGTGGTAAATACCCGGACCGGGAATGGCGGTTTCTTCCGCGCTCGCGGCGTGTGCCGTTCGACACGCAGGGCGGGCCGTTTGTCGCTTGTGGATTGGTTTGCTACCGCAAAGGTGCTCGCTGGTTGTGGCGACGCTTTTGCTGGTTGCGCTCGTTCTTGATGCCAAGTCGGTTCGGGGCGAAGTCTCCGGTGAGTTGTTCCCAGCGCGGGAATGCACGTGTGCCCGGGCGAACTCGCAAACCGAATGCGCCTGCACTCGCGACCATTTCGTCGTCCGCTCCTTCGTCGGAGGTCCCAAGGCAGTCGACGTCGCGCGGCATTGTGAAGCAGCCTGCGCGCAGTTGCGGCGCGAAGTTTTTGGAATGGAGTCCGCCGCTACCTGGAATCCGAAATGCACCGTCGTGCTGCACGCCTCCCGGTCGAATTATCTGGCTGCCGTGGGAGGCAGCGGATCGCAAACGATCGGCACTTCGACGATCTCGCTCAGCGCCGGCCGCGTGACGCAGCGGCGGATCGATCTGTTGGCTGTCGACCCGGCGAAAGGCCTGGCGGCGCTGCCCCATGAGCTGGTGCACGTCTTGTTCGTCGACGCGTTTCCCCAGGCGGCGCCTCCCAAATGGGCAGAAGAAGGATTGGCGCTCGCGATGGACCCACTCGACAAACGGGCTCGCCACCGGCGCGATCTGGAAACCGCGCTGCGAAGTCGTACCACGCTGCCGATTTCGAGCTTGCTGGCCGACGAAAACTATCCCGGCCTCGCCCAGCGCGCGGCCTTCTATGGCCAGAGCCAGTCGCTGGTCGAGTTTCTGCTTCGGCAATCGACGCCGGCCGACTTCGTGCGGTTCGTAAGGCTCTCGGTCGATCACGGCGCGGAACGCGCCTTGGCCGACGTCTATCATTTGAATCCGCGTCAACTCGAACGCGACTGGCGTTTGTACGTGTCGTCGGCCCCACTCGCTGCGATGGAATAGCGGGCGGTCCAGGGCTGAATTCGTACGCTAGTCGTGACTTGAGCCATTCTTACCGCCTGAGTGTTATGACGCGTGCGGTGACTCTGCGGATTGCGGGGCTTCCATCGGCTATCTCGCAACGGTTCCAATCGCGCCAGGACGGCAACAATCTGTGCGGCGTACGAAGAACGCAGCACGTGCGGGGAAAGCCCCCATGCCGCACACCGCGTAAGTCCGAACTAATCGCTACGGCGATATTTCGGACATCGAAGCGCTGCGGGGCGGGTCATGCGGGGAGCGGGAGGAGCCTGGAAGCGTTTTCAACTGGCGGCGCGGCGTTTGGTGTTGGCTTCCAGCTGCTGCCTCGCTGTCGGTGCTCCGGCGCTGGCCGCCAACTTCCAAGTCACAAAATCGGGCGATGATGGTTCGACGGGAACCATGCGTTGGGCCATCGAACAGGTCAACGCCGCCGGCCCGGGCAATCACTCGATCACGCTCAACGACAGCGTCAACTCGATCTCGGCCGCCGACGACTTGCCGCAGATCGACGCCGCCGGGATGACCGTGGTGATCAACGGCCGCGGCTGCACACTCAATGGCCACGACCAACACCGATTGATCTTTGTCGTGGGCGGCAATGTCACGCTGCTCAACTTCAATTTGAAGGACGGCCTCGCTGACGGTGGCCAGGGGGGCGACGGCAGCGGTGGCGGCGGCGGCGGCGGCGGTTTGGGTGGCGCGCTCTTTGTCAATTCCGGCGCGAACGTCTCGCTCAGCAACGTGAATTTTCAAAGCAACTCGGCGCAAGGTGGCGACGGCGGCCAGGCGATTTCATCGCAAGGTGGTGGTGGCGGCGGCGGCCTCGGCGGCAACGGCGGCGACGCAACTCAATCCGGCGGCGGCGGTGGCGGTGGATTCAGTTCCGCTGGCGGCGACAGCCACGGTTCGGGCGGCGCGGGTGGCGGTGGCATCTTCGGCGACGGCGGCAACACCAGCAGCTCCGGCGGCGGTGGCGGCGGCGGCATCTTGCTTCCCGGCGGACCAGCGATCGGGCCACTTCCCGGCATCGGCGCGCTCACAGGTGGCGATGGCGGAGCGGGGGTGATCGGCGGTAATGGCGGGCCCGGATTCTTTGGCGGCGGTGGCGGCGGCGGTGAAGCGCTTTTTGGCACTGCGGGCGACGGCGGCGACGGTGGATACCTCAGCGGCGGCGGTGGTGGTGGTTCGAGCGACAACGGCGGCGCTGGCGGCGACGGTGGGACCTTTGGCGGCGGCGGCGGCGCGGGTAACGGCACATCGGCCAGCGGCACGAGCGGCGATGGCGATTTCGGCGGCGGAGGTGGCGGCGCGGCCGATGGTGGCGGCGCTGGCACGGGCGGCTTCGCCGCGGGCAGCGGCGGCGCCTCGACCGATGGCGGCGACGGCGGCAGCGGTTACGGCGGCGCTCTGTTCGTCCGTCAGGGCGGCACGCTCACGATCATCAACTCGGCGATCACCGGCAACTCGGTCGCGGCCGGCGAGGGTGGCGCGGGCTCTTCCGGCAACGACGGCGCCGACGGCTCGG
>JBFWSG010000003.1:0-221020 GCA_050248495.1 Pirellulales bacterium | reverse complement strand
AGGATTTTGCAATTGAAGAGGGTAACAACCGCCGGCCGAGGCCGAGGCTGATGCCAGGGGGTTCGACAATTTCCTATTGTTCGGAATCTGTCGAAGCTAAATCCGACCGCAACGGCCATTCCCGAACCGGCGTCAGTCGCTTTAGCCGTTGCCGTGGCGTTCTGCGCCAGCTTCGTGCGACTCCGGCAGCGCCCGATCCGATCGAAGGCATTCTGATCTGAGTCGCTTGGGCACCTGCACGTGCCATGCACGAATTCCACCAGGAACCATTCCGGGTGTCTGAGTTCCGCCAATTGCGGATTTTCTGCGCCTGATCGATGCAATTGCCTCGCCTTGGGAGGTGAGCGACCGTCATCGCGTTCTGGAGAAGCAGAAATGAAGCGGTTTGATGGCAGGGCCCTTCGGCGTCATTCGGCCACCAAATGTTTGCCCGGCCTCGCGCTGGCAAGTGCCCCGCTGTTGCTCTTGCTGTTCGCCGAACTGGCCTCCGCCGGCACGCCCGCGATCGAGCTGGGCCTCAATCTAATCTCAAATCCCGGCGCCGAGATCGGCAGCAGGCTCAGCGACGGCATGATCCAGTTGGACGATTGGACGGTGACGTCCGGGCCGCTGGGCGCAGATGGTCTGACCGGTGTTGCTTGGGGACAGCCCGGTGGCTTCCCGACGTTCGCCGACCCGGGACCGCAGCCGACCAGCACTCGTGGAACGTATTTCTTTGCCGGCGGCAACAACGAGCACTCGAGTGCCACACAGACCATCGCCGGCATGGCGCCCGAAGTTCAATCGGCCATCGACGGCGGCCGCGTTCCGTTCAATTTGAATGGATGGCTCGGCGGATACACCTTTCCGGGCGACTGGCAGAACGACAATGCGCGGCTCACGGTCCGCTTCCTTGACGATAGCCACCAGGTCATCAACACGGCCGCGATCGGTCCCGTCACGGATGCCGATCGCGATCACCGAACCGGGCTGTTGTACCGCGATGCCATCGGTTTCGTTCCCGCCGGTACCCGGAGCATCGGCGTGGACCTGGAGATGACGAGATTTGGCGGCAGCTACAACGACGGATACGCCGACAACCTTTCGCTAACGCTGTTTCCCCCGCTGCCGCCTTCGGCTCCGACACCCTATTCGTTTACCAACATCCTCGACAGCTCGGTCCCCGCGCCGAACGGCAACTATCTCAACATCCGCGACGCGGCGGTCAGCGGCAATCGAGTGGCCTTTAAGGCCGCTTATAACCAGGGCTTTTTGGGTGACCTCGATAGCATTTACATCAGCTCCGGCGGGCCGCGCGCCCAGGTCGTAGAGCGGCTCAACTTTGCGCCGAACGACGATCGGTCGTATGGCCGTCCGCCGGAAGGAGGTCGCCTCGATACCATTGGTCGCCCGGCGATCGACGGACGCGTCGTCTATTTCGACTCGCGCGTCTTCTATCCGGATTTTCGCTACGGCACAGGCATCTTTTTTGGCGATGGCACGCGCTATCAGAACGCTCCGTCCATCGCGACAGCTCTCTCGCCCCACGCGGGGCCGCAGTTTGCCGCGTATCAGACGGTTGCCGATCCTCAAGTCAGCAATCGGTACATCGCGTACCGAAAGTCGTCCGGCGAGAACTCGGCGCTGGACACGCTCCGTGTGCTCACTCCGGAGCGAACTTCTTCCACACTGATTGCAGGTGTCGGCAGCCCGACGCCGTTGGGCGGCACGTTTGACTGGATCGACCCGAACTTCGATCTCAGCGGTCCAACGGTCGCGTTTCGAGGCATCACTGGTAGCGAAGAGGGGATCTTCACCGGCGCCGGTGGCGAGCTCTCGACGATTGTCAAGAAAGGCGATGCCACGCCGCTCGGCGGCTACTTCGATGCGGTGCTTGATCCGACGATCACCGGCAACACCGTGGCCTTTGTCGGCACGTTTGCCGGAGGGAGCGGGATCTTCACCGGCGATGGCGGGGCGCTCGCGACCATCGTCAAGACGGGGGACACTACGCAGGACGGCAAAGTATTCACCGGGCTGTCTACGCCGACGCTCGCCTTCAACATGATCGCGTTCCGCGGCGAATACTCCGGAGGCAGCGGGCTCTACACCAAGCGAGGCGACGAGCTCAGCAAAGTGGTGGAAATTGGCGACGCGATGTTCGGCAGCACGGTAACCAGTTTCAGCTTTAGCGATCTGGGGCTCGACGTCGGCGGCAGCGGCAACCTGGCATTCACATTCGGCCTGGCCGACGGCCGGACCGGCGTCGCCATGGCAACTCTCGACGCGGGACTGCCGACGATTTTCCAGGACGCCGCCGGGAGAGTGCCGGTTCCCGACAGCGTTGGCATCACCTGGGTGCCGGCGGCCGATTTTTCCGGTCGCAACCTGACCAAGGCCTGGCTTCTGGCCACAGACCTGCAAAACCTCAACGGCCGCAACGTCAACTTGCGAAACGCGGTCCTCCGCGGCGCTGACCTGACGAATGCCGACTTGAGCGGCGCGGACCTGCGCGGTGCCGTGCTGGACACCGCTCGCCTCAGCGGCGCGAATTTGAGCGGCGCACAAGTCCGCGGTGCCCGCTTCGGGCGGGAGTATCTCGCCGTGCTCGACTCATGCTGGGTGATCGGCTGCGGTCCTCCGTCAGCGGTTGGTTACGGAGGGATCACGACGGCGCAGCTTTCATCGACGGCGAGCTACCAGGCCCATGACTTGGCGGGCATCAACCTCTCCGGCAACGATCTCTCGAACCTGAGTCTCGCCGGGCAGAATCTCAGCGGCGCGAATTTCGAAATGGCGACGCTCTCTGGCGTGGACTTCACCGACGCCGAGATTCGCCGAGCGAATTTTGGCCGATATCCAATCAGCGCCACCATGAGCGACTGCGCCTATGGACGTTGCACCGGCTGGACCGGCATCCTGGGAACGGGGATCACACTCGAGCAGCTCACTTCGACCAGGAGCTATCTGGCGCGCGATCTGAACGGCATTAGCTTTCGCGGCAACGACGTGGCCGGCGGCAACTTCGCCAACTTCAATCTCGCCAATACTAACTTCAGTGCTGCGGTGCTCACCGACGCGAACTTCTCCGGCGCCGAAGTGCGGGGTGCAAACTTCTCCGTAGACATCGACACTCCGCCGTACGGCACCGGAATCACTGCGGCACAGCTCTACTCGACGGCCAACTATCAGGCTCGCAACTTGAGTGGCATCGCGCTAGAGCACAACAACCTCACGCAGTGGAATTTCGCCGGCCAGGACCTTACGAATGCGAGCTTCCGCGGCGCGGCGCTCGCCGGGGCCGACTTCAGCGGCGCCGAGATCCGGGGCGCGGTGCTCAGCGGAGACGCCAGGCGGGTCAGGTACGGAGATGTCTTCGAGGGAGTGGTAATTCGCGGGATCATCGTCTACGGCAGCGGAGTTAAGCCGGCGCAGCTCTACTCGACGGCCAGCTACCAGGCCCACGACCTGAGGGGCGTCGGATTGGATTTCAATGATTTCACTAGCGCCAACCTGGCCGGACAGAATCTGAGCAATGCCAGGTTCTACGGCGCGACGCTCGCGGGCGCTGATCTGAGCCGCGCGAACCTTTCCGGCGCGGCCTTCGGCGCCGATGACTTCGCTCGCGTCGGTCCTCTCTCTGCGTTGCCGACCAGCCAGGACCTGATCCCTGCTGATCTGAGCGGCGCCAACCTGGCCGGAGCCAATCTCACGAACGCCAACTTTTCCGGGCTGCGACTCTGCGACGCGCAAGGCTGCGACGAATTTTTGGGTGCCAACCTCACCGGCGCGAACCTCAAGGGGGCCGATGCCCGCGGTGCAAATTTCCTGCTCGCCGTGCTCCAAGGCGCCAACACCGCAAACCTGATCCAGTCCGACGGCCACATCGCCGGCCTCGACCTGAGGGACGGAGCAATGCTGACGGTCCGCGACTACGACGCGAATCCGGCTGGAGGCGTGGTTCCGGCAAGCGGTCCGCTGCCGATCGTCGTTGACCAGCACCTGACGATGGACTCGGCCGGAATGCTGCAATTCGTCCTGGAAGCGGATAGTTGGAACTCGACAATCTCCTTCGCATCCGGTGTTGAGGTCACGCGCGCTGGAAGATTGGAACTTCTGTTTGCCGACGAGACGAATGCTGCCGGGCAAATCGGCCGCACGTTCAAGCTGTTCGACTGGACCGGAGTAAACCCCACCGGCACGTTTAGCGTCGTAAGCCCCTATCGCTGGGACCTCTCCCACTTGTATTCAACCGGCGCCGTCACGCTGCTCGCCGTTCCCGAGCCGTCTACGCTCGTGCTCTGCCTGGCGCTCGCAACGTTGAGTTGTTCGATTCTCCGACCCCAGAGACCCACTCGATGAACTATTTCCTTCGCAAAGCGCTCTGCTTCGTCTGCAGCCTCACGGTTCTCGCCCCTGTTACCACCCACGCCGTCACCGTTACCACGGTCCCCATTGAAAATGCGGGGAACTTGGGCGACGGATCGGGCACCATGGGCGCGGTTGCCTATCCGTTCCGCATGGGAAAGACCGAGATCACCAACTCCCAATACGTCGAGTTTCTGAACGCGGTTGCCGCGACCGATCCCTATTCGCTCTACAAGGAACCCGTCTCGCCAAGCCCGTTTGCCGGCCCGGCCTGCCCCACCTGTGCGGGCGTCACGCGGAGCGGCACTCCCGGCGCCTACACGTACGCCGTCAAGGCGCCTGTCGTCGGCCAAGGGCCCGGTGGAACAAGCTACACCTACGGCGACAAGCCGGTCGTCTACGTCACGCGCTTCGACGCGATGCGATTCGTCAATTGGCTCCACAATGGCCAGGGAAGCGGCGACACCGAGACCGGCGCCTACACGCTGTTGGGCGGCACCCCGTTTCCCACCAACTGGGAAACCATCACGCGGAATCCCGGCGCCCGCTGGTGGCTTCCCAGCGAAAGCGAGTGGTACAAAGCCGCCTATTTCAATCCGGCCACGGGACTCTACTCGACGTACCCGACTCGATCGAACAGCTTGCCGAACAATCGCCTGCCGTCGGCCGACACGGGCAACTCGGTCAACTACGGCTGCGAGCAGGGCAGCTGCACGACGGGCAAGAGCAACTATCCAATGACCGACGTCGGCGCTTACGCACTTTCGCCCAGCTACTACGGCACCTTCGATCAAGGCGGTAACGCCTACGAATGGAACGAATCGATCATCAACTCGTCGGCTGGCAAGAGTGCCGGCCGCCGCGGCGGATCGTGGGACAGCTTTTCGTTCGATCTGGCGAAATCGAATCGAACGCTCATCGACGTTTGGAACCTGTGGGGCGGCGACGCCCAAACCGGCTTCCGCGTCGGCGCGGCCGCCGTGCCGGAGCCGGCGTCATCCATTCTCTTTGCGGCGGGACTCTTCGCTTTGGCGTTTTCATCGCGCCGGCGCTCCCGCAACTGAGCCAGCGTTCGTTTGATTGGCTCAACACACGCGGCAGCGCGCTGACCTTGTTCCAGCCGCTGCCGCTTGTCGATTTTGCGTCGCGCAGTGTTCAACACAATTATTTCGCGCCCGATCGCCCGGTCGTTCACGCCTTGTTCGATTAGAGAACGATCGATCTCGATGTGACCCCAGGTCAGATTCCACCTTTCCGAATTGGAGTAGAGTCTCATGAGTTACAGACGAGTAATCCTCGCGAACATGCCTTGGACACTGCTATTGTGTGCCCTGGCGATGACGAACACGTTGGGCACGCTTGCTCGGGCGGCATCACCCGAGATCGGGCTCACGAAAGTCGGCTCGCCGATCTGGAAACCGGGGGATTTTCAATTGTTTGCGGCGCCAGCCGCGCCCTTCCCAGACGGCTTCCTCGACACGCTCGATGCAATGCTGCCGCTCGAAGGCCCCGGCGTTGCAACTTACACGCCCCACCCCGGTCCGTACGACCACGAGCTGTCGACAAACGCCGCCGCGGCCGGCTTTGTCAACAGCAACGTCTTCCAGCAGAGCGCGATCACGTTCGACCCCAACGCCGTGTATTTCATGTACATGATGCTGCCCGATCCGGGAATCACCGGCTCGTCGCGCGACTTTGCCTCCGGGCCGATCATTCCGAATTCGTTGTTCCCGTTCACGTCGAACGCCGAAATGTGGCTCGATGGCAACCTGGTGGAGACGCTGCAAGACAATTTGCAGCTCAATGTCCGGAACGGCGACCTGCCGTATGACGGCCAAAGTCACCGTGCGCCGTCGCAAGCGGTCTGGTACCCTTGGGCCAATTCCAATGCCGGACCACTGGGCAGCCATGAACTTCGCATGTCAGTCCGCGATAACGGCGGAAACGGCTGGGACATGGTCGCCGCGTTCAGTGTCGTGCCAGAACCGAGCACGCTGCTCTTAGGAGTCAGCGTTGCAGCCGCTGGATTAGCGACCTGCCGAAGTGGTCGACGCCAAACGCGGCTTGGCGTTGAGCATATCAACGTGCCTCGAGAGAGCTACGGCCTCTCGTCTTGATCGAATGTGCAACTCGGTTTGTGTGCCTGCGAGTCGCCGATAGTTCCGTGCTCAGATCGCGCTCAACGCAAACGAAAACGTGCGGTCGAACGCGGGCGCGGCGGCTCGCAGGCGGATCACCAGCCATCACACGCCGTCCGCGCGACTTATGTTAAAATTCCTTTGTTGCCGTAACGAGGGATAACCAGTTTCTCTTAGGCATGGAACCCTATCGCTGGTGGCTTCGAGCCCAGAAGCCACCAGCGTTTTCGCGACTGCCGTCTTATATCCGCGCCCTCTCCGGCGCACTGACGGGCGTCAACACTTGAATCTAGCGTGGTCTGTCGACCGCAGCGGCTGAGGTACTTAGGAAATGTCGAATTCATTTAGGAACAATGAAAGCCTGCGTGGGCGGTTGTGGAGACTCCGCGAGGACTCCACGTGGTTCCTAAGCCGACTGACTACGCCACTGCACTCAGGCGCTTGGATTGGGCGCCGCCGCTCGCCCTGGACGTTGGATGTCACTTGACGGCAGCCGCGTCGGCGCCAGAAAGCATGAGGCTCAGATGGACGCGCAGGGGAAAGCTGATCGTCGTGTTGAGTCGCTACCAGGGGTTTCAGTACCTTCTGAGGACCTTGATCTCAGTGGGGTGACACTGATTGGGAGCAACAACGAATCACCATCCGCAATCCAAAGACGGAGCATCGGCAAGGGACCGAAGTGCACTTGGACCGCACTCCTGCAAAAACTACGTGCCAGACTACTCAGACAGCAGCCGACACAAATCGACAGCAGCGGCCGGGAGAAAATGCGCTGTCGTCGAATCTCAAATAAAACGCACGTCCAAAGGACTCAGCGAGACAACAGTGGGCGATGAGGGACTCGAACCCCCGACCCTCTCGGTGTAAGCGAGATGCTCTAGCCAACTGAGCTAATCGCCCGCGTCGCGGCGAAAACGAAGCGTCGTCCGTTGTCCGCGGTCCTTTGATATTCTACAACAGGGATTCGACCACCGACAACGGATCAAAATATGTCGACTCCGCCGCAGATCATCACAATCACCGATGCCGCTTCCGGCGCCGCCGCCAAGGTGCTGGTGTCGCTCGGCTTCAATTGCTTCAGTTGGCAGCCGCAATTGAGCGACGGCCCGCGCGAAATGCTCTGGGCTCACGCCGAATTTGCCGGCGGCAACGAGCGGCCCTCCGGCAGCGGCATCCCGCTGTTGTTCCCGTTTCCTGGACGTATCGGCGGGGCGAAGTATTCCTTTGGCGGCCGCGAGTACCAGCTCGAACCGGGCGATGCCTTCGGCAACGCGATCCACGGCTTCGTCCACAAGCGCCCGTGGCGTATCGTCGAGCAGTCGCCGTCGCGCGTGGTGGGTGAGTTTCAGGCGTCGGTGGACGATGCTTCAATTCTCGAGTGCTGGCCGAGCGACTTTAAGATTCAGGTGAGCTACGAAGTCCGTGGGCGCGAGCTCGCCAGCGACGTTCACTTTGAGAATACCGGCGACGGTCCCCTGCCCTGTGGCTTCGGCACGCACACCTATTTTCGGCTGCCCCTCGCGGACGGCGCGAATATGGCCGATACGCTCGTCTACGCGCCGGTCTCGAAAATCTGGAAGCTCCAGGACATGCTTGCCACCGGCCAGCTGCTCTCGATCTCACCCGAGACCGATCTGTCGGGCGGACCGATCGGCGGGCGGAATTTCGACACTTCGTACACCGGCCTCGCCGTCGAGAGCGACGGCTGGCATCACACCTGGATCCGCGAGCCGAAAAGCGGCCGCACCGTGACTCAGCTATTCGACCGGCAATTCACGCAGTGCATCGTCTACATTCCGCCGCATCGGGAAGCGATCTGCCTGGAGCCATACACCTGCGTGCCCGATTCGTTTCGGCTCACTGCAGAAGGACATGCAACCGGTCTACGCGTCCTCGCACCGGGCGAATCGTTCAAGACGACGATTCCGATTGCGGTGAGTGGATAGTTGTCCGTTGCCAGTTGTTAGCTGGAAGACATCGTCTTCTGCAACTGACCACGAACCACCGACCACTAACTACTTCCCGCTCACTCCGCCGGCTCTTTCTTCAAGTCTTCCAGTTCGCCGGCCGGAAATTTGCTCGCTTCGATCCGCTGGGCGAAGGTCGTGCTGTCGTCGAATTTTCCTTCGCTCGCCTTTTTGATCACTTCCAGGATCTTTTCCTTGTTCTTCGTGTCCTTCCGCGGATCGAGATCGGCTTCCATCAACTTCCCGTACTCGTTGCGATGCTTGCGGTTCTTGCCGACGTGGCAGACGAAGCAGCGATTGGCCGGCTTCTTCACCAGCTTGGCATACTCCTGATCCGGATGGTTGGTGAGATATTCCTCTTCCCAAACCTTGTAGAATTGCAACACAGCCGCGGCCGGCCGCGTCACGAGCCCGAGCAACACACAGGCGGCGAGAAACGAGCAGAGGGTGCGCATCAAACATTCTCCGAAGGGGAAAACTGCTCAAGTCAGGAGCCAGCCGAATCGGCCAGCCGGGGCGGCCGCACGTACGCGACCGCGGCAGGAATTACCTGAAATAATTGACTCCAATCGAGCCCTTGTCAACCGCCGCGATGGCTGCGGAATCTTGGATCGCGGATGGAAATTGCTGAATTTCTCAGTCCGCTTCGCCCTGAATGAACGTCCTGCCGCGATAAAACTGGGACCAAACCAGAAAAACGAGCGTGGTGACGCCGATTACAATCGTGAAAAACAAGAAGTAGTTCGCCCCTTGCAATACGCTGCTTCCCGATTTCTTCTGGACGGAAATATACTCGTTGACTAGCGCCGTAAACAGGTTGCCCATGGCCATCGAAAAGAACAGGAAGATGCCCATCACAAACGACTTCATCGTCTTCGGCGCCTGAGTATAAGAAAACTCGAGCACGGTAATGGATACCAGTACTTCGGCCGCCGTCATGATCACATAGGCCAGGATTTGCCAACTGAAATGCGGCCGCGCGCCCGCGTCGATGCGAATCTGTGCCAGCCAGATCACCACATACGCAGCCATCGCCAGCACCAGTCCAGCGCCCACCTTGCGCAGCGGTGTCACTTCGCAGAATTTGGCGGCCAAGGGATAGAAACCGTACGAGAACATTGGAATCAGTATCAAGATTAGAACCGGATTTACGGCCTGGATCTGCGACGGAAGAATCTCGTATCCGAAGAACATGCAGTTCATGCTCTTGGCCTGTTCGACCCAAGACGAATGCTGTTGATCGAACAACGAAAAGAAAGGCAGCACCATGATGTAGAGCGGCACCAGATTGACCACGGCGCGTACGCCGTTGTCGCTCAGGGTTTCTTTGAAGAATTCTCTGCCGCTCGGTGGAATGTGCACAAACTTGTAGCGCCCCATCCAAAACACGATCGTCGCCAGGACCATCAGCACGCCCGGCACGCCGAACGCCCAGCCGGGTCCGTGATTCTTGAGTAGCCAGGGTGTCAAAAACATCGAGACCGCCGAACCTGCATTGATCGAAAAATAGAACCAGGAAAAGACTTTGGGGATCAAGTGCTTGTTGAGCTCGCCGAATTGGTCGCCGACGTGCGCGGACACGCAAGGTTTGATCCCGCCCGCCCCCAGCGCGATCAATCCCAGCCCCATCGCCAGCATCACCTTTGGTTCGAGATGGGTGACGGCTGGAAAGTCCATCAGCGCCAACAGACCATGTCCCAGGCAATACAGAATCGAGACCCACACAATCATTCGATACTTGCCAAACAGCCAGTCGCTAAGAATCGCTCCCACGAGTGGAAACGCATAGACAGCCATGATGAAATAGTGGACCCATTGGTTGGCCACGTTGACATCCAGTGGCGTCATCTCTCCCGCCGAGTTCCGCAGATATTCGGTCAGGAACGCGAACAGGATCCCGTTCATCCCGTAATAGCTGAACCGCTCGGCCGCTTCGTTGCCAATGATGTAAGGGATACCGCTGGGCATCCCCGTCATTTGCACTGGCGTCGTCAGATAGCTGCCGTCGGCGTTTGCCAATCGGCCGGTTGAATTGCTCATCGAGGGGATTCCGTTTCTACCGGCGGCAGGCGCGTCTCCGCCGCTTCGCGATTGGAAGTTCCAGTATTACCGCCCGAATCACTTTCGAGCCGCAACTCCTGAAACGCCGGCGCCGGCTGCTGGCGATGCCACACGATCCCAAGGACCAGAACAGAAAGCAACAGCAACGCAGCCGGTACCACCCAGGGCGAATGCCGTCGCAGCCAGGTTGTCGGCGCGGGACGCGCGGTCCAGCCGATCGGCAGCGAAGCTTGCGGGTACGTCACGCCCTGTTGCTCCGAAACCGCAATCAGCGCGGACATCAGCTCGGCCGGGCTCTGGAAACGGTCTTCGGGCCGCTTCGCTAGCATTGTCTCCAGAATATCGACAACCGACTCGGGAACGTCGGGGCGTTGCCGCGCGACGTTTGGCAGCTCTCCCGACTGATGCGCGAGCAGCTTTTGCAGCGCCGTCCCGTCCGGAAACGGCGGCTGGCCCGCGAGCATGAAATAAAACGTGCAACCCAACGAGTAGATATCGCTCCGCACGTCGGCGAGCCGGGCATCGCGGGCCTGTTCCGGCGCCATGTAGTCGAACGTGCCGAGCGTCACGCCGCTGGTCGTCAGCTCATGCTCGGCCGCCCCAGCCGGTTCGACTCGCGCCAAACCCATATCGACCAGCTTCGCCTGACCGTCAGCCGTAAGCAAAATGTTCGAGGGCTTGATGTCGCGATGCACCACGTCGCGCTGCGAGGCGTGCATCAATGCGTCGGTCACTTGCAACATGCACCGCAGCGCTTCGGCGAGCGGAAACGGCCCGCTCGCATAAACGAGGTCGCGCAGATTCGTCCCCTCGATGTACTCGAAGACAAGATAGCGGTGTCCCTGCTCCTCGCCGACATAGTGCACCCGCGCGATGTTCGGATGATCGAGCCGCGCCGCGCTGCGGGCCTCCATCTCGAACCGGCCGTGCGAATCGGCATCCGCCGTCTGCGGCGTGGCGAGCACCTTCACCGCCACCGTGCGCTGTAGCCGTGTATCGGTGCCGCGAAACACGGCCCCCATCCCGCCGCCGCCGACATATTCCTCCAGCACGATGTCGCCCAGTTGCAGCCCGATCAGCGACCGGCCCAACTCGCTCGGCTGCTGCCGGGCCGCGAACGGAATTGGCGCGAGCAGCGGCTCGGTGGAGATCACCGTCCGGTCGTCAGCGAGCGGTGTCAGGTCGTCGACAACCGCCGGCGCAACCTCGCTCGCCGTGACGTCCGAATTGATCGCGGGCGTGAGATCTTCAGCCATTCGACGGGCGAAACGGAGTTGCAGAGACGGTCAGACTTAGATGCCATCTATTCTAAGCCACCGAATTGCCGCCCGACAGCACTCACCCCATGTGCTTCACAATCGCACCGCCAAACTCGCTGCAGCGAACTTCTTTCGCCCCGTCCAGCATGCGGGCGAAATCGTACGTCACGGTCTTCGCGCCGATCGCGCCTTCCATGCCGCGGATGATCAGGTCGGCCGCTTCGTTCCAGCCCATGTAGCGGAGCATCATTTCGCCGGACAGGATCACGCTGCCCGGGTTCACCTTGTCCTGGTTCGCATACTTCGGCGCCGTGCCGTGCGTCGCTTCGAAGATCGCGTGCCCCGTCACAAAGTTGATGTTCGCCCCTGGCGCGATACCGATGCCGCCCACGCACGCCGCGAGCGCGTCGCTGATGTAGTCGCCGTTCAAGTTCGGCGTCGCCACCACATCGTAGTCCGCCGGCCGCGTGAGGATCTGTTGCAGGAACGCGTCGGCGATCACGTCCTTGACGACGATCCCCGCACCCGGCCTCCCCTCGGGAATCTTGCACCACGGCCCACCGTCGATCGGCTCGGCGCCGAAAAACTCGCGCGCCACCTGGTAGCCCCAGTCGCGGAAGCCCCCCTCGGTGAACTTCATGATGTTGCCCTTGTGAACCAGCGTCACATTCTTCCGCTTGTTCTCAATGGCGTAGCTGATCGCGCTATGGACCAGCCGCTCCGTGCCCAGGTAGCTGATCGGCTTGAACCCGATGCCCACCTGCACCGGCAAATCGCGCTGCGGAGCACCGATCGATTCCAGCTCGCGGCCCCACGCGTCGCACTTCTCTTTCGTGCCGAAGCGAACCTTCGCCGCCTCCTTCGGAAATTCCTTCCCCAAAAAGTCGAGCACCTTCTGCGACTCGGCCGTGCCGCCGGCGTACTCGATGCCGGCATAAATGTCTTCCGTGTTCTCGCGGAAGATCACCATGTCCACCAGCTGCGGCTCCTTCACGGGGCTGGGCACACCCGCGAAATACCGCACCGGCCGCAGGCACACATATAAATCCAAGAGCTGCCGCAGCGCCACATTCAGCGAGCGAATCCCGCCGCCCACCGGCGTGGTGAGCGGCCCCTTGATGCCGACCAAGAGCTTCCGAAAATCGTCGAGCGTCTCGTCCGGCAGCCAGCTCCCCGTTTTGTCGAACGACTTCTGTCCAGCGAGCACTTCCTTCCAAACTATCTGCCGCTTCCCTGCGTAAGCCTTGGCGACAGCGGCGTCGAACACCGCCTGGCTGGCCTTCCAGATATCCGGCCCCGTCCCGTCCCCCTCGATGAAGGGCACAATCGGCCGCTCCGGCACCGAGAGCCGTCCTTGGTGCTTCGTGATTGCCTCGCCGCCGCTTGTGCTGGACATGAAACTCGTCTCCCCAATTTCGTGGAACCCACGGCCCGCCGAGCGATTCGCCAAAAAACGGGCGAAATCTGCCGTGTTGCCGATTGTCGGCGCTCTCCCCGAAAGGGTCAATGCCCGCCGCCTTCTGCCCTCCTTCCGCCCTCCCGCTTCCACCTTCCACCTTCGACCAAACCTGCTACGATTCGCTCCCCCGGCCGTTGCGAGCAGCCTGCGCTCGCCAGATAATGTGGTCTCGTTCAGCAACCAAATTCAATTCACATCCTTGGTCCTTTGGCGGAGGTTTTTGCGATGACCGGCTCCCTCGATCGGCGTTCCTTCTTGCGTTCCGCGGCCGCGACCGGGGCCGCGATCAGCCTCGCCGGCACCACCAGCCCGATCCTCCGCGCCGCCGAAGAAGAGGTTAAACAGCCGTTGTTCAAAATCTCGCTCGCCGAATGGTCCTTCCACAATGCCCTCTTCGCGGGCGAAATGGATAACCTCGATTTCCCGCTCGTCGCCAAGCGCGACTACGGCATCGAGGGCGTCGAATACGTCAACGTCTTCTTCAAAGACAAGGCCAAGGACAACGCCTACCTCACCGATCTCAAAAAACGCTGCGACGACAACGGCGTCACCAGCGTGCTGATCATGTGCGACGCCGAGGGCGACCTGGGCGACGCCGACAATGCCAAGCGGACCGAGGCCGTCGAGAACCATTACAAATGGGTCGAGGCCGCGAAATTCCTCGGCTGCCATTCGATCCGCGTCAACGCCCGCTCCGACGCCAAGCTCTCGCCCGAAGAGCAAATGAAGCTGGCCGCCGACGGCCTCCACCGCCTGTGCGAGTATGGCGCCCAGCACGGCATCAACGTGATCGTCGAAAACCACGGCGGCCTCTCTTCCAATGGCGAGTGGCTCGCCGGCGTCATGAAAAAGGTCGGCCTGCCGAACTGCGGCACGCTCCCCGACTTCGGCAACTTCCAGATCAACCCCGGCGAGTGGTACGACCGCTACAAGGGCGTCCAGGAACTGATGCCGTACGCCAAGGGCGTCAGCGCCAAGACCCACGTCTTCGACGCCGATGGCAACGAGGCCGAAATCGACTACCGCAAGATGATCAAGATCGTGCTCGACGCCGGCTACCACGGCTTCATCGGCATCGAATGGGAAGGCAGCACCCCCACCGAACCCGAAGGCGTCCGCCTCACCAAGGCCCTCTTAGAAAAAGTCCGGGCCGAACTCTCTTAAATAGTGCCGGCCCAACCGCCCCGGCAATTCTCCCCCTGTGGGAGGCGTCTCCGACGCCGATTCCGCCCTCCCGGCCATCCCACCGCTTGCCATTCGGTCCCGAGCTCTTGGCAGCCGAGGGGCGGTTTAGCGAACCGGTGCGCGCCGCCGTCCAACCCCGCCCACCCAAGTTCCCCCTGTGGGCGGCGCCTTCAACGCCGATCCCTCTCCCCGTCCATTCGTCATTAGTCATTCGACATTCGTCATTTCCCTTCCGCCCTCCCCCTTCCCCCTTTTCCAAATCCCCCGGCTCCTGGCTCCTGGCTCCCGACTCCTCCCTCTCCCCACCGGACACTTCACCCAACGGGAAACTCCCGCCTGCCTAAAAACCAGGCACCAAACCCCTGCCCACTCCCTGCGCACCCGCTGCCCAAACATAGGCATCGCCGTGCTAGCGACGCAAGTGCTTGCACTGCAACGACATGCATGACTGCACTTGCCCCCATTCCAAAATGTTCCTAAAAGCGGGCCCTCGGTGGGGCCTTGCGGCCTCACGTTATCCTCGCACGACTGGAAGGAGACATCGCCGTGCTTACTCAATCGACGGAGAAGTACCAACAAATCCTGCAAACCGCCAAGCGCCTCTATGAACAAGAGCCCGACTGGGTCACGTTCTTCCGCGAGGTGCTGGGAGTCGACGGCATGGTCCGCGGCTCGTTCGCCAGCCTGGAAGAACTGGCCGCCTTCGAGCGGAGCCAGGAGTTCGAGCAAATCCAGAAGTGGCTCGTCAAGCTGCGTGAACAACGCAACGCCACCGACACCGAATCGGAACCGACCCGCGTGATCACGGTCCGGCTCCCCAAGAGCATGCACGAATACCTCCGCACGGAAGCTCACGACCTGCGGACCAGCATGAACAAGCTCTGCATCTCGAAGCTGCTGCAGGTCATCGAGCAGGATCTGATCCCTGCCGAACGCGCCGGCGGCACCCCGGAACGCAAGCCCCAGCTGGCCGCCGCAACGGTCGGCGGAGGCCTGTCTTCGGGAATTTCCGGCAGCGCGGCGAGCGGCATCGGCTCCTCGGGTATCGGCGTCAGCCCGACCACCCACCAGGTCCACCAGCCGCAACCCACGCAGCACACGCCGCACTACCAAACGGCCCACACCGCGTACTAAAGATTTGTGGACACGGCGGTCTCCCCGCCTGCAATTTCCCAACGTGCGATGCATTCCAAGCACCCCGGCGCTAGCGCCGGGGTGCTTTTTCGTTTTCCTTCTGGCTCTAGACTCTAGACCCTCGACTCTAGGCTCTCCTGCCATCTGGCTGGGGTGTTTTTCTTTTTCGCCTGAATCCTTGCTCCCCGCTCCCGACTCCTCTCTGGACTCTCCCTGCTACTTGCCCTTCCAATCCACAATCGTCTGCCTCTCCGCCTTCGTCTTCACTCCCCCTTCCCCCTTCCGCCCTCCACCTTGGCGTCTCTCCCGTTGTCTTCCCCCCAATCGGTCGGGCATAATCACGGCGACACAATCACTTGTCGCGCTGCCTCCGAACGCCGAAGGCGTTCCACACCGTAGCCCAGGGTCGCTCTGAGCCAGTCGAAGAGCGCACCCTGGGTCCACGCAACAAAACATTCCCAAACCCCAACGGGGTTTCACATCTTCGCAGGACCGAGCCCTCGCACGTCGCTCACTCTCAACGTTTTGAATCCGAAGTACCGCTATAATTGTCAGGTTCAATGATGTCCACCGAGCAGCTTCAACTGAGTACCCCGAAGCAAATGGGTCTTAACCGCCAGCGAGTCATCGATCACGGCGAAGTATTCACCCCGCCGGGGCTTGTCAATGACATGCTCGACCTTGTCAAGCATGAATGCGAACGCATCGATTCCCGATTTCTGGAACCCGCCTGTGGAAATGGCAATTTCCTGGCCGAAGTGCTCCGCAGAAAGTTGATAACAGTTGATCGTCAGAACGCACGCAATCGCCAACGGTGGGAGCGAGACGCCGTCCTAAGCGTTTGCAGTCTCTATGGGATCGATTTGCTCGCCGACAACATCATCGAGTGTCGCCAGCGTCTATTGACAATCGTCGCCGAAGCTCACGAGCGCCGATTCGAAGAGCCGCTGCCCTCGAAAGCCGTGCGAGCGCTCGAATTTATACTCGCCAGAAATGTCGTGCAGGGCGACGCGTTGTCCTTCACTACTTGTGAAGGGCAAGCGATCGTTTTCAGTGAATGGTCCCCAGTGAATGGAACATTGGTGAAACGTCGCGATTTCATCTACGAGCATTTACTGGAAGAAGCTCGCGTTTCCAAATTGCCACTATTCAGTGACCGCGGCGACGACGTCTATTTGCCGGAGTCGGTCGGCGAGCGGCCTCCATGTCATTATTTGGATTTGCCCGACGCCGAGGCGATGCATGAACGGGCATAATCCTGACATCCTCACCTGCCTCGCCAACCTCAGCGCGGATGAAGTCTTCACTCCGCCGAAGCTCGCGTCGTCCATGCTCGACATCCTGCCGCGGGATTTATTCCGCCGGCCCGACACGACCTTTCTCGATCCCGTCTGCAAGTCCGGCGTATTCCTGCGCGAAATCGCCCGCCGACTCAACGACGGCCTCAAAGATCAGATGCCGGACGATCAGGCCCGCATCAACCACATACTCACGAAACAGGTTTTCGGGCTGGCGACGAGCGAATTAACGTCATTGCTCAGCCGGCGGAGCGTCTATTGCTCCAAGAAGGCGGATGGCAAGTTTAGCATCGCCACCACATTCAGCAAGCCGGACGGCAACATCCGCCTGCCAAAGGCCGACCACACCTGGAACGCGGCCGGCAAGTGCGAATTGTGCGGCGCGAACCAGAGTGAGTACGAGCGTGATGAGTCGCTCGAAACCTACGCCTACCCGTTTATCCACGGCATCGACCCAACGGAGGTATTCAAAGTGAAGTTCGACGTGATTGTTGGGAACCCGCCGTATCAATTGAGCGACGGAGGCTTCGGCCGTAGCGCTTCGCCGATTTACCATCAGTTTGTCACGCAGGCGAAGAAGCTGGAGCCGCGATATCTGAGCATGGTCATCCCGGCGCGCTGGTTTGCCGGCGGCAAGGGGCTTGATGAGTTCAGAGAGTCGATGCTCACCGACAATTGCATGCGATCCATCGACGACTTTCTCAGCGCATCGGACGTCTTCCCGGGAGTGGGCCTCAAGGGCGGCGTATGCTACTTCCTCTGGGACCGCGACAATCCCGGGTCCTGCCGAGTCACCACCCATTTCAAGGATTGGCCGGTCTCTACGGCCAGTCGACCGCTTCTTGAAGAGGGCGTGGACGTATTCATCCGTTTTAATGAAGGGCTGTCGATCCTCAAGAAAGTCATTGGTATAGAGAGTGGGCAAACCCAGTCGCTGTCACTTCCAGATAGTAGCCGCTTCGACCGACTGGTTAGTTCTCGAAAACCGTTCGGGCTCGAGACAACGTTCAAGGGAACGGCAACTAAGCGTGCTGGTGACGTAATGGTCTATCAGAATGGCGACAATGGATACACACCGCGACGCTCCATCACGACTGGCACTGAACTCATCGACAAGTGGAAGCTTTTCATAGGCTATGCCGCGCCAGGAACCGGTAACAAGGACACTTATCCGCACCGAATTATCAGTACACCGTTCGTCGGAGAGCCGGGCAGCATCTCATCGGAGACCTATCTCTGCATAGGTCCTTTCGACTCCCAACCCGAGGCTGAGAGCGTTCTATCCTATCTCTCCTGTCGGTTGACGCGCCTCCTTATACTTCTGCATAAGCCATCTCAACATGTCACGCGCAAGGTCTACGCCTTCGTGCCGACCCAAGAGTGGACAAGGCAGTGGACGGACGATGACCTCTACGAGAAATATTCGCTCTCCGCGAGCGAGATCGCCTTCATCGAGAAAATCGTCCGCCCGATGGATGTCACCGGCGGCGCAACTGACGAGATCATCCCCGACGTCGATGACGATGAGTAAACGGTGAGGTTTATGCCAACCGATGATTTTTTCCCTTCGCGTCCCACCGCAACGCCGACGATCTATGCTTTTGCCAGCACGCACCCGGATCATCTCGGGTTACTCAAGGTCGGCTACACCGAGCGGATCGCCGCTGACCGTATTGCGGAGCAGTTTCCTTCGGGCGTGAATCCGTATCGGATCGAGTTAATCGAGCCAGCGATGAGGTCGGATGGTTCTGGCTTCACCGATCACGACATTCACCGGCATCTCCGGGCGCGGGGGATCAAGAACACGTCCCACGAGTGGTTCAAATGTACGGTGGCGCAAGTGCGAGCGGCGATCGTCGCCGTGCGCGAGCGAACTGCCAACGTCGAAGACCGCACGCTGAGCTTCGGGCTTAGGCCAGAGCAGCTCGAAGCGGTGGAATTGACGGCGGACTACTTCCGCAAGGCCAAGACCGAGCAGCCGGGGCACACGCCGCACTTTCTGTGGAACGCGAAGATGCGTTTTGGCAAGACGTTCGCCGCGTATCAACTGGCCAAGGAAATGGGCTGGACGAAGGTGCTGGTGCTGACGTTTAAGCCGGCGGTAGTTCACGCGTGGTCGGAGGATTTGACTCGCCACATCGACTTTGAAGGCTGGCAGTTCATCACGCGCGACGCGGAACTGACCTACGAACAGGCGAATAAGAAGAAACCGATCGTGTGCTTCGGGAGCTTCCAGGACTTTTTGCAACGGACTGCGGGCGGCGCGATTAAGCCGACGAACGCTTGGGTCCACGACACCGAGTGGGACTGCGTGATCCTGGACGAATACCACTATGGCGCATGGCGCGAGAACGCCAAGGGGTTGTTCGGCGCGGACGAGGAAGACTCGGGGGAAATCGCTGAGGAAGTAACGAAAGACGAGCAGGCATTTGATGAATCGATCCTGCCGATCACTACGGGTCATTACCTGTACCTCTCCGGCACACCATTCAGGGCACTAGCGTCAGGCGAATTCATCGAAGAGCAGATTTACAACTGGACATACAGCGACGAGCAGCGAGCGAAGCGCGATTGGAAAGGTTCGGGGCCGAACCCTTATGCGAGCTTGCCGAGATTGGTGTTAATGACCTACACGCTTCCAGACGACATTCGGCAAGTGGCCGAAGAAGGCGAGTTCAATGAGTTTGACCTGAACGAGTTTTTCCTGGCCAAGGGAGAAGGCGAGGAAGCTAAATTTGAGCATGAGAATGAGGTGCAGAAGTGGCTGGATCTGATCCGCGGAGCGTATCGCGGGACGACGGTGGACGATTTGAAGCTGGGGAAAGATCGCCCGCCGTTGCCGTTCAGCGATGCGCGGTTACTCGGCGTGTTGCAACATTCGTTCTGGTTCCTACCGAGCGTGGCGTCGTGTTACGCCATGGCAAACCTGCTAAAGGCGAGGCAGAACACGTTCTATCACGATTACAACGTGGTCATCGCGGCAGGGCCACGGGCGGGCATCGGCGCAGCAGCGCTACCGCCGGTGCTGGAGGCGATGGACGAACCATTGTCGAGTAAGTCGATCACGCTATCCTGCGGAAAGCTGACGACGGGCGTGACCGTGCGGCCGTGGGCAGGGATGTTGATGCTGCGCAAGTGCAGCAGCCCGGAGACGTATTTTCAATCGGCATTTCGTGTGCAGTCGCCGTGGACGGTGTCGGACGAGTCCGGCGCGGAGATCGTCGTGAAGCCCGAGTGCTATGTGTTCGATTTCGCGCCAAACCGCGCGTTGCGGCAGATCGCCGACTACGGATCGCGCCTTGCGACGGATGAGGCGACGCCCGAGCAGCGGGTTGCGGAGTTGGTCGGTTTCCTGCCGGTGCTTGCATATGACGGCAGCAGCATGCGCCAGCTCGATGCTGCGGCGATCCTGGACATCGCTACCGCCGGCACGAGCGCTACGCTGCTTGCCAAACGATGGGAAAGCGTCCTGCTTGTGAACGTGGACGACTCGACGCTTAACCGCTTGATGAACGACGAAGCGGCCATGAACTCGCTGATGGCGATCGAGGGCTTCCGCAACCTCAATGCCGATTTGGAAACGATCATTAACCGCTCCGAGCAAATTAAGGACGCTAAGCGCAAGGCCGGCGAGGGCGACGAGCCGAGCGCGAAAGAAAAGAAGGAGTTGACTGAGGCGGAGAAGGAGCGAAAGAGCCTGCGGAAGCAGGTTCAAGAGAAGCTTATCAAGTTCGCCGCACGCATTCCGGTGTTCATGTATCTCACCGACTACCGAGAACAGCGTTTGAAGGATGTGATTACGAAGATAGAGCCGGCACTCTTCAAGCGAGTTACTGGACTTACCACGGAAGACTTCGAGCGTTTGGTAAGTCTGGGTGTGTTCAACAGCTCCTTGATGAACGACGCCGTTTGGAAGTTCCGGAGGTACGAAGACTCAAGCCTCCGTTACATGGGTCTGAGTCGCCACAAGGGCCTGGACGTTGGGCTGTTTGATACAGCACTCACAGAGGAAGACTTTCAGCGGACTTTCTCCGGGTTAGCCAGCGACGAGTAATCGTCTGCGCCAGCAAAAATTCAGATTCTTGTCGAACTAGCGATACAGCGCCGTACTCCACCAAAACCGCGGCAAAACGGAACGAACGAGAAAGCGATCAGAGTCGAGAGTCCAGAGTCTAGAGTCGAGAGCCAATCCCCGACACCCGACACCTACTCCCCCACCGCTCTCCCTCCCCCTTGGCGAACTTGGCGGTTCAAATCCCTTCGCGCCTTGGCGCCTTGGCGTGAGACCTACGCGCCCTCCGTGTCGCAGACTCGCCGTGGCGAGGTCAACCAGTTTTCCATTTGCTTCTGTTCAATTGCATCGTCTTCGCGCCTTGGCAACGTTTTCAGCCTGGCTGCCTCTGCTCTCCCTGTTTCCCTTCTGTTCTAAGGTCTACTTTGCGCCTTAGCGCCTTTGCGTGAGACCTCCGCACGACTGCTCAACACTGTGTCCCCCGGTTGAGCAGTCGCAGAAACCCGCGGTTTTTCGCAACTTTGACGCTCTCCGCAACAACCCGACTGCTCAACCCTCAACCAAGAAAAACTACCGCGGCTACCCTTTTTTCCTCGCGGGCACCGAGCAGGACGCTTGGTCGCCGAGGCGTGCAACCTTGCTCCCGCCGCCCTCCGCCAAAATCCCCAGCCGCGCAATCCACGCTTCCCGCTCGCCGTGCGGATTGACGCCCGAGCCGACGACGACCGACCCGTCGGCCGACACCGCGGTGGCCGTCTGCAGCTTCCAGCCGCGCAGCCGCTGTCGGTCGTGCATGTCCCCGTTTTTGCTGTCGTCGTGCCTTCCGCGGTCTTGAAAAGAACTCACGAGCAATTCGCGCACCGACCGCACGCGGCCGCGAGCGTCCCAGACGACGGCGTTCCAACCGGTTTTGGACGTGCTGCGGCCGACGACGACCGCGCCATCGGCCGAAACGCTGTATGCGGCATGCCCATACGATGAATCGTCGCATCGATCCGCATCGAGCGGTTCAAGCCGGACCATTCCGGTTTCCGCGGTCCAACGAAACGCTTCGGTCGCCCCGTAGTCGCCGCTCGCGCCAACGATCACCGAACCATCCGCCGACACGCCATAAGCAACGCTCGCCGTGTGGCCGTTCAAGAAACCCAGCTCGACGATGCCGCCCTCAGCCGTCCAGCGAAACGCCTGGTTCCGGCCAGTTTCATTTCGCCACGCGCCGACGACGACACGCCCATCGGCCGAGACCGCATGCGCCTCGTCACGAACCTCCGGACCATCGACGCCGGCCAACGGAGTGAGCCCCTCGCCGCGATGCCACCAAAACGCCGAATCGCGCACCATCTTGCCGCGGCCCACGACACCCACCAGAGTCTCGCCGTCGGCCGAGATGCCGTAAGCCGCGCCGTCGCGGTAGTGGCCGGCGGGATCGAGTCCTTCGATGTGGTGCTCGGTCGTCCAGCGAACCGGCTCGATGCGGTCGTCGATGTACCGATAGCCGGCCACCGCGGAGCCATCGCGGGACGCGGCGAAGGCATACGGAAAGCCCAGCCCTTCGAGGCCGTCTGCCTCGGTCCAGCGAAACGCCTCCATGCTAATTCCGGAATGACTGTAACCGACCACCACCTTGCCGTCGGCGGAGATGCCGTTGGCAACGCTGATCGTCGTTCCGCCAGGCAGGTCGCCCAGCCCGGTGAATCGCGGCGCGGGGCGCGGCGTCTCGCGCGGCCGGGCGTACAGCGCGAACGTCGCTGCGGCGGAAAGCAGGAGCGGAAAGATCCATTTGGCCTTCGACATAGTTCACTCTTCTCCTTGGTCGCGATCGATCAGCTGCTGGGCCTCTTCGTGAAAGCGGAGGGCTTGCTGGTTGATCGGCCCATACTTTTCGATGCACTCGAGCGCCATGCGATACCACTCGCGGGCCGCGGACTCGTTGCCCAGCTGCCACTCGGCCATCGCCAGAAACAGCCAGTCCATCGAGTCGCCGCCACCCCGCAATCCGACCGACTTTCGCAGAGCGTCGACCGCCGCACGCCACTGGCCGTCGCGATAACGCGCGACGCCGAGCGTATTCCAGAACAGTCCGTTGGCCGGCTCCAGCGCGACGGCCCGCTCCGCCGCGGCCACCGCTGCGGCCGGTTCACGCAAGCTTGTTTCGGAACACGTGCTGAGCGTCCACGCCAGGTCGTTGTAGGCCATCGCCCAGTCGGGCTGACGCCGAATTACATCGCGCCACAGCTCGATGACCGCCGCGGTTTTGCCCTGCGCATGCAAGGCGGAGCTGAGGTCGACGAGAATCGGCTGAACATAGAGATGGTTGTCGGGCAGGCTGCGGCGAAAAATCTGCAGCGCCTTGCGGTAAGACGCCTCGGCCTCGGCGAACTTTCCTTGGCGATGCTGCGCCGCCCCGAGGTACCGCCAGCCAAACCCCGTCTCCGGATGCGTCGGCCCGTGCACTCGCTCGTGCAGCTCGACCGACTCGCGGGCCAGCCGCTCGGCTTCGTCAAACTGGCCCTTGCGAATGTTAAGCCAGGCCAGTTGGTGCAAGAAATTGGGAATCGTTTCGTGGTCCGACAACCCATGCTGGTCCGCGAATTGGAGGGCCGCTAGTGCCGTGGCCTCCGCTTCGACCAGGTTCTCCTGCCCGTCGAGGCTGATCACCAGCAGCCAGAGCGCCGCCAGCGCGCGGTCGGCATCTGCCTGCTGCTGGTAGACTCCGAGCGCGTTGCGCACCAGCCGCTCGACCTCTGGATTCGTGCGGTCGCGTTCGAGCAGATTCCAGGCCAGGTAGCGCTGGCTGTCGGCAACTTTCACATCATCCGATTTGTAGAGCTGTTGGCGGAGGGCGAGCGAACGGCGCAACTGCGGCTCGGCCTGATCCACCAGGCCTAGGCGCGTGTAGGCCGAACCGATGATCTGACGCAGCGTGGCTTCAACCTCGGGTTGATCGCTCAACCGCTCGCCGAGCCCCGTCGAGAACTCGTCCAACAATTCGCGGACGGTGAAGTTTTTTCCGTCGGCGGAGTCGGGGTGGGCCGCCGAGAGCATGTCCTGCATCAGCGCCACCACTTCGTTCGCCTTGGTGGCCTCGGCCTTCGCCAGCTGGCTGGCGCGTTCCTCTTCGGCCGCCTTCTCTTGCGCAATCTGCCGCTGCTCGTCGGCCTGCGTGCGCTCGGCCGCAATCATCCGGTTGCTCGCGGCCAGTCCGACGAGGACCATCAGCAGCACGGCCGCTCCGGCGGCGGCGGCCGCGAGTGCGACCTTGTTCCGCCGGGCAAATTTTCCGAATCGATAGCTGACCGAAGGCGGGCAGGCGGTGACCGGCTCGTCGGAGAGATACCGCTCGATGTCGCGGGCCAGGCCGTTCGCTGTTTCGTAACGGCGGTTGCGGTCTTTCTCCAGGCACTTCATTACGATCCAATCGAGTTCGCCGCGAACCGTCTGCTGCAAACGCCGCCGGTCGGTGCGGCGGCGCTCGGCGAGGGTCGTGACCGCGTCGGCCGAGAGGGTGCTGATCCTGGCGCTCGGGCGCGGCGGCTCTTCCTCGCGAATGATGCGGCGCAGTTCATCGTATGACGATGTGCGGAAACGTTGTTTGTCGAACGGCGTGGTCCCGGTCAACAGCTCGTAGAGCAAGACACCGAGCGAATAGATGTCGCTGCGCGTGTCGACGCCGAGCGGACTGAGCTCGGCCTGCTCCGGACTCATGTAGAGGGGCGTCCCGAGGATTTGCGCGAAGGCGGTCATCAACGTGTGTTCGGTGAGCTGCTGATTGATCGCCTTGGCCACGCCAAAATCGATGATCTTGGGCGTCGGCTGGCCGTCCTGGATGGCCACCAAAACGTTGGTCGGCTTCAGATCGCGATGGATGATTCCCTTTTGATGCGCATGCTGCACGGCGCGGCAGACAGTGCCAAACAACTCGAGTCGGGTGCGGGTCGGCAACTGACACTCGTCGCAATATTCCGTGATCGGGACGCCATGGACCAATTCCATCACGAAGTAGGGACGCCCTTCGACCGTGGCGCCGGCATCGTAGACCTTGGCGATGTTCGGGTGATCCATCAGCGCTAGCGCCTGCCGCTCTGCCTCGAAGCGGGCGATCACCTCGCGCGTGTCCATGCCCGGCTTGACGACCTTGAGCGCGACGCGGCGTTTTACGGGCCGCTCCTGCTCGGCGAGGAACACGGCGCCAAAGCCACCTTCGCCGATCTGCTGCAGCAACTTGTAGGGCCCGATGTTGCTGCCGGCGACCGTGCCAAGATGGCCGCCAGTTTGCAATGGCCCCGTGTCCGCGCCGCCGAGGAACGAACCCGCCTCGCGCCGCGCCGCCAGCAGCAGTTCGACACGGGCGCGCAAGGCCGCGTCGCCGCCGCAAGCGCTTGCCAAATAGGAAGCAACTTCGTCCGGCGACTCGCAGTCGAGCGCGGCGAAAAAGATCTGCTTCGCGTCCACGATCGCTCCGGCCATCAACGTACCCTCGCGCCCCAACGAAGAATGCCCCGTCCGCCTGGGAAACCCGCCAACGATTTCTAGTTTTTTGTCGCTGGCAGCTCAATCTCGCGGCGGAATCGCGTCCGGACGCAGCCGGGCGAAGAGCCAGGCCTGAGCAAAGGCCCACTCACGCTCGACGGTTCGCAGCGACAGCCCCAGGGCGGCGGCAACCTCCCGCTGCTTCAATCCGGCAAAAAACCGCAGCTTTACGACTTGCGCCGCCGTCGCATCGTCGCGTTCCAGATCTTCAAGCGCTGCGGCAAGCTCGGCGAAATCGTCGTCGTATTCCTGTTGGGCCAGGTCGATCTGCTCAAAGTCCAGCCTCCGCAAGTTGCCGCCCCGTTTGAGACGTTTCCGGTCGCGGGCGCCGTTGAGGATGATCCGCCGCATGGCCTCGGCCGCCGCCGCGAAGAAGTGCCAGCGATTGTCCCATTGCGGCTGGTCCGCGTCGCCGACCAGGCGGAGAAACGCTTCATGGACGAGCGCCGTGGCCTGCAGCGTTTGACCCGGCCGCTCGTGCGCCATCTTGTCGGCGGCCAGACGACGCAACTCTTCATAGACGAGCGGCAGCAGTTCGGCCGACGCTTGCCGGTCGCCGTCGCCGATGGCATTGAGAATTTGGGTCACCTCGGACATGACGGCAATTATAAATGTCGTGCAGGCGGAACGCGAGAATTGGGCCGCGCGGACGCTCGAGTTCGCCGCCCCCAGGTGAATACGCGTCGTCTACGGGAATTATTCGTCGACGGGTCGCCGGCCTTGGAACAAATAATAGCCCTTGATTTCGACGATCGACACATCGTCGAACCAGCGCGGCATGTGCTCGACATACCACTGCGGATGTTTGTTGACGACCAGGATCGAGCCATTCGGCCGCAGCGCACGGCGGCCGACGGTCAGAAAATGCTCGGCGATGCGGAAGCCGGCATAGTAGGGTGGATTGGCCAAAGCCAGATCGAAAGTTCCCGCGCCGCGAATGTCTCCGTCGGCGTTCAATTCTGTTGCGAGATTGTCGAACCCGTTCAGTGCGGCGCCGCGCTCGGTGCATTCGACCGCGCGGGCATTGGAGTCGACCGCGTGAACAACGACCCTTTCGGCGCGGCAGGCGGCGGCGAGCGCGACCGTGCCGGCGCCGCAACCAATGTCGAGCACGCGAGATGCCGGCTCGACCTCCATCGCGTCGATCAAGTGGCGGGCACCGGGATCGATGTGGCGATGGGAAAAGACGCCGGGCCGGCTCACGGTGCGGATCAATCGTCCGCGGTCCCGAAAGGCAAACTCGCAGGAATAGTCTTTGCGTTTCTTGAGCGGTTCAGTCTTGGTGGCGACATACAGCACGCCGCCGGCCGCCTCGCGCCGCTCGACACGGCCAAACAGCTGCTGCATTCGCTCGCCAAGCCAGGCATCGTGGCGGTTGTCGGACGTGGCGTACAGTTTGCCGCCGATTCGCAGTCGCTCGTGCCCAGACTGGAGCAGGTCGCGTGCCAATTCTGCTTCGCCCGAGGAGGAGAGCGGCAAAGCGATGGCGTCAGCTTCGACGGCCGGCAGATCGGCGGCGCACTCGATGTGCAGATTTGCCGGCCGCTTCTGCCAATGGGCCTGGGCCAGTTGTGCTCGATAGAGGTCGAGATACGTGCACGTGACGATGGCTCGGTGATTGACTATCGCCGCGGCCTCGGCGAACTGCGCGAGCCCCGGCGAAGTGCACAGAATGTGGCTGCCCTCGACGTCGGCCACAACATCCAGCAGCAGCGACTCCTGCGCGTAGGCCGCGACATCCGCGGATTGATCATTCGGTGAATCGTCATCGGTCGAATTCATTGGTATGTCAGTCTACTGAATCCGGCGGCCGGCCACATTCGCTGCTTGATACTCCGGAAGGGCCCGCTATAGTGTACATATAAACACACAACGGGAGGGACAGCCATGTTCGCCGAGATTCCCGCCGATCAGTTGGCCGACGCCCTGGACGCCTGTGCGGCGGAGATTCTATGGGAGGCGAGCGTTACAGAACCGCCCGTCGACGCGGCGCTAATTGCCGAGCGACTGGGGTTGGTGATTGCTCATAATCCTGCCTTGGCGTGCCGCGGCCGGCTGGTCGAGTTGGCCGATCCGCGCGGCGGCGTGGCCACGCAGGGCACGATCGTCGTCGGCCCGGCAGAGCGGCCCGAGCGGCTGCAGTGGGCAGTCGCACACGAGATCGGCGAGAGCGTGGCGTATCGGGTGTTTGGTGCGCTCGGCATCCGCGGCGAGGACGCAGCGGAAAATGCCCGCGAGTGCGTCGCCAATCACTTGGCGAGTTGCCTGCTGTTGCCGCGGGATTGGTTTGCGGCCGATGGCGATCGGCTGGACTGGGATCTTTTTGCGCTGAAACAGCGGTATGCGACGGCGAGCCACGAGCTCATTGCGCGGCGGATGCTGGAGATGAACGTGCCGATCGTGGTGACGCTGTTCGACCAGGGCCGCGTGAGGTGGCGACGTTCGAACAGTGGTGGACGGCCGCCGGAGCTGACTTGCGAGGAGTCCCAGGCGTGGAAGTCGGCACACGAGATGGGCACTCGATGTCGATTGGATTGCGATCCCGAGAAGTCGGGGCTCGAATCGACGACCGCCTGGCCGGTGCATGAGCCGGATTGGAAACGCGAGATTGTGCGGAGCTGTGTGGTGGAGTGGTAGAGGTTGGGGCTTGAAGAGGTGACCGGGGAGGCGTAGCTCCCCGGCTATTGGCTACGAAGCAGCCGGCGAGCTACGTCTCGCCGGTGTTCGGCAATTGACGTTAAACTGAGGAATTTGCCATGCCCTGTTACCTGTTCACTTATCATGCGTATCGCAGTTGGCTGCCGGATCGGCCCCAGGGTTACGTCCGTCGGGGTGAAGGAATACTGCCGACCGACCACAAACGTGCGAAGCAGTACGCGAAGGCGGCCCTGGAAGAGTTAGTCGAGTTTCACGCTGAGGCTCAGAGAGTGGCGATCGATACGTTACGCGAGGCGGTCACGCATATTGGATGTCGTGTGCATTTTGTCTCGACCGATGGCGCGCACATTCATGCGCTCGTGAGCTGGCGCGGGCCGCGGACGTGGTTGCAGAATCGCAATAGCATCAAGCGGTCGTTGACGATTCAGCTCAAGCGGCGGTGTGGGAGACGGACTTGGCTGTCGGAAGGGGCGTCGCGGAAGCGGGTGCGGGATCCGGGGCACTTCGACTATTTGGTGGGCACGTATTTACCGAGGCATGTGGGGTGGAAGTGGGGGGAGGAAAAGGGGTTGTTCAGATAGACGGCCGGGTAGTTTGACCGGCGAGGCGTAGCTCGCCGGCTATTTTGCGTGCTGAGTCTTTTATGCGACTCGAGATGCTCTTCGATTCGCGGCGGACGATCGGCGCAGCGTCGCGGCCAAGTCCGCATTCGACCAGGGTTTGCCGAGGACGGCGGTGGCGCCGGCGGCGAGCGCGGCTTCGTGGCGGTCGCGGCGGGGGAAATCGAGGAGCGCGATCACTGGCGATGCGACCGTGCAGAAGGCCGCGAGCTCGTTGGCCTCGGCATCGCTCAGTTGTCCGCCGAGCCAGACTCCGGCGCGGGCAGCGACATTGGAAATTGAGTCTTCGCCGTTGCGATACCAGATCGCGCGATAGCCGGCTGATTGCAGCGAGGTAGCGATCGCGTCGGCCGAATCGAAATCCGGCGACGACACCAGGACGGTGCCAGGGCTTGCCAATCCGCAATCCGCAATCGGCATCCCGCAGTCGTCCACTCGGGCCCACTCCGGGCAACGGCCCGCTCGACGCAGCTCAATTTGCCTCCGCCACCAGGTCGGAAATTCGTGCCAGTAACGGCGAGTCGCACCGGCGATCGGTCGACCGGTCCGCGTTTCCCCTTCACACCAGCTGCCGCAGAGCGAAATGACCGCGGCCAGCGGCGCGCTGCGGCGGAGGCGCTCGACTTCGCGGCGGGCAACGATACCGGGCCGGCTTTCCACAATCAGGATCACTTCCGGCGCCGCGTGCGATACTTGAGCTGTCGCCCGGACGAGCGCGATCGCATCGGCGAAGTCGCGATGCTCGATGTCACCGACGAGCCAGACGTTCGGCCGATGGTCGCTCAAGGCAGGCATCCAGGCTTAGGAGGTTTGAATCGCCGCTTCCCGGGCGACGATCAGGTCGCGTGCCGCAGTCGTGTCGGCTGCGGCACGCAAGTCCGAGAGGAAGAACACGTCGTTGATCACGCGGCTGAGCCGGGCCAGGATTCGCAAATGCTCGTGCTCGCTGGTGGAGCAGATCAGGAAGAACACGTCGGTCAGTCGGCCATCGTTGCTAAAGGGGATGCCACTGGGGGTGATGCCGAGGGCCAGCACCGCTTCGGCGAGAATGTTCCCCAGCGGCCGCCGCGGATGCAAGAGCGCTACGCCGTTGTCGAGCGCGGTGGAGTGCATGTCTTCGCGGGCCCGCACCGCTTCGGCCATCGCGTCGGCATCCCAAAGAAGGTGCGTGGCGGCTGCCAGCTCGGTCATGGTGCGGATCACGCTCGAACGGGTCCGTGCCAGCATCGGCACGGCGATCGACTCCGGATGCAGCAGCGAGGCGATCGAAATGGTTTCGTCTTCGCTGTGCCGGCCATGGCGATGGAGCGCGCCTTCGACGCTGAGGAGTTCATCCTCGTCGGAGAGGCCGATTCGATCTTCCATCCAGTGGTGAATTTCGGCGGCCGAGAAGCGCCAGGCCCCGCCCACGCGCCGCCCCGGGAGCTTGCCCCGCTCGGCCAGCTTGAGGACTTCGGCCGGCATCCGGTGCAGGTACGCGGCGAGGCGATCGACGTCAAAATCTTCGTTCGCCATCGAGAATCGGCTCCGCAAATCTGCTATCACTGCCAGCCCGGCGGGCGGCGGCATCTCGCCATGAAAACCCGCCTTGACGCCGCCACGCAAATCCACAAATATCCGCCACCTTGATGGACCAAGGGACAAGACACCCATCAGTGTCGCACGCCGCACACGCTTGAGGCAAGGAGGCCTTCGCGTGAAGCCCAATCCACAACGCGCCGCCGGAGTGTCGCTCCGCCAGGCGCTCGCCGCCGACCTCTCTGCCCGTCCGCGCGACGTGCGCGCCACGAGCTGCACCAACGAATATCGCCAGGTGCGGAAGGGCGACGTCTACGTGGCGATCGCCGGTGCCGAAACCGATGGCCATGATTTCGCCGTCGACGCCGTTCGCCGCGGGGCCGTAGCCGTCGTCAGCGAGCGGATGCTGCCGGTGTTCGATGTGCCCCAGTTCGTGGTGCCGAACAGCCGCATCGCCTACGGCAAGCTCTGCCAGGCTCTGGTCGGCAATCCGTCGCAACAACTCAAAGTGATCGGTGTCACGGGCACGAGCGGCAAGACGACCGTCGTGCGGCTGTTGGCGTCGATATTCCACATTGCCGGCCTGGAGGCGGGTGCGATTGATTCGCTCGCCTATTGGGACGGCCTCGACTGTCAGCACTCGCCCGAGGCGGAGCTTGCCCCGCCGGTGCTCGCCTGCTGGCTCGGTCAGATGGCTGCCAATGGGCTCTCGCACGCGATCGTGGAAGCGTCGAGCCGCGATTTGGCCCAATATGCACTCGCGGGAGTCGAGCTCGACGCCGTGTGTGTGACGAACGTCGGCCGCGACCACCTCGATTTTCACGGCTCACTGGAAAACTATCGCCAGGCCAAACGGCGAATTCTCGATCACCTGCGTGCCGACGGCGTGGCGATCCTCAACGCCGATTGCCAGCCGTCGATGCGGATGCTCGCGGAGCTGGATGGCCCGGCGCTCACGATCGGCATGCGTCAGCCGGCCGAAATTAGCGCTACGATCGTCGAGCAACACGCCAACGAACAAACGTTTGTGCTCACCGCCGGCGACGACTCGGTCGGAGTACGGACGTCGATCGTCGGCGATCATCACGTTTACAACTGCTTGACGGCGGCGGCTCTCGGTCTGGCCTACGGCATCGAGCTCACGGCGATCGCCCGCGGTATTGAAGCGGTCGAACAACTGCCGGGACGGATGCAACGCGTCGTTTGCGGCCAGGATTTTTCGGTGCTCGTCGACGCCGCCAAGACACCGGACACGCTGCGTGCCTGCCTGAAGGCCGCCCGGAATGTGACGTCGGGCCGCTTGATCTGCGTGTTCGGCGCGCACGGCGAGGGCAGCCGCGAACAACTGCCGGCGCTCGGCCGCGTGGCGGGTTCGCTGGCGGACATGGCCGTCGTGACGACCACCGGCCCGCGGGAACGGGGCAGCCGCGATTTTACGCGGGCCATCGTGGGCGGCTTCACCGATCCGAACAAAGCTCACGTCATCCTCGACCGCGCTCAGGCGATCGCCTGGGGACTCGATCAGGCGTCTGAGGGCGACACCGTGGTGCTCGCGGGCATGGGCGACCGACCTTATCCGAACAGTAACCAGAACGAATTGCCGTGGGACGATGGCGACGTCGCGCGCCAGGTGCTCACGGGCCATTTTGCCGAGAGTGCATCTCACCGCCAGGCGGCGTGAGACGCGCTCAACGACTTGTCCTGTTTTCGAACACAACTCGTGGTGAAACGACGGGCGACGCTACTGCGAGACGCCGCCGGTCGACGAGCGACGAGTGAAATGTAATCCGACGGCGCCGGGCGTTCCGCGCCGATTATTCCTACACGCTGAGGTTTCATCGTTGGTCGCGTGAGATTGCGGGGTCCCGCGCGGCCGCCCTCCCTGGGTCGGAGCATGAAGCCTGTCGAACCTGCGGTTTCTGGGTCAACCGCTTCGACGGGTGCTTCACGATGAAACCTATGTCTGAGCGCCGGGGCGGCGTCTATCGCCGCTCCGGCTGCTCAGCGGACTAAAGTGTGAATAGGTGAATTAGTGAGTAGGTGAGTAAGTCGACACCCACTCACTTACTCACCAGCTCACTTACTCACCTGATTCTCATGCCTTCCCCGCTGCATATCGTGTTCGCCGGTGGCGGTTCGGCGGGGCGGTTGTACCCCGGGCTCGCCGTGGCGGCGCATCTCAAAGCGCGGCTGCCGTGCGCCAAGATCACGTTCGTGGGCGGCGGCAAGCCGGTCGAGCGGCATCCAGTTCGTGCGGCCGGGTTCAACTACGTGACGCTGCCTTCGCAGCCCGTGCCGCGGAATCCGTTCCTGGCGATGCGATTTATCACCGACAACGTGGCAGGCTATTGGGCTTCGCGGTGGTACTTGAAAGAGCATCGCGCGACGCTCGTCGTGGGCTTGGGGGGTTATGCGAGCGCTGCCACGGTACGTGCGGCGCACTCGCGTGAAATCCCCACCGTGCTGCTGGAGCAAAACGCGGTGCCGAGCCCCGTCACGCGCTGGCTCGCTCGCTCGGCCGACGCAGTCTGCGCCGGCTACCAGGAAACTCGCGCCCACGTTGCCCCCGATACTCCGATCGTGGTCACCGGTAACCCGGCGCGGCCGGCATTTGAGCGGATGTTTTTTGAGCAGGGAGCTCGCCACGGCGAGTCTTCGACGGGGGGCGGGGAGCAGGGAGTGGCAACCAGCGCACGCTTGAATCGGCTCGTGGTCATCGGCGGGGCCGATGGCGCGCACAGCATCAACGAATACATGCCGCGGGCGCTCGCTCGTTTGGGAACGCATTTGCGCGGCTGGCAGATCGTTCATCAAACGGGCGAAGGCCAGCTGCAGCAGACGATTAATCGGTACCGCGCGGCCGGCGTCGACGCGCTGACGGTATCGTTCATTGACGAGATGGCGCCGGTGATGTTCGCCAGCGACCTGGTCGTGTGCCGCGCGGGCGGGACCACGCTCGCCGAACTGGCGCTGGCCGGTGTGCCGGCCGTCCTGGTGCCTTACCCGCGCGACGTCGAGGCCTATCAGCTCGCCAACGCGGATGTGGTGGCGGCAGCCGGTGCGGGGACCGTGATCGACGAATCGTCGCTCGAGGAACCACTGAGCGAAGCGCTGGTCGACCATTTGGCGCCGCTATTGGTGGACTACGCCCGACGCAGCGACATGGCCGCCAACATGCGACAGCTCGCGCGGCCGGAAGCGGCGTCGGAAATTACCGACGTGATCCGCGACATTCTCGATGCGTCCGTGGGCACGATCCGCCTGGCGGCGTGACTTGTGACGGCGCTAGCGAGCCGATCTGCAGAGGCTCGTTTCCAAGGCACACCGTAAAGCTGTGCATTCAAGCCGCGAGTAGGCCGGGACACGCCCTCTTTCGCAGCTCGGCGAAGGTGGCGTAACCGCGCAGCAGCGCGCCACCATGGCACGATAGAAGCGCTTAGAACTTACGTTTTTGACGTTTCTTGACACGAAGTGATGTCATGCTGTGACGTTGACCGTGGTTGTCTGACTCGCAACCGTGGCCGAGTCGTCATCGCGCACGGTGACGGTGACGGACTTTTCGCCGGTGCTCACCCCCGCAGCGTAGGTGTGCTTGTAGGTCAGCACTCTAGTGGTCGGATTCCAGCTGAACTTGGTGCTGCCCACCACCTGATCCGTAATTGTGGTCGTGCCCAGGTTGATCGAATCGGCCGACGCCTGGCCATCATCCCAGCTTGCGGTGGCCGTAAACCGGTCCAAGGTGCCTGGGTCGGTGATCGTAGTCGAAACGGTAACCTCGGTGTTCCGGTTGGCCGTGGTATCGGCGGGGTCCGTGATCGTCGGCACGACGTTGTTGACGGTGATCGTCGCCGTATCGGTGCCGCTGGCGAAGCCATCGCTGACCGTCACCGTGGCAGTGCTGTTGTCGCTGGCCGTGTTGTTGCCCGGCGCCACGCCGTCGTCGGTGTATCTGTGCTGCACCGAAAAGGTAACCACGCCTGTCGTCTGGTTGACAGCTGTGATGGTAAGCACCGCCGAATCGGTCGACGAATTGATCGTCTGATTGACGGCGAGGCTGCTCGTGGCAGGCACCGCGAAGGAGGAATCGGTATTGTTGTTGGCGTCAGCCCAGTCGACCACGAGCGTGTGCGTCTGAGACACATTCGAGTCTGTGAACGTCCCGGTCAGCGTCGCGGACGCGTTTTCGTTGATCGCCGTCACGGTGTTCAAGTCGACCGTGGGCGCCGTATTCGAGCCCAGCGTAAAATCGTCCGTATCTAAATTCGCCAGCATGTTGCCCGCACCCAACGTCAAGCCGTTCGAGCCCCTGCCGCCTTTGAGTTTCGTTTTGTCATTCACCGTCGTCCCCGTGATGCTGAGGACGTCGTTGTTGCTGCCCAGCTTCACTCCGAGTTCCTCGAAGACCGAATTGGTGATCGTCACTCGATCGTCGCCGTAGTTGCATTTGATTTTGGCGTCGTCTAATACCGTGACGCTGGTGAAGGTGGCGGTATCGTTCCCCTGGCCGAGTTTCAACTTGAGCGAGTCGCGGACCGTGAGGCCCGTGATCGTGACGGTGTCGTTGCCGCCCTTCATTTTGATTTTGAAGTCGTCGGAAAAACCGGAGAGCGTGATGGCGCCGTTGGCGGTTCCGTTGACTCGCGTGGCTGCGCCGCCGGCGCTCACGCCAGTAACCACGATGGTGCCGGCGACGGTGCCGGCCGTGATGGTGATGCCGTTGTCGAAGTCATCGCCGCGGATCACCAAATCGCCCTTGATGATCTGCGCGGTCACGTCGCCTGCCAGCATCTGGCGCTCTTCGAGGCGTTCAAACGAGAAAGAACGAAACGATGGTTGTCGACTGCGCATGATCAAGTTGCCTCTTCGATGATGAGCCCAAACACAGATGTGCGTCCCAAACCGTCGATTCTAGTTGGGGCGCGTCAGAAATATCACGAAAATCGGCTGTTTGGAGGGCTCTTTTCGAAAGTCGACGTGGGAATAAACAGCCTATGCAGAAAGCCAGAATTCTGCGTGACAATCGCGAAGGCAGCGGGCCTTTAGTCTTTTCACGGCTGCTTGGCCGTCTTGCGGCGAACTGACTTAGAGGTCTGCTTGACCTTCGGTGTGGCGGGATAGGACGAGAGCGCCTTCACGAGTGGGCAATCATCGGCAATGGCATCTCCCCTTCGATAGCGGGCGAGCAATTCTTTGGATTGCAGCATCAGCAGTCGCCGCACTTTGAACCGCGCACCCTCCACGCGAGGAATCTTCATCGTGTCGTACGCGGTCGTTTGATGCCGCATCCAGGCGATGACCGCGGAAGAGGCACGTCTCTCGATGGGGATGCGTTTGGTCCGCGCCACGGTGCCGCTGCCGATCGGCGTGGCATGATCGGCAACTGCCTGGGCCAAGCGCTGAGCAAGGTCGGCATGGGCCGGATGAAAGGCGAGAAAGCTCACCACCGCACCGGTGAAGTCGGCTGCGTAAACGGTTTGCGTCTTCTCCCGCCGTTTGGCGTTGGCGGCTTTGCGCTTGCCGAAACTTTCTGTCGAGCGCTCCGCTGTGAGTTCGGCCTGGATCCGCTGGATAGTTGCGGCCGGAGCCAAGACGCCCTTCGAAAACATCTTGCGGCCTTTCTTTTCTCGCACCACCCAGTGATCGCCGGCGGCTTTGACGCGCCGTGTGAGCGCCGCGTCGCCGGGCGGAAGCAGAATCCAGTTCTTCGGCACCGCGACGACTTTGCCATCGGCGGTACGGACGGTGCCCGCTTTGGGACCGGGACTGTAAGTTGCTTCACTCATTGCCTGCCTCCAAAGGTGCGCTGCATGCCAAATTCCGTCGCCGATTCAGGAGAGTTATATACGCCACTCGGCACTCGTTGGATAGCGTTTCCGATGGGATGGCGGACAACCGCTAGCGAGAGACAGAGAACTCGCAGAAAATTCGGTCATTGAAGGAGGGTGCAAATTGGCGACAATGTTGCCTACACTGTCTTAATTTCTCGATCGCTTGTCGCAGGAAAACCGATTCATGCCACGTCTCATCGAACAGCCAACGAAGATTACGGCCGCGGGAAACAAGCCGAAGCTCATCGAAGAGTTTGTCGGCCGGGTGAATTCTCAGCACGAGGCGCTGAGCGTCGCGCGGATGAAGTCGCCCGGCGGGTGGGTCGAGCCGGGGCAGCGACCGGAGTTTCTGGAAGTTTCGGTCGTGCTCGCGGGGATGCTGCGCGTGGAAAGCGAGGGCAGCGTGCTGGAGCTGCGGGCTGGGCAGGCAGTCGTGTGCGAGCCGGGCGAATGGGTCCGCTACAGCACACCCGAGGCCGATGGGGCGGAATATGTCGCCGTTTGCCTGCCGGCATTTTCGCCCAACACGGTTCACCGCGATGCTTAACAGATGTGACGCCTAAAACAATCGTCGGCGCCGTGCGATGCCGACTGCGACGCACGCGGCGACCATGAGCGAGGCCGACGCCGGTTCCGGAATCGCGGCCGCTCCAATTGCGCCGGCGCCCGAAAGCGATTGGCCGAAGTGGGCCTTCCAAACATCGTAGTCGGCGGCGTCGACTGTGCCCGGCGTCTCGTCGTTGGGCAGGGTCGCCGAAGTTTCGAAGGCATCGCGCCAGACGGTGTAATCCAGTGCGTCGACGGTGTTGTCGCTGTTGTAATCGCCCGGCAATGCGGGACCAGGGGCCACAGTTTCGAACGCACCGAGGTCCGGCGCCGTACCGTTGTAAGCCAGAGTGTACGTAACGCCGTTGAACACATAGCTGATCGGCGTGCCGGCGTCGATCAAGTCGCTGCCCGCCGCCAACTGCAGGAAGCTTCCCAGGTCGGGCAGGCTGCCGTCGGCCTGGCGCGGCGCTTTGAGCAGATCGATGCCTGCGACGGTTCGGGCGAGCGACTGGAAGTCGGCATTGCTGAGCGAGACGCCGCCGTTCCACGTGTTGAAGGAATCGCTTACCGCCGGCACGATGTTGTCGCTGCTATTCCCCTGGTAGGAAATGTTGTTCTGCAAAACCTGCGCGGCGATGGGCTGATCGAACCGCCAGTTGCGCTCATTGCTGAAGGACGTCGAGTTATAGACTTTCACTGCGGCCGTGCTGCCGTTAATGTCCATACCGTTGTGGGCGTTATCGACGGCCAGCGAATTGACAACCACGCTCGGCCCACCGGGATTCCCGAGCTTAAATCCGTTGCCGTCCCCTTGATAGTTTGCGCCGACTCCCCACAGATCGATTCCATTGTCAAACGTCCAACACTGGTCGACGAGTATGCCGTAGTCCACGGTGTAGTAGACGTCGAAACCGTCGTCCGAGTTGCCCCACGAGCGATTGCCGCGAAAGACGTTTCCTGGACCGACGGTTGCCGACTTGGCTGCAAAGCCATCGGCATTTTCGGCAAACGTCAGCGGGTCGTAGTTTTCGTACGAATCGCAATTGAGAATCAGATTGTTCGATGCAGAATCGTGGATCTGGAAACCCGAGTCCCGGTTGTAGCGAGTCACCATCTGTTCGAAGACGCCGTAGCTGGCGCCGGTGTAGAAGCCGTTGTCGCCCGCGTTCTGGATCGTGAGTCCCTGGATGTGCCACCAATCGGCGCCGGTCGCCAGTTCGACTCCGCGGTTACTGCTGGAGGTCGACTGCGCGGCGAAGTTTAGAATCGGAGTTTCGCCCGGATAAGCGACCAGGTTGATGGGATTGTTCGTGACCCCGGCCTTCGTGATGCGCAGCTTGCCGTTCAAGTTGTAAGTGCCGCCGCGGGCATAGATCGTATCTCCCGGAGCAGCGAGGCCGATCGCTTTGCCGAAAGTGGCAAACGGGCTGCCGATCGCGCCGTTGTTCGAATCGCTGCCGCCCGTGGGAGCGACGTAGTATTCGGCCGCGCTACCCGACGACGCCGCAATGAGCGCAATGACACCGCCAGCCAGAAATGCCAAGAGATTCCGCATCCACCGCCTCAACCGTTCGCGCCGTGGCCCAAGAAGGCCGCCACGCGCCGCCCAGAGATCGCGGCAACGTGTACTTTCAGTCTATTCAAAGACTATCGAATTGACCAACGGGCGGCGGCATAAACGCCCTGAGTGAGGCCATTTTGCAAACAATCGCATGCGCGGCTGCAACCATCCGGCCAAGATGCGCGGCCCGCGTTAGCGCGGCGGCTCGTCGTCGCCGGCCTGGATCTGCACGTAGCTTTCGTAGCGGCGGGTGTCGATCCAACCGTCGGCGACGGCATCCTTCACGGCGCAGTGATCTTCGTGTGTGTGCGTGCAGTCGGGGAAGCGGCACTGGCTGACATAGGGACGCAGGTCGCGGAAGTAGCCGGCGACTTCTTCCGGAATCACGTCCCACAATTGAAACTGGCGGATGCCAGGCGTGTCGACGATGAAGCCGCCGATCGACAGCGGCAGTAGTTCGGCGGTGGTCGTGGTGTGACGGCCCTTCTGCGTCTCCTCGCTCACCTTTTGCACGCGCAAGCCAAGATCGGGCTCGATGGCATTGAGCAGCGACGACTTGCCGACGCCGCTCTGACCCGTGACCACGCTCTCGGCGCCGGCCACGCGCTGCCGCAAGCGATCGATGCCGAAGCCGGTGGCGGCGGACACCAGTTGCACCTCATACCCCAGCTGCGCGTAGACGCCGACCAGCGGCATCAGATCGGCCGGCTCGATGAGGTCGATCTTGTTGATGCAGATGATTGGCCGGATTTGCGATTTTTCGGCGGAGACGAGGAAGCGATCGATAAGATTCGGTTTGAGCCGCGGCTCGGCAGCGCTGGTGACGATCAACATCTGATCGACGTTGGCCACGAGCACATGCTGCCGGGAGCGGCTGGTGCGGCTCAAGACGCCGTGCCGCGGTTCGACCCGCTCGATCATCCCTTCGCCGTCGCCCTCGGGGCGGAACCAGACGATGTCGCCGGCGATCACGATGTGCCGCTGATCGGTCGAGAGCGTCTTGAGCAAGCGGCGCGTGGCACACTGGAACACCGCGCCGCTCTCGTCGCGGACCAGGTTGTGGAGGCCCTGGCTGCGGAGGACCCGGCCGAGACGGCAAATGCTGCGGTCGACATCCGGGAGGACCAGAGTCCCGGATTCGTCCTCGACGATCTCGGCTCCGGCGAGGGTCCGCTTGCGGGTGATGTCCCCCTTGCCGCTCACCCGTTCTCCGAGCGGGGCGTCGGCAGCTGGGGATTCGTCGTCGACGAGCCGGTGGATGCCCTGTTTGTCGCGCGCGCGGACCTCGCGGTTCTTGCGAAAGTCGGCCCGCACCTTACGCTTCTTGCGCGACATGGGGCGGACTAAAGGGCCTGGTCGGGCAGCTTGATCTGGCCCTTGCTCATGTTCGTCGGGTCGTACCGCTTGGTGCCGCCGTCGCGGTGGCGCGCGACATCGCGGTGGTCGAGCCCGGCCCGGGCCAGCAGCGATTCCTTCAAAATCTCTTGCGAGAGATTGTCGGCCGGCGGCGGGCCGATCGCGCCCAGCTCGGCCGGATCATAATCGACGCGGTAACGATGCTTCGAGATGGCGAGGATGTCGCCGGGATCAAGACGTCGCTCGGTCACTTTGATGTCGTTCACCTTGATGCCGTTGCGGCTCTGCATGTCGCGGACGAACAAATAGCCGTTTTCGATCGACAGTTGGCAGTGGTGCGCCGACACATTGGCGAACCGAAGGATGATGTCGCAACTCTCGCGGCGGCCGACGAGCATTTGCCTTTTCAACAACGGGATCGGGTCGCCGCCGCCCAATGGAACCAATTCACCGTACATGAGGGGCCTCACTTGCAGCGTGCAAAAGAATGGATTTATGATGCCCAAGGGCCGCCCGGTTTCACCCATACCAATCTACGTTCCCACCCGCATGGCGTCAACCAACTCGCGTACCGGCAACGACTTACAGCCGGCCTGGCGGGCGGCGGGACTCCCCTATTTCGCGGCCAATTTTCACCTCCGCCAGCGCTTCGGCGCGCGGGTCCAGAAGGTCAGCGTCGATGCCGGCTTTACCTGCCCCAACGTGGACGGCAGCGTTGCCACCGGCGGCTGCACCTTTTGCGACAACCGCAGCTTCAGCCCCAGCCGCCGCCTGCCACGGACCGGCATCCTCGGGCAGATCGACGAGAGCCTCGCGCGGATGCGACTCCGCTATCGAAAATGCGAACACTTTTTAGCGTACTTCCAGCCTGCCACGAACACCTATGCACCAGTGGAGCGATTGCGGCGCGTGTATGACGAAGCGCTGTCGCATCCGCAGGTGATCGGGCTGGTGGTCGGCACGCGGCCCGACTGTGTGCCGGATGACGTGCTAGAGCTGCTCGAAGAGCTGGCGGGGCGAACGTATGTCGCGGTCGAGTATGGCATGCAGACGATGCACGACCGTTCGCTCGACTGGATGAACCGTGGACACTATCACAACGCGATGCGTGACGCGATGGAGCGGAGCCGCGGCCGCGGGTTCGAGATCGGTGCGCACATCATGCTCGGCCTGCCGGGCGAGTCGCACGACGACATGCTGGCCACGGCCCGCGAGGTGGGCCGACTGGGCCTCGACGCAGTGAAGATCCACAACTTGTACTGCGTGAAGGGGACGCCACTGGCCGACCAGGTGGCGCGCGGGGAAGTGCGGCTAATGGAACGGGCCGAGTACGTGCGAACGCTCGTCGACTTCATCGAGCTGCTGCCCCCCACGATGTTCGTCGACCGCATCAGCGGCGACGCGCCGCCCGACTACTTCGTCGGGCCGAGTTGGTGCCTCGACAAACCAGCGGTGAAGCAGGCCGTGTTGGAAGAGTTTGCGCGGCGGAGGAGTTGGCAGGGGCGATCGTGGGATAGCACTGCTGGACGGCTACTGTAATCGTTGACCGCCTCTCATGCACGATGCACGCGGATTGCTTCCGGAGTCACGACGGCAATTGTTCCAATCAGATCATCCAGGCGCACTTGCTGCAGCAGCAAACTGGCGAGTCGGATGTATCCGGCCCGCGATTCTCGCGGCAAACGGAAGAGCACGATGCCGCCATGGGAACCCGCGGGGTACTTTCGCGCATCTGCGAAGCCCTTATCCGCGGTCAGCAGCAGTCTTCGCTCGGATTGAATTATCGGCCAGAGCTGATCGTCTGGCAGACCGGAATGTCCCTGCAAATAGACGGTCGACGCGTCGTGCCCAGCAGCGCTCATCAGGTCCGCAATCTCTTTGGGAAGGTCTTCGTCGACCTTGACGGAAATCGCCATGGGCTGCGGTTCAATCGACGGCCAGGATCATGTCAAAGCGATTCACGGCTTCGGCTGCAAATTGCAGGGCCGCCTGTATGTCTTGCCGTTCCAGCTTTGGGTAGCTTGCAAGAACTTGCTCCCAGGTGTCGCCTTCGGCGATGCTGCCGACGATGACGCTCACAGGAACTCGCGTACCAGCGATGCACGGATCACCGTCGTGTATCGCAGGATCGGTTTTGATCCGATTTCGCCAGTTTTCATGTGTGGGCATGGAAGATTTCCTTTAGATCGGCAACTCTATTATACCATTCTCGTGGATTCCGCACCTACAGATCACCTTCGCCGGCGAATTGGACATCTCTTCGCCAATTCATTGGTCGGCGCTGGTGCCTGGACAAACCGGTGGTAAAACAGGCGGTGCTGGCGGAGTTCGCGCGGCGGGGGAGCTGGCAGGGCCAGCGACACGGCACTTGAGCGGGTCCGATACAGGACGGCTTACGAGCGGCGCATGCAATTCTTGGCGATCGTAGCGATGTCGATTCTGGCGGCCGTGACCTACGGCGTCGTGCACGACCAACTAACGGCTCGTGTTTGCATCGAATATTTCACGGTCGGCCATCCGCAAATACTGTCAGTTCCAACCACATCGCCGACGGTGCTTGGATTTGTTTGGGGTGTTGTGGCGACATGGTGGGTCGGTCTCGGTTTGGGCGTTCTTTTGGCATTTGCGGCGCGAGTCGGCGCGCGGCCCAAAAAATCGGTACATGAATTGGTGCGACCGTTGTTGTTCTTGATGATTTTTGCGGGTGTGCTGGCGTTATTCGCAGGAGTGGCGGGGTACATCGCCGCATCCAACGGTTGGATCGCGCTCAATGATTCCATGGTAAATCGCGTACCTCGAGAGCAACACGTGCCCTTCATTGCAGATGTGTTTGCTCACAGCATGAGCTATGCCGCAGGGGCTATCGGAGGAGTCGGATTGATCATCCGGACCTGGCGATCGCGGCGGCACGCTCCGTCTGTCACGCGGTGAAGCGCGGCAATCAATCTGCCGCCTCGTTCGAGTTCACAACTGGCGAGAGCTCGTACGAGAATGCGCCCAGCAGCTGACCACGCTGGCAATCGTGGCAGTCCAGGCAACTCGTCGCGGCACGGATCGCGCCAAGCATCTGGATCCGACTGGGCTGCTGATCGACGACGAGGTCTTCGTCCGATTCGAGCTTTGGCAGCGAGGCCAACTCGAAGCGGTTCAGCTCGCGATGTGGCACGTCGGCAAGCTGGTCCATCGCGGGAAGCTCCGGTGCCGTGTAGACGCGCGGGGTGTCGTGGCGCAAGAGGCTGACTAATTCCAATCGATTCACCTGCCAATGAGTCGGCGGGTCTTCATCAGTGGGCATCGTCGGCCTCTTGGTCACTTGATGGGGTTCGAACCCGGACACTTCGCGGCGGCTGCGAACATAACCGGTCCGATTGCGATCGCCGAAGTCAAACAGGAGCTCGGCATGAACAGGCAACAAGTCTAACGCCGATGGCCGCTCGGAAATTCGATCAAGCGGCACGGGAAGCGCAAGCGGAGCCGTCGGAGGAAGGTCGATATCTTCCGTGTAGATGTAACCCATTCGTGCGATTCCGAATCCGGCGGCACGAGCAAACTGCAACGTGGCATATTCGTGCAGTTCCTGTAGCGACCATGCGCGGTCGAAATAGGCGAAGTGGCCGCGGCGCTCTTCGAATTCACCGAGTCTCTGCTCGACAGCCGGCGTTAGCACGATGGGCTGGTTCGTCGCCGCCGCTCTGTGGCTAAGGTCTCTTTCGAATGCCAAACGCTGCTCCAGTGATTGGAACGGATATTTTGCTCGCAGGGCAGTCAATGCTTGGATCCTCTCCATGCTGTTGCCGATCGCAAGGGCATAGAGGCCGGCGGCTGTGAACGCCAGCCCCAGCAAAAACGTCTTGGTTCTGACCCGGCAGATGGCGAGTCCAATACTCGCAACACAATTAAAGAATGCGTGGGCAAAAATCATCGGCGACAACATGATCAGCAGAAAGCTGAACAGCACTCCGCCAATTGCCACGACTACAGCCAATGGTTTCGACTCTCGATAGGCCAGCGCACAGACCACGACCAGGCCGAGCGACATCAGGGCCGAAAACAGATACAACCAGCCAAACCATTGAAACGGCGCGAGCAGAATAGAGACGCCGGCTAATATCAGCATCAGCGTCCGGAGATTGAAACGGAAGCGACGCGGCGTGAGCTCGGACTCGATTGCGGCAGACATATCGGACTCTCCTTCCGAACGATGCGCCAATCCGACGGCGCCAGTCGCCTCCCAGCTTGAATATAGTCGGACGGAAGTTTACCGGCGCGGATTTGGCAGGCGAAACGTGCGACGACTGAGCCAAAGCCGCCAACTCAGGAGAAACGAACGGCTCGCTCCAATTATTCCCGAGGCGTCCGCGCGTCCTTGCTCAACCAGTTGCGATAGACGGCACGCCCGGCGCGGCCATAGATTCGCAACGGATTCGCAAATTCACGCAGTTGGACTTTTGCGCGGTCGAATAGGGCGAGTTCCTTGCCGAGAGTGCAGCCTTCGATGGCGTTCCAAGGGATTAACAAAGGCGGATGCAGCGGGCGAATGAGCGGCATCACGGCCAGGCCGAGTCCGTCGTCGCTGAGCGTGACAGTGACACAGCTGCCGTAGTTCGTGGGGAAATAGACGGGGCCCATCTTCAACGAGGCCCAACGGAACTTTTCGATCGGCTCGGTGCTGATCCGAAATGTCGTCTCTTGGCGACGAAACTGCTTCGCCAGGTTGTGCCAACCGCCGACGAGCGAGACGATTGCGATCACGAGACTCCAGAAGACTAGCAGCAGTGGAATCGCCACGAGGGCGAACTGCCAGTCGGCAGGCTGCAGTGGTCCGGCGATCATTGTCTTTTGATTCTGAAGGTACGCGCGTGAACCGCAGTTTCCCTTGGCGACCTTAAAAGGAGAGTGTTACTCGGAAAGCCAATCGAGAAGCGAGAGGCCAGCTACATTTTCGTAGTCTTTTCGATTTCGCGTGAGTAAGGTCGCATCGTTCATCAGCGCGATGCTGGCAATTTTTAGATCCATCGTGCCAATGCGAATCCTTGCGGACTTCAATTCTTGAAACTTCGAAACGGTGGCGGCAGTCCAGTCGAGCACCTGCCAGGTCGAAAAGAAGCGAAAGAGCAGCCGAAGCTGTCGGTAGGAATTGATCTGGCGCGTGGGATCGTTTGACCGTCGAATGGCGGCCATCCAACCGCGCATGACCTCCTCAACTGAGATGATCGTCGTGCTGTAAGGCTCACCCGAATTCTTGAGTCGATCATTCAGCCGCTGAGCGACAGGTCCGCCCTTCTGAAACTCCGTCGGGTAGTCCGTATCAAGAATCAGCATTCGTCAGACTCAGAGTTGACCTGCTCTCGATACTCGCGCCCCAGCCGAACTACTTCGTCAAAGCCAAGATCGTTAGCAAACAATCCGAAGGTCTCCGCGACATCTGAGAATGGACGTAACGGGCGCACTTCCCGGCGCAACTCGGCAACTTCCTGTTCCAGGTCGATCAGCCGCTGTTCTAACTGCTGAATTGTCATCGGGGCGAACCTCCTGGCGTGAAACATGACTATTATATCATTACTTCGGCCGCGACAGCGTGTCTGATTTCTGCGGGGTAAATTGCGTATACTTGTAATGTCTCCATCGAGGGCCGGATGGTCGCCGGCGCGGGCCTTTCGGGCTCGCGCGGGAGGAAAGTCCGGGCACCAGAGGACAGGGTGGTGGATAACGTCCACCGGTCGCAAGGCCAGGGAAAGTGCCACAGAAAGTAAACCGCCTCTTGCTTCATCCTCGCGAGGAAGCAAGCGGTAAGGGTGAAACGGTGCGGTAAGAGCGCACCAGCAGGCGGGGTGACTCGCCTGGCTCGGTAAACCCCACCCGGTGCAAGGCCAAACAGGGAGCATGAGCCGGTCCGGCTCGCTACGACTCCCGGGTAGGCTGCTGGAGGCGGCGGGCAACCGCCGTCCTAGAGGAATGGCCATCGGCGGTGCCGCTTCGTCGGCGCCGCGCACAGAACCCGGCTTACAGGCCCTCGGCGGAGACGACTATAAAAGACAAGCAAGCGCGCTCCGCTGCGGTCGCTTGGGACGACCGGCGCGTCGCGGTTAAACTGCGGTAGCGCTAGCGGAAGAGCGAGTCGTCCGGCAGGCGGCGGCCGAGCTGGTCGACTGAGAGACGCTCGCCGTTCGTTTTCTTGGCGAGCTGGTCGAGGTTGTCGACCGTATCGGCGAGTTGCGGTTCGAGCGCAGTCTGAGCGTCGGCAATTTGCTGGTCGAGCAGCGCGAGCCGCTCGTCGACTCTGCTGTGCGACTCGGCGAGAAGCTGTTGCGTGTAGTTGGCGGCGGCGGCGGCCAGGGCCCTTTCAAAGGCCGCGGCAACAGCCGGACCGAGATTCGAGTGGACGTCGCAGGTCGGTCCGTCGAGCGTGCCGCCCAGCGAAATCCGCGTCGTGGCAGTGTCGATTTTAGCGAGCGCTGCGGCGAGCTCCGCGTCGAAGTGATGCCGGGCCAGCTGCCGGCCGACTGTGGGCGTGATCTGCACTTGTCGCTGCGAGAGCTCGACGCTGCCAGAGAGCTGATCGCCATCGAGCGTGATGCGCACTTTCAACGTGGCGGTCGTGGGCGATAGCGACAGTCGAAACTTCTTGGAGCCGCCCAGACTGAGCGTGGGCAGCTTGAGGCTGCCGCAGTCGATGCAAAGCTGATCGCGGGCAACTTTCTGCGTGCGGTCAATCGTCGCCGCGATTTCGAGCGGCATCGAGCCTTGCGTTTTGAGGCGGAGTCGAATCGGCCGGTCGTGTCGGGCCGGTTCATCCGTGACGTCGACCAGCGTACCCGTGAAATCGAGCGGTGCGCCCGCGAAGTTTGCGGACCCGGCAAGCTGCAGCTGCTGGATCAACAGATCCGGTTGACGATGGCAGCCTGTAAAGATGATCTCGCGGCCCCGATGCCGCCGCTGGCTGACGGTCTTTGGTTCAGCGGGCACGATGCGGCGAATCACGCGCAGCCACCCCACCACGTCGGCGAGCGGCCCATTGAGCTGTTTCTGCAGCAGGTAAGCCGAGAGGACGTTGGGATCGATCGACTCGAATTGGAGCTCTTCGTGGAGAAGCTTTTCGTCGTGGGCCCGGGCGGCAACGATCGCCTTGCGATCCTCTTCCGCCAGGCTCGGCAACTCGGTGATGATGCCGCTGAGCGACGCCACCTGCTCGCGAATCCTGCTGATCTCGCGCGGCAGATGCTTCAAGAACTCCACGTGTCGGAGCGGGTTCTCCTGTGCGTCGCGGACTTGCGTGTGAAATTCGCTGGTACGGTTGCGGAGCTCGGCGATGCGGCTTTCGAGCGCGGCCGACTGGTCGGGCCAGCGGGCGAGCAGCTCGTCCGCCAGGCGGATCGACTCCAGCTGATCGACCAATGACCGGTCGAAGCGCTGGTGGAGCCGGTCGAGCCATTCCTGTGCCTGTTTGGCAGACGACTCATCGAGCCAGTCGTCGTCGTTTGATTCGCCAATTAGGTCGACATTGGGTAATTCGCCGCTCGTGTCGCGCGTCGTCCCGAAGCGAATGCCGCTAACGACTCCGTAGCGAACGACTGCCTGTTTGCGGAGCAAAGCCGCCGAATCGAGCTGTACGAAGCACTGATCCGCTTCGATCAGGTTGCGCATCGGTGCGAGCGGATTGGCAACGCGGATATCGCTGAGCGACGCGCGGCTGCCGACGAGCGTCACGCGGGTGTCGCCGATTTCGACGCGCGAGCCTACCCGCCGCTGGCCGGCGTCGACGACTTCGCGTTGGATCGCCCACGCGAGGACGAAATGGGCAACGGCGAACAAGCCGAGGAACCCCAGGGTCCAAGGCAGCACGTGCCGCCAACCGATGGCGCCGGAACCGCGTTCCATCAGGCGGCCCTCCGATCAAAGGGTCCCTTGTGGCCGTGGCCGTCGACGTCAAAAGGATCGATCACGCGGAAGCGGGCCGCGGCTGCTTCGTGGCGCCGCCGGCTCCGCCAGGCAAAGCCCTGATAGCTGAACCAATAGGCTGGGTAAAACGCCCACAGGCCGATGACGAGCGAACCAACGACCACGGTATTGTTGAATTCGAACCATGGACCGAGCGGCATCTGGAACAGCGTCGCATAGGTCGACTGCAGCGCGCCGGCAGAGAGGATGTTGGCGCCAAGCTTGTCGGCGAACGGGTCGAGCGCAGGTCCGATCCACGAAAACGCGAAGGCCGCCAGCAGCGACACGCCTTTGTTGACCCGCAGCGAAAACAGCAGCACGAACAGCGAGACCGCGATCAAGTTCCCCTTGGGCATCAGCCCCAGCACCATGCCCAAAGCAAAGCCGAGCGCCAGCTGATTCGAGGCGTCGTGAGCCAGGAGAGCTTGCACGATCCGGCGCAGCGGACGCAAAACGGCGGAGAACATTCGCGGTACCCCCTTCAAGACGAGAGGATCGCTGCGGCGAGCGCAGGGACCCTAAGCGCTTATCGGCGTGTGGCGCGCGGGGGCTTGATCGAGAGGGGCAGACTCGCAGGAAACGACGCCGCCGCGATAGCGTTGCTGGCGAAGCTACGGCGCCGATGGCGGACGAATTGCCGCTTCTTTCGCCTGGCGCGTGGTGGTCAGTCGCGCGCGGATCTGCTCGGTGCGGGGATCCTTTGGCCGCAGCTGCGACATCGCGTCGAGCGCGGCAACCGCCGCGTCGTACTGGGCCTGGTCGCCATCGCGCTCGTACCATTTTTCATGCAGGAGCGCCAAGGTCATGCGATAGTCGAAGTTCGACGGGACCAGCTCGCAGGCGCGGTTCATCGCCCGCGCGGCGGCCGTGTATTCGCCAAGCAGGTAGCGCAACAGGCCGAGACGGTAAAAGACGACGGCGTTGTCGGGCAGGAGTTTCGAGTCGCGGTCGAGGTTGTCCGCTTCGCCCGCGCGAAGCTCCGAGATTTCTTCGTTGTTCGGGTTCTCGCGCATCAAGAGGCTCGCCAGCTCGGAACGCGGGCCGGTGAGCTGCGGCTCGAGGCGGATTGCCGTGCGGAGCTCCTTCTCGGCTTCGTCAAAGTTGCCTTCGTCACGGGCGAGCATCCCCAGATTGATGTGGGGCGCGGCGCGTTCGAGATTCAACTGCTGGGCGCTGCGATACTCATCCAGCGCGCGATCGAGCGCTGCATGGTAACTGGGGTCGATGTTCGCCCGCGGCACCGAGGCGAGGCGACGTGCGGCAGCGATCCGCACCGCGCGGCTGCGATCCGTGAGCCGCTCTCCGAGGAGCGAGAAGAAATGTGAGATAGGCTCCGTGGGTAAGAGCACGCCGACGGCCGTCGCACGGACCAGCGGGTCGTCGTCGTCGAGCGCCCGCTCTTGCAGCTCCGCAATGTCGGGTGTCTGATACTGGTTCGAGAGGCTCAGCGCCGTAGCCTTGACGATCGACGGTGTCGCTGGGCGGAACATCAGCGCCTGCAGCAGCTTCTCTCCCTCCGGCGCGCCACGGCTGGCGGCCGCGAACGCCGGTCCCCAATGCGGATCATCCGGCCGCTTGTCGCCGTACCATTTCCTCACGGTTTCGGCCGCCCATTCTGGAGTTTCGTGCGGCAGGTTATGGCACTTGTTGCACGTGTTCGGAACGCCGAACTCGACGGTCAAATCAGGCCGCGGGACGCGAAAGCTGTGGTCGTGCCGCTCGTCGACGACCATATACATTTGCGTGCCCATGTGGCAGGCGATACACGAGGCACCGGCCGACTCGGCCGGATGATGATGATGCGTGGGCGTGTCGTACTTACCGGCGATGTGGCACTGCGTGCACAACTTGTTGCCGGAAAACTTGAGCTTTAGCGAGTGCGGGTCGTGGCAGTCGCTGCAGCGGACGCGATTGGCGTGCATCTTGCTCTCGAGGAACGAGCTGTACTCGTAAACCTCGTCGAGAATCTGGCCGTCGGGATGGTAGAGGCCGGGCGAGAGCACGGTCGGTTCGTAGTAGTCGAGCAGCGGCCTGCCGGGCCGGAAATCGGCATGAAGCGCGTGACGGCGCGAGTGGCATTTGGCGCAGGTCTCGATCTGCGCCGTATTGGCCACGGTTTTGAGATTCGACAGGCCGTATCCGACATTGCGGTCCCAAAGGGGCGACCAGCGATTGGCGAGCTCGACGTGTACGCTCCCTGGGCCGTGGCACTCTTCGCAGCTGACGTCGATCTCGGAGAACGTCGTTTTATACGTATCCGTGACGAGGTCGTAATTCTTCTCGAGGTTCGTGGAGTGGCACTCGGCGCAGGTGGTGTTCCAATTCTGGGCGACACCGGTCCAGTGGAGCGGATCTCCCGGCAGCAGGCGCTCGTTCGGCACGTCGGGCGGAGTCACTTCGAACCAGCGCTTGCGGTTCGTGTCCCAAGAGACGCGGAGGACCTGCACGCGTCCATCCGGAAACTCGACCATGTACTGCTGCAGCGGATCGATTCCGAAGGTGTACTTGATTTCGTAGTCGTGATTTTCACCGTCAGGACCCTCGGTGTTGACCATAAACTTGCCGTCGCGGCGGAAGAATTTGGTCGTGACGCCAAGCCGCTCAAATTCAGCGTCGTTGAAGTCGCCAAGCACCGACTCCTCGGTGGCGACTTCCATGGCGCGGTCGTGGTGCGAGCCATGCCAGAGCTGAAACTCGCCCTGGTGGCACTTCGCGCAGGTTTGGCCGCCGACATACGTGGCGGAGCGGACCGAGTCGCTGGGCAGCGGCGTGTACCAGTCGTAGGCCGCCGCCCCGATCGCGGTCAGTGCGAGCGCGGCGAGAATTGCATAGGCAAGTTGCCGCGCCATGAATGCGTTCCGACGAAGCGAGATTCCAATACGAGAGGAGGTTTCGACAGCTTCAGTGTGGTCGCGGAAAAGAAAGTTGGCAACCGCTCGGAATTCGAGGCTGGCGTCACTTGTCGCCGTTCATCAGCGGTCCGACCAGCAATCCGTCGATTTCGGCCCATTTTTTCCAGGCGGATTCGAGATTGCGGAGGTAGTCGAGGTTGCGCTCAGTGTAGGTCCGTTGGATGGCCAGGATATCGAGGTATTCCAGTTCGCCCTGTTCGTACGCCTTCGAAACCAGGTCCAACGACTGCCGGGCGGCAGGCAGGATCGATTCGTTGTATTTGGCGACGCGGCGGCAGGCGGTGTTGTATTCGGCCATCGCGGCCGCGAGTTCCTGCGACAATGCCAATTCCCGGGCTTCAAGGGCCGATTGGGCCGCCACCAACTGGCCGTTCGCCGTGACGATACCGCCCTGGTTGCGATTGAACAGCGGCACAGGCATCGAAACCTGGACATTGGCCATCGCAAACTCGGTGGCATTGTCGTATTGGGCGCCCGACATGACCATCACGTTTGGGATCCGCTGAGCGACGGCGCGGTCCACTGCCCAGCGGGCGCTGTCCACTTTGAATCGCAGCTTCGCGAGCTCAGGACTGTCTGCAAGCAGGCGGGCGCGGGTCGTCTCCCAGTCGAGCGTCGGTAACGACGTCGCAAAAATGTCTTCTAATGGCGGCGTATCCGATTCGGGGCGGCCGGTAATCGAGGCCAGTCGGCGGCGGGCGGAATCGCGGCGGTTTGTGGCGTCGACCACTAACAATTGGGTGGTTTCCGATTCGACCTGGCTTTGCAGCACCGCGGCTTGGGTGCCTTCGAGCGCTTTGAGCCGGAGTTCGGAGGCCTGCAACGCTTGGCCGGCCACCTGACGCAAGATATCGGCCAGCGCGACGGAACGTTCGGCGGAAAGGGCCTCGTAGAAGAAGATGCGGACACTGGTAACCACCTGGCGGCGAGTCTGCTCGAGGCGCTGTTCCGCCGCGGACACCTGGCGCAGCGCCGCGGCGCGGCTCAGACCCAATTTTCCGGCGGTGACAAATTCCTGGCTAATGTAAGCCCCCTGCATGCCGGCGCGGCCTTCGTCGCCGATTTCATTGCCCACGTAGCCAACTTGCGGGTTGGGACGCAGCCCCACTTGCAGCCACTGGCCGCGGGCAGCGCGGACCAGCGCGTCGGCCTGGATCATCGCGGGATGAGACGCAAGGGCCTGCGATTCGGCGACGGCCAGCGTCAGCACGCCGTCTTCCACGGCCCCGCCGAACGCGGGCGGCGGCAGCGGCTCGCACGCAATCCGCTCGAACGTCGCCGGCTGTACGGGCGCAGGCAGGCGGTGAGGTTCGGCAGCGCGCACCGCAAGCGTCACCGTGGCCACGGCGCAGCATGCGAGCGCGATCGAGAACCGGCGAACCATGACAGTGACCTGCGTGCGAGCGTCCGATCGGAGCAAACGAGAATAGTGCTACATCGACTATCGGCCGCGCGGATCGTGCAGAATCACTCGCAAAACGCCTGCGCGCATTGCCAGCAGCGGGGCCGCTACCGATCACTCGCCCGCAGCGGGGCTAGCAATGTGGATCGGTTTGTCGAACACGGTGAGCACCGGCAGCGCGTTGCCGTCATCGTCGAACATGCCACGGCCGGCGATCGGTCCAGGAGCGACGGCAGGCTCCCACCAGAAGATGCCTTTGCCGTGTCCGCCGGGCGTCGCGCGGACGATGGCGTCGACTTCGGCCAAGAATTGCCGCTGTCCGGCCGGAGTCTCCGGAAACGGGCCCGGCTTGTCGCGGTACTCGCCGCGACGCCAGTTGTACGCGACTTCGACCAGGATGATGTCCTTGTCGTATTCGCTCGCCATGAAGGCCAGGTTGTCGCTCAGGTTATCGAGGCTGCCGTGCCACCAGGGGTAGTACGACTGCCCGATTACGTCGTACTCGATGCCATACTTGCGGCACTGGTTGAGAAAATGCTCCGTCGCGCCACGGTCGCCGCCGCGGTCGATGTGAATCATGATCCGCGGCCGCTGGGCGATCTGGCGTCCTTCTCGATCGACGATGGCCGCGTCGACGCCGCGCACGCCCGCCTTCACCAAATCGGAGAAATTGGCCCAGTTCCGCGGCAGCTTGCCGTCGGGCCAGAGCATGCCGCCGATCACCTCATTGCCGATTTGCACCATGTCGGGCATCGCGCCGGCATCGCGAAAGGCGGCGAGCGAATCGCGCGTGTACTCGAAAACGGCCTGCTGAAGCTCGTCGTGATTGAAATCACGCCATGCGCGCGGGATGAATTGCTTCTCGGGATCGGCCCAGGTATCGGAATAATGGTAGTTGAGCAGGAACTTGTAACCGCGCTCTTTGGCGGCTTTGGCCAGCGCGATCGTGTAGTCCAGGTCGTTCGGCAAATCCGTGGGCGAGTGGAACAGCCGCAGGCGGATCCAGTTGTAGCCGTGATCGCGGAAAATCGCGAGGCCCGGCTTCGCCTCGCCGCGGTCCTTGAATACCTTGCCTTGTGACTCCACGTCGGCGAGGAACGAGAGATCGGCGCCGACGGCATAGTCGTCCGCGCGGGCGTGCGACACCGAAGACACGGCGCTCAAGCACAAGACAAAGATGCACGCGCGACGTCGGAACTGCATGAGCATAGAGGTGGTGCGGCCGCGCCTGAGAGTGAATCGCCTGCGTCTTTGTCGATGTCTGTGCCTGTCTTATTCCAAATTCGCCTGAATCGCGTCGTACCGTCCGGCCAATGCGCGGAGGATGTTGACGTCGGTCTCTTCGCGGACGAAATGTACCGATCCGTCGGCCAGGCAAAAATGCGTGCCGCCCGGATGTTTGCTGCCGAACGGAATGTCGTTGCGCTGCCGCATGGCGGTGGGCAGATTGTCGGCGGCGGCGTAGAGAATCTCGCGGATGCCGTAGCGAATCTGAGCGCTGTTGTGCGCCCAGACGCCGTTGCCGGTGGTGCCCATTTCCCAACGGAGTCGCTCTTCATCGTCAAAGCTGCCGCCGAAGTGTTCGCCGCCGGCGTACCAGGGACCGATGGCGATGTCGTCGCTCGTCGGGTTGCCGTTCCACGTCCAGAAGTCCCAGGAATTCTCACCCAGGAGAAACGTCTTGCTGGTGCCGTCGGTGACCTGGTCGTGGCGGACCTTGCTGAAGGGATACATCATTCCATTCGTGGCGTGTCCGCCCCGCTTTGCCTTTTCGATGCCGCAGGAAGTCGTCTCGAATGGATTCTTGCCGGGGCAGGTGGCGTCCAGCTTGCCGCCGCTCACGGCGTAGTAGTGGGCGCGGAGACTGTTTTCTTCGATTTGGTAGGTCGTGCCGAGGCCCACGTCGTACATCTTCGTCGGCTCGCGGGCGTCCTGTGTCGGGCAGCGGGCGAGCGGCAAGGTGACTTCGCGAAGCGGCAAGTTCTTTTGATCCGTATAGCGGACCGTGAAATCGATCAAATCGTAGACTGTCTGATTTTCGATGTAGGGCGAAACGACCGCCAGGTAGCTGAAAGCCGAGCCATCAACCGACGGCGGAAAACGCTTCTTGCTGCCTTCGAAGTTGTGGCAGGCGAGCCCCAGTTGGCGGAGCTGATTCTGACACTGAGTACGCCGCGCGGCTTCGCGCGCTGCCTGGATCGCCGGCAAGAGCAGCGCCACCAGGATGCCGATGATCGCGATCACGACCAGCAGCTCGACGAGCGTAAATGCCGTTCGCGGGCGACGAAGGTTTGCTCTCATCGTGAGTATGCTCTTATCGTGCGTATGCCTCGGTTCGCAATTCGCCGCGGTTACCGGTCGCGACGGCGAGATTGTCCCAACAGGAAACCAAAGGGTCCAACGAGCAGCCCTAGCGTGCAAGGCTCGGGCACGGCCGCCGCGGCGAGCGCTCCACTGCCCGTCGCGCCGAAATTATTCTTCCAGTCAGTATAGTCCTGTTCGTCGAATTCGCCGCCCAATCCGTCGCGCCAAACCGTGTAGTCGGCGGCATCGACTTTCATGTCGTGGTTGAAGTCGCCCGTCAGCCCGGCGTCCGCCAGATTGAAGCTGGCGACAAAGTTTGCGTCTGCATAATACATATTGAACGTGGCAAGATATCGACCTGATCCGGCGGTGCCGCTGATGAAATTGCTCGTTCCCAGAAAGTAGTTGGTGGTCGCGTCGCCGTAGTCCGACTCAGGCACGTAGGTTCCCGAACCGACCGGGTTCTCCACGTAGTCAGCGATCAGCACGGGCACCAGTTGCGGCGTGAGAGCTCCGCCCGCTCCTTCGGTGACGAAAATCGCCGCGTAGTTATTGTCCGACGAATCTTCGCCGTCGCCATAGACCAGCGGCAAGCTGTTGAAATCAAACGTGATCGGCTCGCCGGTCGCAAATTGCGACGTCCCGGCGATCGTGTTGGTCGAGAGACCTACGAGTTCCGGAGACGCGGTCGTGAACGAATCGAGATTTACGAAGAAGTTGTTGACAATCGCCAGCCGAAAGCTGGCCGTGATGTTTGCGTTGCCCGATTTGAAGAATTGAAATCGATCGAGCGACACCATGTCTGCCGGCGCGAGCCCCGGGTTGGGCGCCGCGAGCATGCTGGCCTTGAAGCCTTGTGCGTAAACGGCGTTCCAGCTGCCGCCATCGGTGTAGGACGTCGTAAACGAAACCGCCCTGGCGCTCGAAACGTAGGACGCAGAAATGAGCAGCGCGACGGCCAACGCCGCGCCGAATCGATTGAATTGAAGCATCGCCTGACTCCTCACGTGTTGCCGTATTGCGACTGTTGCCGTATTGCGACTGTTCCCGCACTGCGACCGTTGCCGTACAGCGACCTAGCCCGCTCAGCCGGCGCGGCGCCGCACAACGGCCCCTGCCCCGACACACACCGCCAGCCCAATCACGAGCGTGCCCGGCTCCGGCACGACACGGAGTGTGGCCCGGAAGTTGGCGTCGCCGGCGAAGCTGAACGTGTTGAAGAATCCATTATTGATGAAGTTGCTGGTAGCCAAAAGGAAATTGTCGTTGCCGCCGTAGTTCGTGGCGGGCTGGAAGACGCCGCCGCCCACGTCGACGTAGTTTGCCGTGAGCGCCGAGACGCGGACGGGCGTCAAGGTCGACGTACCGCCCATGTCCGGCCCGACGTTTACGAACACCGCCGCGTAGTTGCCACCGGCACTTAGCGCGAGGTTGGCAAAATCAAAGGCCACCGGGTCTCCCGTGGCAATACCGGCCGTGCTGGCGATTGTATTGCTCGACAGACCGACAAACGCCGAGTTGCTCGTCGTCAGGCCCCCCGACATGTCAGTGAATATGTTGTTCAAAATCGCCAGGCGGATATTGGACGCGGAATCCGCCGTTCCGGATTTGAAAAACTCGAACTTGGAGAGGGCGACGGGCGTGCCGTCGGGAACTCCCGGGTCAGGCGTCGCGCCGAGCTTCGTATTGAAGCCTTGCGTGAAGACGGTGTTCCACGTTCCGCCATCGAGATAAGAGACCGTGTACGCCGTGGCCGGCATGGTCGAGATGCCAACCACGGCCACTGCCAACATCGCCATAACGGCCCATCTGTTGGAGCAAAAAGCTGGACTCTTCGTCATTAGTCGTCTACTCCCGGGTGCAGATTCCCCGCAGAGGCCGCACGCGCGCGGCCGTCGCCAGACTTTTTTCACAAGCCCGCCTGCGAGAAAGGATCATGAGATAAGGACTTAACCACCTGGCGGCAGACGCCAAGGCGCCGGCCGAGCGCCCGGAAACCAGCCGGATCGCCACTGGAAATAGTTTCCCATGAGAGAGCAAATCTTAACCGTAAAATCCGTCGCGCGGGGTCAGGACGCCTGCCCGCTGATTGTGACGATCCAGCGGCGTCGGGCAATCGCGGACGAATCTGTGTAAGCATTCGGGCCCCGTGGGGAAACCGTATATTGGGAAATAAGCGGCTTCGCGCCCGTCGGGAGTGCCGACCGCGCGAATCGCGGCGGAATTCCTCGATGGCAGCACCTGAACCGGAGCTCGGCGACGACAAGAAACCCGTGTCGTCGATGCGCGAATTGGCGCGGCTCTGGATCCAGTCGCAGCCGGCCATTTCGGCCTTCCTGACTGCCAACGTGCTCGACGCTCACCACGCTGAAGACCTGGTCCAGGAAGTTGCCCAGGTGGTCGCCGAGAAGTTCGACGAGTATGACCGCGGGCGGTCGTTCACGTCGTGGGCACTGGGAATCGCGCGGAACCGTTTGTTGAAATATTATCGAGCGCGATCGCGCGACCGGCTGGTGCTGAGCGAAGCGGCGCTGACGCAGCTGGGCACGGCGCTGGAGCGCGTCGAGTTCGAGGCCGAAGATCGCCGAATTGCGCTACGAACGTGCCTCGAGCGGATCGAGGGGCGACGGCGGCGGGTGCTTGAAATGCGGTACGGCGAGAACGTAAAAGTTGGCGAGATTGCCAGGAAATTGGGAATGTCGAGCGACGGAGTATCCGTCATGTTGCACCGCATCCGCAGCGCGCTGCACGGCTGCATCGACAAACAAATGAGCCGATTGCGGGGTTAGGGGGCCAGACCATGACGAAGCACGCCGAGCTCGATCGAATTCTGAGTCGCTATCTCGACGGCTCCGCCACAGAAGCGGACGTCGCGGAACTGGAGCAGCGTCTCACGGTCGACACAGAGTCAGCCGAACACATCGCCACCTGGTGCTTCACCCATCGGCAAATTTCCGACTTGCTGGCGGAAAGCAAGCTGCATGACTTGATGGACCAGTTCTCTCACTCGCCGCTGTTGCCGCGAGAGGCCTTTCGTGAAGGCCGCGAAAAGGGCCATCGTGGCAGCCGGCGCGGGATCCGCGTTTTGAGTTGGGCGGCACTCGCCGGCGCGCTATTGTGTTTTGCTGCCTGGTTCGTCGTTGATCGCGCTTTGCCGACCGCTGCGATCGATCCGACGCTCGTGAAGCGGGTCGAGCCCTTAGGCGACGGCGAGGGCGCGATTACCGCGACGTTGACTCAGATTGTCGATGCCCAATGGGTGCAGGGAGCGCCCGAGCTGCGCCACGGGCAGCTGCTCCGCGTCGGAGACCGGATCGGCCTTGCCTCGGGAAAGGCGAAGGTGACGTTCGACTGCGGCGCAGAGGTCGTGCTCGAAGGGCCCTGCGACTTCTGGATTCACTCGCCGATGGAGGGTTATCTCGCCTCGGGACGCATCACGGCCAACGTGCCGCGGCGAGCCTTTTCCTTCGCTATCCTGTCGCCCGAAGTCGATATGGTCGACCTGGGCACGTCGTTTGGCGTCGACGCGGTGGCCGGCGGGCCGACCGAGCTGCATGTGTTCGAGGGAGAAGTTCTATGCAGCGAACCGAAAAAGCAGACGGCCGGCCAGCGCAATGAAGTGATTCACGTCACTGCGAACAAGGCGATGGAATTTGGCGCCGCCGGTAAGTCGCCCAGCGACATCCACATGAACCACGATCGCTTTGCCGATCTGCTCGCCATTCGCCAGGCGGTGGAAGTTCAGGCCGGACACTTCGCGGACCAAGGGCTCGCGCTGTGGCTGGCGGCCGACGTGGCAGTCTCGACCGATGCCGCCAACCGCGTGATCGCCTGGCAGGACATCGTGCACGGCGACAACCGCTCCGGCGAGGACGCGATCCAGGTCGACGAACAGGCCCGGCCCCTCTTGGTGCCAGACGCGATCCACGGCAAGCCGGGCATTCGTTTCGACGGCGAGAGCGATTATCTACTCACGACGCCGCTCGAGACGACCGACGACCAGACTGTCGTCTTCGTCTGCCAGTTTGGCGACGCGTCGTTTCGCAAGGATCGCAAGTGGGGCGGCCAGATCATCAATTACGACGGGCCTCCGAGCCGCTATCTGAGCGACCTCTCGAAGCCGGGCGTGCTGCAAATCGGCGAGCCTCTCTTGGAAAGCGAGTTCGAGCCGTCGCTCCTGACGGGGCAGGTGTTCGCCGGCTTCATCGGCAGCGCCACCGTCGAATCGGGCCGCGTCGATGCGGTTCCCGTGGGGCCCAACACACCGGTCATCGTGGCGTTCGTGTATGATTATGAATACGAAAGCGGCAAGTCGTATCTCACGATCAACGGCAAGAAATACGGCGAGGCCCGCGCCTTTGCACCGCAAGGCATCACTTCTCGCAAGATCATCGGCCGTCATGCCTGGATGGACCTGTATTTCGGCGGCGATCTCGGCGAGATGATGATCTACAACAAAGCGCTTTCGCCACAAGAGTTGGCAGAGACGACGGCCTACCTGGCCGAGAAATATTCGATTGAGCTCGACGAGTAGCGTCGCGGGGGCGATTCGTCGAGGTACGTCGGGCGTTGGTTGGAACAGACGATGATACGGGCGATCAGGCTGTTGTTGCTCTGCGCAGTTGCCGAGGCGGTGATCGGTGCGCATGCGCTCGTGGCAGCGCCGTTCATGGCCGGCGCCGACATTTCGTCGCTACCCGTGCTGGAAGACGCCGGCGCCGTCTATCGCGATGGGGGCGTCGCGGGAAACGCCATCGACATCCTCCGCGCGCACGGCACGAACTTTTTCCGGTTGCGGCTGTTCGTCGATCCGAGCGGCTTGAACGACGATTTCGTCGTGCAGGATCTGGCTTACACGATCGATCTGGCGAAGCGCGTAAAGGCCGCGGGTGCCAAGTTGCTCTTGGATTTTCACTATTCCGATACCTGGGCCGACCCCGGCAAACAATTCAAGCCGGCCGCCTGGAACAACCTCGACGCGACTCAACTGAGGCAGCAGGTGTACGACTACACCAAGGCCTCGATCGAGGCCTTCAAAGCGGAAGGCGTGCTGCCCGAGATGGTGCAGATCGGCAACGAAATTTCCAACGGCATGCTCTGGAACAGCCCGAGTCCGGCTGCGAATAACGGCTACGTGTGGACGGGAGGCTCCCACAACACCGGCTTCGATCGGCTCGCCGCGCTCTTGGAGGCCGGCATCGATGGGGCCAAAGACGGCGCCGGGCCAGGCCAGGAGCCGCTCATCATGATCCACCACGACAAGGGCGCGCAGTGGAGCACGACCCAGTTCTATTTCGATAAGCTGATGGCGCGGAACCTGGATTTTGACGTCATCGGTTACAGCTACTACCCCAAGTTTCACTACACGCCGTCGACGGGGGATGGCGAGGTCGCCGACGTGGCCGCCAACCTGACCAACACCGCGAACAAGTATGGCAAGCCGGTGGTTCTCGTCGAAACTGGCTTTCCGTCGCGCAATCCGACGTCGAGCGAGCAGAATCTCGAATTTCCGGTCACGCCTACGGGCCAACAACAGTATTTGCAGTCGCTCGTCGACGCGGTCCAGAATGTGCCGAACGGTTTGGGTTGGGGAGTGTTCTGGTGGTACGCCGAAGCGCGGCCGACTCCCGGGCTCAGCGTCTGGGAGGGCGGCCGCTATGGACTGTTCGATCAAAACGGCAACTTGCTTCCCGCGGCGAGCGTCTACGAGCAGTTCCTGCCGACGCCGGGCGACTTCAACCAGGACGGCCTCGTCGACGCGGCCGACTACACCATCTGGCGCGACGGCCTCGGCGCGAAGTACGACGAAGACGACTTCGCCGACTGGATCGCCCACTTTGGATCGGCCGGCGGAGCGGCAAGTGCTGCGCCTTTCCAAGTCCCCGAACCCACGAGCGCTACAACACTGATCCTCGGCGTTGTGCTCTTGTGGTTCTGGTCTACGCCTTATTTGGCATGCCGACGATCGAGAGTTGCTTGTCGTATTCGATCTGCATTGTGTAGCGGATGACCTTTCGCTTCGGTCCCACGGCCTGGGCCGGCACTTCCACGTCCCAGCGGAGGATGCCGTTCTTGCGGTCGGCCATCTGGTAGGCGGAGTCTTCGCTCACCCCCTGGTCGCTTTTCACGAGGGTGACCTTGATGTCGTCGTCGCCCGTGGTGGGGAGGCGGTCGAGCAGGCGAACTTTTGTCGCTTCGTCGCCGAAGTTTTCGACCGACAACTCGTAGGTGAAGTCCACCACGCGGTTGCCGCCCTGGATCCGTTCTTGCTTGTCGACCAGCTCACGTTCCGCACGGAGCGAGGTCTCGATGCCGAGCCCCACCGTGAAGCTCTCGCCCGCGGTGATGGTCGGCAGACTGCTGCGGCCGACGAATTCGCCGCCGAGGAACGTCGCCACCGGCCCGGCGAGGAACACCAGCTCGCTGGAATTGGTGAGCCGGGCCTCGTTGTAGACGAAGCTGGTGAGCACCGGCGTCGCCAGCCGGTAGAAGTCGCCTTTGAGCGGCACGTTGGCGATCTGGATCAGCTGCCGATCGGAACGGCTGGGCAGGCTGGTGCGATTCGCGAGGTGATAACTGACGCTGACTCCTTCGGTGGTTTCGTCCGCACGTGCATCCTTGCTCCGCAGCTCGCTCAGGGAGCTGTTGAAGTCGAGGAGCTGCAAAGCGCGGGCGGCGCGGTTCAAGCCTTCGTCCGCCGACTTCGTTTCGGCAGCGGTCAGGTCCCAGCTGCCGACGCCGCGACCGGCGCGACCTCCCATGCCGCCGCCAAATGCCGCCGCGCCTGCGCCCTGGCCGCCGTACTGTAAATCTCCGAACGGGTCGTCGACCGGCGCGCCTTCGGTATCAACTTGCTGCGCTAGTTGTTCGCCCCGCCGCCTGCCGAGCTCCTGCAAGCTTCGCCGCACCTGCGCATAATTAGCCGCCGCGGACATCGGAGCCGCTTCCTGCTTCGGCACTTCCAGCTGGCCGAGCTTGATGGCCAGCGGCTCGATCTTTGGCGCGGAGGCCACGAGTGACGGTGTCGCGGTGGAAAGCGTCATGTCGACGTCCTGCCAGTCCTCGCCGCTCATTTGCTGGATCGAAGCGTTGTATTCGATTGCCACTTCGTCGCGCGCCGCCGTCGCCCGCACATTGTACGACGGGCTCCAGCTGGCATTCCCGACCAGGTAGCTCAAGCGCATTTTGGCGGCACCCCGCTGCGGCGCGTTGATGAACACCACGGCTTCGCGGACGGTGCGCGACGATCCGGCAGCGATCGTCTCGCGCTTGCGCACGAGGAGTTCGCGCGCTTGCGCCTGCTCCCGCTCCTCGATCGACAGCTCCAGTTCGCGTTTTGAGATCCCGTCCCGCTCGCCGAACAAGAACTCGGTCAGCGTTTTGAGGGTGTCGGCGTTGAGGACTCCGCTTTTGAGTTCCTGCTGCGACGTGACGGCGGAGAATTTCTCGAGCTCGGCGAGATACGACTTCCGCTGATTCAGCACGCTGCGTTCCTCCTGGATCGCCGCGAGTTTGTCTTGGAGCGCTTGAATCTGCTCGTCCAGCTCGCGGACTTCCTTCCGCACGTCGGCTTCCACCGGCCGGGCGCGGAAGCGAACCGAGCGGATCTGCACGCCATCGGTCGGCTCGGCGAACAAGCTGCCCGGCAACACATTTTCCGGCAGGTTCGTGATCACCACTTCGAGCAACCCTTCCGCCTCCGGCAGCTCGACGTCGCGCGTCACGAGCGCTTGCCCCTGATAGACCGTAACGGCCGAAACGCGGCCTTCGATCTCCACTGGCTCCGCGGCGTTCGCAATGCCAGCATATGCCATCACCAAAGCTACGCAGTACGCACTGAATCGAAGCATCATCTCTGTTCCTCCAACGCGAGAAGCGAAACGCCCGGCGACCGCAAGTGGCGGACACCGTGGAATGCAAATTGACTGACAGGCCTGAGACGCGGCGGGCCGCTAAAAGATTCCCAGAATTGCCGACAGATTGTTGCGGCTCGCTGGCGGTATGCGGCGCGACTGAGATTTGACCGCGGCCGGTGAAAGGGATCGTAGCAGGCACACTCCGTGTGCCGACGCTGCCCAACCAATACGCTGCGATTTCCCCGAGCCAGCCACGGCACACGGAGTGTGCCTGCTACTTTGCGGTTCTCCGTGCCGCACCGCCGCAGACCTTGCCCAAGAGGGGCAAGCTCTTTAATATCTAGGGCTTCGGCGGAGTAGCTCAGTTGGTTAGAGCAGCGGAATCATAATCCGCGTGTCGGGGGTTCGAGTCCCTCCTCCGCTATTTTGCCTGTTGCACACAGTTGACCCCGTTTGTCACCAGTCGATTTTCCCGACGATTTTGAATTGTCGCCGGAGCCGAGTCCATCGGAGTCGTTTCCGTCAGGCGCTGACTGCGCCGTTTTTTGCGCCGCTTTTTTGAAGTGCTCGTCGGTCACTTGAAGGTAATGCTTGGCCGCAACCGGCTTGGAGTTTCCAATCCAGGCGCAGACGACGTGGGCGGGGAACTGATCGGCCAGCTCCGTCTGCCGCGTGCTGCGGAGGTTCTGAAAGAGTTTCTCCCAAGGTGTTAGCCCAGCCCGCCTAATAATTCGTTTCAACCCGGTGCGTAAATTCTGATCAGCATCGCGGTATTGCGTTATTAGCGGCGTGCTGAGGGGGCAATCAATACCTGGTCTGACGATGTCAAACAACGCCTCTAAGTGTGGACGCAGTTCCGGGAACAATGGGATCGTCCGCTTCGTTCCACCGATGTGATGCTCCGTCTTACATGAGTTAATTGTGACTCTGCCGTTGGCGAAGTCCACATCATGCCATCGAAGCGCAAGAACCTCAGATGGACAACGCAGGCCACCGAAACGACATAACGCAACGATCGCTCGCCACTGTGCATTAGGAGATGCAGAGAGGATTTTGTCGGTTTCAATACGAGTCACGAAATAGAACCGATCGGGATTAGGCTGGACCGTCGAACGCAAATCTGAAAACGGATTGGAATCGATCAGCTTGCGGCGAACCGCAGCAGCGAAGAACTGCTTTGCAATCTGGGTGTGCTTGCGGATTGTGTTTTCCGCCATTTTCTTACCAACTAAGAACACCCGCCAGTCATCCGCATCGCCGGGAGAAATATTGCCGAGTAAGCGTGTTGCGCCAAAGAACTCGATGAGATAGTCGGATGTTGCTCTGAATTTGAGCCGCGTTCGAGGCTTGATGTCCGTTCGACCATCGACGTAGTTCTTGATGAAGTCGGCTAAGTGGGACGACGCTCTCTTTTCAATTAAACCAACGTTTTCCAGCTTCCGAGTGAGTCGGTCGTTCAATTTCGTGATCCACTGGGCGGTCTCGCGGTCGATCGCCTGCTTCGTAATTTGCGCAACAACGAGCTCTTCTACGACGTCTTTCATACGTTCCACGAGTCGCTTCGGCAATTTGCCCATCGAGATCGTTTTTCGCTTCCCAGCGCCATCCGTAAAATGGATGCGTCGCCGTCCATCAGAATAATTTGCAATACTTGCCAAAACTGGGGCTCCCTAAGATATAGAATTGGCATTCGCCGCAATCGCAAACAAGCATTGCGGGTTCGACCTACATTGCTGCGGCGAGTGCCATGATGTTAACTTTTCATCGTTACGATAGAAACGCTAGCCTGCCGCTGTCGGTTGAAGTTCCAACGTCCGGTCTCGACCTTAAACGGCGATCGTCGGCTGACATCCGCCTTCGATCCACGTTTCGATCGTTTCCCGTGGCCATCGAACAAGGGCGCCGAGTCGCGCAGCGGGCGGCATCAGGCCACGTTCTTCCAGTCGATACACATGACGTGTCGAGCAATCCAACAACATGGCAACTTTGTTCACGGACAGCATCATTGCTTCATCCATCATTTCCGACGTCGAGAATGTCATTTTCACCAAGCCTCCTTCCCGCATCGTGGTTTTGCCGTGCATGTCGCGCGCTCGCGAGGGGGAAGCGAGTTGCGACATGACCAACGATCAAACCCGTTGCAGCCACGTTCGTAAACTATCTCTTCTTGCAATTCCTCCAGATTTTGCGATCCCCAGGCGACCACATTGCCTTGCGCATCAACAGCGTAGAAGCAATGCTGCCGACGAGTTCGACGGCGGGTTTCGTAGACTTTATCATTGCCTCGATGATGCGTTCGGGCACTACCGACTTGATCTGTATTCATCAAAAAGTCCTCCATTTCTATTGAAGCTAGGATTAACTTGCACACGTAGCGGGTTCAAATTCCATAAGTCCGAACTCCTGCGCGACTTGCAGTACGGTTTCGCAGCACTCGGGACAGATCCCCGCTATCGCCGCAATGCCATCTGTGGTCGGTTCGTTACAGGACATGGCGGATCTCAGAACATGCTTTAGCAACTGGTCCATCGCCTGTTTGATATCGCGCGGCGGCGTGCCGTTTACATCTACGCTCCAGTCCACTGCCATCTCTGTAAAACGCTCTAACAATTCCTGATTCATCTAACTGTTCCTCCGCCTTCGCCGGCGCATCCCTAGCCAGCGAAGGCGATCTTGTGAGGTCCGCATCCTGCCGACCAAAAGGTTTAATGACGATCAGCGAGAAAGCGGAGACCGGAACACGATCTACGTCGATCGTTTACCCGTCGATTCGACTTAGGTCTTCGATGATCGAATACCGACTATCGGTCGCGATATCACAGTCTTCGATGTACAAGAACACGTAGTCGTTGTCATCGAGAAACTCCACTTTGTACCAAACGCGCGAGCCGTCCCTATTGTCTACGGCGACAGCCTGCCAAAGTCCGTTGCAACACGCACTGCGAACGTTCACAGCGGTCGCACCAACTGGTTCCGCACCAAACTGTTGTCTGAACTCAGCCAGCGCTTTCAATTCAATTGCTGCCCGCTGACGTTCCAATGCCGCCGCGTTTCGCAAGCCGTCGGCGCGGTAGCCCGTAAGATTGTCGAAAGCAAGATTGGTGAAACTGTCGAAGACTCGTTCGTGAAACGCGAAAGTACCGACCTGCTGAAGCGCGCGCTTGCACAGGAGGATGTACTCGTCGTAGAGTCCGGTCTCTCGCAGTGCATCCGCCCGTATCTCGTTCAGCAGGACGTACTTCTCTAGGCATTGGTCGCCATTCCATCCGTCTGAACTCTGACAACGATCTTGGTCGGACTCGGTCTCTGAAATGAAATCCCGCTCCTCCGTTTCGCTCTTCTCATACTCGCAAACATACATTGATACACTCATGCAAGGTTCCGTACCTGACTTGGTTGGAAATCTCGGCCGCCACGAGCCAGGGCATGGCGGCCAAGAAATGAACTACGCCTTCAAAGCAATCCCCATGTAATGCCACAACTGCGTGCCATCGACTCGCTTTTGCTTCTTGTCGATTGCAAGGCCAGCTTTGTCGCGGAGCGTCTTAAGGAAGCCCATCTTCGCTACTTGTGGCAGCTTCTCGCTCTTGCAGTAATCGACGTACTTCTGCAGCAAGAGGCTCGTCGGCACGCAGTCGGATTTGGACGCCGTCAGAAACTTGGAGGCGAACTTCTTTACACCTTCTTCGGCCTCGCTGACCTCATCGTCGTAGAGGCCACTGAGAACACTTTCCTTGAGCGACGTCTGAACGACTGGCAGATAGAAGCGACCGCACGGCTCGGGCAATGGCATGTCGATTAACTTACGAAGCATCGACGGTGCCTCACGCTTGATCCCTTCCTCGAACACCAGCGATTCGATGAACTCCGTGATCGGAGACACGCTGACCATGACAATCCGCATGTCCTCCGTTTCGCACGGCACAAAGGTCGCATCGTTGGCGGTATGAATGTAGTGTGTATAGTTGGGGACGTTGTAGGCGTCGGTCCGCATCTTGCGGATTGTCAGCGTCTTGCTCGTCAGAACCCGTTTCAATGTGGCATACGCCTTGTTTCGCCGGTCGCGGAGATCGAGCTCCTCGATCAGGCAGAGCACTTTGCCTTCCAGCTCCCCGGTAAACTTGTCCACAAGCGCCTCTTCGTTGATCTCGGCGACACCGGGATCAATGAGATGGCAGATCGATGCACCCAAGCTGGTTTTCCCGGTGTTGTTCTGCCGACTGGTCAGAAACAAGTACGGAGTTCGCTGTTGGGGTCGTTCGATGAGGAGCTTCGTCCACAGTTTCAGATATTGGGCACCTGAGACGATTCCGAGTCGCCGGCACGTTTCGTCATTGGCAATGTCCTCGTCGAGTCCGCTGCCAATGTGATTGAACACCGCATCCCAAGTCGGAGTGTTCCCGGCTTCGTCCGCAGGGCGGCAGGCAAGTTGCGGAGCTTCTCGATTCCAGCGCCGCCCTGGGAGATACTCCTCTTGATATGGTTCAAACACCAAGTGATACGGTTCTTCCCGCATCATCCCCATCACCATCGCTGGCTTAACGAGGTGGGAGGCGAGCACGTAGGCCACTTCACTGGCTTTCGTTCCGATCCATTCCCCATCGGTCTTGATGCACCACTGAGCAGATTCCTTGTCCGTCGTGATAGCCCGGACGATATTGGAGACGCCGACCGTCTCCGCATAGCGAAACGCATTGGAAACTGCTGGGATGGGGAAGGACCGCTGCCAGGTTTTTCCAGTCGGCGTCCAATACTCGACGGTCGGATCACTCTCCTGCTTCTCCACAGAAATCTGGCAATCCGCCTTCACCGTCTTCAAAAAGAGCGTCCGTTCCGTGAACAGTTCGGGAATCGACAGTGTGACACCGACGGCCTTGAGCATTGTCACCAGCTTGTCGCGGCTGAATGCGTACCCTTTCGTCGTCTTGTTGTGCGCAAAGTTCTGTGCCGCCAGATCAAACGGTGCGTCCACATTCAGCAAGGCGTATTTGCCGTTCGGCCCGCTGAACCAACTTGCGTGTTCCGTCGCGTTCCCAAACCGCTTTACGAGAAACGCCCCATCCGGCAGGGGAAACATATAGGCATTCGGATGGCCAGGATCGGTGCCGTCCGACACTGTCGCAAAGTGTCCACGATACGCGAACTTCTCGTGCGCCACTTGCAGGGCGTGGGTGTGCACGTGGTAGCAACCGAACTCCGGCACGTAGATCAACGAGTGGTTCAGCGATTGGAGCTGCTTCTCGATCTCCAAGTGCTCCGCGGAGAGTTCCACCGTGGACGGAGCGAACTCGATCTTTCGCTTCCGGGCCTCTTTGGCCTCCCGCCAGCCGGGCGGCAGATCGGCGATGTCGAGCGCGGAAGTGGCTGCCTTGATCACTTCGTACGCGTTCGGGGCCGCATCGGCTTTGTAAATCCAAAAGTTGGAGCCGGCACAATCCTTCGCGGCCTTGAAATCAAAGTTCGCCTCACGGCTGGCCAGCGCCAGGACCGCCCGAGCTAAAGCCGACGCCTCCCCCCGCGACGCGACGTCTACCGGTTCGGAGAACTTCGGGAACAGATGCAATCCCTTGCCGCCCGACGACCGGCGGATTTCGAGCCAAGGCACCTGCCGCGCCGCTTCGAGTGCGGACGCAAAGGCGCTGGTTCCCAGCCCCGCGGCGTGATTGTCGTCGGTGTCGATGTCGATCCCGACGGTGTGCTGCTTCTTCTCCGACCACTCCCAGAACGCCGTACCCGCGGCCAACAGCTTCGTGCCTTCCGGGATGTGGTGGCCCTTATCCACGAGCGAACCGTCCTCGCTCTCTTGGGGATTCCGCAGGCAGGTGATATTGCCGTTGGGGAATTGGACCTGCAGTGTGTAATCAAACCTCTCCGTATCCAGGGCGTTGAACCGATCGAATCGCTCGTCGTCCACAACGTTCGCCCGCAAAAACTTCTTAACGTTCATTCATTGCTCCCGGGTGCCGATCGCGGCACCGTCACGCGACGTAGGGCCCGCCACCCACGAGGTGACGGCCAAGAATCGCTGTAAACTCTTGAACTGCAAGTGGTTGCGTCAACGCAACTCGGTCACATCAAATCAACTACCTGTTAGCAGTAATAAAAGAAGTAGAAGTGTTGTTTGATGTTTTAATTTCAATTTCTCTTCATTTAATAAAGGTACTAGTTACATCCATCCCTAACTCCTTTCTTTGCAAGACTTTGAGTTGTCACCTACGAGCGTCACCTGTCACGAGACCCCGGTGGCCGTGGCGTGACGTCACCCGATTCAGCGTATCGACTGCTGCTTGGCCCTCCGTTCTTTGAGTCGCTTGAGGATGTTCTCGACCTGGCTCACGGTGATGCCGTGGAATTCGTCGGCGATGTCCACGGCGTCGTAGCCCGAGAGCAACAGCCCCGCGACCTGGTGTTCGAGCTTGGTCTGTGCCACATCCACCAGAGCCTGGTACTCCTCTTTGTCCATGAGTTCTTGTCCCACGATTCTTTGATCCTCCAATTGAGTTTCGCTGAGCGACTCGCGCTCGATGACCTGGTCGTCCGGCCCGAGCACGTCTTCGCTCACATCTCTTAGGCAGCGCTTCCATGAGTGCTGCAGCTCGTTCTTTACGTATTGTTCCACTCCTTCCGCTGCGACGTCGTTTCGCTTGAGCCGATCGACCGCGACGCACAGATCGAGGTATAGGGTGCTCTCCAGCTCGTCTTTGTCCACGTGGGAAGGTATCTTCCGTAGGTGCCAGACCTTGAATTTCGCAACCCAAGGCATCAAGGCAGCAATCAGCTTGCGCGTCGCATCGGCGTCGTTGTTCCGGTGGCGGTCCAGCAGTTCAGTGGTGATGCCCATGTCTTTCCTCCGTCCCCCAGAGAAGGCTCCCAACTCCGACGCGTCGAAACGGAATTCCGAAGGTTTTTTGGTGGCAGTTGCCATGGCATGGCCCTCACAGTCGGCAAATTCGTTACTTGGAGCCGGAGCGGCGTCCCGTATGGGCGCAGCATCTCCGCTGACTTCACGAACACGTGTTCGCGAAGTTTTGAACAGGCTCTCCCCTTGGGAGATTCCTAGACGGCAGCAGCAACCCTTGCTCTAAGCGAGCGAGGGTGTGGCTGCTACGCCGTGGAGACGTCGGTTGTGATCTCACCGGTTCGCGGCAGTAGCCGCAGGCGAGGTAGACGTCTAGCTCAAAGAATCGGGCGCGTGCAAAGCGCCCGATCTTCGGAGATTCATCAACGCCACCCGAGCGTCTCTGGCCCGATCAGAGGACGAACGAGGTGGGTACGCCGAGACACAAATCTGCGAGAACCGCCAGCTCCTGCGCGCAGGGATGGCTGCAGTACTAAACCGGCTCAACGGGCGACCACATATTGGAGGCCCGGCGGCGGTACTTGCGTCTCTCCTTCTTTCCTATGCCCCAGGTTGGCTTTTCTGGCGGCGTAAATTAGGTAAGATTTGCCAAATTTGGCTGGAACTCGGATTGCGAACTGTCGAGGTAACCGCCGTTTGGGGCCGGTACGAACCGACTTTTGTCCCTTGGCCGCGGCCGCCGTCCAGATTCGGCCGAGAAACTCGTTGCCCAGTTCGTCCAGTTCTTCGTCGGCAGATGCGGCGATAGCCGGCCCGAGGCTGCGAAGCCGGTCACGAACGGTCGAACGTGGCATTCCCATTCGCTCCGCAATTTCGGAGACGCTCAGCCCCAGCGAACGCATGGATTCGACAAACTCCCAGCCGCGGCGTTGTGCTTCACGGCAAGCGGCGTCAGCAACCAGCTCGCAGAGCCAGAACATTCTCGCAAGTCTTCCGTCGCTGTCTGGATCAATGATTGATTCGACCACCGCCGCACCAAAGGGATCGTTCGATTCGACGTGCCGAGGAAGGCTGCTTTCGACATTGTCCCAGTCGATCTCGACGTCCTGCTGTTTGCCTCGTTCCGATGGTGATTGACCGGAATTCGGAAACAACATCGCCAGTTCGCCACACGTTCCTTGGCCGAGCAATTCCTGATCGGCCGCCAGTGGGCAGATGAAGAGCTTGCGATAAGACTTCCGCATCGCTTTCCGGACCGTTTTGCGTAGTCGATTGACGATGTGGCGGCCGGAGCGGAACGGCTTCGAGCGTTTGGTCAGCTGAACGTAGACAGTCTCCAAACCCGTCAAGAAGAGCTCATCTCGCCAGTTTGGATTTCCTGCCTGCAACGTCGGTCGGAGGACGTCGCTAGCCCAGGAGCGTACGCAGGGACGCAAGAGTGTAATCAGGTCATCGAAGGAGTCGGTGCCCGCACAGTACAAGGCAAATACTTGATCGTGATTCATTCTCGACATTCATAATGCTGTCCACAATCGCGTGCCCTTTATTGTTGCTGTCCGGCAACCACACGAACTGTGGGACAAAGGTTCTTGGAGAAAACAACACTTCTAACGCTCGACTCCCACTTACCCTATCGACAGAAGAGACAGATCTGGTTTGATCGCGATCTTCTGCCGCGGCAAACACTACGGATCGCCGAGAGTCTTCGCAAGTACTACGACTGGATCACATCTCCTGGGTGGGAAGACGCGATGCCCCAGGTGACACCTGATTAGTAGGCCCCGCTGCTGCATGTGGCGGAGATACACCGTTCTCACACGCGCGGTTAGAGCGTCTCTGTCTCACCTACCCTTATGTCATCACCGACGGAAGTGATGGTCGCGTCCACTCTCAGAATGCCGAGCCCCGTCTAGGACGGCATCACGCGCTTACGGGTGCCGGCGCTCGGCGCTTATGGCCTACCGCGCTTACAGGATTTTCGGCGAGTTGCCAGACGGCAAGATCACCGTGATGTGCGCGACTCACTGAGTGCGATTTCGAGCGCCTTTGCGCACGTATTTTGGGACCGATTTGTGATTCGCAATCGCGCTCGGAGGGTACGTGAAATCGACGGGATTTTGCCCGGCGTTTTGGGCCTACATTCGGCCGAAAAAGGCCCTTCCAGAGCCGAGCAAAAACGCCTTCGATTCGACGCCAAGATCCTCGTCGAAAACCTCGCTTTCCTGCGCCATTCTCAGCGACAAATCGAGGTCGAATCGACCGCCCACAGGCCATCGAAATTGCTTACAAGTAGCGGGTGCGCGATCGCTTGTTGAGACTTTGCTTCTGGAGTGTAACAATCACTTTCTGCACGTGCAAATATGGCCAACGAGTGATTCGCAGCGGACGTGCATTTTGCGATCATCAGGAAGCGCTCGCTAGCAGCGAACTTTGCTTCTCAATCTGCCGCACTCACTGTCGCTGGTTCACAGATCGCACACTCATATGTATGCGCGTGTCCATCGAAGTCTTCGTTCTTAGTTAGTGCGATCTTACCTTTCGTCCGCGGCGCATCCTCGATCGTGCGCGCGACGCGCAGCATGCATTTCTCGCGCGAGCTAGAACAGATTTTCATTTGCGTTCTCGCGAGCATCGAGCATGATTGAGTGTCATCGCAGCGCGCGATGCATCTCTTCTCGCAACAAGGAACAGCATCTATGGCTCATCTCTTTAACAGCGGATTGTTCTTCGGAGAAAGCGCGTGGCACGGCCTCGGTGTCACGCTGCCTGCAGACTCGCCAGTGCGCTACTCGATCGACGATGCGATCGCAATCAGCGGCCTCAATTGGCAAGTAGAAACGCGGCCGGTATTCGTGGATGGCAAAGAAATACCGAGCCACAAAGCCGTCGTTCGGCCCGATACTGGCGACGTTTTTGGAGTCGTCGGAGATCGTTACCGACCACTGCAAAACCGAGATCAATTCAACTGGTTTCGGCCATTTCTCGAAAGTGGCGAATGCCAGTTTGAGACCTGCGGCAGCCTCAAAGGCGGCGCGCTGGTTTGGGTGCTGGCGAAAGTGAATCGAGCCGATGCCGAGATTTCGGCGGACGATCGCATCCGCAAGTATTTACTCCTGACCAGCAGCCATGACGGCAGCCGCTCGACGAGCGTCGGCTTCTGTCCGATTCGCGTCGTCTGTTGGAATACGCTTTCGGCCGGCCTGCGCGATGACCGCTCGACGCTGCTCAAAGTAAAGCACACGGCGAGCCAAAATCGAGCGCTACGGACGATTCGAGAGACGGTAAATCTCGTGAATGAAACCTTCGAGGCGACGGCCGCGCAATACCGCAGGTTGATCGCTTGCAATGTCGATCGGGCCGGCATTCGCCTGTACGTAAAAAAAGTGCTGGAACTATCGGACGACGAATCGGACTACTCGACTCGCCAGCGCAACATTTTGGAAAACGTCGTCGGTCTCTGCCTGCATGGCGTCGGTAACGACGGGCGCACGGCCTGGAGCGCTTATAACGGCGTAACCCAATACGTGACGCACGCTTACGGCCGAAATGCCGATTCCCGTCTGCGGGCTGCCTGGTATGGCGAGTCGAAGCGGATCAATGATCGAGCGTTCGCAGTCGCCCTGCAGTTGGCGAGCTAGTCACAACCGTCTCGTCCGGCCAACGGATTGGCCGGCTTTCTCTTTCCTGGGCCACTCGATGGACTTTCATCGCGGACAACTCGACGGCTTGCGATTCCGGGAGTACCGAGCGTACGAACGGACGGCTGTACTCCGAGACGGACGGATCGTCTATGTGGCCGGCCCAGTGTCGAGAGCCTATGTCGATGGCCTGCGGCAGGCAGGCTGCCGAATCCGCTAGCTCGCGATCTCGCGAGCGCGGATAATGATCCGTACTCCCTCTCTTCGCACTTCTGCGAATCACGCCTTCCGCTCTGCTAGGCGATCACACAACGTGACGCTTCAGCGCTGATCGCGTCGAGCAACATTGCACTGCAACTCCTCATCAAACAAGCGTTGCCATTTGCCTTGACCGACGACGACGCAGAAGGAACCTCGATCGTGACTCGAAATGAAACTCAATCGGGTTGTTTGGATCGGTCGCAATGACGGTGCGGTTGCTGCGACGACTCAGGCAAGGAGGGGGAGGGGTCTATTTTCAAAACCGAGCCAAGCCCTGCGATCGACATTCTCGCCGAGCTCTTCTAGCTTTAATAAACCAAGTCGAAAAAGGTATGCCGCGTCGAAACGATCCCGGGGCGCTCAGACTATATTGAGATTGCACGACTCGCACCCATGAGGCCCAACATGAAGATCGTCGCGTACTATCGCGTCAGCACGAAGCGGCAGATTACGAGCTTCGACGTTCAGCGCGAGACGATTGAGCGGTTTGCCACCCAACAGAATGCCTCCATCATCGCGTCGTACCACGAGGTAGAGTCAGGGAGGAAACGGAATCGACCGGAGCTCCAAAGGGCCCTCCAACATGCCAAGTATTCGGGAGCCAAATTGGTCGTCGCAAAGCTCGATCGGCTCGCCCGAGACGTCCAGTTCATGTCGACGTTGATGGATGCTGAAGTCGACTTCGCCATATGTGACTTTCCGGCGGCCACCCCGCTCCTGATTCACATGTTGGCGGCAATTGCTGAGTATGAGGCAAAGCTAATTCGAGATCGGACCCGGGAGGCATTGCAACAAAAACGGCGAGATGGTGTTCGACTTGGATCACATCGGCCCGAGCATTGGCGAAATCGTGAGCACCGACGGCTGGCGGGAGCCACAAAAGGTAATCAGCGTTCTGCCGCGATCCGCAGTGCTCGAGCCAGCGAACGACTTCAATTCTTTCGAACCAAAGTCATTGAACTTCGGCAAACTGGCAAGACGTACGGCGAAATCGCTGATGCTTTGAATGCTGAATCATTTACCACTCCGCGTGGCATGCTCTTTACAAAAAGTACAATTGCTAAAATGCTCAGATGACAGAAAGCCAATTGATTGCCCTGTACAGTCGGGGAGTGCTGGTTCAGGAAATCGCGGACCGAGAGGGCTTGGCATATGGCACCGTAGAGTTCGCTGTTGATGCAGACTTGCGGATTCCAGAATTCGGACCGTGGCCCAGCCCTGTATCTGTCCAGTGTGGCGTGCGTTCGACACCGATAGATGCTGGAAGCTGTGATGCAAATCCAGAAATAGTCTCTAAGTGATTGGCGGTCGAGATCGATACGAGTTAAGTTGCAGAGAAGGGCGTCCGAACTTTCGCAGTAGTATGTTGCATAAAATGCGGATGTCACATCTATCCTTCACTACACCTACTCGCGTCAGCCCGGCTATTGATGTCTGCGCTCCGAATAAACCCTGCCTACCGCTAGCTTCGTACTGAAATCAAGCACCGGGCGGGGTCGTGCGTGGATGCAGATCGGAATGCAGGCTCTATTGAAGCACGGAAGTGTGCTTGTACCGAGCCGCACAAGAGCGAGGCCCCGGAGTTTCGCAGTGGAGTGCGGAAACGTCGGCGTTGTATGTTGCATACTCTCGCACGATGTTTGCGGCTTGACGTTCCAACGCAACTCTGCGTTGATTGAGGCGAGCTTCTTCCACCGCACGGCTCACCTCAGTTGAGCCGTAGTTGACATCCTGGAAGAATCGTCTCACTGGGGCTGTCGTGGAATCCCAGCACGGCGGAACGGCCGACGCACTGGGTAAACCGCTGAATAGCGAAGCCACGAGTGTCCGCGAGACCTATACCACCGCTCACTCATTTATCGCCGTTATGGCGCAATACGACATAACACCGATTTGAGACCAAACAAGCGAAGAAATGTAACACAAGCGGCGAGACGGCGTGAAGTCGGGATCCTATCGGACACGCCATTGAAGACCAGTCACGGTTTCTTGAGATTCGTCCAGCTGGATTTAAACTGCCTCAAGAAGTGGAACACATCAATAGTAAGCGACCGAGATTAGCTTCGAGACTACTTGGAATTGCCTACTTCGGGATATCGGACTTCGTCACAAAAGTTCTGACTACCTCACCTTTCGTATGCTCGCTTATAACCACAGCGATCGTAACAGGACCGCAAGCAGAAAGAGTAGTATTACCACAAGTTGGCCAAGTAGTTGGTCACGTGGGCTAAGCGATTCGCGTTCCGCGTAGTCTTTGATCCGATCGCGACTATTGTAAGAAGAATTTGATGTCGACATGATGGTCTTCTCCTCAGCGTAGAAGGTACAATAGTTTCCCGGCGTTACACTAATTTGATAATGCAAGTGATGTGCCACCTGAGTTCGCAGCCTTTACATCTGGAATTGCACTCGGACATGTCGTGCGAGATTGACAGTGTCAACTTCAGATGACACTGGCACTCTTGTTATTCGCTGGCTCGCATTTGCGATTAAGAGCTCGTCACGGATCCAGTGATTGCCTCAATGTCGCAATATTCGGCAAGCTACTTAACCAGAATTCGGCGCTGCTGCCGCCGGTCGAATTGCTTTGTTCCACGGGGAACATCCGTTGGCCAAAGAGTGGCAATCGGGGTGGATGCGGAAAAAGTTGATTTGTCTTCGTATCCCTTGGTGCTGCCGAAAAGCACCCACTCGACGAACCAGCTCAACATCCATGCTCGCATATTGAATGCTACGAGCGGACGTCAGAAGGTGGTGACACCGTCGTCGCGATGGATGCGCATGAAATTGGTTACATCGAACATCCATCCCGAAACCGAATTGCACGCCGAGAGGAACGGTTCGCCGAAAGCCGCGTCGTCGTCGCTTCCGGTTCCTGCGTATGTCGTTGCCGTAGAGAGTCCACGACCCCATCACCGAAAGCGAATGCCGCCATGACGTTCAGCACTGTGGGCATTTCTACGGCATGGCGAAGAGCGCTCTAGCGAGTTCGCAACCAATTCAGTTGCCGCTGTAGTAACCCGAAGAAAGTTACCAACCATGCCGCCATCGCGATGAACAAGAAGTATCGGGGAATGACGTCCAAGAAAGGCTGATCAACCACGGTCGCCAGGCGGTGTGTGCAAACAGTGTACATCCCGAGCGGGAACACGGCGCTCCAGTAGACCGGGTCGTAATGGATCGACACTTGGCAGATGATGTGGCGCCAAACGCCCAGCGCCACTAGGAGTGGAATCCACCAAGTCGCGGTCGCCCAAAACATCAATGTCAGACCGATAACGAAGGGCCGCAATTCGGCCAAAAGCGGCGAATCGGTTGCATTTTGAGCCAGGATCGTTCCGGCGAGCGTCGAAATGGCCATCGCGCCCATGTTGATCCAATAGGGCGGCGCCAATTGCCGCGGATCGAGCGCGAAAAAGGTATAGCGGTAGAAGATCAACGAGATGATCCAGATATAGAGCATTCCTCCGCCGAGCCACATGATCAAAGCGAAGTATAAAGCCAGTTCGCGCGAGACGCCCAGGTTTGGCGCGATCAGGCCGCCGAGAACCGACACGGATTGGGCTGCGACAACGATCACCAGCCAGCCGCCGTTGATCCCTTCGTCGAGCGATGGCTTGTCGGACTTTACCGTCAACACGGTCAACACTGTGTACGTGATGATTGCCCAAAGCGCTATACCGACAATCCACAGGGCGAGAGCGACTTGCGGCCTCGGTAGCACGACGACGAATTGATTGCCGAGCACACAAGTGGCCGCGACCATGGTGAAAAATCCAACCGATTGCCCGTGACTCAGCAAGTCGGCGACGAGTCGGTCGCGGTAGCGAACAAATCGCAGCAGCGTCAGCGCCCAAAGCGTGGCATAGAAGAAAATATTTAGCCACAGCAGCATTTGCGCTATGGCCGGCCAACCTCGCAACTGGGCAGCGACCGAAACGATACCAGTCGCCATGACCATGGCAAAATAAGCCGGATGCAGATGGGCCGCCAGCGGCGAAGCTCGATTATTGTCGTTCTTGCTGGTTGGCATCCGACGTATTAATCCAAGCGAAATGTGTGCCATAGCAGCCCGGCGATCAGCAGGAAACAGACGAGGCTGGCCGCAGCGGCCGGCCAGACGACGGAGTCATCGCCGCCCAGCCAGGCATTCATCGTGGCCGTGAGCAGCCACAATTGCATGAGTACCAACGTCAGCACAATACAGAGGATACCGGTGATGATGACCGATCGCTCGTGCCGAGAGAGTGGGCGTTTGACGTTCATGTTTCCTCCTGAACAACGCCCGTGGCAAAGATCGTGGCGTTTTCAATCTTGAGCGCGATCCGCGGCAAGGACCTCCGCGGCGGGCCGGCCGTTGGTCGCCCCGATTGCACGTCGAAGTATCCGCGGTGGCATGGGCAATGGAGCCGCCCATCTTCCATTTGGGGCAGGACGGGGCACTGAAGATGAGTGCACTGGCTGCTGTATGCGAGCAGCGTATCTGCCGTGGGATGAAGTAGAATCGCCGGATCGGAAGCGGTTGGATAGTGAAATGTCCGAGTCGTCCCGACTGGCACTTCGTCGAGTCGCGCAATCCTGGCAATCGGCAACGCACCGCGCGACATTCGCCAGCGATTCTGCAGCGCGATCCAGAACTGCCCCACGACAAAGGCCAGGCTGGTGAGTCCCAGGTACTTGGTGAAATCTCGTCGGGCGACATAGGAGTCTTGTGCCGTATCGATGGGAAAATCCTGCCGCCACTTGGGTTGGTCCTCCATCGCGCCGCGATCGGGAGGAACCGTGTGCAACTCGGGGTCGATTTCGGGGTTCATAGCTCAGACTCCTTCCGCGCTGTTGTAGAGTCCGGCGAGCATCGGGTCGTCATTATCCGGAGAGCCGCTCGCGGCAGCGCCGGTGGTGGATTGAAGTTCGATCATGGCCGAGACCACGTCCAGGTACTCTGTCGGTGCGTCACGTGGAACCATCATATAGACTTTGGTGTGAACTTCCTGGTTTCCGAAGCGAAATTGATTCTGCGGAACCGATCGCGGGCGCACGGCTTCGATTTCTTCCCAGGTGCCAAAATGAAGCGCGCGGCTGGGGCAAACGGTCGTACACATCGGGCTCTTGCCGATCGAGGTGCGGTCGTAACACATGTCGCACTTCATCATCAGCTCGAAACCGACATTCATTTTCGGCACGCCGAATGGACACGCCAGCACGCAGTTGTTGCAGGCGATGCAACGCGGTTTGCGAGCCGTTTGCACGACGCCGTCGCTGGTCCGCTTTATCGCATCCGCGGGGCAGACCTCGGCGCAGGTCGGCGAGTCGCAGTGCATGCAGACGACCGGCAGCGTCTGCGGCGAAACCGCCCGGTCGACGTACTCCAGGTGAATCATCGAGTGCCCTTTGTGCGTATCGCACTCGCTGCAGGCTTCGACGCACGATTGGCAACCTATACAGCGATTCGGATCGATGAAGAAATACTTATCAATTGGCATCGCGGGCGGGCGCCTTCCTATTGCTGCGGTTCCAGTTTGCCGACGTAGTCGGGCGGACCGTCCGCCTTGCGAATGCGGACGGCGCACACCTTGTACTCAGGGATCTTTGAGATCGGATCCTGCGCCGCGATTGTGAGGCGATTGATGCTCTTGGCACCGGCCCAATGGTACGGAACGAACACCGTATCCGGGCGGATGGTGCGCACGATTTGAGCACGCAGCGTGCAACCTCCACGCCGGCTCTCGACGGTGATCCAATCGCCGTCTGCCAGGCCGATCGTCGCGGCGAGTTGCGGGTGAATCTCGACGAGTGGTTCCGGATACATTTCCACCAGCGGCCCGATCCGCCGCGTTTGCGTACCCGAGAGAAACTGGCTCACGACGCGGCCGGTGGTGAGGATCACGGGGTACTCGCTATCGACATCCTCGGTCGGCGGTCGGTACTCGGCAACGTTGAACCGCGCTTTACCGTCCGGAAAATAGAACGGACCCGCGCCCCGTGCGATAGGGTTCCAGGAGTCGGGTTCGAAGAGCCTGGGAGTACCCGGGTGATCGTCAGCCGGGCAGGGCCAACAGACGCCGAACTGGCGTTCGATTTTCTCGTACGTGATTCCGAAGTAGTCGGCAATGCCCCCTTGGCTGGCGCGCCGCAGCTCGTCAAAAATCTCGCGCGGCTCCTGAAATGTGAATCCGCGAGGCCGGCCCAGCGCGGCGGCGATGTCTTGAATGATTCGCCAATCTTGCCGCGCATCGCCGGGCGGATCAACCGCCTTGTTGATCTTGATCACGCGGCCTTCGATCTGGGTGACGGTCCCTTCATCTTCTTCCTGCAAGGAGCCGGGCAGCACGATGTCGGCATGCCGGGCCGTTTCGTTGAGGAAAAAGTCGATCGCCACATAGAAGTCGAGCTTGTCCAGCATCCGCGCCACAAAGTTGCTGTCCGGCAACGAGACGACTGGGTTGAAGCAAATTGAAACGAGCGCACGAATCTCGCCGCGGTCGATGCGACGAAAGATCTCGTAGGCGTCGACGCCCGGTTCTGGCAACTCGTTCGGGTCGATGCCCCACACGCCTGCGACATGGGCTCGGTGCTCCGGATTTGCCAAATCGCGCGAGCCAGGAAGCTGATCGCACTTCTGTCCATGCTCGCGGCCTCCTTGCCCGTTGGCTTGCCCTGTGATCGTCGCGTAGCCGCAGCCCGGGCGACCGATGCGGCCGGACGCCAGGACCATGTTGATCGCAGCCAGCACGTTTTGCACACCGTGGCTGTGATGCTCGATGCCACGGGCGTGGAGCAAGAAGCTGCTTTTGGTCGTGCCCCATAGCTCCGCAGCCTGGCGGATCGATTTCTCGGCGATGCCGGTGACTTCGGCCGTCCGACGGGGAGCCCAGGCATGAACGTGCTCGGCCAGTGCTTCGAAGCCGACCGTGTGCTCTCCAACAAAGTCATGGTTGATCCAGTCGTGTTCGATCATCAGATGCAGGATGCCGTTGAACAGCGCGACGTCGCGACCGGGCTTGACCGGCAAAAACAAATCGCAGGTCCGGGCCACGGGCGTAATCCGCGGATCGACGACGATGATCTTCGCGCCAAACTCGCGTGCCTGCCAGACATAGCTGGTAGTAATCGGCGCACACTCGGCGATATTGGCGCCGCTGATCCAAACCACGTCGGCCTGAGTGATGTCGGACCAAGGGTTAGCAGCGCGATCGATGCCGAACGCTTTCTTGTTGCCCGCTCCGGCGCTGACCATGCAGAGGCGGCCGTTGTAATCGATGTTCGAGGTCTTGAGGCACATGCGGGCGAATTTGCCCATCAGATACGTCTTCTCGGTGGTCAGGCTGGCGCCGCTCAACACCGCGACCGACGAGGCACCGTGTGCGGATTGAATTTGCCCCAGGTTGTCGGCGACCGCACGAACCGCTTCGTTGTACTCAAGCGGTCGAAAGCCGCCTGACGACGTTGGGTCGCGGCGATAGGCGTGCAGCAACCGGTCGGAATGCGAGCCTTGCAGATAGCGTTTGACGCCCTTCGGACAGAGCATCCCGCGGTTGAATGGAAACTCTTCCCAAGGCTCGAAGCCGATGACCTCATTGTCCTTGACTTTAAGTTGAATCCCACATTGCTGACCGCAGAAACAGCAATGCGTTTTGACCAGGCGGTCGGTCTCAACGCCGCGATCGAGGCGCGGGCCGCTGGAAAAGGCCAAGTGGGGGCCAAATTCCTCGATGATTGCTGCGGAGGTAAGCGGTTCGTGTGCCATGGTGCGGGCGCTTTGCCTATTGCCTTGCCGGTGACTCGATCGAACTCCACGCCGCGCCGGAGCTGGCTTTGGCCGCAACCTCGCTCGCTCGCCACAATCGACCTTGAGCCAAGGCCGGCAACAACCGCCGGCAACGAGGACAGACTCGCTGATAGTGGTCCAGCGGCGCGCCGTGTGTTTCGTAGCGGCAGCCGAGCTGGCGCTCCACTTCGATCAAATCGTCAATGTGCATCTTCGAAGCGTATGCCTGCCCGCATCGCGCACAGTGAGCCTGTTCGCCGCGGATGCCGGCATCTTTGTAAAACGACACGCCGAGCTGTGCGGGCCGCTGAAAAATGTGAAAGAACTTACCGAACGGCAGCCAGACTAGCGTCACGATGACAATCGCGGCATGCAAAATGGCGAGGAACTCGTAGGCGTACCCGTGCATCCATTCGTAGCTGACCACCAGCATCAGCCCCGTCACGCTGATGGCAAACAACAGCACTAGCGGCATGATGTCTTCGCCGAACTGCTGCATGGCCGCGGCGTCGCGTTCACGCATTCGGCGGTGCATCGCCAGCATCACGCCCGCGATCACTAGTAGTGAAGACCAAACTAACCCGTGAAAAATCAGCATTCCGATAAACGACTCGATGCGGAAGCTGAAAGTCTCGAATCCGAAGACGACGACTCGGTAGCGTTCCTGGTCAGCGGCGACGAGTGCAAAATGAATCCAACCAAAGACTAGTGGAAACGTAATGGCCGCGGCTATCAGACAACCCCACATGATCAGCCAATGCGCCGCCCCCCGCGTCATGCTCCGCCGCCAAATGAAGCGATTGAGCACGAAGGCATTCCCGAGCCGCCCCAGCCAGACAACCAGATTGCGCGGCATGTGACGCGGGTCGAGAAACAATTGCCAACCACGCTTCCAATACAGCCAGGTCGGCGGCCGTTGCAGCCATATCGCGTAGCGATACGTGATGCCGAACGCGGCGAATAAAGTCGCAAACGTGTAACCGATGAGGGCAGCGTCAAAATGCGACAGACGGCGCGATCCGACGACGATCAGGGCAGCCAAAATCGCCGTGGCGGTCGTTCCAGCAATCGTCGCTATAACCGCTTCGCGTCGCATCCATCCGCCTCGCGAAAAGAAAAGTGAACCCCAACGTAACCCGCGGTGGCCCTCGGTTCAAGTGGCGGTGGTCTTCAACAACGTGAGCAACATCACCACCGGCGTCCTCGCGCGGATGCTGTGTGGCATCTGCGGCGGCATGTGAATCCAGGTGCCGGCGTTCGCGGCGACAGCATCGGGCCCGAGCGTTACCTCTGCCTCGCCCGCGAGAAAGTGCATGATCGCGGGCGTCGATGCCGTGTGCTCTGAAAGTTCCTGGCCAGCGCAGAGATTAAACAGCACGACCTTTGCCCGTTCGTCTTGATGAAGCGTGCGGCTCATCGTGCCGTCGGCAGGCATGTCGAGTGGGCGATCCAGGTCCGAATGCAGCGTGTAGACGGAGGTCATGATGGGATCTCCAGCGGTTTGGTAGCCACCAATGCAATAGCAGCCAATTGGCGAGAGTATTTGCGGAACACTCGGCGCATCTTGAGTACGCGACGGCGGGCTTCAGCGTGCCGCGCGACGTTCCATACGAATCGTATGGTCCTCAGCAGTCCTTCGTCCCTCACGAGCCGCGCCGGTTCGAGCAGGTGCATTGGCGCCGTGCGTTCGAAGTCGACCTCGAGGCCCGCCTGAGTGAGCATTTCTCTCCATTCCCGCACAGTTAGCGGGCGGACCCCGACGTGGATTTCGTCCGACAGGTCCTGTTGAATCGACTCGCGAATCGATTCGTCAACATCGTCGGGCACGAGACATAACTCGTGAATGCCATAGCGGCCGCCAGGCTTTAGCAGCCGTGCGGCTTCGTCGACGATTCTCGCCTTGCTACCTGGCGGTTGCATCGACAGCATCGCTTCGCCATAAACAACACTTGCCGAAGAGTCGGCCAGACCGGTTGCTTCGGCGGTGCCGAGTACGCAGCGCTGGTGCGGCTCCTGCAAGTGCGCTTCGACCACCGCCGCCGCGTTGCGATCGCGTTCGATGGCCGTATAAGAACACGGATGGCATGCAAGCGCGAGGTGTGCCGTAATGCCCAAACCTGGGGCGAACTCGACGACGTCATCCGCTGAAGAGATGGCCAGCTCTTCCAGAAGATCGTGCGTGAGTTCCAGTCCGCCTGGCCGCAACACGCGCTTGCCCATACGCGCAAGCAACCAGTGGCCCGGCATCTTTTCGACGTGAGTCTTTTGGCATGGCAGTGGTTGGGCGATCATCGATTCACCTCACATAACGGGACGATTGAACTTGTCGAGCGCAGCAATTGAGCTATGACAACGCGGGCAAAAGCTTGCTCAGTGGCAGCGTAAGCCTTGTCGAGCTCTCGGTGGAGTGGGCAGAGCCGCGTGTGCGACGGCAGGCCGAGAGGGCAGTGGCGAATGCGCTCCAGCGGTGCCACCGCGTTGACAACGTCGAGGATTGAAATCTGTTCTGGAGAACGCGCGAGAGAGTAGCCGCCACCAGGTCCCGGCTGCGAGCGAATCAATTTCGCCGCCCCTAGATCTTGCAGCACTTTGTGCAGGTAGCGGCGCGGTACTTGAGTATGCTCCGCCAGATGATCGGCGGAAGCGGACTCGTCGGGCTCGCGTGCCAACCAAACAACGGCGCGCAAGGCGTACTCAGCAGTCTTTGACAACACGGATCGACTCCTTTTAGGCCTGCGATTTATTCTACACCTTGACATGTAGATTGCAATGGCTATATTTGCCAACCATCAGGAGGAATCAGCCGAGTTTCTTTGCGCGAGATCGACCAAGATCAATCGAAATTTCGCTCGGTTGGCGAATGCTGACAGGTTAATTGCGCCATTGGAACAATTTTCAGATCAATTTATCGACGCCTCGACACCAATCATTCGTTTGGCAAGGCGAGAGGATATCATGCTAAGTGATCGCACGATCGAGATTGTAAAACGGACTGCCCCGGCAGTTGCGCTTCACGCAGAACAAATCACGCGTCGATTCTACGCGCTGATGTTTAACGGCAATCCGGAGGTGCAAGCATACTTCAACCAAGCCCATCAGTACTCTGGCGGTCAACAGCGGGCACTGGCAGGTGCGATCTGCGCCTACGCTTCCAATATCGACGATTTGGATACCCTTGGACCTGCAGTTGAGTTGATAGCCCAGAAGCACTGCTCGCTCGGGATTCGCCCGGAACACTATCCGATCGTGGGCAAACATTTGCTAGCCGCCATTGGCGACGTGCTGGCTGAAGCTGCCACCGAAGAAGTGATCAAGGCTTGGGGCGAAGCCTACGATTTCCTTGCGCAAGTATTTATCGGCCGCGAGGAAGCAATTTACGCGGAACAGGCCAAGGTGCCCGGCGGATGGAATGGATATCGTCGATTCATTGTTGATCGCAAGGTGTTCGAGAATGAAATCGTTTCATCGTTTTACCTTAAACCGCAAGACGATGGCGACCTGCCGCCCTTTAAGCCTGGGCAGTATATCACGGTAAACGTCGCGCACCCGACTACGCCTACGTCACCGCGCAACTACAGTCTCTCGGACCGTCCTGGCGTCAATCATTATCGCATTAGCGTGAAACGCGAATTAAGCCCCGAGTCGGGATCGCCGGCCGGCTTGATATCCAATTACCTTCATGACCACGTCGTGCCGGGAGACATTCTGGAAATCGGCCCGCCTTGCGGAGAGTTCACGATTGATCCAGCGCAGTTGGTAAATCGAAGGATTGTCCTGTTATCTGGTGGCATTGGCATTACGCCGATTATGTCGATGTTCAAGAGTTTGGCGCATCACTCCGCGAAGGTCCAGGTCGACTTTATTCACGCAGCGCGCAACAGTCGCACGCACGCGCTAGCCGATGAAGTTCGCCAGACCGCTGCGGAGCAGCCGCATTTTCGGACACACTTTCGCTATGACGCGCCACATGCGGACGATTTAGCAATGAACCGTTGCGATAGTGTAGGGCTGATTGACGGCGATTTTCTTCGCAGTTGGTTGCCCAATGAGAATGCGGACTTCTATTTCTGCGGTCCTAAGCCCTTCATGGTCGGGGTCTATCGTGCACTCAAGGAATGGGGCGTCGACGATTCGAGAATTCACTTTGAGTTCTTTGGACCCCGTCAAGATATTGCAGCGGTCCGTTGAAGAGCGGCACTGCATATCGGGCCGGTCAAGTGCCTGGATAATTAAGCGTCAGCGCGGCCATCGATATAGGCATTGCAGCGCCTCAGAACGTCGAAAGGACCGAGTCCTCTCTCACGACAAGCAGCCTCCAACGACTTGCCACCGCAGGTATAGTCAATGCCCAGTTCCTGGAACAACGGCAACAATCGTGGATGCTCGATCAACCAATCGGGAACGCTGCTGTCCAATTCGACGTTGTCCATAATCGACCGCGTAGTCATGTTCCGCGTCCTATGAAATATTCAACTGTCACGCAGCTCAACCGCCTGGAATCAATGGCCAAGTGCGAGTCCAATAATCGGCCAGCGAAAGCGTAAACAGGATGGCCAGCCAAAAAAAACCGGCGCAAACCACCAGCTTTGTGATCTGATCGCTGCGACGGATCTGCATGAAGCAGAATACAATCAAGATGGCCTTAATCGCGGCGATCAGGGTGGAGACCGCGAAATTCCAACGGCCCAAATCGTGTCGCGCCGCCTCAACTGTCAGTGCCAGCAGCGCCATCAGGGCGAAGAACGCCACGAAAAACACCGCAACTCCTTGACGAGAATGGGTCATCTTTGGTGAGCTCCGATTAAGTATAGCAATGGAAACAGGAATACCCAGACATTGTCGACGAAGTGCCAATAGAGTCCTGTCAGGTGGACCGGTGCGGCATGATCGCCCAACAGTCCGCCGCGGCTCGCCTGCATGAACAAAAACAAGAGCAAGCCCAGCCCGATCATCATGTGCACAGCGTGAACGCCGGTCATGAGGAAGTAGAGGTTGAAAAACATCTTGGCGGGACCTGGCGATGGTCCGTGCCAATCGAACTGTAGCCCAAAGATCGGCATCAGGCCGTGCTCGTACTTGTGGTAATACTCGACGGCTTTGATCCCCAGAAAAACGCTGCCGAGAATCATCGTGACCGCGAGGAAGATCAGGCATTTGCGCCGTTGGACGGATTCGGCCGCTGCGACAGCCAGTGCCATCGTCAGACTGCTGCACAGGAGCACGGCCGTGTTGACGGTGCCCAGTATGAGATCGAGCTGGTGGCTGGCGGCGGCGAAGGCTGCCTCGTCTTGCGTGCGATAGATCGTATAAGCCAGGAACATGCCGCCGAAGAACATGATCTCCGTGGCGAGAAAGAGCCACATGCCCAGTTCGTCGGAATGATGTTGTTGCTGAAGGTCGTCGAACTGGTGTGCCAGCGGACTCGACGATGCTTGTGTTGGAGCGTCGGGCATGAGAACGTCTCGCAATGAGTGGTTTCAAATCGGCGATTCGCTCGCCGCCGCAACCAAGCCGTCGATTTGCGGGTAGTCGTAAGCCTCATCCACGACAACTGGCGTTTCGAAAAAATTCTCGGTCGGCGGCGGCGACGACGTTTGCCATTCCAGGCCGGCAGCCCGCCAGGGATTGGGCCCGGCGATCTTGCCGTAATACAGCGACCAAAAGAGATAGGTGAGGGGGAACAAATAGCCGAGTCCCAAGATCGAAGCGCCGGCGGACGACATCACATTGAGGACCTGAAACTCGTCAGGATACACGTGGTAGCGTCGCGGCATGCCGAGATAGCCGAGTATATATTGCGGAAAAAACGTCAGGTTGAATCCCACGAAGATCAAGATCGCCGAGAATCGCGCCCAGCCCTCTGGGTAGAGTCGCCCGGTCATTTTGGGCCACCAGAAATGGATTCCGCCCAGGTATCCCATCACTGCGCCGCCCACCATGATGTAGTGGAAGTGGGCGACAATAAAATAGGTGTCGTGGACGTGAACGTCGAAGGCCAGGGCCGCGACAAATAGTCCCGTCAGCCCGCCCATGGTAAATAGGCCGACGAACCCCAGAGCATAGAGCATGGGAGTATCGAAAGTGATGGAGCCCTTGTGGAGCGTCGCGGTCCAATTGAAGACTTTGATCGCCGAAGGGATCGCCACCAGGTAGCTCAGCAATGAAAAGATCATGCCGCCGTAGACCGACTGGCCGCTGACAAACAAATGGTGCCCCCACACCAGGAAGCTGAAAACGGCAATGGCGAAGCTCGAAAATCCGATAAAGGCATATCCGAAGATTCGCTTGCGACAAAAGCAGGGAATGATCTCGCTGACCACGCCCATGCTGGGAAGAATCATGATGTAAACGGCCGGATGCGAATAGAACCAGAACAGGTGTTGAAACAGGATCGGGTCACCGCCCAATTTGGGGTCGAAAATGCCGATCCCCAACATTCGCTCCATCGCCACCAGCAATAGTGAGATCGCCAATACGGGCGTACCCAGCACAAAGATGATGCTCGTGGCGTAAATCGACCAAATAAACAACGGCAAGCGATACCAGGTCAGCCCCGGGGCACGCATCTTATGGATCGTGACAATGAAGTTCAAGCCGGTGAGGATGGATGAGAAGCCGGTGATGAAAATCCCCACGGCCGTGGCCATCACGTACGTGTTGCTGTAAGTGCTGCTATAGGGCGTGTAGAACGTCCAGCCTGTGTCGACGCCGCCCGCTAGGAGGGCATAGAGCGTGAATGTCCCCCCGAGCATGTAGATGTACCAACTCAGGAGATTCAACTTGGGAAAAGCAAGATCGCGCGCGCCGATCATTAGCGGAACAAGGAAATTGCCCAACACGTTGGGAATCGACGGGACCAGAAAGAAAAAGACCATGATCACGCCGTGAGCCGTAAACAGCTTGTTGTACGTTTCAGTGCCCACCAAGTCGGCTTGGGGCGTCATCAGGTCCAGCCGCACGACGGTCGCCGCCAGGCCGCCGATCACGAAAAAGAACGTAATCGACAACAGATACATGATGCCGATACGTTTGTGGTCGGTCGTTAACAGCCAAGAGCTAACCGTGTAGCCAGCGTCGAGGTAGTTCGGCTGCGGCAACCGATTGGAAGTCGTCGCCGGAACCGTCGTCGAATTTGGCTCATCTAATTGATTCATCGCTGACCGCGCCTTGGTCACCGGTACTCGCCGCGTCGCTCGGCTGAGCCAGTGACTTGATGTAACTGATTAACTGGATCAATTGCTCCTCGTTCACCTGTCCGTCAAAGCTAGGCATTACCGGTTGATACCCGGCGACGAGCTTGGCTCCGGGACGAAGAATCGACTCGCGCAAATAGTCGTCATCCGCCGTGACGGATTGCCCGGTCGTCAGTTGGACCGGCCGTCCGTAGAGATTCTCCAACGGCGGGCATCTGATCGCTGTTCCGGTTGGTACATGACAGGTAATGCACCGCAGATCCTCAAACAGCCGCTTGCCGGTATCCGCCGGCGGCGCGTTCGCCAGGCCGCCGGCCAACCATGCCTGATAGTCGGCTGGTTCAACGACGACCACCCGGCCCGTCATTTGTGAATGATTTGTACCGCAATACTCGGCGCAAAACAGATGGAACTCGCCAGTGCGCGTGGCTTCGAACCAACACGAACTGTAGCGCCCCGGCAGAACGTCGCGTTTGACCCGAAACGCCGGAACATAAAAACTATGAATCACGTCCTCGGAGATCATCGATAGCCGGACCGGCTTTCCGAGCGGCACATGTAGGGTGTTGATTTCGCGGTGGCCGTCGGGATGCTGGAACTTCCACATCCATTGCTTTGCCACTACTTGAATCTCGAGCGCGCCGGCTGGCGGCCGATATTCGGTGAAGAACAGCCACGCACCCCAGACGAAGATCACCATCGCAATCAGAAACGGGATCACAATCCAGGTAACTTCCATGACGACGGCATGGCCGCGCTCCTGGCTTTGCGTGCGGTCGACTGTCGTATTGCCGCGGCGATATTTGATCGAGAAATACAGAATGAGCGCCGCGATCAAAGTCGTGAAGAACGCAGCCACAACGAGTAAGAAGAAATAAAGCGCATCGACGCGTGGAGCAAGCGTCGATGCCTGTTCTGGAAGTAATCGAAAGCTGTCGTCAATCATAGCTGTCCCAGCGAAGTCTGAGTGGCCGTGTCTGTTCTGCCAATCGATACGTCGTCACGCAATAACTTCGTCCGACGGCGTTCAAATCGGAACATGGCGACCAGGAAGCCTCCTACAACGATCACGGTCAGCACACCGGCGGTCCGTAACACCTCAGCAATCACCAATCCGTACTTGCCGGTGAGTGGGTCGTAGTGGTAGCACAGCAACAGCACTTGGTCGACGAGCGAGCCGATCCGGCCGGACGAACTTTCGACCAGGCCCAACCGCAGGTCATCCGGCTCGTACTCGATGCCGTAGAAATAACGGCTTAGTCGCCCGTCGCGCGTGGCTAGGGCGATGCCGCTGGCATGAGCAAATTGGTCGCTCTGGGGATCGAAGCGGTAGCGGAAGCCGACGGCTTTGGTGATTTGGTCGATGCTCGTCTGATCGCCAGTGAGGAAGTGCCAGCCGTTGGCCGCGCCATCGCGGCGATAGGCACGGACGTAGTTGTCCTTTTTCTCCGCCGCCAAATCAGGCGTTTCGCGTGGATCAAAGCTGATGGTGACCACCTGATAGTCGCCGCCGATCACCAGGGGAATCGCCTGGCTGCTCTTGAGGAAGCCGTTCAGTACTTGCGTGCAAAGCATAGGGCAGCGGAAATAGACTAGCATTACGACCACCGGCTGGTGCTTAAAATAGTCACCAAGCTTGACTGCGCGACCCTGCTCGTCGCGCAACTCAGTATCCAATGGCAATTGGGTTCCGAGATGCTGCTCGATCCCCACGCTGCTGATTAAATCGGCGGTCGGACTACTCCCGGCCGGAGTGCCGTATGGAACAGAACTGAATCGCTGTGCGTGGACAGAGCCGCCAATGCCAAAAACGAGCACGGCAGTCATTGACGTCGCGATCGCCATCGCTTTCCATATTGTAAGAGCGACGTTGTTACTTAATCGAATCATGGCGACGCCTCCTGTTTTGCAGCAGCCGGCAGTGCGGTCGTTTGTTCGGGCAGACCTCGCTCACTCAACAAGTCAATCGCGCGCTCGATGGGAATCTGCACGATTCCTTGGGTTTGATCGATCCACTTGTACGTGCGAAGCGTGTCGTCCTCTTCGCGGCGAAGTTGAATAAGTTCGGCACTAGGCTGGGCTTGAAGTCGTGGCTCGGGCGGTATCTGGCTAGTGGCGACGGGGCTCGCCATCGGGTCCGAGCGCTTTACGACCGCTTCGAAACCCCAGAACATCTGGTACAAAAACAACATCGAGAGCATGATTACGAGCGCCAACACAAGCGCGAATATCGCAATATAGAACGCGCTGGCGTCGGTTGTTTCATGCCCGGCATGTCCCCGTTGGTCAGGCGACTGCGGTGCGATGTGTTCGCTCATCGGCGGCCTCCACCAATTCCGGGTCGTAAATCGGCAACTGAACTCGCGCCAGCAAACGCCATCCGAACAATGCTAACCAGCCGCCGCCGATTGCAGACATGGTGGCTAGATCAAGCCAATGAAACGACAGCCATTTGTCACTGTATTGGCCGTGCTGGAAACCGGGCACGACCAACCAATACAAATCGACGTAGCGCATCACTAACAACAGGATGGCTACGCGAAAAATCCCGCGCGCATCGCGCTTTTGACTCCGCGACAACAGCAGCGAGAAGGGCACCGCGAAGTGGAGTGCCATAAGGCTGATCACCAAATATTGCCAGCCGCCCTGAGAACGTCGCAAATACCAGACGTTTTCCTCCGGCAGGTTGCCCGACCAGATCACCAGATATTGCATGAAGGCGACGTAGGCCCAGAACATTACGAAGGCCAGGAGCAGATTTCCCAAATCGTTGCGGCGTTGTGATGTGATCGTGCGCGACCAAGGTTCGAATTGACCAAGCAGCAAGACGGCGACCAATGCAAACGACATCCCCGAGACGGCTTGCCCACCCATGTAGAGCACGCCGTACATCGTCGAATACCACTCCGGCTCGAGAGACATGACCCAATCGACGGCGGCCAGCGTGATAGTCAGGCCGTAGGCAATGAAGCCCAGTGCGCTGGTTCGCTGAAGGCGACGGCTACGGGGCGAATCCGTTTGGGTCTCGTCATTCGGTGACGAAAGAATCAGCAACCAGCCGATAGCGATCCAGACTACGAAGTAAATGATGGCGCGCGTGTGGAATCCGGCGACGTTCAAATAACCGGCTTTGCGAGCCAAGAGCTCGTGGCGCTGCACCACCTCGGGATCGGCCCACTCGTAAATCCGCTCAACGCCAAGCCAGAGCGGCACGAACAACACAGCCATTAGCGGCAACGTCTGGAAGCCAGCCTCGATCACGCGGCGGATCGCAGTGCCCCAGGCCCCCCCAGTCAGCCCGTGGAGCATTGCCAATCCCAGGCATCCCAGCGACATGCCAAGCCAATAGAGATACGCGGTCAGATAGGCCGGGTAGAATTCGTCACGCAGATTCGCGTATCCGTAGATGCATGCCAGGCCGCCGACAAGCGCCAACGCCAGCCCGCCAAGTTTCACGCGCCGCAAGTACACGATCAATTCTGGCGAAGGCGTCATGGCCGGTCCTCCGCGGGTAGACTCTGGGGGCTTAATAGGTTCTGACGTTGGTCGACCGGCACATCGCCGATTTGGGCGTTCTGACTGAGTTGCAACGCCCGAACGTAGGCCACGATCGCCCAGCGATCCTCGACGTCGATCCGATTGGCATAGCTGGGCATCGCGCCCAGACCACTCGTGGCCACGTCGAAAAAATGTCCGGCCGGGGCATTTTGAAGGCGCTCGATATGCAGAGACGGCGGTTTAGGAAATCCGCGGCGAACAATCATGCCGTCTCCGTCGCCAGTCCGGCCATGGCAGACTGAACAATAGATGTCGAATCGCTCTCGACCGCGCATGATCAGGGCACGACGGAGCTCAGTGAGCTTGGCTTGATCCACCGGCCGATCGAAACCATCCGCATCGCCGTTTTGCACCGCGCGATAGGCAGCTCGTGGAATCTGGCTCACGAGTTTTCCTGCCTGTTTGCCGGTGTACAGCGGCTCATCGTCGCGCAGCTCCCCTCGTGCGACCGTACCCTCAACTCGTGGACGCGCGGATAGCCCGTCATCGAAGAAGTTGCTGGCGGCCAGCGGCTTATAGCGCGGCTGGTCGTACATGTCGAGCCGATCGCAGCCGACCAGGAGTGCCAGAACGGCCGGCACTCCCAAGGTACAGAGAGATCCGGATCTCCGGCTTTGCCAGCGGTGCAACGTCATGGCTGCACCTCGTAGATCTTTGGAGAGAATGATTCTAAAAAACTTCGCGTGCGATCCATATCGAAGAGCGGGTCGCGAGCCTGAATGCAGAGAAAGAAGCGATTGCGACTGGCAAGCTTGAACTCGGGGACGTTGAAGAGTGGGTGATATGGATGCGGAAGGCCATTGAGCGCCAGCATTCCGAAGAACGCGGCAAAGGACGCCCCCAACACGGTCAACTCGAACGTGATCGGAATGAACGCCGGCCAACTGTGCAGCGGTCGCCCGCCGACGTTGATCGGGTAACTGATCACCGAAGCGTAATAGAGCATGAAGTACGCGGTACACCCGCCGACAATACCGCCGATGAGTGCCAACAGGGGCAGCCGCGTCGGCTTTTGACCAAGTGCGTCAAACAAGCCGTCGAGCGGGAACGGCGTGTATCCGTTCATCTGGCGATAGCCGGCCGCATAGGCGGCATGGACCGCCGAGAGCAACTCGTCACCCTGCTCAAACTCCGCCAACAGACCATACGGCGAACGTGATTTTATTGATGCCCCCATCATTCGCCCTTTCCCTCGCTGTCATGAACCAGCTCGCGCAATTCGAAGATCGAGATCATCGGTAACAGGCGGATGAATAAGAACAACAGCACGAAAAACAGCCCCAGCGAGCCAAAGAAATGGACGAAGTCCCACGTTGTTGGGTAGTACATACGCCAGGCCGACGGCAGATAGTCGCGCTGCAAGCTGATGACCACGATCACAAATCGTTCCAACCACATGCCGACGTTAATCACCAGCGATATCACGAACAACACCGCTACGTTTCGACGCATCATCCGGAACCATAGTAGTTGAGGCATCAGAATGTTGCAGGCGATCAGCGCCCAATAGCTCCAGGCGTACGCGCCGAAGGCCCGGTTGATCGTGACATACCTTTCGAATTGGTTGCCGCTGTAATAGGAAAAGAACACTTCGGCGAGATAGCCATAAGCCACGATCGAGCCGGTCGCCAGCATGATCTTGGCCATGTTGTCGAGGTGCCGAATCGTGACGAAATCGTGCAGGCGATAGACGGCGCGCAGTGGAATCGCCAGCGTCACCACCATCGCGAAGCCGGAAAAAATAGCGCCGGCGACGAAATAGGGAGGGAAGATCGTCGTGTGCCAACCGGGCACGATTGCCGCCGCAAAGTCCATGCCCACGATGCTATGCACCGACACGACCAACGGCGTCGCGAGAGCGGCCATCAGCAAATAGGCGATCTCATAGCGATGCCAGTGGGCCGCCGAGCCGCGCCAGCCCATCGCCAACATGCCGTAGACAATTTGGGCGAAGCGACCCTGAGCGCGATCGCGGAGCGTGGCCATGTCGGGGATCAGGCCGGTGTACCAGAACAACAGCGAGACCGTGAAATAGGTGAGCACGGCAAACACGTCCCAGACCAATGGGCTGCGAAACTGCGGCCAAAGATCCATCGTGTTGGGATAAGGCATGAGCCAGTGGAAAACCCACGGCCGCCCCAAATGCAACAACGGGAACAAGCCTGCACAAGCGACTGCGAACAGCGTCATCGCCTCGGCGAAGCGATTGATGCTGGTGCGCCAATCCTGTCGCAGCAGCAGTAGAATCGCCGAGATCAGCGTGCCAGCGTGGGCGATGCCGACCCACCACACGAAGTTGACAATCGGGAAAGCCCAACCGATCGGGATCGTGGTACCCCAGATGCCGATCCCCTTGGCGAACAGGTAGGCCGTCGCATACAGGAACGACATCAATAGACAGAACGCGATGGCGAATCCGACGAACCAGCTACGCGGAGTGCGACCGGTGAGCACAATCGCACCAATCTGGTCAGTGACCGAGGCATAAGTGTGCCCCGGCTGCAGGATCGGCGCGTCGCCGAATCCGAGAGAGGCGTCTACCGCGCCGCCAATTGTACTGCGCACGTCACTCACAGCTCGCCCCTTTCGAGGATGCGGTCCAGCGTCGTCGGTGCGACGGGCGGGGCGTCGTTCGTGGCCGGACCTGCCAGGTCGGGACTGGGATTGCGAATGCGGGCCAGATAGGTCGTCCGCGGTAGAGTATTCAACTCGGCCAGCAGCGAATAGTTGAGCGTCGATTCCTTAAGTTTGGCAACCTGGCTGGACGGGTCGCGCTGGTTGCCGAATACGATCGCCTGGGACGGACAGGCCGCCTGGCAGGCAGTTATGATTTCGCCGTCGCGGACTGGTCGATTTTCCTTTTGAGCGTCGATCTTAGCCTGGTTGATCCGTTGCACGCAGTAGGTGCATTTCTCCATGACGCCCCGGCTGCGGACCGTGACATCGGGATTGCGCAGCAATTTGAGCACCGGTGCCTGTTCGCCGCTGTAGCCAAACTCGGCGTCGTAATTCAGGAAATTGAATCGGCGCACCTTGTACGGGCAGTTGTTCGAGCAATACCGCGTGCCCACGCAGCGGTTGTATACCATTTGGTTCAGGCCTTCGTGACTATGCACCGTTGCTCCCACGGGGCAGACCAGTTCGCAGGGCGCATTTTCGCAGTGCATGCAGGTGACGGGCTGGAAGTACGTTTCGGGGTTGTCGAGTTCACCTTTGTAGTAGCGGTCGATCCGCAGCCAGTGCATCTCACGTCCTTTGTCGACCTGCTCCTTGCCGACGATTGGGATATTATTCTCCGCCTGGCAGGCGATGACGCAAGCATTGCAGCCCATGCACGCCGTTTGGTCGATGACCATTCCCCAGGCATTTTCCGACTCGTCGTAGCGGGGAAGCAGCGTGGGCTGGTTTTCCGGATGACGGCTCTTGGCGTCGATGAACTCCGAATTCTGCTCAAATTGCGCCAAGGTGCTCACTTGCACCAGCCCGCGTCCTTCCATGCTGTGGTGATTCTGAGTTATAGCTAGTGAGCGGCGTTCGCCGGTCCGCTTCAACTCGACGCCGCTCACGAACCAAGCCGGCTCATTCGCGCGGAGCATGTATGCGTTCACGCCCCGATCGTTGCCAATTCGACCACTGCGCGTGCGGCCGTATCCCAGTGTCAGCGAGATCGAATCGTCAGGCTGGCCGGGCACGATCCAAATCGGCGCGTGGACAGTCCAATCGCCGCGCGAAAGTTGAACGAGCTCGTGATTCGAAACGCCAAGCCTTTGGGCAGTGCGCGGGCTGATGAGGGCGGCATTGTCCCAAGTCAGCTTGGTGAGCGGCTTGGGCAGCTCCTGGAGCCAGCCGTTGTTGGCAAACCGGCCGTCCCAGATCGTAGGGTCAGGACAGAATGTAATTTCAATTCCAATTGAATCGGGAGTGGGCGAAGCAGAATCCGACGCCACGTCGGTAAACGACCAAGCTTCGTCGACCAGCGCGGACCGTGTGTCCGCCACCAATCCATCGTGTAGCGCCTTGCGCCATCGTTCCTCAAAGCTCTCGTCCCTGAATTGGCGCTTCCAAAAGTCCCGGACAATCTCATACGTGGTCAATTCCGCGTGGCCCTGCAAAGCCGCTAATATCTCGTGGGCTGTGCGGCCCTGGTAGAGAGGTGCAATCAGTGGCTGCTGAATCGTGACAGTTCCGTCGTAGGCCCGCGCGTCTCCCCACGATTCGAGGTAATGGGCGGCGGGTAGGTGCCAGTGCGATACGAACGACGTTTCGTCAAGATATTCGGAGAGATGGACGCGTAACTTGACCTGTTCGTAAAGCTTGCCGAACTCCAGCTCCCCGGGCGAGTTGTAGACGGGATTGCCGCCCAGGACGACCAATAAATCGACCTCTTGATTGCGCATCGACGCGACGAGTTCGCGGAGCGAATCAAGTTGGTCCACCGGCTGAGCCTCGATAGGTGACACGTATTCGATGGTTTTTCCCACGTTGCCAAGAGCTCGGTTGATCGCGTGGACCAAGGCGTGAACGACGGCCGGTTGGCCGTCACCGGCAGTCACCAGGCTCGCGCCCTGGTGGGCCGTCAGATCCGACACGAGCGCGGCCAACCAGGCCGCCGGCGCTTCGTTGACGATATCCGTTTGGCCGGCATCGACTTCCACGCCGAGTTGCACTGCCAACGAGCGGACAAAGCCCTCAATCCGGTCGGCTCGCATCGGCAACCGATGATCGGCCACCGTGCCCGAAAGTCCGGGTGCGCTCTCGACGGCATAGAGCCGATTCATTTTCTTTGGCGCGCCGCCAGCTTGAGTTTCTCCACGCGCTAGTTTCCGGCGATTCATGAAATCGCGCGCATATCGCACGCTTCCCGGCAGCGAAGTAAAAAACTCGGCGTCCAACGCCAGCACGACGTCGGCCTGATCAAAGTGGTAGATCGAATCGACGTATTCGCCGAATGCCAACTTGGCACCGGCCCGCACATTATCTCTTCCGACGGGTTCATACTGGTGCCACTTTGCGTTCGGCAGTTCTTTTAACAAAGTTTGCAATTGGTCGGCGAGCGTCGGCGAGGTGATAGTATCGGTGAGGATTGCGAGTCCCTGGCCACGGCGCGCGCGGAGAGCGGGCAATTCGGCCGCGAGCGCCGTGAGGAATTCTCCCCAAGTGCTGATCAGTCCGCCCTTCATGATCGTTTGTGAGCGATCTGGATCGTAGAGCGAGAGAATGGAGGCTTGTGCAAAGGCATCGGTGGCGCCCAGGCTGGCCGGGTGCTCGGGATTCCCTTCGATCTTAGTAGGCCGCCCCAGGTGGCTTTCGACTAACAGGCCCGTTGCATAACCTCCCAATGTCGTGCAAGTGGCAAAGTACAACGGGCGGCCCGGCACAAAGTCTTCAGGCTGTCGCACGTAGGGCACGATTTGTTCCGTCGGCTGTCGCATGCACCCGCCGAGTCCCACCCCGGCAAAGCCTATTGAGGCAGCCATCAGTCTCAGGAAATTCCGACGGCTTACTGGATCCATCCACTCGCCGCTCTGCCGGGGAAACTCGCGGCTCATGTATTCCATGAACTCCGGGGTCTCGCCAAGTTCATCCAAGCTGCGCCAAAAATCCTGGCTGTTGGTGTCACACAGGCGATCGCGGAGCGAGTTCCAATCGATCGCTGGCGACACGTCGGACTGAACCGCGAGACCTGGGTGTGAGTGCCCGATGCCAACCATGTTGTGGTCTTTGTCGTTCATCTATGGCAAATCCAGCAGTCGGTGAGCTGTTTAGTATCGATGCCGTATTCCTTCGCCAATTCGGCCCCATGCTCGCGAGCGTTGGTCTGGACGAGCGGACCAAATCGGTAGATGTCCTTGCGGTCTCGGACAAATTCATCCGGCTCCCGGTGACAATCCAGGCACCAGCTCATCTGCAGAGTGTGCGCCCGCCGCATCAGCGGCATCTTGTCGACGCGCCCATGACAGCTTTCGCAGCCAATCCCCTTAGCGATGTGGATGCTGTGATCGAAATAGACGAAATCGGGCAAGTCGTGAACGCGAGTCCATTTCAACGGCTCGCCCGTACGAAGACTCGCGCGCACCGGCTCGAGCATCGGGCTGTCTTTCCAGATCTGCGAATGACACCCCATGCACGTTTCAGTTGGGGGCATTCCAGCAAATGACGACTTTTCGACCGTCGTATGACAGTAGCGGCAGTCGATTCCCAGCCCGCTAACGTGATGCTCGTGGCTGAAAGGCACGGGCTGCTCGCGGACGACGTCGGCTTCGGTGACGTAGGGCGAGCGGTTGATACGATCCCAGGCGAAGCCAATCGCGGCGACGATAAACAGTCCGCCGAAGATAGTCACCTTCGCGAACGTATTCATACTGGGATGGAAGGCTTGTGTCATCGATTCCCGCCTTCGGCGATGGCACGATCAACACACTGCGCCGTCAAGTCTGGCAGAGTCTGATGAGATTTGCAACGGTTGACGAAACCTCGACTTCCGAGCTTTGGGCGTACCCACGGGGAGTGGACGTCGACATTCGAGTCGGTGTTGGTGCAGAACTTAGGTTTCGTTGCGCAAGGTGCTTTGAGTGGTAATGTATCCATGACGTAACGCTTATATTCTTGCAGTCGTATGCGATTTGCGGATTGTATTTACGTCACATAACCTTGTTCGGCCAGCCGATCGAGCAACAGATGGAAGTAGATCAATCCACCATATGGCTTCCATTGGGCTAGGGTTTGCCGCACGCCTTCGTAGTCCAAATCGCCGCTTAGCCCTAACCACCGTGTGAGGTTATTACGAGCTCCGACGTCGTCACCGGGAAAGATATGCCATCGCCGGAGCCCTCGCAGCAACATGTATTCGGCCGACCATCGCCCCACACCTCGCAAGTGCTGCAAACGAGCCAGCGCCAGTTCATCCGCAACTTCGGTCAACATTTCCAGATCAAGTTTCCGATCGTCGATAGCGTTCGCCGATTCAATCAAAGCACGCACCTTTTGTCGACTGAATCCGAGCTGCCGTAGCGATTCGGGATCGCGGTAGGCCACGTCCTGCGGGCGTGGAAAGGCATATGCAGCAATTCCGTTGTTTGAGTAAGCGGGTCCACACGTTCCCGATAAGCGATTGAGCAAGACAATTCCCACCGTGAGGCTCATCTGTTGGCAAGCAATCGCATTGACGAGAGCCTCGAAAACACTCGGAAAGCAAGGTGGTCGCATGCCACGAAAACGCTCAGCCAGCGGACCAATCTTCGCTTTTCGGGAAGCGAAGCGATAGAACTTGCCCAGATCGACCTGCAAACCGAGCATCTGGTTCAAGAGTGAGGTCACCGATTCTTTCGAGTCGGCGCCAGACTTTGCGCCACGGATGGTTACACGAAGTCGGGGCGAATTTGGCGGACCCGTTTGTGCGACCGCGACTTCGATTGGCACTCCTCCGATCACTAAGACACGACGGTAAGTGTTCCCATCCCAGCGGTCGATTTGATTTTCGGCACGACGGCGCAGCGTCCAGACGGTCAGGTCCAGCCGGAAGGGCGCTCGCGGTTTCAGAATGAACAACTTTTCGCTCATGGGTCGGGCATTGATGGAAATACTCTATGCGGGTAGCCGCCCTTTGAGGTCCGCGGCTGTGAACGGACCAGTCTCGCCGATTAGCTGGCGCGCCGCGTCAATTTGGTCCCAAACATTCCATAACAGCACCCCGCGCACCCGACCGTCGCGCAAATAGTAAACAACTCCTTCTCGGTACGGCTGCTTCCAATCAGAGACTGTCTCAAGTCGAAAATCGACTTCGCCAACGGCTTCGAATCCCAGGTCAAACAAATCTGAGTAAAACGACGGGAGATGATCATACGAAACGGCTTCGCCTGCCATAGCATGACCGGCCAGGGCTCCCATGGTGTTGGCGTTGTCCTCGTGCTCGACTCGAAGTCGCTGATCCATCGCAGGGTTATGGAAGTTGGCAACGTCCCCCGCTGCATAGATGTCGGGATGACTCGTGAGCAGGCCGCGATCCACCCGAATGCCGTTATCCACATCCAGCCCGGCAGCCTCAGCTAATTCGACATTGGGCTGGATGCCGATCCCCGCCACCACCGCATCGACTACAATTTCTCGATCGGCTTGGGTTTGAGCGTTGTGGGTTTTAAGAACGTGTTTATCTTGGCGCATTTCCCAACCCATCACCCGTTCACCGGTCAACACATCGACTCCCTTCTGGCGATAGTAGTCGTTCAGAAATCCCGCCAGGTCGACCGGAAATAAGTGGCTGCCGATGCCGAATCCAGGGAATGCCATCACCACTTTCTTGCCGTTCAAAGTTAGGGCGGCAGCGATCTCAGACCCGATGAACCCGCCGCCGACGACCGCGAACTGTTCGCTCTCGTCTGTTATAGTCCGCAGCCGCTCGTAATCGTCTACGGTGCGGTAGTAGATGATGTCATCGCCGCCGAAGGACAGCCGACGCGGGGTGCCGCCGGTGGCGAGAAGTAGCTTATCGAAGGTATAAGCCGTCCCCTCGTCATCGGTAACACGTTTATTCGGCGGATCAAGCAATCGCACCTTCCGGCCGAGATGGAAGGTGACGCCGTGGAAGTCGGACTTACGCCAAATGCTCTCGAGAGGTTTTCCTTTCCAAAGTCCTTTGGACAAGGGCGGGCGGTCATAGGGCGGATGCGACTCATCGCCGACCAGGCCTATCGAGCCATTAGGATCGAAATCGCGAATTCCGCCGATTGCGGCATCCGCTGTCATTCCACCGCCAACGATCAAGTACGTGTAGTGCGGCATGATTTGTTCCAATAGCGCTTACGCAGAAATGGTGTCGAATGCATGAAAAACAGTATCGGCTTGATCAATCGACGCGATTGCAATCCTGTCAGTTATTGAATGGCGAATCAAATTGCGCCAAATGTTGCCTGTGTGAACAACCTTGTGTGTTGGGTGGCAACTTATGTTCCACTCGTGGCTGCGTCCGCCACTCCTTATTCAGAATTAGTCGGGCGCCGCGCGTGTAGGAGATGTAGGACCAGGCCCATTGAAGGACGACCAGCAAACGATTCTGAAAGCCAGTCAGGTAGTAAATATGGATCACGAGCCACAGAAGCCAAGCGGAAAAGCCGGCAATCTTTAACTGTCCCACTTCAACAATTGCTCGGCTGCGGCCGATCGTGGCCATTTGCCCTTTGTCAGCGAAGTGGAACTGCACCCGCGACTTCCCCTGCAAATCGCGGCGGATCGTTCTCGCCAAAAAGCGGCCCTGCTGCATGGCTACCGGCGCGGTGCCGGGGAGCGGTTTGCCGGACTGGTGCGTGAAGCAGGCCAAGTCGCCGGCGACGAAAATGTTCTTGCGACCTTGTACGCTGAGGTCCGGCTCCACCAACACTCTCCCATGTCGATCAACCGCCAGTCCAGCAGAATGTCCCAGCGGCGAAGCCTTTACTCCGGCGGCCCAGAGTACCGTGGCGGCCTCTATCCTCTCGTCGCCGAGACCTACTCCGTTTGCATCAATCCTCGTCACAGAAGTATTCGTTCGAACCTGTACGCCAAGGCGCTCCAGGTCGCACTTTGCGCGCGCAGCCATTTGCGCGCTGAACATCGGCAGGATTCGCGGTCCCGCTTCCACTAAAATCACTCGTGCCAGAGTGGCGTCGATATTGCGAAAGTCCTTGGCCAGAGTGAAACGGCTCATTTCACCGAGGGCTCCCGCTAGCTCCACGCCCGTCGGCCCTCCGCCGACAACCACAAACGTCAAGAGTCGCTTGCGTTCCTCTGCCGACTCGCTCACCTCGGCTTGTTCGTAAGCCAAGAGCACGCGGCGGCGGATCTCCGTCGCTTGTTCCAAGTTCTTCAGCCCGGGAGCGTACTCCTCCCATTCGTCGTGACCGAAGTAGTCGTGTCTCGCTCCACATGCCAAGATAAGGTAGTCGAACGCCAATTCGCCGAAGTCGGCGACGGCCACATTTCTTTTCAGGTCAAGGGAAGTAACCTCGCCACTCACGACGCGAATATTGCGATATCTGGAGAGCAAGCTGCGAATCGGCGCGGCTATTTCTGCCGGACTCAGTCCGGCCATTGCGATTTGGTACAGGAGCGGCTGAAATAGGTGATGATTCGTACGGTCCACCAGAGTCACTTCGACATTGGCGACTTCCCCTAATCCTTTTGCAGCATTCAGTCCCGCGAAGCCACCGCCGATGATTAATACATGAGACACGGTGAGGGATCTACTGGGTGAGGATTCCCTCCCGCGCTGACTGACCATTTTACTATCCATCGAAGAACCTCTTGATCACATGTACTGTCGTCGCACGACCGGCGCGACCCCAGGAAGTCATGAGGGGTATTTCTTGGGGACAAACGGCTTGGCAGTTTGCCGCCTTTCCGCAGTTCTGAATACCACCAGGCGAGATCAATGCTTCGAGTCGCTCGCTCGCTGCCATGTGACCGGTTGGATTCGAATTCATCAGAACCACTTGGCTCATTGCATGCGCTCCGATGAACGCAGCGTCGAATGCGGCATCTTCGCGTCGGCTGACTTGCTCGCTGGTTTCGCCCGGCTGCGGATTCGTTTCCACCTTGCCATACTGTGGGCAGGCCTCCAGGCAACAGCCACAACTCATGCATTTGCTGAGCGGATACGCTTGTTCCTGTTCCTCCTGTGATTGACGAGGGCCCGGGCCGGCGTCAAAGTAGCCATCCACCTGAATCCAGCAGTGCAGTTTCTCCAATGCACGAAAAAGGCGGCGACGATCCACGATGAGATCGCGGATTACAGGAAACTTGCTCATCGGACGCAGTTCAATTTGCTGAGGCTGCTGTTCCAACAGCCGATCAACTAAAGCTGAACAGGCCTGTCGAACGCGCCCGTTGATCAGCATCGTGCAAGAGCCACAGACTTCCTCCAAGCAGTTGGATTCGTACGCGACTGGTGCGACGTACTGTCCCGTTGTTGTTTGTGGATTCGCGGCGATTTGCTGTAGCACGCTCGTGACGTTCATGCCTGGAATACGTTCAAGGGAAAACGTCTCCAAATAGCTCGGCTCGTCAGGGCAATCCTGGCGACGAATTTTCACTTCAAATCGGTTCGTCGATGTCATACTCGCAATAGAATATTGATTCATCGCATCACTTAGCGTAAGTCACCAGGACGCGTGTACCCGTGTCCTCAATCGGCTTGAACTCGGAGCGTTTACTTTCTCTCCCGTCGATGCCGACCTGGAAGTCGCGTCCTTCCCAATTCCCCGTACTCGACCAGAAAAAGGTAAAGCGAATCGGAGCACGTTGCCCTCTGGCAACCGGGATGTCAACATAATGTATTCCCAACGTCGTCGCAGTCGACGTTGTGTCATTGACAGATTGCCATTCATCCGCAGTCCACCGTAACTGAAATGACGACGGGACTTGAATTCGCAGCGTCATGCCCGATTGGACGGTTCGGACGTGCCGATTCGGTTTCCAGACTTCCAATGAGGAGCAGTTTCTCCGATGGCGATAGCGATCGGCAACCGCGGGAATCAAATCGAAGACCTTGTCTTCGGTGGCGGATCGTAGCAGCTTGATGTACTCCGCGTGCGCCCACATGAGTGGCGTTGCCGAACCGGTTGCCTTGCCAAATTGCAAATGCAATTTAGGGCGATCCGGTTCGTCCCAAATTTGCTCTGGCAACAGTCCGCTGCATGATGCGAACCCTTCCATGGCGCGAAGGAATGGCATCGGGTCACGTCCAGCGGCCAGCTCGTAGTGTCCGCGCTCGCCGGTTAATAGCGGCCAAACGCGACCCTTTCCCCAGCCCACAAATGGCCCGCCATCCGGGCGCTGTCCATAGCCATCATGATTATATCGCCGCCAGCACGGACCGTTTGGTGTGTCAACCTTGAGGACCGAATCGACAACCCGGAGCGAATCTTCAATCAAAGGATCGCCGGCCTGGCGGACACCGTACCGAACCAATTCGAGGAAGCCAGCGTCCACGATCTCCTTTGCCGGGAATTCCGACAATTGTCCAGGTGCGCGGTTCCGAATCAGCAATGTTCCACGGTTCGGATTTTCATCCGGATCAGCGTCTTCCACAGCGATGGGATGGATACGGATAAAATGACGACGAATGTCGGGTAAGAGTGTCCCCTCCGTTGTCACTGTCCAGGGTTCGATATGACTCTCAAGAAAGTCGGCGTACTGCTGGAGAAAATCGGCTGTGCGTGGATCACCCCGCTCGTGGGCAAAGGAGGCAGCGCACGTCAGGGCGGCGATATTGGACGCCAAAGTTGATGGGGAATAACCGCTGCACTCTTCCCACCGTTCCTGCGGAGTTGCGGGACCGTGACGCAACAGATAACCCGCGGCCCGCAAGATCATCGGGTACGGATCAAAATCACGGAGCGCATCGGCTTCGTATAGCCGCCACGCCAACATGATTGGGAACGACACCTCATCGAGCTGAATTCCCTGCCAGTACGGTTCTCCGTCGATCCAGAAATTTTGGTGGAAACCACCATCAGGCTGCTGCGAACAGGCGAGATAGATCAACGCCCTTAGCGGTGTGTCGATATTCCCCGAGGCGAGCAAGCCAGTAGCACTATTCACCAAATCCCGAGTCCACACTAGATGATAGCCGCCAATGTCATTGTCGCCATGCGCCTCGCCCCAGGGGATACTCATTGAAGCGACTATGGCACCGGGATGCGTCTTGTCCTCGTGAGCCAACAGTAAGCTGTGACTCGTCCGATAAAGCCGCTCGCTTCCGCCGGTGAAGTTGCTCAGTGGCAGTCTTTTCTTGCAGGCTCGCTGCCATTGTTCTAGGAACCGTTCCCGATGCTCGGCAAATGGAACGCCAAGGGATTGAAAAAGTGTAGTCACGGCATTGTGCCGCCCGTAACCAAAGGCCAACCCCAATGTGAACTCGTGATTCTGCCGGAGGTCCAATTCGCCAGTCAACGCGACATTACCGTTTTCTGCGGCATCAAACTTCCAGTTCATTTGGAGATTGTCGGCCAAGTCAGACCAACCGTCGGAATATCCCACGTACCCGCAGGAGCAACGCGTAAAGGGGATCGACCCCGCCATCGCCAACCACAAATTGCCCTTTTGGGCAACTAGGATCTCGCGATCGCCGACACGAAATACACTACCGCTATTGCCCCAGCCACCAACGCCGAGGTGTGGCGCTAACAGTGCGAACAATCTCAATTTGTTGCGGATGGTTTCCTCGGCTTCAAGACGAGTGTGGACCAGAATACAAGAATGATGAGGATCGGCAATCACTTGTTTTACAATCTGATAGCGTCCCTCGCGATCGACATTCGTGATTTCGTAGCCCAGCGAATGGTCGGACAATGCGCTCACGGTACTGTCGAGATGACGATGCTCATCGTGGAAGAACGACTCGCCATCAGTAACCAGGTATTGCAGATCACGTATCTGCGGGCTGTCAATTGTTGGAAAGTACACTTCATTAAGAATCCCGGCGGCGAGCGTAAACCACACACGGCTGGATGCCGAATAGGCTGTCCCTACGGCGTCCTTATTGCCTCGCGTCCAGCGGGGCACGATGCCGGGCTTGCCAAATGCCTCTGTGGATTGACGTCTCGGTGCCATGTCACTTGCCTCATACGCCCAAACAGTTCAATACCGGGTTTCAAATGGGCTCGGACTCGTCGCGCGCTTTCGCGACGCGCGCAATCGTATCCAGCGCTAAAGCGGAATGGGCATAGGCGCCGCCGGCACGCATTTCAGCTGCCACCCAAATGGCCTCCATGATTTCCTCTGCCGTCGCCCCGTGTTGGAGGGCGCCGCTCGTATGCCCGCGGATGCAGTACGGGCACTGGGTCACGTGCGCGACGGCGATGGCGATCAACTGTTTCGTTTTCGCAGGGAGCGCCCCTTCGGCAAACACGCTCTGAGTGAACGCTTTGAAGGCCTCCGCAGGTTTGGGTGCCAGGCGTTTTCGTTCCGCGGCGAGCTCTTTAGTCGCGGGCGCGTAGATCGGTTCTTGCTCGGACATGACTTACTCCTTGGTTTCTAATTCTGAACTGCTGGCTGAACTTCACGGCGGTCATAAACAGCGCTAAGTCGGCCCAAGGCCAGGGCGGCCAGAAAGAGGCCCAGGTCGCGCAGAGCGACGTCATAGTAGCCCGGGATCATTAGCAGGTTGAAAATGATCCCCAGCAGCCAGGCCGCGACGACGTATGCGAAAACCTTTGGCTTTAGCCAGACACCAATTCCGGCAATGATCTCGATCACACCAGCAGCGAGCATGAATTCGTGTCCGTGACCGCCCAACATCCGCTCCGCAAATGGAGCCAGATATTGATCCCAATTCACGAGCAGGTGAAAGAACTTATCGAGCCCGGCCAGAATTGGGGCGACCACGAAGGCGATATGCAACAGTTGATAGGCTTGATAGACCGGGTTGCATTTGATGTCTGGCAGGTCGATTATGTTGGGGACGATGTTGGTAGGTAAATGGGACGACACACTGGAGCGACTCCGTATGATATTTTGAAACATATGAACCTCCGTAAAGAGAACACGACCGTGAATCTGTAATCAGACATTTCAAGACTGGCCCGCATGATGTTTGGAAGTTGTACATGAACACGATGGACATTCAGCGAACATTCAAGCTAGTGCTTTGGGCAAGCAAGGAGGCCCTGCGCTGAGCAATATGCGCAACTAACTCGATTTGCGGCTCGGCGAACTTCTGGATCCCCTCTTGCAATAATTGAATCTCCATCGCCGCCAGATCCACTTTCTCGTCGATTTCGTCGACGACGGCGGCGGAAGGTAGTTGGTCGATTTGTCGGGTGTACGACGTCGAACATCTCTCGACGGCATCATTTGTCGTGGGCGGATTGGTCTGGATATCGCCGCCGGCAAATGCCTTCACATACTTGTCAGGCGGGACGCCCTGCTTCTTTACCCCAGTGCTGGCGAAGACGATTCCCTGCTCGAGCCGAAGCTCTTTGTCTTTCCAGAACTCCTGGTTCTCCCGCCAGATCCGTTTGGCGTTCACGATCCCGACCATACCCTGTGCGTAAGGACTCAAGTCTATAACATGCTCCTCCGTGTACACGTCCACACGAGACACGAAGACGCTATAAACGCTTTTGAAATCCTGAAGTCCACTCTTGCGCTTCAGCGCGCCACGCCAGATCGCTTCACGTGCGAGTCGGTACTGCCTTGCGGTAAACATCAGGGTCACGTTGAGTGTGACGCCGGCGGCCGCAAGTGGTTCCAGCGCACCGATACCCGCCGGGGTGGCTGGCACCTTAATCATGCGGTTGTTGTGGCCGGCAGACCATTTCTTGCCGAGCTCGATGTATCGCTTCACACGCTCCGCATGGATTAACCCGGTGGCTTCGACTTCGATGAGCGGGTCTAACTCAAAGCTCACATACCCATCGTTTCCACCTGTCCATTCCCATACAGGCAAAAATACTTGCTGGGCTGAATCGACCAGTTCGTCATTCAGCGCCCACACGATCTGGTCGTCGGAAAGTTGCTCTGCGATCAGCTGGCGAATTCGTTCGTCGAAGTGCCTCCTCCCGATAATCTTGGAGACGATGGTCGGATTGGAAGTGGCGCCCGTGATTCCCCTGGCGTAATTCTTTTGGATGTCGTCGGGTTCCACGCCGTCCAACCAGACCTTTGTGCCGGCTGCGATGAGTGATGCCAAAGTCATGATCAACTCTCCATTTTAGGCTTAGGTTGAACCAGCCCCTGACGGACTCGTTCCTCACTCGCGACACCGTTTAGCGTCCTAGTACCGCTCTGTGCCTCTAATGATTGTTTAGTAGTGTTTCTCGTGAAGCGGGGTACGATACTTGATGATTGCGAATTCTGGCCATCGGCATGAGTACGTGCGGCTTGGCGCTCTTGGCGCTCATAATGTCTCGAACCTCATATCCGCGCGCCGTAAGCGCGTCGGCAATTAGCGAGCGATGGCATCGCCAGGGAACTGCCTCGGCGCACATGATGGCCGTCGGCCTCTCGCCTGCCAGTTTGAGGAGCGCATCCAAGGCGTTCTCAAACGCTTGTGTCTGCATGTAGTCGGCAAATCCGCGAAATGACGCGTTACGCCATCCATTGTTGATTGAATTGGTGCGTGCATGGCGCAAACCGCCTAACGCTTTCATGTGCCGGTACCTGAGACGCCGATTGTGCAATGCTTTGCTCAGCACATGGCGATTGAACTGCGGATTGTGGCGCGAGCGCGGAATTGTGCGAACGTCCACCAACCGCTCGACGCCATAAGCTCGCAGAATCGCTACCAATTCCTCTAAAGTACGCGTCGAGTGGCCTACCGTGTAAATAATTGGCGCGGACTTGTTCATAAAAATTCCGACATGCTATTTCTCATCAAGGCGGCGCTAGTGTCCCTGAAGCCGCCTTTTCAATACCAACGCGCCATTGTGCTCCTCGTCCCGAGCGGCATAGACCAACGTGACCGTTCGCTCCTTCGCTTTTTGTTTCAGCAACCGGATGGCTTCTCTTTTCTCTCGCAATTCTTCCCGATATCGCTCCTGAAATCGCTTCCAGCGCGCCGGGTCGTGGCCGAACCACTTCCGCAGTTCGGGGCTCGGGGCCACATCTTTGAGCCACAAATCCACAGCGGCCCGCTGCTTCGTAAGACCGCGGGGCCACAACCGTTCCACTAGCACACGGATACCGTCCTTCGATGAAGGAGGTTCGTATACTCGCTTGAGCTTAATCACCACGGTGCCTCCAACTCCGCTACTTTGTGTGTTACACGTCGTGTTTCGCGGTTGAACATTTGTGCTCAAGTAAAATGGTTACCAGCAACGAAGAGTCCACATTGGCACGCAACGAATGTTCATCCGCCCCTTCAAGGTAGAGAAAATCCCCGACAGCAAGTTCACGTTTCGCATCGGCGATGCGAAACTCGACATTGCCTTCGAGACACTGGACTGTAATTTCTCCAGGCACATCATGCCGTGCGATTTCTTTACCTGCGGGTAATACGACGCGAATAACTTCGAGCGAGTGTGTTTTTACAAGCGTTTCGGACCTCGCAGTGGCAAGTCCTCCAGCCAACGGTCGCACGTTGACTACTTCGCCTGGTTTCGCATGTGCAATGGCCATGGCCGTGTACTCCGGATTGAATGATGTAAACGTCCGGACATCGAACGTAGACAGGCCGACAGCGACGCCTCCGCATGACGCCGCATGTCGTGCCTTTTTTTGGACTTTACCGCATCCCAGTTAGCAGCATTCGCTTGCGGATACTTCTTCCGCTTCTTTTTGCCATGCTGCAGCGCCACCAGTGTAGCGCGAAACGTCCGTGAAGCCCGCTTCGTCCAGTTTCTTGGCGGCCTTTTCCGACGAATCACACTGCTGGCTAGCGCAGTAAACGACAACGGGTTTGTCTTTGCCCCCTGCTTCTTGTTCCACGCGTGCGGCGAAAGCATTGTCGTCCAAAGGAACATTGATCGCACCTGGAATCCGTGTCTTCTCAAAAGACTCCGCTCCCAGCGTGTTGACCAATGTTAGGTCCGCGTTTTCGTCACGCATCGATTTGAGTTGCTCGGTCGTGATCGTCTTCATCGTCGCTCTCCATCCAGGGTTTGGGAAAAGTTTTGCTGGCTGCTAGTTGCAGGTCACACTGAACAATCAAGATGAGAAGCAATTGCCGTACCGTTTGGAACAATACTGAATGAAGTGGCAATGCGTCAGCGACGGCCGTAAAATGGTCACAATCGGTTCGTCGCAGGCAAGTCACTCTGTCACTAAATTTAGTTACAGGCGGATATCATGTGTCGACGCCCGATGACAGTGACAACAGTTGTTTTCCGCGCGCACGTCGTCTAGATCTGGGCATCATTGAGCGCGTACTTCAAGATCGCTTCCGCGTGAATCCGCGTTGTGTCGTAGAGCGGAAGGTGAGTGTCTTCGGGCTTGATCAATAGGCATAATTCCGTACATCCCAAAGCTACGGCTTCCACTCCTTGCGATGCGAGATCGCGGATCATCGCTATTGCTGCGATTCGAGAGTTCGGATTAACCAAGCCATGGGACAACTCCTTCCAAATGATGTGATCGAGTTCCTGACGCTGTAGTTCATTCGGTACAAGTGTCTCGATGTGCTGCGATTGAAAATGCTTCTGAAAGAAGCCGTACTCCATTGTCGCGCGCGTTCCCAACAGCGCCACTTTCCGGCGATTGTCGCGACGGAGCGCCGCTGAGGTTGCATCCATGATCGTAAGGATGGCAATTGGACTCTTTTCCCGGATTTGTTCGTAAGCATTGTGGGGTGTGTTCGCCAGGATCGCCGCAAAGTCGGCGCCTGCGCTTTGGAGCCGATGCAGTGCGTCCAATAGAATGGCAGCCACACCATCCCAGTCGTTGGTGTCGAAAAGTCGAATCAGATGTTGCAGGTTCAAGCTCTGGATCGTCATCTCGGGAAAATTCAGCTCGCCAAACTCCCGATTGTATTCTCCACAAAGAATCTCGTAATAATGCGCCGTTGAAGCCGGACTCAGGCCACCGATCAAACCGATTCGTTTCAAGGCGATCCCTTTACCCGGTTGGCCGAGTATTCGTCGTCATACTGGTCATTCTGGCAACGTATACCGTGCTTCGATAAAGCTGCGTATGAGCTTGCGGGTTTCCGCCGGCTGCAGATCGCGGCGTTGCTCGATTCGCTCGGCTTGATTTGCCAAGTAGTTATCTTTTACGGCCGTTCGGAACCAGCGCGAGTAATCTCGTCGACGCAGGTGAAACATCCACGTCTCTTCATCGATTCCGTCGGCCATCTGCGAGAATACTGCCAGGTTCTGCGCTCTGAGATTGTGGCGGCTTCCCGGTCCCCGAAAAAAGAAGCTGTGATAGCGCATGTTGCCTTCGGCATACTTCCGTCGGTGTCGAATTCGCTCCGCGCGTCCAGGTATTATTTGGAGTGAATAAGGAGGCTCATCTCGTTTTGGAAACCAGGCTACGACGCTCCCTGCTTGATAAGTCACACCGTCGGGCCACTTGATTTGCTGGCCGCTAGCGTCCGCAAAATTCTTGATCGTCGATTCCGGCGCGGGCCCCACTGCTACGATTGTATCGATTAGCGACAATACCTTGGGAGCAAGATGGTCCGGATGTACGGTCACGAGCACCGCTTCTCGCAGGCTCTGAACCAAGTCCCGTTCGAGGTACAACCATTCCGACGGCAGCATGTGATGGGCCTCATCGAGAACGATCCAGTGCGGCCGGCCGGTGCGCATGCGCATCGCTTGTAGGTTTGGCAACAGCTGCCCAAAGAACTCTGGTCGATCTGCGAGCGGAACTCCCAGTAGATTGACGTTGAGAGTAACATTTGGATCTTCGACAATCGCAAGGACTTCGTTGACCGTTACTTCATGCCTTTGATTGCCGAGCGTAATGACTTCCGGCAGAGTTCCATAGTCGCCTTCGGGATCAATGATGCAGACCTGATATCTCTTCTGGATGAGCCGCTCGACAATGCCGGCCGCGACAGTCGACTTGCCGCTCCCTGAAGGCCCGGCAATCAAAATATTATGGCCATACGGGGGTATCGTCACCGTCGTGCCATCGGCCCGCCGTCCGATGGGTATTAGGTGCTGTTTAAGTTGCCCTTGCAAGCGACACAAGTCGTTGGCGATCAACTCGTCAATTACCTCCGCCAAGCCGGTTCCGTTCTCGCTTTTTGCGACAATTGCCGCGAGTCGGCGAACCGAAGGTACGGCGTTCGCGACGGTAGCGGCGCACTCGCTACGGTCCAGAAAGGAATGGTCATTTTCTGAATCGCCCACCCCGACGACTTCGTGTGGGGAAAGGCCGAGCTTGCGCAATACGTAATTCATCCCAGTCGCTTTGTTCACGCCAGCGGGCAAAATCATAACTGCCGACCGATTGAAGATGATATGGAGTTCGAGCCCCATTTCTTGAATCGCTTGCAAAGCTGCTAGATGATGAGGCAACCAAGTGGCGACAATTACACGGCCTATCTCAAGCGGACTGACACCAAGTTCCTTTAATCGCTCAACGAACTCCGTTGGAGGCGGACTTGCCAATAGCGTTTCCTCACGTGTACGAGGATCGTAAACGACAGCACCGTTTTCCGCGACGACGTAGTCGAATAGAGAAGCGTGAGGACAACTTGCCAGAAAATCTTCTAATCGCCGGCCGGTAATCAAAATCGCGCGGCGACCAGTCAATCGCAGCCGTTCAAGGGCAGAAATGGCTGCGGGGGACGCACGCCCGTCGGTGGCGACAACGCCGTCGTAGTCGGTAACAACGGCCAAGTACCGCATAGATAAGCCCTTAATTCTTTCAGCAATCGCCCACTCAGGGCGAAGTGTTGGATAGCTCACGATCGATTCGGCGACTTCTCGAAAGCTACTGCCCGTGCAAAGAGGAACTCGTCCTCATTTTGCATGTGCCGCCCCACATATGTTTCCAGGTTGCGGAGGCCAACGAGCACGCCTCGGTAAGTGTGGTTGGCATTTGGCGGCACTTTGTAGCCGCGCGTGAGCGTTTGGATTCGCTCAAGCATTTGACGCATGTGCTGATGCTCGCGCTTCAAGACTTGGATCAAGCCTGAAACAATGCCGGACGCATAAAACGGCCTCACTCCCGACTTCTCGATGCGGCGAATATCGGCAAACAGGAGGTGCTCTTCTCGAAACATATGGGTGAGCATTTGGTGACGAAACTCTCGGTATACTCGATAGACTTCGAGCATGTGTCGGTGCGAGTCTCCATAGGTTGCAACGACTGTCGCAATCTCTCCCCATAATCTCTTCAACTCGCCTCGCAGGTATACGTGATCACCATGCTCCGAATTGTTACACAACTCAGATAGCGTCTTGGCACACCAGCCAGCTGTCACTTCCTTGTCAGCGGCGGAGGCTTCCGTCGGCGACATGCGTACATCCTCTGCAGGCGGTCTCGACTTCGTACGCATATTGGCCGTTACCGCCGCCTGATCGCGTGGGTTGTCGACAGCGATTGTTGACCCCGCCCCATCTCGAGTCACGTGGCCGCGTGGATTCAATCGGTTGGTACGGGGCTCATCGAACAACAATTGAGACATCTGACACGTTCTCCATTCTCAATACTGGTGACATCGAAGTCGCCGACAAATGCAAATCGCAGCCTACGCGCTCTGGAATCAGAGCATGCTCGGCGACGGGTTGTTAAAAACACCCTCTAATTCGTCTTCAGTGAGCGGCTCATTCGACTGTTCCCACGCTGAATAGCTTGCTAATGCGCTTCCTTGTTCAAATTTTCCGGACTGATTGCCGGTTGGTAACAATGTTGCCCATCGCACGTAGGCCAACAATTGCTGCTCGGAGTCAAACGTCGCCACGAGTTTTCGAGTGCCACCCACTTTTAAGCCATACAGAAAGTGCATGATTGAGCCTTGTGAAATCTTGTGGCAAATGTCGTTGTTCGATTGTCGGGTAGTGCGAGGCACCGGCCGTCGCACGACTTCTTCACAATCGACAATCAGTCAACTTCCCTCGCAGCAATGTCAAAAGCTTACAGTTTGAAGTGGCGGAGGGTTCCACTTTGCGAGCGAAGTCTTCAATGTTGGCTGAAACTGAATGTGAATTTGCGTCGATGTGCTGCTCGCCGCTTCGCCACAGTAAGGTACACGTGCATTTCATATGCCGATCCAGATGCGGGCTGGCGGACCTGAGCAGATTAGAGTCGACGTTCCCCGCCAAGGACAACATTTTCTCAAGGACTGTCAACTTTTGGTTACGCTGTACACCATTGACGACGGGTGCTGGTCTTTGGTTTCGTCGGAAAACAGGGAGATTGCGGCAGAACAAGTTGCTGCTACCGCGTCCATGTGACAGTGAGACAAAGTGCGGCTTCGGCACGCCAATTGCGTTTTTCGCTTTCGTGTTTCCTACCTTCACGTTGGACGGATTGAAAGGCGTCACGATTATGAGCGAATTGACAGATGACCGTAACGACCAAGCGTGCGCCCACGCTCTTGGAACGACAGCAGCGATGCGTGACGAACTGGAACGTGAAACCGGCACGGCTAGACGTCAAGAACTATTGAAAGCTATATGGAGGGTGATTCGGCAGTCGCTTGAGGCCGCAGCCCATGTGTCGGCTAACACTCCAATTACCCCAGCACAATCGAATCGGATTCCGTCAAAGGGGACCGAGCCGCAAAATGCGAATTCAGCGGCGTCGAGTTAGCTCTTGCGTTGCCAAACCGCTCAGAGTTGGCATCAATTGTTGCGTTGAACTGCGTTTGGTTCGATCCGGATTTAGCATGACGTTTATCGAATCGATGAGGACAGCACAATGAAAATGACTTCACAACCAACCGGGCATCCGACACGACGAGATGGCATTCCGCTTAGTCGAAATGGACATGTGGATCCTCTATCTCAGACCGGGGATGTCAAGCAACGAATTGGTCCTTGTCTGCTGATTTCCCGCGAGACGGGAGCCGGAGGCAGCCAGATTGCGCGGCACGTTGCTCACCGGCTGGGTTGGAAGGTCATGGACAAAGATATCGTGGACATTCTGGCGTCAGAATACGATACTCCCTCCGTCGTCCTAGACACGGTCGACGAAAAGAATGTGGGATGGATTACTGATTTATTGAATGGTTGGGTCGAAGGTCACGGTTTCAGTCAAATGACTTACGTGCACCGGCTGCATCGTCTTTTTGCAAAGGCGGCGCAGCAGGGAAATATCGTGATTGTAGGTCGAGGAGCAAGATTTATGCTTCCTCAACGGGAGACAATGTCTGTTCGTATTATTGCGCCGTTGGAACTGCGAGTGGAGCAAGTGATTCTTCGTCAAGGAATCTCGGCAATCAAATCGCGCGAGTTCATCGAGAATTCGGACCGTCAACGCAATGCTTTCATTAAGAAGTATTTCCACCAGAATATCGCGGATCCGCACGTTCACGACTTGGTCGTCAATGTGGAACAGTTGGTCCAGGAAGATGCCGTGGCGTTGATTTTCGATGCCGTTCAGTCCTGGTTAAAGCGGCGGGGACAGGACGTTGCCCCAATGAGAGCATCCGTATATTGAACCAGGGTAGCAACTCAATGGCGCCCGCTTCCCTCAGACGCATGTGATGATGTCGAACTAGACGAATTGTGAACGTACGCATGCCAGATCATCAGCCGGCAAAATCGGCAACCGTCGATGGACTAACTCTGTCACCGGCTTTGGACTCGATCCTCGAATCAGCGCACGTTCCGCGGCAATACACGGCAATTGATCGGCGTGTGCTCCTGATTTGTTGTTTCGCGTTGGTGTTGGGCATTGCAGCGGCGTTCATTGCGCAATCCCTGTTATTGCTTATCGCCTTGATTACGAATGTCGCGTTTTACGGACGACTGTCGATCTCGGCGGTGGCACCAGCAGGCGCAGTCCCGGGCCTTGGGTGGTGGGTGGTGCCAATCCCAGTTGTTGGAGCTCTTTTTGTCGGTTTTATGGCGCGCTATGGCTCAAAGGCCATCCGTGGGCATGGCATACCCGAAGCCATGGAACAGATCTTGGCGAATGACAGCCGGATCCCGGCCCGTGTGACATTCCTTAAACCGGTCTCCTCTGCCATTTCGATCGGCACGGGCGGTCCATTTGGGGCTGAAGGTCCAATCATCGCGACGGGCAGCGCGCTCGGGTCGGTGGTTGGTCAAGCCATCGCGACGACCGCTGCAGAGCGGAAAGCGCTATTGGCGGCCGGTGCTGCAGCGGGAATGGCGGCAACTTTTGGCAGCCCTGTGTCTGCCGTCCTCCTGGCAATCGAGCTGCTCCTTTTCGAGTACCGACCTCGCTCAATTATCCCAGTTGCGCTGGCATCGGTAATGGCCGCTGGTATTCGCATGCTTTTTGAAGGAATGGAGCCGATCTTCGCTATGCCGAATCTGGCTCCGCCAACTGGCTTCGCGTTGATCACTTACATCTTGCTGGGCGGCGTCATGGGATTGGCTGCAGTCGTAGTGACGCGAATTGTCTATGCGATTGAGGATGGATTCGAGCGGCTGCCGATCCATTGGATGTGGTGGCCCGCAATTGGGGCAGTACCTGTGGGCGTCGTGGGTTACTTCGCTCCCGATACCTTGGGTGTCGGCTACTATAACATCCAAGCCATTCTGTCGAACCAGTTGGCCGTTCCCGCCATCTTGTTCTTATGTAGCATGAAGTTTGTGAGTTGGTCGATTGCTCTAGGAAGCGGGACATCGGGCGGCACGCTTGCGCCGCTGTTTACGATCGGCGGCGGTCTAGGGGCTGCCTTGGGCGCCGGCGTCGCTTCGATTGCTCCTGCTTTGGGAGTGGATGTTCGGATTGCAGCGCTGGTGGGAATGGCGGCTATCTTTTCGGGAGCATCTCGAGCGATGCTCGCCTCAGCCGTGTTTGTCTTTGAGACAACCCTCCAACCCGTTGGTCTTCTACCGCTGCTAGGCGGCTGCTCCGCGGCGTATCTCATATCAAGCCTCTTAATGCGCAACTCGATTATGACTGAGAAGATTGCGCGACGTGGAATTCGGACGCCCGATGAGTACCTAGCTGATCCACTCGATCAAATTCTGGTCCGTGATATCGCGTCCAAGCCTGTTATTACACTAAATGCCCATGAGTCACTAATTGATTTGCGAATGCGCCTTACCACCACGACAGATGATTTTCATCAAGGCTATCCAGTGATCGATCACAATGGAACATTGAGCGGTGTGGTTGCGCGACGCGACCTGCTAAACTGTGATTTGGACACTCACAGAATTGTGGCGGATATAATTCAGAAACCTGCGATCTATGTGTACGACGACTGTACGGTTCGGCAGGCGGCTGACCAAATGGTGAACCATGATATCGGCCGATTACCAGTCGTCTCACGACAGCAACCTCGTAGAATGATCGGGATCATCACCAGAAGCGATGTTCTATCGGGATATCGTAAGCGCCTACGTGAGTCGCGACGAGATGAACCAACAATTCGACTATTTACTTTGGGCCGCATTGGACGTAAATCTCGCCACCAACAATAGAGTCATGACCGCATTGCGAACTCGCATTGGTCAGTCAGCCCGTGCCACAAGTCTAAGAACGCAGTTTAGCAATGCTCTTCGTCGACAGCCTAATCTTGGGAATCGGGCTGCTGTTGCTGCTTGGCATCGCGTCGAGCAAGCTTTCAACTCGATTGGGCGTACCCGTCCTCGTCTTGTTCCTGGTATTGGGAATGCTGACCGGATCCGATGGAATCGGCGGAATCGCGTTCGAGAATTATCGATTAGCCCACGGCATCGGTAGTTTGGCACTGGCAATTATTCTGTTTGACGGAGGGCTAAGTACTCCGATCTCGTCTGTTCGCTCGGTTTGGAAGCCGGCAACACTTTTGGCCACTTGGGGCGTGTTAGTCACGGCGATTCTGACGGGTGTGGCAGCCAGTTGGTTTCTCGGAATTCCAATGCTGCAGGGAATTCTATTGGGCAGTATCGTAGGTTCCACGGATGCGGCAGCCGTTTTTAGTGTACTGCGGTCGGGCGGCGTATCACTTCGCACTCCCCTGCAATCAATTCTAGAAGTCGAAAGCGGCGCCAACGATCCAATGGCCATATTTCTGACTGTCGGATGCATCGAACTGCTCATGGGACGAGCTACGTTTGGCTTCGATCTACTCGGAATGTTTGTTTCACAGATGTTGTTCGGCGCACTTGTGGGCATCGGCACTGGACTTATTGCTGTGCGAGTTGTCAACTGGATCAACTTGGAGACGGCTGGTCTCTACCCCGTGCTTGTCACGGCCTTTGGACTCCTAGCGTTTGGATTGGCGACTGCGATAGGCGGAAGCGGCTTTTTGGCAATCTACCTGTCCGGCATCGTCATTGGTAATAAGCGACTTGTGTTTCAGCGCGGCATCCGCCTCTTTCATGATGCGGGAGCATGGTTGTCTCAGATTGTCATGTTCGCCATGTTGGGTCTGCTGAGTTTTCCCAATCGACTTCTTGATGTGAGTATTCAGGGTCTTCTGATTGGGGCGGCGTTGATGTTCGTTGCTCGACCGCTGGCGGTCATCCCACTATTGCTTTCGTTTCGATACAGTTGGCGCGAATCAATCTTTCTGTCGTGGGTCGGACTGAAGGGGGCTGTGCCGATCACTTTGGCTACGTTTCCACTCTTGTCTGGAACTCCGAATGCCGCTTTGACGTTTGACGTTGTATTCTTCGTCGTGGTTCTTTCGGCTCTTGCGCAAGGTTGGAGTCTGCCATTTGTGGCCAGGTACCTGGGACTTGAAAAGCCACTCAAGTCAGCACCGCCATTGACATTAGAGATCAGCTCTTTGCGAAATGTCGATGGCGACATCGTCGACTACACCGTCGAACATGATTCGCGTGTCGCTGGACGGCGAGTGCAGGAGTTAGCCCTACCAGACGGAGTGGTCATTGCTCTCGTTGCCCGCCAAGATCAAATCATTCCGCCTCACGGGTCGACACGACTTGGACCAGGCGATCATGTGATTATCGTCATGCGTCCTGCCATGCGTCTCCTGGTCGATCAAGTCTTCGGCAGCCGAATGGCGATTTCCGTGAAACTCCTTAGCGATTTGGAATTTCCGCTTCGCGCCGCGACGACGGTCGCGGAACTTGAAGACATGTATGGGATTGAACTGGACGTACCACGCGAGCTTACCCTAGTGGAAGCGGTCCGCCTCCGAAGTCCCGACAACTTAACCCCGGGTGACTATGTCGTGTTTGGACCGATCGGCCTGCGTGTGCGAAAAGATTGTTCCGACGATTCTTTCGAACACGTGGGAATGACAATCCTCGCAGAAGCACTGGAGACGCCCCCGAAAGGCAGCGAGTAGTTTTAGGGCAAATGCATCGATTCAAGGCAAAGACTGGCAATTTCGCTAGACATCCAGTGTGCGGGATACAATAGCATGTCGGAACTGCGTGATTGTATCGATTATGACCGAGTTGACTTCAACAGGACGACCTCACGATGTCGAGAAATGATGGCGACAATGGGCTGGCGCTCGATTCTCAAAACGCGGGTTACGTAGAGCGCGTATACGAAGACTATCTTCGAGACGCATCGAGCGTGCCGCTCCTGTGGCAACGTTTCTTTCGACAAAATGCAAATGCCAACGGTGGAATTCTGTTTCCGGCGCGCGCTTCGTTCAGTCCGCGAAGCGTGTTCAACCCGCGGGTTTCTAGTTCGTCTGTTCGCCGACAGCAAAAATCCGCGATGCTCTTGCAACATCGGGTTGACCGACTAGTCGTCGCCTATCGCGTTCACGGACACTTGGCGGCGAAGTTGGATCCGCTCGCTTTGGCGCCCCGGGATCATTCGTCACTAATTCCTGAGAATTATGGACTTACTGCGACTGACCTCGACTGCGAAGTGTTTTCTACTTTCGGCGGTAGCGCCAGCAGGATGGAGCCATTGCGCAAGTTAATTGAGCGCTTGAGCGAAACGTATTGTAATTATATCGGTTTTGAGTATATGCACATTCCCGATCGGCAGATGCGAGAATGGATCCAACAACGAATTGAGAGAGCCAATGGCGACATGCCGCCGTCGCGGGAAGTCCAACTCCGAATACTTACACGCCTGACCGATGCAGTCATCTTCGAAGAGTTTGTCCGTAAAAAATATCTGGGAGCTAAGACATTCTCGCTGGAAGGAGCCGAGACGCTCATTCCCTTGCTGGAAATAGCCTTGGAATCCGCCGCACGGGAAGGCATCGTCGAAGTCGTAATGGCCATGGCGCATCGTGGCCGGTTGAACGTTTTGGCGAACATTGTGGGTAAGCAACCTGTCGAAATCTTCCGCGAGTTTGAGGACCCCTATTCCGAATCGCATCGTGGTGGAGGCGATGTCAAGTACCACCTGGGCGCCAGTGGCGATTGGCAAGCAGCCACTGGTGCCAGCGTGCATGTCTCGCTTTGCTTCAATCCGAGTCATCTGGAGTACGTGAACCCAGTGGCGCTCGGGCGAATCCGGGCGAAGCAGGATCGCCTCGGCGATCACACACGGCGACGCGTCATGGCCGTATTGATCCATGGCGATGCGGCGTTCGCCGGCGAAGGCGTTACTCAAGAATCGCTCAATCTGACCGGCCTCAAGGGCTATTCCACAGGCGGAGCGCTTCATGTGATCGTCAATAATCAACTGGGATTTACCACATCGCCAATCGAAGGTCGCTCCACAACGTACGCTTCGGACATTGCCAAGATGTTGCCGGTACCGATCTTCCACGTCAACGGTGAGTGTCCACAGGCAGTAGCCCGAGTCGTAAAGCTGGCAATGGATTTTCGATCGGAATTTCAGCGCGACGTGGTCATCGACATGTACGGCTATCGGCGCTGGGGACACAATGAAGCGGACGAGCCAAGCTTCACTCAGCCGCTAGTGTATCAGGCGATCAATCATCGGCCGTCGATTCGTGACAGCTATCTAAAACATCTACTGGAGCTCGGCAATATCACCCAAGTGGAGGCAGACTCGATCGCCGATACGGAACGTGAGGAATTGGAACAGCAGTTCGTTGAGGCAAAAGAGGTTCGAACGAAGTCGCAGCCGTTGAAGTCGTCACCGGTGTGGGACGCGTACTTCGGAGGTTCCGAGCCGGAAGATGAACCGGAGACCGGCGTACCGATCGCGGAATTGCAGTCGCTGCTGGAAAGGATTGCTACGATTCCAGTCGGATTTCACGTCCATAAGAAACTCCAGCGAAGTATTGAGCGAAGGCGGCAAATGGCTAAGGGCGAGATGTCGCTTGATTGGTCAGCGGCCGAAGCACTGGCTTTCGCATCGCTAGCGGTCGAGGGGCATATGGTGCGGTTGGCTGGTCAGGACACGGCGCGCGGTACCTTCAGCCAGCGACACGCTGTCCTTCATGACGTGGTCGATGGCCGTCAATACGAGATCTTTCAGCACCTTGCCCCGGGCCAGGCGCCGGTCGAAGTCATCAATAGTCCGCTCTGCGAATCGGCTACAATGGGTTTTGAGTACGGCTATTCATTAGATTTCCCCGACGGCTTAGTTCTTTGGGAAGCGCAGTACGGCGATTTTGTGAATGCAGCACAGGTAATTGTTGATCAATTCATCGCCAGCGCTGAAGACAAATGGCGGCGGCTGAGTGGCCTCGTGTTACTTCTGCCCCACGCCTTCGAGGGAAAGGGTCCGGAGCATTCAAGCGCCCGTGTCGAACGGTTCTTACTTTTGGCCGCCGAAGACAACCTGCAAGTCGTGTGCCCTACGACGCCTGCACAGTATTTTCACTGCCTGCGTCGGCAAGTCATGCACAACTGGCGAAAACCAATGATTGTGCTGACGCCCAAGAGTTTATTGCGTCACCCTGGCGTGACTTCATCGCTGAGCGAATTGGCCAGCGGACGCTTCCGCCGCCTGCTCAGCGACACTCGCGCTGACCCCGCGGAAACAAGTTTCCTGCTCCTGGCGAGCGGCAAGATGTACTACGACCTTATCGCAGCTCGCGACAAGCAGCGCCGATTCGACGTCGCCATTTTACGGATCGAACAATTTTATCCGCTAACGGATTCAGCGCTGTCGGCGGAATTGAAGCGTTACCCAGTCGCTACTCACGTTCGCTGGGTCCAGGAGGAGCCGGAGAACATGGGCGCTTGGCCGTATTGGAAAAACCGATTTGGCAACCGATTGGTGGATCGAAATCCATTCTCAGCGGTCGCCCGACCTTTTTCGGCCAGTCCGGCTACTGGATCGGCGGCTGCTCATCATCGCGAGCAGGATAAGATCATCTCCCGTGCCTTCGAGAAGTCATTATGACTATTGAACTCAAGATACCTGACGTCGGCGAATCGGTGCGCGAGGTTCAAATCGTACGTTGGCTCAAGCACGAGGGTGATTCTGTCAAGATAGATGAAGATCTCGTGGAACTAGAGACGGAAAAAGCCACACTGGAACTGCCGGCCCCAGCGTCCGGATGGATGGGGAAAGCGCTTAAGGTCGATGGGGATATTGTCGCCGTTGGAGACGTTATTGGCTATCTCGAACAGGACGATGGGAATTCTCAAAGCAAGGCCGAGGCTATTCAAGGCAACCCGCCGGAGCAACTGGCCCGGGACGCGAAATCCAGTGCAATTCCATCGGGGGACCAGGCACTGAAAATCGATGTCCCGCAAACGAAGACGGCGAGCGTTGGAATGGGAGATAAGCCGCCTGCTTTAGCACCTGGCGGAGGCGCGTCCAAGCAGCGATTTGAGGAGATTACAGTCACGCCTGCCGCCCGTCGCGCATTGCGCGAACATGGCCTCACGGCGGCGGACATGAATGCCAAAAATTCTAGAATCGATCGCGAGGATGTACTTCGACATGTGAAGGAACATCAAGTCGACGGGCTGTCCGGCCAAATCGCCCAACATGTAGCGACGCAGGTTCAACCCAATGAAAGCGAGTCGGTCACTGAGGAGCTGGAAGAAATTGTACCAATGAGCCTCTTTCGCCGCCGCATCGCAGAGCGGCTCGTTCAGGCGCAGCATCAAGCTGCCTTGGTAACGACGTTTAACGAAATTGACATGACCGCCGTCAAGCAACTTCGAGGATCATACCGCGAGTCATTCCAGCAGAAGTACGGCGTCAAGTTGGGCATCATGTCGTTCTTTGTCAAAGCGGCCGTCGATGCGCTCAAAGAGCAACCCGCACTGAACGCCGAGATTCGCGACAACCAGATCGTGTATCGGCATTACCATCATATCGGAATCGCGATCGGCAGTTTGAAGGGATTGGTTGTGCCGGTGCTGCGATTCGCAGAGCGATTGAGCTTCGCAGATATTGAGCAGATGATCGACGATTTTTTCCATCGCGCGAACGAGAATGATTTGCGTCCAAAAGATCTCGTCGGCGGAACCTTTACAATTTCTAACGGAGGCATCTACGGTTCGCTGTTATCCACCCCCATCGTGAATCCTCCTCAGAGCGGTGTTCTTGGAATGCATACGATTCAGGATCGCCCCGTCGCGCATGCGAACCAAGTCGTCATCCGGCCGATGATGTACGTCGCGTTGACGTACGACCATCGCCTTATCGACGGCCGTGAGGCCGTCTTGTTTCTTAAACGAATTAAGGAGGCGATTGAAGATCCCGCACGGATGCTGATAGAAGTGTGACATTCTGTTTATGTCGTTTATCGGCGAGTGCACGATACCCACGTCAGTTCTGATTACCCAATCAAAAGTACAAAACGCTGGAGAGCGAATTTCAAATACACACCTATGAAAATGCTAGCAGGAGATCTCCTGACGCGGCCGCGATTGCAGGCCTTGCCGAGGCGGCCTTGCTCAACGCAGTAGTACCGGCTATTGGTTAGGCTAGGCCGGTTACATTCGAGCAACCATCCACGCCGCGCCACTTGCACGCTCGTTTTATTCCGCAGCCGAGGCGAATTCACCAACAGGCCGTTGCACGAGTACGGGCATGGTGGCCCCACGCAGCACCTTGTCCGCCACACTCCCCACGAGCAATCGCTTCAGACCGCCCCTCCCTTGAGTCGCAAGCGCAATGAGATCAGCGCCATGCGTGGAAGCATCGTCAACGATGGCCGTAGCCGTAGATACTTGCAAAACAACGCGTGCCTGGACGCATGAGGTACGGGACCTCAATTGTTCCGCAATTCGCTCAAGATATTCCTCTGCCGTCGCCCTTTCCTGGCGGTCCAACTCTTTGAGGCGCATAAGCAATGCCGGACGTATCCAGCTCACTTTGCCTTTATCCGATTCATTGCTATCCGGCGTTAATTGCTGGACGACGCGAATCAATGTGATTTCGGCTTGCGTCGCAGCTGCAACGGCAAGTGCTGGCTCGAGGATCTGTTCCGCTAGCTCCGATCCGTCGAGCGGAACGTGCAAGCGCTCAATCACTGGCTCCTTGGTCAAATCGGCTTCTCCTTCCTGAGGCCGCACAAATAGGATGGGGATAGACGTCTGACGGACCAGTGAATCGGCCACGCTGCCCAAACAGAGGCGGGCCACAGGGCCGCGCCCTTGCGTCGTCATAACGATCAAGTCAAATCCGGCGCCCATTACGTGTCGGTTGATCGTGCTGGCGACTGGGCCCTCCAGCAACACAGCACTCCAGGAAATGTCGGTATCTACTGCGAGTCGCTGCACAACTGAATCGAGGTAGGCCTTCCCGCCCTCTCGCATCTCACGGTTTATTTGCTCGTCCCACCATTCACCTTCGCCATACATACCCCGAACGGGTACATACACATGTACGATATGCACGGCCGCCCGAAACCGGCGCGCAAGACTTAATGCCATTGGAAGCGCCTGTTCAGCAGCGGCAGAACCGTCGAGCGGGACCAGTAGCGAGCCGTACATGTATTCCTCCTGTAATCGCATTAATCCCAAACGACAGGTTACGAAGGTGAAGACCCTACGCTGCCTTGAAGGCCGCCTAAAGTACGCCGCCGCGTTCGTTGGCGCAAAGGCCGTAGGATACTTCAAATCGTCAGCGCGATGGCTGCCAGTTCCGCTAACTCTGCGACTGCAAATGCGCCTCTAAGAACCAGAGAGCCTTGTCCAGCCCTCGCGATATTTCTGTGAACAAGTCCGCACTATCTGCGTCGCCTTGGCTCTCGGCAGCGTCGATTGCCTTCCGCATACTGGCCGCTAAGGCGGCATAGCGGTCTGCCATTGCTTCGACGGTGGGCAGACAGTCCGTCACGTCCAGATCACTCTCGGGCAATTGCGAGTTTGCCGCCGACATACGCACCGTGCCCTGAGCCAGACCACCTAGCGCCGTTGCTCGTTCGGCGATCATGTCGGCATGGCTTGCCATCTCCGCGGCAAGTTTGTCGAACAATTCGTGGAGTGCAATGAATTGCGCTCCCTTGACGTTCCAGTGCGCCTGCTTCGTCTGGCTGTAGAGGTCGAAGATATTGGCCAGCTGCTGATTCAGCAATGTGATCATCTCTCCTCGAGTCTCTCGAGAAAGGTTATTGCGGGTAGAGAACATTTGCTTTGATACGGTTGAAGTCAACATAGTAAGTCTCCTGAATTGTAGGGGTCATGGATTTAAACGGTTTCTTCCGACAAAAAATAGCGAAAGCCTACAGCGCCGCCGCTACTGCAACATCAGCAGGGCAGCTTGAAAACATGCCGCGCAGACCATCGGGAAGCTGTCCATGCACGTCATCGATTTGGCCGGAGCTTACCGTCTGGGCGACAATATCTCCCACAGCAACGAGAGTCTGCCAAGTATGTGTTTGGTCTAAGCCCAGCCGCTTGCTTAGCTCCGCTTCGATGGTTTGCCGCGTTACCGTTTTGTCTGGTCCCCGTGGCAACGCCCGTAAAGTTGGCTGGAGCAACGATGGAAGTTGAGCAATGAGATCCATTGCTTCGCCTGGTGTAAGGCGCTGTACGATTGAGCCGAGTACGATTTCCAGCGCCGTTTCTGCTCGTTCCGACGTCTCTAGATTGGCGTTGTCCCTCAATTGGTTGAGCATGCGACCGTAGGTCGCTTGGGCTCGTGCCGTACTTCTTCGCATCACCGGCGAACGGAGCGAAGCAGCCGGGCCTCCTTCACCAATTTGTGCTTCGACGACTGTGGCGAGTTGATCCAGTGGCACCGCTTCGTCCAGAAGCAGATCGTCCAGCGTGACGATACCGACAATCCGCTCCTCCTCCACGAGAGGGATACGCCGAATGTTTTTTTGCTGCATCAACTGAATCGCATCGTCATGGCTATCCATCGGCGAGAGTGTGGTCACCGGAGTCGTCATCACCTCGCAGAGCTTGGTGGATTCAGCATCGAGTCCACGGCCAAGCACGCGGACCGCCAGATCACGGTCGGTCACTAATCCGACGATACGCCCTTTATCATGCACGATTACTGCGCCGATGTTGTTGTGCTCGATCGCTCGCGCGGCTTCGAGAACGGGTGTGTTCGGTTTTAGCACGACCATCCGCGGCATTCGATACCATTTTAGAGACATGTTACGATTCCTTTTTTGGGATTTCGATTTCACTTTGAGCCACAGCCAGTTCTAAAAACGATAGATCGCCGCCAGCCCCGAGTCGGTTGGCATCTGCTCCGTTGGTACTACAATGACCTCGCCACCCTTGGTAAGCACTAACTCAGCGAGATCATCCAGCATGTCGTCGACGTTTTCAGACGCCAGATCAGCCGGGCGGATTGATCCGAGCATTCGGTCGAGGGTGCCGGGGATGACCCGATCCGCTTCGACCAAGAGAGTCGCCACCCGTCCGGCGATCGCCGCCTTAGCGACATCCGAGATATCGGACGACCCAACCTGTTGAGATTGTGCGGTATAGAAAGACTCCTTAAGTCCCTCCAGGCGAGCCAGATATTGAGGCTCAACTTTCTCCCACGCCCGCTCACGCAATTCGTCCGTGTTAAGGGCGTAGGGATTCAACATGATTCCGTCCCGCATCAGATAGGGATTATGGCTAACCTCGCGAAACGGCCCGTGATACTCCTTCAACGCCACCAGCATGAGCGGTAAATTAGATGGGCGCGAATGGTACTCCAAGATTCCTCGATCCACCGCTCTAAAGAACCTGAGAATGTCGCCTTCGACCGTGTCAGTCTGCGGTCCGTGACGGTGGTGTACGGCCGTGCCGCCTCCTCCTGACCGCGTACCATAGGAACCAACCATCTGCATCGTCGGGCTCCGTTGATCACCCAATACGTCTGCGATGTTCGAAGGGAAGTTGGTCAGTGGTACCGGATCTAAGGCGTCGCGATTGCCCTCATAGAGCTTGGCATCCTGGCGGGTCAGACACAGAATTTGGTAACGATTGGCTGACTGGAGCACACGTATCAGCGGCTTAGTGTGAAAACTTTTGGCGACAATCAGCAGCTCCTTTATGGGACGCTGCAATTCAAGGATATCAAATCTCTCCGGCGAGCCGAAAATGGCTAAGCCATCAGTGCGATGATCCCAGAAACTATCGTCGCGGGAGAGCGAATGAAACTTTTCTAGTATCACGCGAATTTGCTGTATAGGGTACGTCTCACGCAAAGACGTTTCCATTTTCACGAGTAGGTTTCGGTAGCGGATTGGGTCCTGCTCATTGTCGGGGTGCTGTCGGTGCGTGGGCTGATAGAGTGAAATACACGGTGGCTCATGAGCCGCAATCAGTCCAGTCAAATGTTCAGTTGTTATTTGATTCATGAAATGGTCCTTTCACGATTCCCGGCAAAACCGTACGAAAAATCCTCGTGCCAATTAACTTGTAGGTCGCCGGCCTCAAACTACGGGAAATGCAAAATCTATGCTTCCGGGTAAACATTGAACGTCTCATCGCGCATTCTCATCGCACGCCAACACCGGCTAGATGGAATGGCATTGCGCGCTCGCCAACCTTCAGCGCCTTGCGGTTTTCCTCAATGTACTGCCCGTGGTAGGGAATATGGTCGGTCGCCCGCTGAAGCAGTTCAGCGAGCGTCAACGGCCCAAGTTCCGAGTGGACGCCCTTACGTTCAAAAGCGGCAGCATTCATCGAGCGCAGTATGCGCCCCATATGTCGTCGAACCGCCTTGATCATGCGTATTTCCTCGTCCACGTCCCGCAGATCGTAGGCCAGTTGTGCCGCATACAGCTCACGATCGCCGTCCAGCAATACCGGTTCGGATTCCGCAATCAATCGCTTCATGTGGTCGACGTAGATCAGGTCCAGGTCGGAAATGTGAAAGACCACCTGCCGCGTCGACCACTTGAACGGAATTGGCGCCGCGTTAATCTGCTCGTCGGACATTCCACTAACCGACCGTCGCAAGATCTCGGGTCCGGCGAGGTAGTTTTTAATGAGAGTTTCGTAGTTCATCGCTTTACTCCTTTCGTTTTGCAGTCGACATAGTAATCTACGGCACCGTGTCCAGGTGACATCATTCACTTCGGATGCGACAGCTGCTTGGTATTGTCGATCAAGCGGCCGATTGCGGCTCCATGCCGTGATGTCGCAACCTGTTCGCCGATGTCGGCGAAACGTCTATGTACTCAATCGATTTGCTACGGTCCTTTTCAGAGTGAGTTGCTACCAATCCGTGCTGAGTTAGCAATTCTAATAGCAGCGCCGCGTACTGCCGTAGCGACGACAAAAGCAGGTTTACGAGTTCTTGAGCCTCGGGATCATGTGACAACTCACTGGCGCACTCCTCCGCTGACCGGATAAGCAGGTGCTGTTGTTCCAACAGTCGAGGGGCCAGGTATTCTAGGGCAAGGTCGTTATAGTGAGTAAATTTCATAGGAAATACACACGAACGGACTATGCCGCGACGGGTATCAATTAGCTGCGCGATCTGTGCAGCAAACGAATCGTGCTCGCGACTCAATCGGCGGGTCACAGCATCAACCAACACATAGCGTCGCCGCACCTTCGGCCGGGCGTACGAGAGATAGCGAGCCAACGAACAGTTAAGCATTCCAAACAAACTGTTCAGGATTGCGAAGCTGTGCGCAGTCGTCGAATTGCTGGAAGAAAGGTACTTCATCTCCCTGTCCTATGGTTACAAGGCTTTATACGAGGCCTTTGTGCGTTTACAAACATCCGCAAGACGCGCGATTTGGTTGAATGCGCTGATTCCTTCATTCCCACAGGCTAGGCTGCAGAAATGAGCACAGGCATCGACGCAAATTGCACGACACGATCTGCAATACTCCCTTGCCTTCGCACGCCTTTCCGCGTGGCGAGGGCAATTAGGTCGGCGCCATAGTTCTGTGCATGGATCGCGATACTGCGAGCCAGTGGCTTTTGTTCTACGACCACCCGCGTTTCGACGACGCTCGAGTAGCTCTCCATTCGCTTGGCCACACGTCGCATATACCGACGTGCAGCGGCAATTTGGACTCGTTCCCGAGCCTGACGCAATTCGCAGGAATGGAAGTTATCGCTTTGCTCGCCGAATGCCGCCGACAGACGAACGACACGCAGTAGCACATATTCGGAAGCCATGAATCCACCCAACGTTGTCGCGATGGAAAGCACTTGTTCTGCAGCACGCGAACCATCAAGCGCAATGAGTATGCGTTGCACTCGTTCCGGTATCGGAGCGGCAAAAGTCCCGTCTGCACCGACGACGAGTAATGGAACAGGTAGTCCCCGAATCGTTTGATCAAGCGTCCCACCTGGATTCCATCGCCGCAACGAGCCTTCTCCATGCGCGGCCATGACGACCAGGTCGACTTCTGCACTTGCAGCTTTACGAAGCGCCGCAGCTACGTCGCGATTTTCCAGCACGATGGGCGTAACTCGTACGCCGGATTCCTGTCCTATTCGTCCTGCAATGCGATCGATATATGCATGCTTGTGACGTCTCAATTCCGCGTGATAGTCGAGAAACACGGAACTCCAGGCCAGTTGGTCATTGGTGACCTGATGGCCAAGCGCCGAATCGACGTGGACAATTTGGAGTTCCGCGCCGGCACGACGGGCAATTTCCACCGCTATGGGAATCGCACGCTCCGCAAAAGGCGACCCATCGAGAGGCATGAGCACCCTTCGAAGTCTCGATCGGGGGATAGGTTTGACTTGTCCCAACTTAGTCCGGTGAAGTTCCGTCGTATTTGCCAAAATCACGTTGCCCTCCCGCTGAACATCTTCGCCGACGAGCCAAGTACTAGGACGAAGTCTGGTTGGATTCTCCGGCGCAAGTGCCGAGACATCGAAGCGATTGATAAAACGATTCTTTCGCATGATGGGTACGTCCTTTGTTCACGAGGGTGCGTATGCCGATTCCGTTTGCATGTATGCTGGTGGTATGCCTGCAAAGGAGGAACGCGCGGTCGCCCAGTCCCGCGATCGAATCGTTCGCCTACGGCCAGCGGGTTCTGTAATTGATTTAAGTAATTTAAAGATGCTGATGACACCAACCAGGACGCCGTGCTCGTCGGTCACAAAGAGACAGCGTAATTCGAGCGCCAAGACTTTCTCGACAATCGTTTCAATTGGTGCGTCGACAGGCACGCAAAACACGACTGGCGTCATGATTTGCATTACCTTCAGGTCGGCGACCAGTCCGTCTGACCAATCATCGAGAGCATCGTATGTCGACGCGCCTCTGGCTTTGGCCAGCATACGATCTCGGCGCGAGCCCATGCTCTTAACCAGGTCGGATCGGCTTACAGCGCCGACGGGTCTTCCGGCCTCATCGATCACGGGTGCCGTGTGAATTCCATACTCGCTGAAGAATTCGGCCGTCTCAACGACCGTCGCATTCTGATCGATCGATTTCGGATTGGCCGTCATCAAATCCGCTGCCGTCAACATCCGATGCGTCGCGCCACTTGAACTGCGCGTAAATCTGAGTGTCATTACTTTTCTCCACAGGACCGGGATTAATGAACGTGGCTGCCAAAGTCATCGGATAACTTCAAGCGTGAAAAATTCCTTCTCGCTCTGGTTGATAGTGGATATGTTCGACCTTCAAGCGCCGCCATCCCTCTGGCACACGCCACCGCAACACATCGCCGAGCCGCTGTCCCAAAATCGCGGTCCCAATGGGCGCCAGAACCGAAAGTCGGTTGTTGGCGATATCCGCCAAATGCGGGAACACCAGCGTGTAGGTTTCCTTTTCATTCGTAATGCGATCGCGCAGTGAAACCGTCGAATTCATCGTGACCACGTTGCGAGGCACAGCTTCCGGCCGCACGATGTCCGCGCGATCCAACTCGGCCCTCAGGTCGTCGAGATGATCCGACGGACCAATCACGTGCGCGAACTCCGACGCCAATAATGCTTCTAAGCGTTCGCGGTCTGTTTCAGTAATGATGATCTTGCGTCTTGGCATTGTTGTGTCCTCTATTATTCCGTCCCGCCCACGATGCGTGGTCTGCAGTATCAAATGCAACTTGCGCACCAAATCGACCAAATTCGGCTAGGTGCCGCCCAGAGCCTTGGTTGTGATGGAATCCACGACGTAAATCGATGAAGACCGCTGCTCAACCGTTTAATCCACAAGCCTGGGTGGTCGTTATCGGTTGACACTGTCAACAACGCTTTGCACTTCTAGTGATTGGTGATTGGCACCGGCATTCGTACCAGCAATTCGGCTAGGTCCCTTTCACATCGCATATCGAATTGAATTGCGACGTCGCACCTGATCTACAGTTCCGGCTTTGTGCGTTTCAACCTCTCGATCTACATATAAAACGAGAACGCCGGAGCGGTTATTCGCCCCGGCGCTCTTAAGCTGCGGTAACTTTTCACAATCGGCAAATGCGCCGCTAGTTGTCGCGGCGGTCGGAAATCACCTTTCCACTGATCGGATCCACGCGGAGTTCTCGCCTTTCGTTTTCATGAGTCGCCTCGGCTTCCCAGCTTTGGCGCTCAAACGACAGGTCGTTCAAATCCGAGTAGCCCGCCTTTTCCAAGCCCTCGATGATTTTCGAGAGAAGCAGTGCGTCAGCTGGCGGCTTCGGATCGCCGTCGTCGGGATGCTCGGACACGACCTCACCAGTCTTGGGATTAACCAAAAGTTCGAATGCGGCCTGACCTTTATACGCCTCGACTTCCCATACACCGTCGTCGAACGAAACTTCGACAATCGGCGTATATCCCATTTCCTCCAAACCATTTACGATATCCAACAACCGCTTGACATCTACGGGTGGCTTTTCATCCGCCCGGCTCGCGACGGAAATCGCCATCAACATCGCAAGTGAAAGCCAACAACTAATAAAGCGATTCATCGAAACACTCCTTCTTGATTGGGCATACTTGACGTACCAGGGCCGAACGATATGGCCGCGCATTGGTACCGTGAAAAACGATGCAACTTTAGTTGAAGCACTTCCTGTGCCCAATGATGATTTAGGAGGATCCAGTTTGACGCCAGCGCCCGTCACGTCATTTGTATGATGACCAGAATCACATTTCCCTAAGCCTGACCCGCGGCGCGCCTCGGATGACGGGCCGCTGGCAAGCGGAATCGCTTGATCACTGGAACGAATGAGCAGAAAGACGTGCAAACCTGTTGCGACATCAAGATTCGCAGAGAGGCCGCGATACTCTTCCGAATGCCCCCCTAATTCGCAATCTGTGTGCCTACGCATCGCAGGCAACACTAATGGCGAAAATCGGTGGCGTCCAGGTCGTGCTTTTTGAGTAGCTTGTGCAACCCTTGCCGGGACATTCCCGCCTGTCGCGCAGCTTGCGAGACATTTCCGGAATTCTCTTGCAGCAACGAGACCAGATAGTCGCGCTCCGCATCATCCAAAGTGTCCGCTCGCGATGCGCCGCGCAACTTCGCTTCGACTTGCACACTGCCTTCAGGTTTGGCCCGCTGGATTGCGAGCGGAAGGTCAGTTGGCATAATTACGTCGCCACGGGCCAATGCCAATCCGCGTTCGATAGCATTGCGTAGCTCGCGAATGTTGCCTGGCCAAGTGTAACTGCACAAAAGTGCCAGCGTCTCGTCGGAGAAGGTCACAGTTCGACGCTCGTCCGATTGAAGGTGCTGCAAAAAATGTTGCGCTAACAAGATGACATCGTTTCCCCGGTCGCGGAGAGCCGGAAGGTCAATATGAATAACAGCCAAGCGATAGAATAGATCACGGCGAAATCGACCTGCATTAACTTCCACTTCTAGGTCGCGATTCGTAGCACAGATAAAACGCGTGTCGACACTTACCTGTTCTGACTTACCGACCGGTGTAAATGTCTGCTCCTGGATCACTCGGAGCAGTTTTGCTTGCAAAGGCAGAGGCAATTCACCGATCTCATCGAAGAATGCCGTGCCACCATCCGCTTGTCGTAGCAGCCCCACCTGATCCTTGATTGCACCCGTAAATGCTCCTTTCGCGTGCCCGAACAAGATTGATTCGAAGAGTGCGTCTGGAACTGCCGTGCAGTCGATAATTTGAAAAATCCCACTTTCCCTTCGGCTTAGTCGATGGATGGCGCTCGCGACGACTTCCTTTCCAGTGCCACTTTCACCTGAAATTAGCACATTGGCGTCGGTGTCGGCTAATCTCTCGACAATCTCAAGCAACTCCTGGATTGGCGGGCTATCTCCAACTATCTCCGGGAATTGCCGATTCTTTATTGCCGCTGCTGGACTACGGTGGCGCGCAATAGTTCGATGGGCCAACGCTCGTCGAATGCTGACGAGTAGGTCGTCGAATTTCACGGGCTTGAGTAAATAATCGGCAATTCCAAGCCGGACGCTTTCGATCGCTGTTGGCAGACTTGGAGCTCCCGTAACGACAATCAGAGGGACGTCAGGCCATTTGTCGCGTCCCTCATGAAGCAACTCTAATCGCAGATTGCCGGGCATGTTAAGATCCGACAGCACCAAATCAAAATGCTCTCTTGAGAGTGCCTCCAAAGCCACTGTGCCATTTGGGGCACAGGTGCACTGGAATCCTGCTTTCCGCAAGAGTTCAGCCGTTGTTCGCAAATACAATGGCTCATCATCAGCTATCAGGATATGGGCTGAGCTCGTCTCACTCATCGATTGGCGCCTGTTGAGTATCTATACTTCGCGGAAATGTCGCCGACATACATGTGCCTTGTCCAGACTCACTCGACACTTCCAGGTAGCCCCCCATTGCTTCGATTAGGCTGCGTGAGACGGAAAGCCCCAGTCCCATGCCGGACTCCGCATCACCTATTTTTGTCGTAAAAAAGGGGTCGAACATTCGTGGCAAAACATCTTCAGAGATTCCTGGTCCGCGGTCTCGAATACGCAAGACGACCTCGTCGTCCATTTCACAAAGCTCGATGTCCACCACTTCACCGGCAGGCGAAGCCTGAATGGCATTACGAAGCAAGTTATATAGAATTTGTTTGACCTCGCCTTCGGCTAAGTAGACGTTGATCGCCTCCTTTGTTAACTCATTGTGTAACTTGACTCCACGCTTGCTCGCCGCCGCCTCTAGTAGAAAAACAACCTCACCGACGATCCGCGTCAATGAAAACGCAGACGCCTTTTGGGGGTTGCGGCGATAGAGCTGATACATCTGAAGGATGATCGCGCTGATTCGCTCAATTTCCCGATCGATTAGCTCTAGTAGCTCGTAGTGTTCGTGTTCGGTGGATAAGCTGGACTTGATCAATTCGAAAGCATTGCGCATTCCAGCCAGCGGGTTGTTGATTTCGTGCGCGACGCCAGCGGCGAGCTGGCCTAACGCAGCTAACTTCTCCATTTGGCGTTGGCGATCTTCCAGTTGACGAAGCTTTGCCGTTCGTTCTTGCACGAGTTGCTCCAAGTGCTCCGCATGGAGTCGTAGTTGCTCTCGAAGCGCATACCGCTCTGTTACGTCGCGGATGCTGGTGCGAATGCCCAAATAGCCACCACCGTCTTCGTACATCGGCTGCCACGCGAGTGACATCCATCGCAGCTCGCCGTTTCGGTGTAGGCTGCGAAAGTCGACAAACTCCCCAGACGTTCTGTCGCGCGCGGCATTCAATAACTTCGAGATGCGTTCACGATCATCGTGGGCGACCATCATGAGCGGATAGTCGATCATTGCGAGACATTCAGCCACCGAGTAGCCAGTCATCCGTTGGACGGCTGGATTGACCCAGATCAACCGCCCGTCAGGCGCGTGCCAGCTTTCCCAGTCATTCGTGTAATTCGCAACAGCGCGAAACCACCGATCGTCAGGCGATCCGGCATCAAGCCGAGCCGCGGCGTCGGAGGACGCGCTGTTGGCTTGTTCACAATTGTCTCCCATTGACTCGTCCGATCCCTATCGAGCGAAGCTGACCGTCCGGTTCACTTAATTACAAGTGGTGCGATCCACAACGCAATTGTTGATGAACAACGTTATCGATGCGCATGCGGCGTTTGCACTGTTTGTCAGGGCATTGTACCACATCTCCTACTTCGCACCCAATTAGGGCGATCCCTAGTGGATCAAACACCGATAGGCCATTCGGCACGAGGTCAATCTCCTGCGGATACGCCAGAGTGACTAAGCAGCTAACGTCAGTTTCACAGTCAACTAAACGGACGCTCGAATCCATTGTCACAAGGGTCTTGGGAGCCTCCGCGGAATCGATTGGCTTGGCTTCGTTCAAAAGTGATTCCAGTTCGCCGAGCCAGCGATGCGTACCCCACGCCCGACCCTCACGGGTTGTGAGCAAAGTTCCTAACCGACATCGGTCCGCATCCGTCACCATACAGTGTGTGTGATCCATTTGAGTCAGGTCTTTCAGAATACTTCCAACATGTACACAGTCTTATCGCGACTAAGAATGCAACACCCATGCCGAGAGCGCCAATGGTCCAAATTAGCATTTTCAATCAATTGAGCCTTGTCACTCGTTCGACAAATGTCAACTGCGATGGACACTGTCAACCTTGAGCGACGAGATTGAGAACGCATGATATCAACCTGGTGAGCGTCTCGTCCAAGCGATGAAGCGATCTTGAGCCAAATGCTTTAGTGGCATGAGGATTGCATTCTGAGGGTGCTATACGCGGACGAAACGATCCGCGGGGTGTGCGCTTTGTCATTCTCACTCTTCGTGAGAATTGAGCCCCCTTCGTCGCACTCGCATCATTAGTTCCTATGCAATGTCAGACGGGAGGCCATTCGTGTCACTAAATCTAAAACACTTGGCAGATACTCGCAGGATTGCATTCACAATTGAGGGCCGAGGCGTGCGCATAACACAGGCGGGTCGATCGCACGTTCAGCGAACCGTGTCGATGTCGATTGGCCGATTCATTCGGCATATTCGCAGCATTGTAGTTCTGCTGGAGGACGTCAACGGTCCTCGAGGAGGCATCGACAAGCGATGCCGGCTCGACTTGCGTCTTAGGCCTAGTGGTCGATTGTCATCTTCGGCCAATTCAACGGATATAGGTGTGGCGGTGATGAAGGCCGCCAGGCGTGCTCGAGCGCTATTGCACCGAAGACGCCAAAGAGCAAGGGCGGGTCGGCGAGCGACGTCCGGACAGAGCCTGTGAGCGGGCGATTCTTCGCCGGCTGATTCCGTCAACTTGAAACTTGTCTGCAGCTGATTTTCTTCAGAAAGGCCCCATCATGATCTCTCTTATGTCATATTGTAACACTGTGGCGATCGGATCGACAATCGGAATCCGAGACCTTCATTCCAACGAACGCGAGGTCTATACCTTGACTCATCCACGAGATGCAGACATTACCTGCAACAAAATATCAAGCCTCACGCCGTTGGCAATCGCCCTTCACGGTCGGCGTATCGGTGACATCGTCGAAGTAGATGCGCCGGGTGGCAAGTTCCGTGTTCGCATTGAGTCAATTGAGGATGAGGCAGTCGACCAGTATGCGCGCGCTGGGTAACTCGGCTCAAAGAGTATGCTGTCTCAAAATAAAGAAAGAAAAGAAGATGCTCGTCACGGAAGAACTCCATGCCACCCGCTCGCCCGCCAGCATTGAGCGAGCGGCACATATACAGCTCTCACGTTCAGGCTATAGGTCACTTCTGGCAATCACGTGCCATTTTCGTGACGGTACGATGACTTTGCGAGGTGATGTCCCATCTTACTTTCACAAGCAGGTGGCGCAGGAAGTGATACGCAAGGTGAGAAGCGTGGAAAGCATCGCAAACGAGATTGAAGTATCCTCATCGCGAGAATTGGAAAGTTGATCGAAGCGTACTTTCGGGCTCATCTTGCATACATCCATATCGAATTGCGCGATTGAAGGTCTCCGTTCGTTGTTGGAGAATATGGGCGGCCTTCCGTTGAAAGACAGGGCTTCGATATCAACCCTTCCAGGACAAAGATGGGTGCCGTATGATCACAATTACGAAATCTGGCAGAAGCCATAATCGAACTGATTGCGATTATCCAGCCGAAAGGACTCGGAGAAGTCGCGATGCCAGTGTCGAGATGAGTCACTCAATCGCCAATTGGAAGTCCTTCAACGACGAGGCTCAAATTGATCGATGGACAAATGAAGGAGGTGCGTTAGTCGAACTAGAACGTTGTCATCGTCACCGGTTACTGGACGAGTAGCTAGGATCGGGCACACCGCGGAAGCAGATCAAAGCCAATTTATTTTTCGAAAACCGAAGCATTGCAATTCCAGCTGAAAGTGAACCGGCCCGGCTGGAAGAGTCGCAGTTCATGGAGAAATCCCCGTTGGGATACTTGCCGAGGATTCTCAGTGCCCGAGTATATGATGTGGCGACCGAATCGCACTGATTCCGGCGAAAATAAGGTGGCCGACCGCTTGGGCAATCAGGTTTGACTGAAAAGCGAAAACACTCCACCCGTCCAAAGTATCAAGCTACGTGCGCCCTATAACAAAAATGGCCCGCTTATCTCCTTCTGAACTTGCGAGAAAGGTCGATTGCGCTTCCGCGGTAACCATGCAAAAAGGGTTGCTCTCAGCGCCTGCAAACTGGATAGCCGGGCCATCGTAATGCCTGCTACGGCGCCCAAACGCAAATTCGATGCTGTCCACGCATTGGGAGCAAAAGTCGGTTTCTAGCAACTTCCGCGACAGTCGTTTGACAGCGCGGCTGCGCGTCAAATCGACACACCCCGGGGTCGTTTACTTTACTCACTTCGTACCGCGCGGCCTTACGCAAGCAATTCACTCGGCTATTATTGCAATATGAGTAGTCACATTCTTGTGATCGAAGACGAGCACCGGATCGCGGACTTTGTGATCCGCGGACTCAGCGAAGAGGGATACCAAATCGAGCATGCCGGCGATGGACGAAGCGGCGCCATTGCACTCGAACGGGACGGTTGGGATTTAGTGGTCCTGGATTGGTGGCTGCCGGGTGAGGATGGCATTGAGGTCCTGCGACGATTCCGCCAGCGCGATCGTGCGACACCGGTGCTCTTCCTGACGGCCCGCGACGCCGTGACGGACCGCGTCGCCGGACTCGATGCCGGCGCGGATGACTATTTGACGAAACCGTTCTCGTTTGAAGAGTTGCTCGCACGAGTGCGGGCACTATTGCGACGCAGTGGACAGGCTCCGGGGCTCACTCTCGAGTACCACAATGTGCAGGCGGATCTGGCGAGTCAGCTTGCCACCCGCGACGATCACCTAGTCGATCTCACGGCGAAGGAATTCACGCTACTAGTTCATTTCCTGCGACACCCCGGGACCGTGCTCTCGCGGGCGAGAATTTACGAAAGTGTGTGGGGCGATCAATATGACGGCCTTTCGAATACACTCGAAGTCCACGTGAAGGAGTTGCGCCGAAAACTCGAAGAATTCGGGCCGCGGTTGATTCAAACACGTCGCGGACGTGGATACGTTCTCGAACTGACCGACGACCAGGGCGCGTGACGTGACACTGATCAACCGAGTTTCAATGTTCTTTCTCGCCGCGTTGGCCATCGCGCTCGTCGGTTACTCGGCGGTATTCTATCTGTTAATCCGCAGCCATTTGTACGGCCAGTTCGACGATGGCCTGCAAAACGCCTTGCGGATCCTCACGGCCTCTGTGGAAGTAGAATTCGACGACGCCAAGTGGCAGCCGGGAGAGTTTGCGGTGGACCTCGAGCAGCTCCGCGACGTGCGGTGGATCATCAGCGACGAACGCGGCCAGATGGTCGACCATTCACCCGGCTTTTCACGTTCCACAACCGTGGATGCGCCCGTTTTTGACTACGCGAAACAAGAGCGCGCCGCATCTACTAAAACCGTCAACGTCGGCCAGTGGCGCGTGTTGCAGAAACAGCTCGATGCGCCGACGCCCAAGCCGGTAGAGAGGCGCGAACCTCATGAGTACGCGGGCGTCCGCATTACCGTTGCCCGTTCGCCTGAACGGTTGTATGCGGATCTGCAGCGGCTCTCCGTGCTAGTCTGTGTGTTGCCCGCCATCGTGTGGTTGGTCGCGGCCTCGGCAGGTCGCTGGTACTTTCGGCATGCGCTCGAACCGCTGCGCGCGATGTCTGCCCGGGCGCGATCGATGACGGACGCCGACTTCGGCTTGCGGCTCCCCGTCGACAATTCGCGCGACGAGTTGGCCGAGCTTGGCACCGCTTTTAATGGCCTCTTGGATCAGTTGCAGGTGGCCTATCAGCGTGAGCACCGCTTCTCTGGTGACGCCGCCCATCAATTGCGAACGCCACTGACCGTACTCCAGGGACAAATCGACGTCGCCCTCCGCCGGCCGCGGACATCCGCTGAATACGAGCGGACGTTGCAAGTGCTCGCCGAGCAGGTTGCCGAGTTTCGGCAAATTGTCGAGTCGCTACTGTTCCTGGCCCGTTCAGAAGACAACGCTGTCATGCCTGGCCTCGCGCCCCTGGCCATTGGCGATTGGTTGCCGGAATACGTTCGACGCTGGGACGAGCATCCGCGGCGAGGTGATCTAACGGTCCATCCCGAGATCGATGGCACCGCAATGGCGTCGCTCCCGCTAATGATTCAACTGCTCGACAATCTGATCGAAAATGCATTCAACTACAGCGCGCCCGGCACTCCTGTCGTCTTAGAGGCGAGTCGCCAGGGCGATCAAGTCGTTCTCTCCGTAGAAGATCGCGGCATGGGCATCGCGCTTGACGACTTGGCAACCATCTTCGAACCCTTTTTTCGCAGTCAATCGGCTCGACTCGCCGGCACCCCGGGCACGGGCCTCGGATTAGCAGTGGCGGCGCGAATTGCTGCGGCACTCGGCGGCACACTCCAGTGCGACAGTACGCCCGGTCGGGGGAGTACATTTCGCCTCTATGTGCCATTCTTACCGGCCAATTTGCCGCAAACGACCACTTTCGCCGCCGGTTCCTGAGGGATGAAGCCGATTTTATCTGGCGTTCATCGTGGCTTTAGGTGAGCCGGCAATACTTCCCTTGGAATCAGTTGATGGTTCCAATTCGCCGGGCACGACGTCCAAAGCCGGCGGACACCAAACACTGGACGTATCGGAAGGAAAACGATCATGAAATTCTTCATTAATTCTGGAATGCTGTTGGCAGCCCTCGCCGTAACACCGCTCGTCGCCTTCGCCGATGATCGCCTGCCCGCAAACTCCAAGTCGCTCTTGGAGATTGTCACGACGCTTGAAAAGGCCGGCTACGGCCCTATCGTCGACGCCTCTTTTGACGACGGAAATTGGGAAGTTGAAGTCTATCGCAAGGACACGGCCTTTGAGCTGCTGGTCAACCCATCGACCGGCGAAGTGGTCTCCGAGCACCGTGACGACGCCGAAGCGAAACCGCCGGCCGGCGCCAAGTTGCTCTCGGAAATCATCAAGAACCTGGTCGACGCCGGTTATGCCGACGTCAACGACGTTTCTTTCGAGGGTCGGACTTGGGAAGTCGAAGCGCGACGCGATGACGTGAAGCGCGAACTACGGGTCAATCCGGAGACGGCTGAAGTCATCTCCGACCGGGCCGATGATTAATTGAATGCGATCCAGATGCGGCGCCACTCGGACCCTGACCGAGTGGTAGCCGCTTATCTGTGTCGTCCCGAGTTGCTCGCGTCTGCCAACCGCAAAAGGCGCCTAAGTATGATGACATGAAGGGCTTGAAGATGAAACTCATTGCCGGCACGGGAACGATTCTGGCCATTGCATCATTACTGCAACTATCAAGGATTGCGGATGAGGGGCCACGCGTAATCGGCCCCATTGAGACGATTATCGAAGTCCATAGCAATATCCCGTTCTTAGCCCGAGTGGACACCGGTGCGACCACGTGCTCAATGCACTTTGAATCGTTGCAGATTAGAAATGCAGCAGTTGATCCGCAGGACAATGTCGGAAAGCGAATTCGATTCCTCGTCAAAAACAGAAAGGGCCAATCGACGTGGATAGAATCCGATATTGCAGGAGCCCCCAAGGTGCAAACGTCCGAGGATGCGGAACAGCGCTACATGGTTTGGCTCACGCTTCGTTGTCGTGAAGTCGAGAAGCGAGTGCTGGTAACGCTCAACGACCGCACCGACATGACGTATCCCTTGCTGATCGGGCGCAATTTCTTGCGAGACGATTTTGTTGTCGATGTCGGCATGGTTAGTAAACACTAGGGTTTATTTTGTGGTTGCCTATTGGTGGGCGTGTCATTTGTAGCTCAAGAGGACCGAGTGCATATTTCGGTTCAGCCTGTGTGTGCTCAAGTACCTTTGACGCCCGGCTGCCGCCGAAAAGAAATCGCAAGTGACTGTCACAGTCTCTCCCCGAACGTGTCCAAGAGGTAAGGCATTCTTTGCCTTTAGAAGCAATCATAGAGAGCACCGCGATGCACAATCCCTTTACCGAAGTCGCTGCCAACGACCATGACGATGTCGAGTTGGTCCGCCATGCCAAGAATGGTGATGGTAACTCTCTAGAACGGCTCATTTTGCGGCATCAAGCATGGATCTACAACATCGCGGTTCGAATGGTTTTCCAGCCGCAGGATGCCGAAGAGGTGACGCAGGAAGTGCTCATCAAGGCGATTACCCGACTGAGCACGTTTCAGGGTGACAGCAAGTTCCGTACTTGGCTCTACCGGATTACGGCCAATCACGTTCTCAATATGAAACGCCGCGGCGGCGAACCGCAAACTTTTTCCACCTACGCTTCCGCCATCAACAACACTCCTGATTTGGACTTGCCCGATCCCAAGAGCGTGCCGGTAGACATCCCGCTACTAGCCGAAGAGACCAAAATCGCTTGTACAACGGGCATGTTGCTCTGTCTCGACCGCCGGCAGCGATTGATCTTCACGCTCGGAGAAATTATGGGCATTAGCGACACCGTGGGCAGCGAGGTAATGGAGATGACGGCCGATAATTTCCGGCAGTGTCTGGCTCGCGCCCGTCGCGATCTGTATCAGTTTATGAACAACCAATGCGGCCTGGTTAATGCCAGCAATCCCTGCCGATGCTCAAAAAAGACCAAGGGGTTTATCAACGACGGCCACGTCGATCCCCACCGCCTGCTGTTCGCCGACAAGCATGTGCAGCGAGTCAATGAGGTCGCGGCCGAGACTGTTCGCCAAATCGACGATGTCGTCGATCGGACCTATTCGGCGATCTACCGCGATCACCCGTTCCTCGAGCCCGCAGATCAGGCCCAGTGGCTGCGGCGAATTCTGGATTGCCCCGAGGTTCGCACGACGTTGCATCTCAATTGAAAAACTTCTTGCCGAGTTGTCACAGTCGACACCCCTATCGTGTCTATGTTATTGGATAGCCAATTCCTGACAACTCGGAGGAAGTACCATGATCGAAGAACTACCTGGACTAGCGGCTGACTACATTCGTACGATCAATGAAAATGAGCCGGCCGGCTTTATCGCCCTATTTGACGAGGACGCGATCGTCGACGACGTCGGGCGGATCATTCGCGGCCGCGACGCCATTCGAGAGTGGGCGGCCAGCGACATCTTCGCGGTCAAGGTGACCCTCGATGCATTGGACGCGAGTGAGGACGAGAGCGGTGTCACCATCACGGCAAAAGTCGACGGCACCTTCGATCGGAAGGGACTGCCCGATCCACTTATCATGACGTTCGATATTGCGTTCCGGGGTAGGAAGATTGCCCAGTTGACGTGTCGGCTAGCTGGCCTGTAACAGAAGTTCGGGGCGGCCCTCACTGATCACTCACGAGAATCAACTACACAATGTCGGGTCGACTTGTACGCAGGAATCCGTGCGAGTCCGACTGGCAGGTGCTTGGCGCCGTCTTCGCGGAACGAAATATCGTTGCCCACCACCGTTCTAATTAGTTAGCGGGAAAACGATTCCCCGTAGATGGCATGCCCCGTTTGACAGAAGGCTATATTCTCAACGGCCTATGGCGGACATTCCGGGACGTGAGGTGCTTCTACAGACTTTGGCCAATTTGGACCAACAGATGGCTGATGCGGCCGCGCTGATAGTCGCGCTGAAGGAAGGCAGCCCGGACTACGAAGCCGCCAGCGAATGGCTCGCTGAAACGACCGCAGAATCAGCACGAGTGTCGAAACTACTTGCGAAAACAACCGGCGGCGAAAGTAATTCGAATATCTAGACAGCGAGTCGGCTTATCGACCGACCATCACTGCGAACGCGACCATTGCACCAAATGCAAATAGCACAGCCGCCGCGAAGCTAAAGAAGGCATAACAGACCGTAAGGCGGTCCCACTCTTCGTAGGCCGTTTCTAGCATCTCAGCCAATGGTGGGAGCCAATCCTCGGGCATTGGAATAGTGTCACTAAGTGTAGGAAAGGGGCCGCCAGCTTGCCACCGACGGCACTTCCTGCCCTTATGACGTCACATATTGAGTGATGGCGACCAAACTCAGATAACGTGGATACTCCACGCAACATCGAGCTGCCTGCATTTAGCTCCTGGCTGAGATCGACCAATCGATCGCTGAATGCGAGGACCTTACATCGCATCCACTTTTGACCGAACCCGAAAGAGAATGCCTGTTGATGGTTTTGACATTATGGCATCCCGGGCGCCGACGGGTCGAAGAATTGTTAACCTCTGCCAGCTCTGGGGACCACTAGTTTTTAGTACTGCGGGATGGATGGCAGATTCGTTGAGGGCGATCCGTACCGTAGGAGGGAACGGAAGATCGACTCGTTCCGTTCGCGCTCGACAAGCTGGTGGCCAACCGTATGCCTGTAGCTTGTGTGGCACTGCATGGCGGAAGTCGGCCACCTTATCGCCACTGGCGCCAGAGACGATATTGTCGTGATTGGAGCTTGCGAACTGGGTGCGAATTAACCTACCTCCAGTCGCCCAACCTCGGCCAAAACGTACACCAAATCGAAAATGCAGACCGGGGTAAATGCGTCACCGTTGGAGAAGCTGCATTGCGAAGTGTCGGTTCGAACTTATCCACCACGATTGGCTTCCTTGCAGATCAGCATTAACATTGCGATTGAGTGATCGAATTGCCAATCACTACACTTTTTCGGTGACGCCATGAGAATCCGCTCGCATCCATAGATTATTGCGCGTGCATCATCAGCGTGGCCGTCAAGGGCGACGATGAGCCGGGATCAAACCTGCGCCGCAGTGTCTCTTTGGGACAAGGCCAAGACACATCGCGCTACAGCGCGACTAGCCAAGCCGAAAACGCCGCAAAGACAATTAGGACGATCCACGACAACAAATCCAAGTCTCTCTCCGTCGTTAGTTTGGCAGCCGTGGGTGTCGGATCGGCTTGTCGATCGCGCGGCAACGCTGCAAGCGCCGTCAGCGGATCGGTGCCAGCCGCAATGTATAACAGGAACTCTTCTTCGCGTTGCTGGTCCATATCTTTTCTATTGTAGCTGGCGCTCATTGGTCTAATCCGTAGGGGTCGATGTTTACCACTCGGAATCCGCCAATCGTCGCTTGTTCCAGGATCAAATTGTCATTCTGCGCGACAACGATGAACGAAATCACCGGATTCGTCTTGCTGACAAACGTGATCGTGATTGCTCGCTTGTTCGAGTCGATTTCGACCGTCTTGGTAGCCTTGCACTTGTAATGTTTTTCGAGCATGTCCAGCATTTGACTGAGGCTGCGTCTGATCTTGGCCGCTTCGGTGCGATCGCCCACAAGTGGACTGGCGACAACCACAAATTCCCGAAGTTTACCGCTAAACTTCTTCACGTCGTTGATCGCAGCTCGCGGATCGGCCATTGCAGTGTTTGCTGCAAGGAATAGCACAATCATCGACAGTGTGAACTTACGCATTCTCTGGTCCTCCCGAAGTGTCGTGCTAATTGAGATAAACGGACTTCTCTGCAATGCCTTCGTCGGCGTCGATCCAAATCTCTCCAATGGAATGAATGAGCTTGATGTGGCACCAGCCGGCATAGCAAGTTGCTTCCACGGTCCAGCCGTCGCCAAGTTGATTCTCCAACCGGCCGCGAATCATGTGCTCCATTCGTTCACGATCCAAAAGGTCGTGCGGAATCAAACTTGCATGGATGGCGACGGGCGCGACGGATGTCGCCACTTCGTCGAATACGGCGCGGAGATTTTCTGCAGGATCAGGCTTTGGCGGCGTGGCGACCGCCGGCGTTACAGGCTTCCATGCGGTTGGACAGGTCGATTTCGATCCATTCATACCAAGACCGACCGTGACCATCCCCGCGAACACAACGAATGCCAGCATCAGGCTATTCGGATTTGTAAATGACAACGAATCGCGCGGTCGGCTGACATCGACGTTCGCCTGCACCGTAGCCGTCTCAACTGGTAAGGCATCGGATGGTGGCGAGGCATATCCGCAACCGGGACAGAATTGCGCCGAATCGTTGAATGATCCTGAACATTGCAGACAGGTTTGAGCCATAAATCCCCCCTCCAATCAGCAATCAGTAGGAATAGTCTTCGCTGATAGGCCGGCTCGAACTGGTGACGAGCTTTCCCTTCCGGGCGGAGACGTGAACCTGCCAACCGTATTCCACGCGCTCAGTACGATGTACGACGACGCCGTTCATTACCATTCCGCCGACAGTTGCGCGTTTGGGACGGGGGAAGTTGTGCGTGACGAGAATTGTCACCTTGTCGACTTCCAAGGCGACTTGCGCTTTCGCACCAGTAATCTTCATCCGCTCCAACTGCTTGCGCAAATCCTCCGTCAACTTTTTGACTGGATCGCGGTGCAGATTCAGAGACGCAGACTTCAACGGCCGCTCGCACCAATCACGGAGCTTGCCAGGTTGGTCGGTATCCCAATAGCCGGCCCGTGCGGTGGTTGTGTAAAGACAGAACAGGACGAGAATCAATACGCATCGACTTCGCATTTGAACTTCCCCCTCTCGCAGGTTCAGTTCAGCGCACAAAAAAGGGCGCTGAACCACGGCGGCTCCCGCAACCCCGACCAAGGGGTCCAAAGAACAGCACATGGCCAGCGCCCCTTGCGGGGCGCGGCTCAAGGTGCTGCTTCTTTGGATCGAGGGCCGAAGCCCAAGTTGGTCGTTTTGCGGGAAGCAGTAACTTGACGCTCGCGCGTCGTCTCAGTTATTTGATGGGCCTCAGTCGGCCAGTAGCATTTCTCCGTTGGCTGTCTTCACTGGTTTATCGTGTATGTCAACGACATTGACGGCTATATTATACGTCACTTCTATTCGGTCGGCATCCCGTCAGGGAATGGACGGTGCTTCTTCGAGCTGCCGCGAAATCAGCGTTCTTGCAATTGCAGTCAAGCCGCCCAAGTGCGATTTCATTTCACCAACTGTTTCGTCGAGCGCGACCCCTCTTGGGTGTCCAATTTGATTGCGAAGCCGGGTGTAGACGGTTTCAGGAACGCGGGACGCCCGTTGTCTGTGCGGAGGATTCGTGGCCACGCTCGGTTCGATGGCTAGGACAGTCGCATCCACATCCTCTTGCTTGTCGCCCACAATTGCTAGCACGATTCCATAGAGTGCCATAAATCTGGATAGAGCGTCTGATAACCCAACAGCGTATCGGAACTGATTGTAATATGTCAGGCCAGCGTATGCGCGCTGCGCCAGTAGAGTTCGAATAGCGTCTCGATTCTGCGGGCCCAAGCCGATCACACATTCAACGTGCTCGACAAGATTGAGATTTTGAGACAGCGATTCGTGTCCGTCTGCGTTCTTCGACCAATGGTCGAGTTCCCAGGAATTCCAATGACCGTTTGGGACGCCGAAGGACAAGACGGACGCGATGTGATCGGCGACGGACATCGCGCGTGCCAGCGCCTCTTCATCAGAGTCCAAATGTTCGAGTTGGATCTTGAGAATACTACCTGCGCCCGCAGACGACCTAAGCAAGGCACGGGTCGCGGGCGGGCACGGCAATTCCACATCGATCTCTTGAAACTCGACGCCAGGAAAAGCGGTGCGAAATTCAAATGCGTAATTAGCCATGTTGATGCCGTGGGTTAAGCGAGATAAATCAGTCGATATCGACCGCAGCTAAATCGGGCGGATGTCAAAGCATACCCCATGTGGCAGGCTATTAAACCGGTCACTAACTCTCGGGTAATTCGGATTTTTGCAAAGATGGCGACAAAAGGTGGCGATGACGCGACACGCGATAAGTGAACCGTGGCAATCCCGGAACGATCTTCCCTCGCTACGAATAATCGGCGCCTTAATGCGGAGGTCGCGCCAATGCCTAGTAGTTGGCAAGAAATCGGCGGCATTTCGCTCGGGCGCCATTGGCTTGCCGCTATTTGTACGATTATTAAGAAAGAGCACCGGAGCAACACAATTACTTCTCAGTTGTCCATTTGGCAGTACCCGCTATTAGTGGAGTTCCCGCCGTCTGCAAATTGTCTTGGTAACGAAGCGCGTATCTCCGCCGAACGGACCTCCGATACTAGAAGAGTGTATGTCCACGACAATTGGCACTCGGGCAGAACAGGATTAACATTGGGATCGAGGATGCAATTCGCCAATTTCCACGCTTTGCGGTGGCACTTTGAGATTCAGCCCAAATTCTTGGATCACTGCAATTGCGGTCATTAGCGCGGCCATCACAGTCGCCGCAGGCACCTCGGGGTTCGGTCAATCGAAATTGCCCGTTCAGCGGCTGAGGACATCTGATTTCCGGCTGACGTCGAAAGGCGGCAATGGCCCCACATTTTGCTTCTCGCCGGATGGCAAACTGGTTGCCGGCGCGAACTGGGAAGAAGTTAGGCTATGGTCGTTTCCTGATGGAAAGTTGTTGCACGACTTCTCCGGTGCGATTCAGGGGAGTTGCATTGGATTTGCTGTCGACGGCAAAGCGCTCCTGGTTTTGGAGCAGCGCCGCATGGAAGTCTATCGATTTGATGTCGCAAGCGGCCACCTACTTCGGACGGTCCATCTTGAAGACGTCGTGGATGAGCGGGGCGCAACAACATTTCGCCTGTCGGCTGATGGTCGGTGGCTGTTCATGACGGAGGTTTACAATCATTTCGCCGTCTGGGATACGACAACCGGCAAGCGAACATTTCGGAAAGAAATAGGAATCGGCAAAGGGGGCGAAGGTAGGATTTCCAACGCCGGTGTAGCGACGCTCTGGGACAACCTCTTCATCGACCGATACGACGTCCGAACCGGCGATCAATTGGGACGAACGAAGATATACCAGCGAATGGATGTTTTGGCCGGCAATCCCCAGGGGACATTGCTCGCGGCTTACTCACCGGCCGATAAATCGATCATCTTCTGGGACACAACGAACGACAAGCAAACGGGTGGCACAATTCCGCTTCCCGAAGAATTCCGAGGTGGCCTCAATGAGGCTGCGATTTCTTCCGATGGACGGCGATTCGTCTTCTGGAAGAACCGCGACCAGTGGCTCTGGAATCGCCAAGTGGCGATCTACGATGTGGAATCGGGAACGATGATCAGCTCGGTCGACCCTCCGGGGACGTATTCCTTGGACCAGCCCGAGATTTCGCCGGATGGTCGCTATATGTTTCTAGCGGGTGGTCGATCTGTCTTTACGCCGATCGATACGGCCACTGGCAAGCTCCATCGCGAAATCCCCGATCATATTCTCGCCGTTGAACGGCTTTCATTCACGCCCGATGGACGCACGCTATTGGTGGGCAGTCGTGACAAACGACAGGCTTGGAACGTAGGCACGGGAGCACCCGGAACCGTTTTTGAGAAGTGGTATCACACACCCACTGTCTCCGCGGTAAGCGATGACAGGGCGCTGATTTCTGGGATCAAAGGCGGTGGGATCCGACTACAAGCGATCGACTCCGGAGCCATCGAGCGAGAGATTGAGACCGCGACCGACAAGTACTTTGCAGAAATTCAGTTATCCGTCGATCGAAAGACTTTCATTGGCGTGGAGAACTTCCGAGGTGGGTATAACCGCCGCTGGAATGTCGCTGACGGAGCTGTGGTGAATGAACAACAACTGCCAGTCGTCGATTCCGAACGACGTTTCGATCCTTCAACGGCGATACGCGGTCTTACGCTGGGTGGCACACGACTAATTCGGCTCGAACAAGTTGTGCCACCCAGCAAGCGCCCCGACGGCTCCATCGATCGGGGGCACGTGGAACTTGTGCTCGACGATTGGACTGCCCAGCTGACAACGAATCGACTTCCGCTGCCGGCGATGGGTCGGTTCGCATTCGACGACAATGGAATCTTGCTTGCCGCCGTCGTCAGTGATGATCAAACACCTCGTCCCTATGGAGAAAAGTGGGGCTCGACTCATCTAATTTTGTGGGACGTGGCAACGGGCTGGGAACGGCTCCGAGTCGATCGTGAAATGCATAGCTATTTCGGTGCATTCTCTGCCGTTGCGATCACGCGCGATGGCCGGCTGGCAGCCACAGTTTGCGAACACGATCGTGTTGAGATCTGGAACGGGTTTAATGGATACAAACTCGACAGCTTCGATGCCGGTTGCGACGTCACGGCAATCACCTTCTCGGATGATGGAACGATGCTGGCTACGGGGCACCCCGATGGCAGCGTATACCTGTGGAGTACGCGCGCGGCATGGGATCTAGTCGTCCAACCGATTCCCCTGAACAAGCAAACTGCTAAGCGCTGCTGGGATGAGCTACTGGCAGCAGGTAGGACTCCAGTACTTGCATGGCATCATCTGCTCCGCAACCCAGCCCAGGCGACTGCGCTACTGAAAGACAACCTCAGTCAAGGTGAGGCGAATAAAGGCGTTGCCGCATTTTTAGAAAATGCCTTGGCATCGCTGCCGGTAGACGAGCACGACCTGGCCGACGGTTCGTCGCCAGTATCGCCCATGATGCTTGCTCTTAAGCAGGCACGGGAGAAGGCTCCGACCGACGAAGCACGGACGTACTATGAGCAGTTGCTGGATGCAGCTTCACGGCCGATGTTACCGAAAGCAAGGCGACCGATTCTGGGGATTCTCCTTGCGGAGCAGCTCAATACGGAGGAGTCGCGCAAGCTCATTGAGGAGTTCGCGGCCGGTCCAGCCGGTGCATTTGAGACACAGGTAGCAAAATCAGCGCTGGTGCGGATTCGCTCACGAGCAGAAACCACATCGAGCGATTGATTGGTCGACGAAGCGCTTCCGAATCAACCTCTATTCCATTTGGAAGTGCGAAGGCCGTTACCGCCTACTCAGCAGCCGTCTTCGCGAGTTCCAGGAAAGTGTTCCGGGGCGAGGTTCGAAGCACCGTTGCTTGAGCTGCCGAGAGTTTCGCAAGCGCGAGAACGTAATGATCGTGGGCGGCTTAATAATCTGACGTAGAGAAGCGGAGGATCGTGGGCAGCCGTCTGGTTGGATTAGAAGAGCCGACGGCTTGGCGCCGACGGCTCTCCGCGTTGGCAGCCAGTCGTCGCCTTGGCCGCCTAGCGTATGATGACAGGATAGTCCTCGGCAAGCTGAGAACTCAATCCGAAATTTCGCCGTAATCTCGCCAGATGTAGAAAGGGCCGCCCGCTTGCGCACCGACGGCCCTTCCTGCCCTTATGACGTCACATATTGAGCATATGGCTACTGTAACCAACCAGTAATTGCACTCTGAACTACTTGCACTGGAATAAATTCTTGTTCGAGACGGCCATTTGTCTCGCTTAAGAGTCGCTTATGCAGAGACTCTTCAGTTTCAGTCAGGCCAATTGGCGGTGTTTCATCCGCGATAACTCGCTCATGCACTGTGGCGTGCGCATGCATGTCAAAGATTTCTGACGTCATCATCAATGCTTTGACATGACCAATGTTGGTCCTGACTTTTGCAAGGTATAGTAGGCCCCACGTGTCAATATCGCCCCAGTATGCGACATGCTTCGCAGAAAGCCATTCTGCTTGAGTCCAGCCGAGATTAAATCCAGCTCCTAGCACCGCAATGGTGTCTGGAACAGTTGGCAGGAGATACTGGCACTTTTCATTTTCGACTATTAATAAGCGATTGCCGGGTGGCATCCGTGCACCAAGCTCTGAACTGCGAACTCTCTGCTGTCGAAATGGAAGCAATGTACCATCGAGGTCGATAACTAGCAGCCAATGGTCCCCTTCCATCATTGCGCCGAGAAACGCGTGTAAGCCAATTTCCCCAACCTCGTCATCAAATCGCACATCGAGCAGGGCCGTTACTAGGCCTGCATTGCGTTCAAAGAACTTTGTATCGATTCCCACGATCGACAAGGCTCGAAGCGGTCGTCCTGCGGCCACACCAGGCGTAAGTGCCATTGCGACCCGTGCGGCGAGCACAATTTCATCCAATGCTCTATTTCGCCAAAGTGATCGCCTCCGTACGAAAAGTGAATGAAAGACTGGATCTGTGCACTCGACGAGTGTTGCCAAACTCTCAAACTCATACCTCATGACGGGGTCGCCGCATGCCTCTACCCATTCACTCGGTCTGTTAAGTTTCCACAGTGTTGGTATTCTGACAGTTTCATGGACGGCACGGTACTGAATTGACTCCCAAACGACGTCGCCCACCTTCAGACGCATCCAGGAGTCCACGTGACGCTTCACGGCATCGAGGTCTGAATTGAGAAGCGTTGCCGAGGGACGGCCGATGGACAAAGCAACGGGCCACGCGTCCTCTGCTCCCAAGAGCCGAGCTTCCCGAACCGACCGGTTTTCCCATTGACGTCGCAATTTCGCTTTCAATTCCGCTGGCGACTTCATTGTTGGCGAGCGAGCTCCTCCAATCGTTCCCATGAAATCGAAGCAAGGCTGGCTTCTTTGGCCGGCCGCTGAACACAGATTACTCTGCGGGTATGCTGCTTGAGGAGCCCGATTTCCTTATTAGGCGTGACAAAAATAGGATGCAAATGAAAGATTCGTAGCGCCTCGACAATTCTACCCGCTGCGGATGGTGAGCTCTTTGAAAACGCTTCGTCCAATACGACCGTCGAATAAAGTGGATAGGATGCTTCGGCCGGACACAACGCGTAGCTCAACGAGGCCGTTAGAATGTGACTCGCCATCAATTCTTTCTCACCTCCACTGCCACTTTGCGAACCAGTTCTAGGCACCGACTGGTTGCCAGTCATTCGATCAACTTCGACAACAAAGAATTGTAATCGATAACGAGGATCTAGGATGGCTCTGGATCCCAATTGTCGACGGTTGCCACCTGCATCCCGAAGAATCTCCACCAAGTCCTTGAGTGCCTTGTAGTGACTTTCTCCTTCATCATCTTTTAGCGCCGCGCTGCGCACTTTCCGCATGGCAGTTTCCAGCGCGCGCAGACGTTCATGCTTAATGCGCTGCGGCTGCAATTGCAGGTATCGACCTGACCTGAAATCGACCTTAGCTAGGGTATGGTTTAGTTCCTTAATCCGCAGTTCGATAGCATCGACTTCCTCGTCAATACCGGCCAAGAGCTGCGTCACTCCTTGGTCGGACGAGCTGTTGAGATAACTCAGAAATCGACGGCGTTTGTCGGGTAACGCTTCCTCGTTCAATAGTCGCAGCCGGTTGAGAAAGTGCGGAATATCATTGATATCCGAGCCCACGTCCACCAATGCTCCAGTATCCACGCGGCGTGCCCGTTCCATGAACTGAACAAGTTGCTTTTGAATTTCTGTGACACGACTAACCTGATCCGCGTACTTTGTGTCGAGCACTTCGCGCCGGTCGCGTTCCGCATCACTAAGATCCATGGCCGACAAAGCCGGTGATATACTTAGATGCCTGCTCGCTAACTGCCGTTCGTCCTCAGACAAGCCCTGACCTATTCTTGCACGCGCCTTTTCTCGTACCTCCATCGCCTGCGATCGCCTGGTATCCAATACGGCAATATCCCTCTCTAAGCCGCGGACACATTCTTGGGCGGCATCGAACTGCAGTTGCTCCGACTCATATACGGACTTTGCCTGACTGGCGTTGGACTTTGGATCAAGCAAAGTGGTCAGCCGCTCTTTAGAGCGAGCTACGTCCGCCTCAGCTCCGGGGAGATCAATCATCGAAAACTCTAAGGTCATGAGCTTGTCGATCAGTGCCAGTTGTTGATCGAGAAGCAATAATGCTTCTCGGTGCTGTTTCGATTCAACACTCAATTGCTGAACCGATTCCCGCAACGCCTGCGACTGCTTGGCAAAGGTTTCAAGCTGGTCTTTATTATCGAATCCGGTCATCCAGTCTTGGTCCAGCCGGCGTTGGTCTTGCTTTTCGAACTTGCCGTGTCGGCCGGAGATCATCCCCTGGACTGTCAGCGCACGTTCTGTATCGCGCAATGCGCTAGGCGACGCCACGCAGTGAAGATCGCGACCGGCCAACAAAGCCTTGGCACTTGTAAGTAGTTTATGTTCCTTGAAAGTCAATTTGAGTGTGTAACTATCAGAAAAGAAAGACGCTGGTGCCTCGTTAGCTCGGGCTCGCTGCAAACGCACGTGAAGTCGATTATCTCGCTGATTGACCCAGCGGAGTGAGGCGTCCAGCAAATGCTCCGGGACGAGGATCCGTAATCGGTCCGAACCGATTGCTCGTTCAATCGCCCCACGCCATGCTGATTCCTGCGCCCTAACCTCCACTAATTCTGCAAGAAATGGTAAGTCACGTTCGGCCAAAGATAGTTCCGCAGCCAAATCAGCACGGAAATCCTGGAACTGAGGCGGGATGTTTGAGCCAGGGCGGTTTCTTGCCTTTTGCAGCAACGAGACAATCTGATCGAGTTTACTCTGCTGATCATGTTGCCGAGAAAGCGCGGCCAATGTATCGTCATGTCGCTTATCGCGTATCGTCTGCAAATCGTTACGCTTTCCAATTAGCAGAGTCTGGTTACGACGTAACGATTCTTGACTCAGCTCATCACTGAGTTTGAGCGCCCCAACCATCCGACAATAGTCAGCAGCGTGCCTTGCTCTTTCCTGCGCAAGGACTTTCTGCGCGGCGAGTGTGTGCTCCAATTCACCAATTACATCGCCGCCTAGCTTCAGATACCGTTCGCGAGTTGCATCCACACGAACACGGCAGTCCGTCTCTTTGTTTCGCTCGACACGCAACTGCAGTTGCAGATCCTCGGTCTCACGACATATCAGTTCAAGTACCTCCGACCACTTCTCATCTCCAGCTATGGCGAACCAGATCGGCAGGATCCGTATTAGCAATTTCCATCGGCCTACCCTTTCCTGCGCCTTCAATAGTCTTTGATGCTCTTCGGCGATTGGAATTAGCGACTCTTGCTGCCGTCGGGCGATTTCTAATTCGTTATGAATGCCGGCCAAATTGTCAAACTCACCGGCCACTTCCAGCGCGCGCTCGAATGCGGAATGATCTTCCAGGACAAGGTCGCGAAAGATCTCGTCAATACTGGTAAGTTGCTTCAGGCCCGCTGCTCGATTGAGAAGTGTAAATGCATTCTCGCCTACATCGAAAAACTTTCTCACATGAGCCAAGTAGGCTTGCTTGCTTTCAAAAATGCGAAGCTTAGCGGTTTCTCGGCCCGACCGCATTAATTCGCGAAGGCCTTCTTCGTACAATTGTTGCAGCCATTGTCCCAGCGACTGGTTTTCCGCCTGTGAAAAGATCCAGCGTCGCTTGAGATCTTCCGCTGCATTACTCGTGCCATCTGTCCATAGAAGCCCGGCTAAGCGAAGCGGGTCTCCTCCTCCTTGATACGTTCCACATATTCCTGTAATCGTCTTGCCTGGACGTATGACCTCCTCGCATCCATCCGTGCCATCGCCTCCTAATACACCGCGGACATAGGAAATAAGCGTGCGATCGCTTTCGATACCGCCGGTTGAAGCGAGGTTGTACCGTGGCTGCGATACCAACAGAGTCATCAAGGCATCGACAAGCGTGGTTTTACCGCTGCCGGTCGGCCCGATGATTGCGGTCCCGAGAGGATCGAATTCAGCACAATGCAGCCCATTGAACGGTCCCCAGTTGTAGACCTCAAGTTGCGTCAGGCGGTAGGTCGTGTCCTTGATTTCGGCCTCGCCGTTCGCAATCAAGAGCTCTCCTTGCTCACCGTTCAACTTGAGTTCACGTATCAATTGTCATGTTCCTCCGTAGTTACGACTCGCGACTGGTCGCGGAGCACTTTCAGAAGCGCCTCCAATGATTCAGGATTAGCCAGATAGGCAATCAAAGGTCGAATGGTGACTTCTTGCTTTGTGTCCACTTCGGACACGATTCCGTGAGGTTTCAATTGATCGAGCAAATTCAATAGTCGACTCTCGTTTTTCGCGTCGCTTCCAGAGTCGCCGAAATAGGTCGAGAACTGCGGCAGAAGATCGTGAACCGAGATCGTCGCATCATTTTGACCGATGCCCGACTCTTGCTCGTGAATTATGAAAGCTTGCCGCAGAATAGCGACGAGCAGTGATTGTTCGAGGGTCAGCCTCTGACGGCGGACCAATGGGTGCGCCCATAACTCATCATTTTCAATTGATTCGCGCGCGCTCCGCTCCACGACTAAGAACGCCACGCCTCGATGCGTATCGAGACGCAATCCGAGATCCAGCGGTTCCAACGCTGCAGCAATTGCGCGTTCGTGGGCGACCGCGAGTCCAAACACTTCACGTTTCTGTGCTTCCTCAACAAACCCATGCCTGAGCAATTCTTGCGTCACAAGTTTGACATGGGGCGGAGTTTGGCCATCCACATCATGCCCTGCGATCTCAACGACCGGTTTAATCTCAGGATGGTCGTCATTGTCGGAAGCCACACTACTTCCGGAAGCCAGGCGGTCGAAAATATTGTTCATTCCAAGTTTCCTGAATCCAACTCCGCTGCCGGCGCGTAAGAAAGATGCAGACCGGGTACATGGAAGCGCGTGCAAACTCCATTCGAGTCATCAAATAGGTCGATTGCTTCTTCCCAATCTTCGAGTTGAACACCCGCCTGGCGAGCCATTGTGAGCCAATAGGCCAGTATCTCCAGATCGTGCGTGGGCGGAATGGCTTTTACCAATTCGCCCAATGTAAGCGGCCGGTTTAACGTCTGAAGTGTCGCAAGTGTAGACACAAACAATTGAGCTCTGTCCAACGCATTGTAGGCCAGCCAGAATTCGTCGTCCATTTTCGTCGGATCTGCTACCGATACTGTAAGGTCAAGGTCAACCCCACCATCCTGAGATATCTGCTTTAAGAGCAACCGTTCGATGAGCGGCAGGTTTGGAATTGCGACGGGTAAGGGAGGTAGCGGGCTCGGCGAGCGACGCAAGTTCTGTGATTGCCAATCGACTTCCAATGCGACTTGAAAAATGTCCTGCAACAAAGCCCCAACTCGCATTTGTTCATTAGCGAGCCCCGACTTGAGGAACCCACGCACGTCGCGCTCGCTTCTCGCCCTGGCCTGAATGACCCGTTCCGAATCTTGAACCAAACGGGAGACCAATTGACGCAGGTCTGCCCTTTGCTTTCGCTGCAATGCCCGGTCGGTATTTGTGTTGCTTAAAATCGAGCGAAGTCGAATCTTCATCTGTTCGAGCTCAGCCGATTTAATGAGCTGCTGATGGAAGGCTTCAAACACCTGGCCTTCCGGCGTTTGCACAAGTGCTTGGTGACCGCCGAGAAGTTCGTCGACGATTTCGCCGCGATTATGCTTTTCACTGATGATGCGTTGCCTTAGCGCACGGTCTGCCTCTCGATAAGAATCCTCCACACGACGAAAATCGGCTTGCAGGCTGATCGCGAGTTGGTAAACTTCCCGAATTCCCTCTTCGGCGTGCGACCCATCGAGTACCTCGAACTTGCCGGCTCGAACATCGGCCAGCTCCTTTGCCAGCAAGTCAATGCGCGCTTTGATGAATTGCTCGCGACTGGACTGGTTTGCACTTAACTGCGTATCCAGATTCTCGATCGCTCGCTGCACCGTTGCTAGCCGCGAAGCGGTCGAAGTCATCGCTTGATCTTCCAGCGAATCGAGGAAATGCAGCGCGCGCTGCAATGCATCCGTCGGAAACAGTAGCCCTTCGCGTTCTACGACGAGACCTCGCTTCACCCATTGCTTGAGCTCTCGTCGCGCTGACAGGGAGTAGTCGTCACCAAGTTCAAATTCGGGATCGTTCCCATAATCAGCAAACGAGCTCGACAGTCGGACCACCGCTTCCTCGAAATCGATCCCACTTGGCTGCGCTTCGATTAATGATTTCAGACTGGCGAGAATCAAAGGTCCATTACGTGAAGCAAGAAGTAGCCAAGTCGCATGATTGCGACGCAATGTCGTCAGTCGTTGAGAAAGTTCTCGCGTCATTTCTAGCACGTTGGTCTTGCAGCAACTTGTACTCACAACACCGGCGCATGCAGGCGTAAGTCCCCGTGGACCGATCGGTACCCCTGCAATCTATCACATCCACAATTACTCTGATGAGTTGCCGGTTTATAATAACGTGATTATATCCCCCTCGAAGTGCGATTGCAGAATGCAATTTAGATGAAAAGAAGTCTGCCGGCATCTGTAACGGGTAAAGTCTCCGCTGCCACTTGTTGCTGCAGTCAATGGCCCCAACGGCCAGGCACCGCTGCACACTTTCGCGGTGAATTGTGCACTTGCCGAGGTTTTATCGGCTGCGACCGCCGTGCCTGCTGTGGATCCAGTGAGGGGCGGAGATTTTCTTCTCGTGATTAGGAGCTGTGTCATTGGCAGAAGTTGCTTGGCAAAAATGAATCGCAATAATTGTCCATCCTTGCTAGGCTTTCGAGGTGCCTGATTAAGGGAACAATTACTGGAGCCATCGCGACCGTTGGGCCATCCGGTGAAAAGGTCGAAAGGAAAGTCAATGAGTCGTGTCGAGTTTTCACCTGTGACCAAACGCCTCATTGCGGATCGTGCGGGGCACCAATGCAGTTTCCCGACATGCTCTCGTTACACGGCTAGCGCAGAACGGGGAGGAACTGCGAAAACCCTGACGGGAAAGGCCGCCCACATATTCAGCGCTTCCGCCGGAGGCCCCAGAGGCCGAAGAGGTCTTACAGATGAGGAGGTTAGGAGTCCAGAAAATGGGATCTGGTTGTGCTCTGACCACGCTACGCTAATCGACAATAATGCAGGGACAGGCTACGTTTCCGAAACTCTCCTGAGTTATAAGGCGCTTCAAGAAGCCCGTATCGCGAGGGAACATCAAGGCCTGTATGCGCCCATCGGCTGGATCCACAAGATGCAAATCGATCGAAGTCCGGTCTTTGCCAGGGAGCAGAGCGTAACGCTTGCAAAGCTAAATTTACTCTATGGCAACAATGCGACCGGCAAGTCTGCACTCTGCGAGTGGATTGCCGGAGTATTTCAACCGGATTACTTACGGCGGTGGGCCCGCCCCCGACCGCCATTAGCCTTTCGCATCTCGTACTTAAACCCTTCCCCGATAGAGATTTCGGCCGAGATCCTTCCCAATGGTGAGCGAAGATTCGCTATCGACGGCCAACGAGTTCCATTCAACCCAGTAGGCATTCGTATATTGCGGCTTGGTCGTCCAACGCTCGACGAGCGCAAGAGTGATGTCTACTGGCTGGCAAATGCACTTGACGTTTCTCGCGGGATGATCCGCCGCCTGGCGACTGATGTTAATGTTTTCCCACACGCCAAGGTCCGTAATGTGCGGTTCGTGCAAATGGAGGGCAAAGAAACTCTGTGCGCCGACGTGGATGGAACCGTCCCCGGCCTTCCCCTAAGCTTACTATCGGGACGAGAAACCGAACGGGTTTTCATCGAATTCGCTACTGCAGCGGCCCGAGTTTCGGGTCGTTTCCATCCAACCCTTTTAATCCTCGATGGTTGCCCAACAATCGTATTTGAGGGATTCTTTAAGTTCTATTCCCATCATTTTTTGGATTCAACCAACCAATTTCAAACGATCATGTGCATACCATCACGGGAGCTTGACCTTGATGCGGTGCAATGGGACGGTTGGGAAGTTATCCGCACCGTAGGCCGCGAGCCTGAAGTTAACTTAACACAAGTGCTTCGCAATCCACGTCCAGTACAGTGAGCAATTTGATCGCGACAGGACTTCTAGATTTGACGCAAAGTGAGTTGCCACGACCGTTGACTAGCTCGAGGCAGTTCGCGCCCGTGCGAGGTGCGGGCCTAAATGATCTTGAGTTGCGGTCCGTTGTCGAGAAACTCTGCTTTGAACTCCTTTTCAAGACACAATGCGGCAGCACTCAATTGGCGCAAATCGAACCCTCGTTCATTCAGATAGAGGTCAATAATCGACCGCAGCATCTTCGGCTTTTCTGGTTGAAGAGGGTTAGGCTCGTTTTTTCGATACCCGAGCTGGCTAATTCGAACGTAGAGGGACTTATATCGTTGATCGGTGATTGCCCCAATTCGTTTCGCGTGATAAATCAGTGCTTGCATCGAAACACGCCACTTCAGCTTGAGCTGAGCTGCTTTCGGCAGTGTCAAGTCTCGAAGCTCATTCTTTATCTCATTCATTGGCATAAGAAATTCCGCTGCAAAGCGATCTGCTTCAGACTCGGCTTCCGGTGTCGGAACATTGTGCATTACTAAGTGCCCGATCTCGTGGGCCAGCGTAAATCGGCACCGGTCCACAGGCTTGTTCTTGTCAAGAAAGAACATGTGAGGGAGGCCGCGCGAACGCTGACTCACCGCATCGATCGTGGGAATAGGCATGTCGCACATGACGACGATACCTCCGGCCGACTCCACGACGTTGATTAGATTGCGTATCGGTCCGCGTGGAAGTTGCCATGTTGCACGAAGCACACGGGCGACTTCCTCTGGACCGCCAAAGCGATCGACGTCCAAATCAGGGAAGTTCAGCTCATTAGGTAGATCAACACCCCGCAGGAGGCGGCCGACTTGGATTCGGCGAATATTGATCTCGTCATGGAGCTGGCTGAGGCGTCGAACCGGTGTGCTGAGTTTCTTGCGGTCATACTGACAACAAGATCCGAATCCAGTGACCTCCGAGTCCTCATAAAACAACTCGGCGGGGAATGCTAAGCACTGCGCAACCTTCAATACTTCTTCCTCATCCACGAACAAGAAGCCATGCTCGACCTTGGATACTTTGCCCTGTGACCATGACATCTTTTTCGCGAAGTCAGCCTGACTAATGCCACGGCAACCACGGGCGACAATAAAGATTTCTTTGTTGAACTGCTTGGCCATGCTATTTTGGATTCTTCTTTGTCAGCGCTGCGTTTGGCATCTTAGGTGTGGGAGGTTCCTTTGGAGTAGGAAGTGGCAGAGAAACCTTATCTCGTCCATCAATAGGGAAATGATAGACGAGGTCATTGCCGACCTGACAGGAGACCTCGATGCTCGCCATGTCCGTCCGCAACGCATCGAGTGTGTAACCCACCGTCAATCGCGTCGCGTCGTTGTTAATCTTTCTAATCGGCTCCTGACTGAAGTAGTCTCGCTTCAATTGGCTGTGGCTTGCATCCAGGTGGACGATGTGTCCATTGTTGAGGCCGTTGAAGCGAATCAGAATCCTGTCATCAATGTAGAAGGCAAATACGTGGGGCAACGCATCACAGACGACCAGCCCTTCGCTCTCCCGACCTGAGAATCGCTCGATCGCGAAAGACTGCGCAAATGCATTAAGCATGACAGGACGCGCCGTCGGCGTTTCCAGCAACCGCCGCCGATTGTCCTCACTGAGTTTGTGCCACCGTCGCCACGATTGCTTCCATACTTTGGCCAAATCCGCCCAAACCGGCTTCGTCGCGGCTATCGCGGCCTCTTCATCAACCAACTCCTCCGTCACAAATTCAAACAGTCCCATTGGAACCTCCTGCTTCGGGTGGGCGCCGGTAGCGGTCCGTCGGATTAAATTGTCGACTGATATTATTCCATTATTTATTCCACCGCAATGGCTCGGTGCGAGTGGAAGCCCTATGAGTGCTGTGAAACGTCGAAAAAGTACCGAAGTAGCGTAAAAGTGCGAATATAATGTCCCGTATTGACGAATATCAAAACGGGACATATTATTAGATGTCGAGGGCAGCAACAGACAAGGAAATAGGCTGTGATGCCGTGCCGACAGAGATACGGCTACCCAGTGATCTTAAGGCAGATCGCTGGAAACTGAAGATTCGAGACAAAGAAGCCAGAGAACCACCGCATGTCACGATTCTTCGAAGGACTGATGCATGGCGTATCAACCTCAGAACTCACGGTTTTATGGACGATCACCCTAGGCCCGACGAAGTCCCCGAGAAGCTGATGACGTTCGTCGAGGAGAATTGGCAATCGATTTGCGATAAATGGAATGAGAAGTATCCGGGCAACCCTGTCGAAGGGGATGAGGAATAGATCAATGTCTAACGCACTTCTGCTAACTCCACCGCGGAACAAGGGACAGCGATACGGCTCTCTTCAGACTGTTGAAGTGTCCTCGCAGGTACGTATCCAGGAATCAATTCCAACTGCTGGAAAGCACACACTTTGGATCAGCGACGATCAGGGCATGACCCTTGAACTACTGAAGACCCTGAAATGGCCAACTAAGCGATTGGGACGTGCCATACTACTTTTCAAGCCACGTCTTGAGCTCGTCACGGCACTATGCGCAGTCTTTGATCGCGTTGCATTCAGCTCTGATGGTGGATTCCTTTCTTCGGAGGAACTCGGCGAGGTACTCGGGGCCAAGAACAGAGAAGATCTATTTATAGGTGGTTCCGTCGATAAGGACAGCCAAACGGTCAATTTGTGGCGAGGCACGCTTGATTCAATCGTGGTTCCCTTCTCGGCATTTCCAGTATCGGGAGACGGTACCGCCCCAGACTTCGATGATTTTGAAGTAATCGATTACGGTCAGACGATTCGATTTGGAGAGTATGAGGCTGCATCTGATGCGATTCTTTATGAATACGATCCGAAATATCGTCGTCGGAAGAAGAAAGAACGAACTGAGTCGGAGCAAGGTATCGGTGCATCAATTAGACGTCTTCGGAAGCAACGAGGTCTACGACGGGAGGACTTTGCAACCGTTTGCGATGCGAAGACGATCGCTCGCATAGAACAAGGCAAAGGACACGCAATACGTCAGAAAACGCTTGTCGGTATCGCAAACGTACTCGAGGTTACTTCAGATGATCTAGCAACGTATTAGCTCTTTTGCAATGTGAATGGCAGGCCATGTCACTTCGATGAGCGATTGTCGCCTTCGTTCGGGCCTTCCGATGCATGTAAAAACGGTGTCGTTATTCGCCACAAGAATCTGTTTCTACTGAACGCATCCCTCTACGGCTTGCAAGGAAATCAGTTGTTCTGGCTTTTCTCCCTCCGCCTCCGACTATGGCGATATGCCCTGTAGCTGGGCGCCTAGCGGAGGATCGTGAGAGGTCGCCGAAAGAGTCATAAACTACCTCATGCTTCAATTACCGCCATTTGCAAGCACACTCGCCAATACTCATCTCGCGCTATGAGTTGGCGCTATCTCTATGTACCGCTGACATGCAGAATGGCTGCACCTCAATGTGTCCATCAGCATTTTGGTTAACGTAGTAGATACGGTCTGCGAATTGCTCAAAATGCGAAACGTCGTGGTGACTAATTAGAATGACTTGGAATCCCAATGCCTTGCCTGCTTCGTGAATTATCTTCACTAGACGAGGTACTAAGTCGGGCCTTAGCCAGCAGTCCTGTTCGTCAAGTATGAGCACACGTCGATGCTTTTGCTCATCGAGCGTGGCAAGCGCGAACAACCTCAAACCAACGCTTAGGATATTGGCGACGGATCCACCTTGGCCACGCAACACGTCCTCGCGATGCCCGTCGCGTTCCACCCAGAAATCGACTGTCGCCGCGCCGCGCTTAAAGTCGGCTTCGGCACGAAAGCGAATTGGTTGCTCCAGGATCTCTTGAAGGGCAATTGAGAGTTTTTCCTCAACAACGCCGAGAACTACATTGAACAGTTGTTGGCTCAGTTGTTCGAGCGCTACTGAAACTTTGTCGCCAATGGCCAGGTGCTTTTCGCATTCAGCAACAAGTTTGATAAGACTTCTTGCTTCGGCAGAACGATCTGATCGTCGGTCGATCAGTCGATTTGCGCGCCGTCGCAGCTCGTCGGGCGCGCGAAGCGTTGCTGCTTCCTCAGCAGCGTTGGTTTGAACTGACGGAGAAGATGGCAACGCGTCCATTACGTGATCGACTCTTCGTCGCCAGCCGGTTGTTCAGGAGATGCGAATCGTTGCTCGACGGCCACGAGTTCACGGTCGATGCGATCGAGTTGTTGCTGATAGTCGCGACGTTTGTGCTCATTTTCTGCCTTTATCGTGTCGAGCTTCTTGCGCAGGATCGATAGATCATCCGTCTCATACTTGTCCCGAGCTTCTTGCTGCAATTGCTCGAGCTGTTTCTTTGCATTGGCCAAGTTCGTCTCAGCCTGAATCTTCCGCGTGTTGAGTTGCTGATATCGCTCTTGCAAATCCTCGATACACTGTGGCTCAATTGTTTCGGCCGCTGTTCTATCAGGCATCTGCCACCTCCTTTGCCAGCATTAAAATTTCAGTTGCAACGTCAGATTCGAATTGTCCCACGTTTTGGCGTAGAAACTCCTGCAATCCCTCACCACTCGCGGTTCGGCGCGTTTGCAGTTCGGCAAGTCCAGCGATAAATGCCGATCCTTCGACTCCCTCACTAAATTCAATGACCGCCTCGTGAAAGACCTCCTCGAATGGTCGGTGTGGCACCTCGACGTGCCCAACGGTGAATTCCATTGGCGACACATCGATTCGCAACGCCGATGGTATATGCTCGCGCGCCGCGTCGCTTCGGGAACGTCGGGATATGTTGCCTGGAGTTAGCCAAAGAGTGCTGCCAACCTGGACATCGCTCAACCGGCGGTGAATGTGCCCATTGACGACAATCTCTACACCAGGAATCTCGTGCGGCGCAATGCGACCATCGTCATATCCCGGTATGAGAATGTCGTGATGAGTGAGCCAAATGACAAGCGGTGAGGCACGCGATCCAATAGTAGCGTCAAATCTAGTTGGAATTTCTTGCCTGTAGGAGGCACCGCCCACAATGGTGCGACGTCCGCCGATGGTTCCGTCCCACGGGGAGTCCGCGCTAACTAGGCGGAGTCGTCCCGTGTTGACTAACAGGCTAACCGAATCGTGTTCGGTCAGCTCAGGGTTGTAATGGACATCATGATTGCCGAATACCCCAATTGTCTCGGTTTGCAAGACATGGAATAAACGATTGAGGAGCCAATTTGGGTTGTCACGCGGCTTATCAAAAAGGTCGCCTAACAGCGCTAAGAGGAGCCGATGTTGTCGCGCGTATTCGACACACCATGCGAGCTTGTCCAAAATGACATTTGGGTAGTCATCTTTTCGGAATCCGGGCTGTCGACCCTCGACATGCGGATCGCCGACAATCAACAGTCCGGAGTATCCTTCTTCAGCCATCACTCGCCTCCCTACCCGGCGTTGTGGCGATTGCGATTAGTCGATCAGCGTCGAGCACACCGCCGCACACAGAACAGACGTTTTGCGCCGCTGCAGTTCGGATTCGATCTGTTACGCTTTTAAGTTCCGTAGAGGCAGCCTCGCAAGTCAACTTTGCTGTCTCAAAGTCCCTGCTGCGATTTTCAAGTTCGTTGATTAGTGATGCGAGCGGTACCGTATCGACCGCCGTTGGAAGCGGCGAAAGGCTCTGCAGGGACGCAGTGAGCAACTTGCCTTGCTCAATTTCGGCAGATGCATTTTGTAGTGCCCCGAGGAGCGCAGCCAGTGGTGCTTCATTAACAAGTGTCGGAGGCAGTACCGTCAGCGCATAGGCTATTTGCCGTTCAGCGGCGGCCGTGGCTTCTGCTGTTGAAGCGGCGAGTCGTTCGACTAAGTGTCCCAACGGAACTAAATCCTCAAGTGTGGGCGGAACTGTCAACCTCGCGAGCCGGTTCACTTCTGCGGTGTCACGCCGCACCATTTCTTTCGTTGCCGCCAAGTTTGTAGTCAATGTCTCCAGAGCCACCGCATCTTCAAGTGAAGGTGGTGCAATTAGTTTCCCAAGCGAATCCATCAAGAAAGCTGCTGCTGTATGCTGTGACTCGGCTAGATCGACGGCGGCGATGATCGCCATGAGAGGTTCAGTATCGGCAAGCTGCGGTGTCGCCGATAGGCCGTTCAGTGATTCAACATAGGCTGACGCCGCATCGTATGCTCTCTGCTGATTCTCGATTGCCAGAATGAGCGGATCCAGCAGTCCGGAGTCTTCCAAGGTCGGCGGCACTGACACTGCGGTGAGCACCGCCTCAAACGCCGTGCGTGTTGCTACAAGCTCAGTGCAGCCTCGCAGCGATGCCTCATGCTTCTCTGCCTGCTCCATCCATGTATCAGTGTCGACGAGTTCGTGGTAAGTCCTCTCAGTGGCCGTCAATGTTTGATCCAGCGAGACAATCGGTTCCAATATGTCCAGGTCTTCGTTAACCTTGATTAGTTCCGCTTGCAGACGTATCTTCTCACGCTGCGTCTCAGCAAGCTTTTCTCGATGCCGTTTCTGCATCTTGATGAGTCGATGCGCGTCCGAAGACGACGCAAAGAAACGAGCGGCGGTTGCGGAAGAACTCGCCAACAAGAAAATTGGTGATTTTTGGACTCCAAAATGAATGTCAAAATCGTCGTCCCCTGATGCGTCAACCGTTGGCATTCGCAAGGCCTGGTGAAGTTCCTCGGGCAGCCCGGAACCCTTAAGCCGATCGAACACCTGTCCGTCGATGACATAGCTTGGCGCATTTTTACGACACCACTCCACATGATGCATGTCATCGGTATCAATTTTCACTGAGCACTGTTTTTCGCCATGTCGCATGACGTACGTGGAGTTCTCGTTGCGACATAGAATTTGAAGCGCCGCTACGATGGCACTCTTGCCGATATTGTTAGGACCCGTGAGAACGGTCAGGCCCGCGGTCGGCTCGATGACCGTGTGCGCATGTGACATGAAATTGGTCAGCTCTATGCGCGTAATCATCGGCGTATCGATAGAAGTCTGGCTGATTAGAACAAACTGTGTCTCGTACCGTCCCCAGAGTATACCATTATGCTGAATTCAGTGGACGTGTGACGCCAAGTTAGTTCCCTAGATACAGCATCAAATATTGCTGAGTAAGTGGAGGTGCCGATGCAAGACCGGCGAGATAAGCACATAGTCAATGCATTTGTCGAACACCTTCGCGACCACGGGCATCCAGAACTGTCAATTGATGGGTATCCGGACGAAGTAAATCGAAACTCGAACGATATTGACGCGATTGCCTTTCCATTTGCGATAGAGCATACCAGCATCGATACGCTCCAGCATCAACGTCGCAATCAGGTTTGGTTTGGGCAGTTCGCCGATCCACTACGTGAAGCACTTGAAGGCGAAGTTCCATTCTACCTAAACGTGATGTTTGGTTACGACTCGCTCAAGAGGGGCGTGAGAATCGATGACGTTCGAGGTGCGTTTGAACGATGGGTGAGAGATGAGTCACATTTGCTACGGCAAGGGCGCTCTACCGTCAGCAGCGCTAAGGGAATTCCGTTCACGTTTGAAGCAGAGCGGAAGGATGACTGGCCTCCCGGATTGATTCTCACACGTCTAGCGCCTACAGACGGTGCGCTTGCGGATCGCATTAGGAGCATTGTCGAAAGGAAGGCTGATAAGCTTCAGCGTTACCACTCGAATTATACGACGGTGCTGCTTATCGAGAACGGCGATAGGAGTCTCATGAACAAAGAAAAAATGCTCGGGGCACTCCATCGAATCTATCCTGATGGGCCTCCAACTGGCGTCGACCAAATCTGGTATGCTGACACGTCGAACCCAACACGTCACTGGTTCATACACGTCACGCCTTACCTAAAGCGGGCGAACCACTCGATGTTCGGCTACTGATCATCCACACGCTGAACTGCAGCGAGGGTCGCATCTATTCTGGGCGTGGCCAGTGCGATCAACGCGCGTCCGGACAATATCGTTATGAACACTTGTGCCAACGTCGGAGAAAGGCAAGCACAGAACTTCCCAGACATCCATTCCGCATCACCCGCGGTGGCGGAACGCAATTTTTTGCAGACGCTCAGTCAAAGTTGTCGAAAGGGCTTGCTTATGCCGCTTTAATTGGGGAGAGGGTGGGTGCTGTCATAACCAACTCAAAGCTGGCGCTGTCGGGTACTTCCAAACCCGCGTTGCCCAAGCCTGGGATGACCTTCCGCCCCATGTTCGGGAGGCGACTACCCTGCTGGCTGATTCGGCGCTGCCATCATCGCGCCTGTCTTCGGGTGGGAGGGAGGCGAGAGAATGAGTGGTACCTTGAATACGAATGCGCCGGGATCTGGGGGTGCGCGACGTGGTTTTATGCAGCCTGCCGGCAATGCACGGCGAAGCGGTTTGCGCCGATTCAACCTTTACGATGTCCGCGCTGCGGTCATGCAGCGCCGCAAACGACTATGGAAACGCCGCCGTGCATACGGACTAGACCGGCCAAAGGCATCTTGCTGGCCGGTGGTCCTTAGCTGGTAAACTCCTCAATTTTAGGTAGATATCAATCTGTCGTAAGTCGTTCCATCTGTAATTCATTGTTGCGGCTACAACGGAAAACTCGCGGCGAATTTCGATCATCACCATGAAATTCCTCGAAAATCTCGAATTTTTGTGTGACAGGAGGGGGCTGGCTAGCCTGCGATGGGAACTGGCGTCTGGCCGACTTCCGACTTTTTCGGGCTGCAATCGCTAATAGGGCGAGTATCCCTACACCTGGGAGGTGACCATCGATGGACACACATGAAGACGAGCCGCCGCCGCGTTCGACGGACTTGGATGGATGGCGGGCAGCAGTGGCAAACGGGCGATTCTGCGGTTTTCCGATGGAAACTGTTATCGCCGCCATTCAGGACCTCGGATTGAACACCGATAAGTTGGTGCTGAATCCTCTCGTGCTGCACGCTTCGGACACGATCGTGCGTATTCTGCGTGCCAAAGTAGGCAGGCAGCATCCAAACGAGGGGGAGGACATCATCACGCATGCTCACGGACAGCTTGTGCAATCGATGTTAAACCCCGGTTGCGCGGATGGAAAAGGCTTACGAGTCGCGTTTGTACCGAGAGTGCACTTTCGCGCCGCTGATGCAATTCGGGCTTCACAGAAGAAGGCTGGACGCGAATGGACCGATGGGGAGTTGGATGGACGGATATCGGATCGTGCGCCAGATGCCATTGATCTGCGAGAGGAGTTGGACCAACAGCTTGACGTTGAGCTCGTTCTGGAGCGAATAGCTGACGAGCGGAAGCGACTAGCATTTCGGTTGTCCATGGAGGGCGTGCCGCTCGAATCCACAAAAAGTGCGTCCGTAGCAAGGGTGTTAGGGGTTAGCTCAAAGACTGCTGGAAAGTGGATCGAAGAAGTCAGGGCACAGTTACGGGAAATAGTAGGAGAAATGCAATGAGCAATCCGTCGACAGAAGACCGGGATGAGGTCTTATTTGAATTTCATAGGGCGTGCGGCAATCCCACGGCAGACCAGATCATCAATTGGGTAAGGCGATTCCCAAAGTTTGCTAACGATATTCGTGCTCACGCCGCGATTATCAAGGATTGGACGGCGTTGGAAGGTCGGCCGGAGCTGCTTCCCCACGAAACGACTTTGGCACGAGCCCGAAGCCGCGCGCTGAATACTCTGTATGATGCCCAGGTGTTGGCGCGGTCAGGTCGAACGGCAGAGGCAAAGTCATTTGAGCAATTGATGACCGCCTGCGGTATGGATGTGCCAAAATTAGCGCGAGAGTTCGATATTGCGCGGACTGTGCTTGCCGCATTGTTTGGTGGACGAATGACCGGGCCTGTAGGTAATCGATTGGTTTCGGCGCTTATGCAGAGATTCAGTATCACCATTGAACAGTTTGAAGCTGCCTTCCAGTATGCGCTGTCCGCACCCCGGATTGGGCATGCAAAGTCAGATGAGACCCCGACGGTTATTCTGCGAAACTACGAAGAACTCATTCGTACAAGTTCAATGTCCTGCGAGCGCAAGCGATTCTGGCTCGGCGAGGATTGAGCATGGATACGTGGATCGACATTCGCCGCAAAGCTAGGGATTGTCATCAGCGCGCCCTTGAGACGGCGAATGGAGATCGGCGGGCTCCGGCTCTTATCGCTGCTGGACTATCCATCCATGACCTCCAGGTCGAGCACTACGAGCCTGGCACAATCGTAGGCAAAGAGGTATTCGGCTTTCTTGAACGTGCTGCCCTGCTAATCCATGTCGCCGCGCATCAGGACCCGGCTGATGAGGCCGTAGTTATCGCGCACGAAATTGGTCATTTCGAGCTACACACCGATCCAAGGAATGAAGTAACCATCCGTTCTGGCCTGCTTGGCGGCGACCCGGTTGATAGCGGTGCCGGAAGGGTGGAAGGATACTCCCCACGGGAACGCAAAGAGATTCAGGCCGATACGTTCGCTGGCGAATTCCTGTGTCCGTCTGACTGGCTACGAACCGAATACGTCGAGCATGGGCGTCGGCCATCGGAAATAGCAAGAGAGCTCCAGCTGCCGTTCAACTTGGTGATGAACCAGACTGTGCGAGCGCTACTTCTCGCTCCGTTGGACGAAACGCAGCATGTGCCGAACGGGACACCAGTTGAGCTGGACGAGTCGCAGAAAACTGCGGCGAACTGGAACCGCGGCCCCCTCCTCGTCGATGCTGGACCCGGCACTGGCAAGACTCGGACGCTCGTTCACCGGATCAAATACCTGCTCGACGCTGGAATCAGTCCAGCGTCGATCCTGGCCCTTACATTTTCTAAGAAGGCTGCCGAGGAAATGCGAGAGCGCGTGTCGGCGATGAATGCTGAGGCAGCCATTGAGATGTGGGTCGGTACGTTTCATTCCTTCGGACAGGAACTCATCACGAAATGGCCCAGCCGTATCGGACGGAGCCCAGATGTTCGAACTCTGGATCAGACCGGCTCGCTGGCAGTCCTGGAGAACAATCTGAGTAAACTGTCACTGCATTATTATCAAAACCTTTACGAGCCCGCATACGAACTGGTGAATGTCCTCCGCGTAATCTCCCGGTGCAAAGATGAATTGATCTCGCCTGCGGAATATATCGAAGGCGCCAATGAGGATCTCAAAGCTGCGGGAACAGACGAGGAGCGAGAAAACGCCGGAAAGGCACTTGAGATTGGTAATGTCTACCGCGTCTACGAAGAGGAATTAAGAAGAGCTGATGCTGTAGACTTTGGCGATTTGGTTTTACTGTCCGCGAAGTTGATTGAAGAAAACGACGATGTTCGGCAAGAGATTACGGGCCGGTTCACGCACGTCCTTGTGGACGAGTATCAGGACGTAAACTTCGCAAGTTCGCGGCTTCTTCGCGCACTTTGTGGCCCTGAAACCGATGTCTGGGTCGTTGCGGATCAACGGCAGTCGATCTACCGCTTTCGCGGAGCAGAACCCACAAACGTGGAAAGATTTGAATCCGAGTTCGGAGGCGCCAAGCATTCGCTCGGCACGAATTACCGGTCCGCGGCACCCATCGTAAAAACCTTTGAAGGATTCTCTGCCAGCATGGGTGGGCGTGGCGCAATGGCCGCGACATGGATTCCAAATCGGGCCGACCCCGGCGAAGTCAGTTTAACGGTCACCCCGACACTGGCCGCGGAGGCTGAAGCGATCTGCCAAAAAGCAGAGACTTTGAAGGAATCAGGCGTGCCGTTTCGAGATCAAGTCATCCTGGGTAGATCGCATCTTACCCTCGGCCGCATTACTAGCATTCTGGAAGAACTTGGACTTCCGCTTCTGTACCTGGGTGATCTTTTTGAGCGGGAAGAAATTCGTGACCTGTTGTCCCTGATTGCTGTCGACGCTGAGTTTGGCGGTATCGGCCTCGTGCGCATCGCATCTTTCGCGGAATATCAGGTATCACGGAATGACTCTAACTTGCTTATACATTGGGCTTTAAAGAATGATAGTCCTATTGGTGAGGCGTTGAAGCGCACTTCCGAAGTCGACGGCCTGAGTGTTAGTGGTGCGCAAGGCTTGGCACGGCTCGGCAATCACTTGGATGGAACCAACATGTACACATCGCCATGGACCCTGCTGACACACTGGCTGTTCGAACGGAGTGACTATCTTCGGCCATTGCTCAACCGTGGAGACCTGGCTTCTCGGCAAAAGCTCGTGGCTATTTATCAATTTCTTAAGGTTTGCGCTGAATACGTGGCCTTGGGAGATTCCAGCCGGAGGCGATTCCTGAGTCGTATTCGTCGGATTGAAGTGCTTAACGAGGAAACGCCATACCGGGCGGTATCGTCCGAAGCCGCAGACTTCGATGCCGTTCGGGTAATGACCATACACGGCAGCAAAGGACTTGAATTTCGTGCCGTACATTTTCCGGCCATTGCGACTTCGTACATGCCGAGCAGCTGGCGGGGAGTTCGCATGCCGACCCTGTCCGCTTTCGCACGCCTCACGATGCAGTCCGATGGCCATGCCGCCGAAGAAGAATGTCTGTTCTTTGTTGGGTTGTCGCGGGCGCGCGACCATCTTTGTCTGAGCCGTGCGGAAAAGTACACAAGCAGAAACGCAAGCGCTTCACGGTTCCTCGGAGCGATAGCCAGTGTGATAAGCTCCATGCGTTTTCAAGGCTCCGGCCAGGCCTACGAAACAGCTCCGGAACTCCGGCCCCCGCCCGTTCGCGATGCTTACGCTGAAAAAGACTTGGACACTTATATGCAGTGTCCGGCTCGGTATCGCTATCAGGTCCTAGAAGGGCTGCGCGGCGGGCGTGACGACTCTCCGTATGTACAGTTTCATCGTTGTGTGTACAAGACGATAGGCTGGCTGGAGCAGGAACGCGAGGAAGGTCGGTCTATCGCAATTCCTTCGGCGCTGGCTCGCCTCGCTGCTGTTTGGGCCACCGACGGGCCAACGGGACATGGTTTTGAATCTTATTACCGCAGTGCAGCGGAAAGCATGATTCGTGGACTTGCGGCGGTCATTAGTTCTGAGACTGGGCGGTATGAGCGACAAGAATGGATAATTCCTCTCGGAACGAGGAATATCACGCTCACCCCCGACCGGGTTCTCACAGACGGCGACGGAATTGTGCATGTGCAGCGAATAAGGACCGGACGACGTACGAAGTCCGAATTGGAAAAGCCGATTTATGCGCTGCTTCGACGCGGAGCCGAACTGAATTTTGCGGGGAAAGCCATCAGCATCGAGGTCCTGTACCTGGCTACCAGGGAAAGAGTCGTCGTTCCCGGTACGAACGACGCGAGAATGCTTTCGCGCTACTCGGACGCGATCGCGGCAATCGAACGTGGCGATTTTCATGCTGAGCCCGAGCCACGCCGCTGTCCGAATTGCCCTTGCTACTTTATCTGTGGCAACTGACGCGGACGCTTCCGGTTTTTCAGCGCTTGCATCGCTTTTCTATTGTAGGGGCGAGTTGCCCCAGAAAAGGAGAAACGATGTCACAGACCGTAATCTTTGTCGATGTACATGGAATACCGGGGATTCTTGAAACTCCCATTCCGCCGGATTCCACACTGAAGCACCTTTACGAGGCGCTCGCCATCCTTGGTGTTCAGGTGGAGGCAGATACTCTTATTTTTCTCGATGAGGCTGAGGATCCTCTTGGCAGAGATTTGAAACAGATCCTGGCGGGACTGAAGCACGGATCGCGTGTGCACGTTGGCCCGTGCCGACGAGTCAAGACAACCGTCCACTATCTAAGCAAGACCGCCGACCATGCGTTTCCTCCTGGTACCCGCTTGAGGCGCGTGAAAGCATGGGCAGCACGCCACTTTCGTCTCGATGACAAGGACGCTGCCGAACACATTCTTCAGCTGTGCCATTCAACCGAAAGGCCATCGAGCGACACGCCGTTGAGCCAACTCGTCGGCTGCCACGGATGCGACGTCTGTTTTGACCTTGTCCCCGAAAAACGCGTGGAGGGATGAGATGGTCAGTGCAATTGCACCTGGCTTGGCTAGTCTGCAGCAGGATCTGGCCGCAGTGGAGTTCCGCTGCGGCCAGATTGAGGGTCGCTGGCGGCACATTTCGACTGACTGGCCGTACACTGTTATTGCCGTATCTGCCCCAGAACGCACAAGCGCACCTAGTGAGTACGGATTTCGGTTTGAATGCACTGGATATCGGCAGACGCCAGTTACAGCTCAACCCTGGGACATTGGAAAAAGCTTGCCGCTTCCTGCTGCGAGTTGGCCTACAGGTGAGGGTGTCATTGCGTCTGTGTTTCGATCTACCTGGAAGCAAGGGCAGTGTCTTTACCTGCCGTGTGATCGCTTGGCCATCGAGGGTCATGACGACTGGCGCCATCAGCACCCAAGCCGGTTGTGGCAGAGTTCGCGAGGCATCATTTGCTATTTGGAGCAAATCTTTGAACTTCTCAATCAAAGCAGCTATTCGGGCGCTTGTGGCACCTGACCACCGAATCAATTGTCGGACTAGCCTGTGGCGAACAATCGTCGCAGAGCTCAGGAAGCGAGGTCACGGACAACATGAGTCGGGTGCCTTCCTGCTGGGCACCGAAGCAGGAAAACGAATGAATATTACGGATGTCGTCTTCTATGACGACCTCGATCCAGATGCGTACGCGAGCGGCATATGTGTGCTGCATGGTGACGCATTTGCAAAGCTCTGGCAGCTCTGCCGGGAGAGACGGAAAACAATCGTCGCCGACATTCACACACATCCGGGCACGGCGTTTCAGAGCCCCTCGGACATCGCAAACCCAATGGTAGCCCAGCCAGGGCATATAGCGATCATTGTGCCGTACTTTGCAGCCTCGCCTGTTCATGCCGAGCATCTTGGGATTTACGAGTATCGCGGAAGACATCAGTGGATAAATCGAACGTACCCGATGACGCATCACTTTTTGTACACGGGCTTCTGGAGTTGAAGATGGACTCATTGGACCATACTACGTTGCATCGCACTGCAAAATACTTCATGGACAATGGGCGAGCGGCCACGCACGGTGAGGCAATGTCACTACTGCAGGCCTTTGGACTTAGCATAATTGTGGGACCGGAAGCCGCGCAATCCGTCGCGCACCAGACGGCGCTGCTCACTCTCGTAAATCTCGCAAGGCGTACGTTCCTCGCCGGAGTCGAGGTGGTCGGCTTGTCAAATGCAAAGTGCGCGAGTCAGCTTTCACCTGGAATGTCGATTGATGAGGCCGTGCAAGAATTGGGTGGGCGAATCGCTGCCGACAAGCGGCGGGAATGGCCCTCGGCGTTAATCGGCACGGCGAGTATGCCTCAAAACGATCTTCCATGTTGGCGGATATCGTGGCAGGGATGGCGAGCTGGTGTATCTCCGTCGCGTGACGAAACGTCTCTTAGTGATGATGATGCCGTCGGAGTTGCTCCGGCGTTAGCGGCGGCGATTTGTGCGGCAGAGGCATTTGCCTATCACGCCGGAGATCATCCACTGGCGGGTAGAAGGTCCTCCGGAATTTCGCTCTGGCAGCCGGGAAGGAACTGGCTGGAAGGCGATCCAAGTGAGCCCAGAGTTAACTATCTGCCGACAGAAATGTGGATCATTGGTTTAGGCAATCTAGGACAGGCAATTGCATGGCTTATCTCATGCCTCCCATACAAGGATCGCGGTCAGACGAAGATCATTCTTCAAGATGTCGATCGGATTATGCCATCAAATGAAAGCACGTCGCTGCTTGCGAGTGAATCGAATGTCGGAGAGCTCAAAACGCGTGCTGTATCCGATTGGCTGGAACGTCGAGGTTACAGCACTCTACTGTGCGAACGCCTATTTGACCATCGGTCGAGGCGCGCGAACGGCGAGCCTGCCGTGGCAGTGTGTGGAGTTGACAATGCCCTCGCTCGACATTCAATAGAAGCCGCCGGGTTCGATTTGGTAATTGAGGCAGGACTTGGCGCTGGACCACAGGGATTCCGCAATATTGCAATGCATACATTTCCAGCTTCGCGGTCAGCACAACAAATCTGGCCCTCGGACGGCGAAGTATCAAGCTTCAGTGCAATGGGATTGCCTGCTTATCGTGCGTTACAGCAGGATGGTGTCGACGAATGTGGGCTGACCCGAATTGCTTCCCGCACTGTTGCGGTGCCATTTGTCGGACTTACGGCAGCGTCGCTCGTCATTTCCGAGCTTCTTCGGCGATTGAATGGTGGCATTCAGCTCGAAGTCGCTTCTGCATCGCTATTGGCCTTGGACGATATAGACGCGTTTACCATGAAATCTGTGGCATACAGCGGAGGTTACGCGGTTGCCTAAGCGCGAAGGCGCACTCGATTTAATTCAAGAATTGAATCCGGTACCGAGGAGAAGTTCGATTTGATCGCGTGCGTTCGCTAACCTCCTGAGGCCGTATATCGTAATAGCGACGCTCTATAGTGATCAACGCCGCCTATCGGATGCCCTGGCAAACTAGGTAGCGTTTGACACCTAGGCTGTCTGTTCCGTTGCAACCTAACTTGCGATCGCGCTAGTCCAAAAGCTGTACGCTCAATCGGCCTCACCCGACCAGCACAATCGAAATACGATCACACGCCTCCAACTCAAAGTTCGCCCCTGCCGATGACTAGTTGTAGGAGCGACCAGGTAATGGCAACAAAGCATTTCGACTTAGAGGCACTCATGTGTGTCAACGACGTGCCGCTTAGCGAATGTCAGCGAAGGCTCTTCGATGGTATTTGGAGCTGGTTTGCTCAGAACAAGGTCACAGCAATGGGCGAACCGTACGTGGTGTCGTCTCAACACGGCTCCGGCCATTATGAAGGCAAGATTGAAATTGATGAGCGCGACGCTAAGCCGACGTTTCCATTAGGTGCGATAATGCTCGAAGAGATTTTGCACTACGTGACTTCAACTGACAGATCAGAAACGTCGGCCGACTTTTCAGCCGAATACCTGCAGTTCATACTTCAGCAAATCGTAGAGAGACTCGACGCTAGACACGTATATGAAGAAAAACGCGCGTTTCAGTCCGTACTGATTCGGGAACTTTGGCAAATTATCGAAAAGGACCGCCAAGAACGTTCAGCAGACGCGATCAAACCGGACGCCACAATGAGCCTAACGACGCCCATCTCGTCCACTTATTGAACAAAGCAGTCCGAAACTTGCGATTCTGATTGCTGCTCATTCGCACGGGCGTAGACCTGCGGTTTGCACCAAAGTGCTAAGTCGACTCCGGTCCGCACTTTTCATGGCCAAGTTGACGATTGCCAGGTGCCAGGACGGGCATCCCGAACGATTTGAAGAATGGCATTCCGGTCGTCATGCGTCAGCTTTGGCCAAGCATCGATCAAGTAGCTGAGTTCTGTGGTATCGGCCGACACGGGATTATATGCGCCACTTTTTGCGCCGCCTCTTGCAGAATCATCAGTTTTCTCCGATGATTCTGATGGAGGGTCGAGTCCCTCCTCCGCTATTTGAAGGTCCAAGCCTGCCAAGGCTTTACGCGTGGCGGGCTTGGTTCGTTTTTGGTGTCGCTCGGGTGCCGTTCTCATTTGGCCCGACCGTTGCGGCCGTCGCGGGTAGATGTGCGCAAAGCGACGCACTTCGGATCGTAGCAGCGTCTCCGAGCCCCAAGCCACTCGACGCGCGTCACGGTGTCTGAGAACGAGTCATGTCCGCATGATTTCCGCTTCCGAGAGAATATTCACACTTCAACCGTTGCACATTCGAGGGCAACGTGATGTGCATCGGTGGCTGGCTCGATATATCCATCACTACGATACGTCAGCCCGCACCGATTGAATTTGGAATACATGTGATTGTCCATCAATCGCACGACTGTCACATTTACCAGCCGCAAACGACGCACAAACCGCTACAGTTACGTGGAAGGCGCTCTAGAACTCACATTCCAATTCTTCTTTGAGAAGTGTTTTCAGGCGAACGATGTTGTGCCTTTCCTGCGCCTTCATCTGCTCCCAAAACTCTCTGAGGTTCGTTCGCCAATCGGCATTGGCGATGTACTGGTCGTAGCGCCAAAGACAATCGAGGCGCCGGCTCAATTCATGAATCAAATCGTGATTGTGGTCAGCGCATCCACGGCTTTCTCCAAGGTGTTCCAATTCACGTTCGGCGGCGAGTGACATTGCTTCTCTCCTGTCTCTTCAAACGAGGACTGCTCCTGACGCCCCCTCCTGTAAAGTATGCCGCAAGAAGCGTGCCGCCTTGACACGAGCCTGAATACTGCGGCGAAATACGCGTGAACCGTCAGTCGGTCCGGGTTACGACGGTCAGCTATGAATCGCGCTGAACGAAATGCGGCAGTGTTAGCCGGAGACTTGTGCCAAATCGCCGCACTGCGGGCAGATAGCCTCGTCTTCCAGTTCCACCGTACCGATACCGCCACACCCGAGGCACGGTGAATCTAAGAACTTGCCCGTCCCGTGACAGACCGGGCAGTTGACCACCTCCATGTTCGGAACAATGCCGGTGCCCTCGCACTTGGCGCACGCGCGGATTACAGGCTCTTGCGTGTACATTGCGTCTCCGAAAGGTGTTCCGAGAAGAGTCTAACGCCTTCCTACTCCACTCCCACATCGCGTTGCAAGAGTTCGTCACCGATTCTTAATCACATAGCCGGGCGGCGCGGTTGATTGTGCGTCAGAAGCGAGAGAGGCAACGGTCAATCTGTCGGCCTTGCAAATGAAAGCGATTGCAGTGAACGGCGGCGCGATTCGCGCGACGGTCGGCAATTATTGGGAGTGGGGGAGAGGGAACATGACATCTGACGTTGAACTGGAAGAATTCCGACAGCTCGAATCCGAAATCGCGCGCCTGCTGAGCTGTGATCCGACGGCGGCCGTGGAAACGTCAATCGTCGAAGACGGTTATGCAGTTTTCGACGCCAGCGAGGGCGAACTCATCGGAACACTGCACGAGAAGTGCGCTGCGATTGTGGTCGCCTCAAAGGAACAGCACGGACTCGACGCAGGCTATCTCACAAGACTGGCGGCGGAGCCGCCGCTTCATCCCTGTGCGCGCCGGCGAATGCTTGCTACGACGAGTAACCCCAATAAAAGCGTTGCGGTGCTCGCTTCCGGCACTGCGACAGACCCGGGCGAGGATGGGTTGCCTAGTCGCCAATCGGCGGCCGTGTTCGTGTCGACGTAGCCGTTCACCCGCTCGTAGCTCTGGCCATCGGCTTCGGCATCAGCCAGGCCCGGGTTGAACGCAAACGTGTTGCCCCAACTGACGGCGTCGACGATTTGGTCGCTGCCATCGAGCAGCACCGCCTGGTCGTTGGAGTTGGACATATTGATCACCGGCGATGGGTTGGACGCCCAAGCGGTGTAGTTCGACAGATTTGGAATCGCCGCGCTTGTTTCGACAACCTCATAGGTCGGCGCGAACCCGTAGTTTGTCGTGAATAGCGCGCCGCTGACGGCGACAATCTGCACGCCGCCTGCCGGAATCGTAGCCCCGGCTGGAAACTTCCACATGCCGCCATTTTCCGCGGACGGCGGATTCATCGTCTCTTCGTCGCCGATCTTGTAGTCCGACAAGTCGATGGCAGCGGGCCCATTGTTGAAAAGTTCGATCCACTCGCCCGCCGTGTCGCTGCCTGGCTCGTTGTAGACCACTTCCGAGATTACCAGGCCAGCCCGAGCGGATGAGCACGAGAGAGCGACGGCCAGACAGATTGAGAGAGTAAATACCTTCATGAGCGTTCTCCGTTACTTGTGGTCACAGCGATCGCGCTGTGATTTGAGAAGTGGTGTTAGAAATCCTCGCCGAGGATGTCATTCGAGTCGCGCGTGAACAGCGAGACGTAGACCTCGGGATCGATCGAATCCTGGACAAATCGGACGGCGCCGTCCCCCATCCCGTGAAACGCGCCGCCGCTGTGGAAGCTGTAGATTTCTTCGTTGTTGTTGCAATTGAACATGGCGTTGCCGCAGCGATCGTGAATCGAGTACCAATTGTAGTACTGGGCCCAACTGTCGCCGCCCTGCGTTTCGCCTGTGGTCGTCGCATTGGGCCGGTTGCCGCTCACGGGCGCACCGCTGCGATAGAACACCGGCGCGCCGCCAGTCTCGAACCACATGAAACTTTGCGACAGGCCGTCGGTGGTCTGCCGCAAATAGGCCAGTTTGCTCTTGCCTTCGGCCTCGCTCGACCAGTTGAAAAGGATGCTGTAATAGGCGCCCTGGGAATTCGGGCGCGGCCGGACTGCGCCTTCGTTGATCAGCGTTTGCAATGCGTTGGTCGACCCGGTCGCAATGGTGTCGCAGACGCGATAGTCGGTGGCGCCGGAATTTGCCAGAGACTGTCCGTTGCCGTCAGTTGTCGAGCGATCATCAATCGCCGTCGGGCAGCGCAGCGACGGAATCAGCGTTTCGCTGAGCCGTTTGTTGTCGATCGACTTCGAGGGATCCGAGTAGTCCCACGTTTTGGTCATATCCCATTGGCCGGCAATCGCTGATTCCTCCATGTACGAGAGCAGATATTGCAAAGTGGAGTGGCGCAAGATCGTGGGCCGATTGCCCGCTTGGGCAACTGACTCGTACCACTTCGCCGGCGGTAGCGACTTGCGCGCGGTTTCGCAATTGAGCGTCGCCAGGCAGATCTGTTTCATGTTGTTCTGACACTGCGTGCGTCGTGCCGCTTCTCGGGCAGCCTGAATAGCAGGTAGCAGCAGCGCTACCAGAATGCCGATGATTGCAATTACGACCAACAATTCGACAAGAGTAAAACCGGTGCTTCGTCTCTCTGTTTGGCCCCGATGAATCCATGAGTTTGGCATCTGCTTCAGTTCCTTCTTACGATCGATCGGCCGCCGTTTCTGTGGCCGTCTCGCTGCAGCCTGGAGCGCCGGGGGCGCGACCAAGTGCGGCTTCACACTCGGTCGCGCCCTGCGGCCCCTTCCCCCTCGACGTGGAATTAGGCGCGACAGCTGCGGCCGTATGTCGCCACCAGCGCCAGGCCCAGGCAGACCGTCAGCCAGGCAGTCGGTTCGGGCACCGCTTGCGAGTTGCCCGCGACGGCTCCCGCTCCAAATGGCCCGGACATGCCATAGTTCGATTTCCAGACGGTGTAATCCAAGTTATCGACGTCGCCGTCTCCATCGCCGTCGCCTTGGGACGCAGTCGCACCGCCCACAAGGCCGAGATGGTCGCGCCACACGCTGTAGTCGGCGGCGTTGACAATGCTGTCGCCGTTGTAGTCACCAGCGAGCCCCGGCGAGACCGTCGACAACACGCCCGAAGCTACGACCAGCCGCGGCCTCGCCGAAGCAGTCGCCGAGCCGTTGAAGTGGACCTGCCAGCCGTCCGCGGTGCTCGTCGAGAGCACCGCCAAACCAAAGTCGGCAGCGCCGTTGCGGACTCCTTCGAGGTAGGAGGTCACGTCGAACCAGACTTCGCTACCGCTGATCATGCCTTCCACCGTGTCGGCGGCCGCGGCGACGTCGCCGTCCAGCACCTGCAAACCTGGCGTCGTGCCAAAGCCGCTGTACTTCGACGTCGCATCCCACGATCGCAACAAGCGATGCACCGACCAGTCGCCGTTGGATGGCGCATTCTGGCTCGCGTCGCCCGTTGTCATCACCAACCAGGCCTTGGCGACGGGGACGTCCGACGGCGCCTGATTGGCGCCGCTACCGAATACGCTGCCGAATTTGACCAGCGCCATGTCGTCCGGCGAGCTGGTATTGCCGAGCGGATCGGAGAACTGCGGACCGTCAAGGAACACCTGATCGAGCGTCGCGCCATCCGTCGTCACGTCATCGATCGACGGATCGGGATTGGCCGCTGTACCAAAGATCGTCGGCCCGCTTTGCAGCCAGGCCATCGTGTCCGAAGTGTAGCCGTTGAGCTCATGTTGAAAGGTGTTGACTTCGATCGGGCTGGTGGAGTAAGTGACCGTAAGTTTCGGCCGCAGGTCGACGAGCGGATGCCCGGTCGCATTGATGCCCCAGCCGTCCGTGGTGCCGGACGTGACGGTCGTTGACGTTCCGAACCCGGTTTGAATCACCAGGCCATCGTTGGGACTCCCGTTGGCCCAATCTTGGACGATACTGCGTACGTTGGCCGAGTCGACGGCGCCTTGCCATTGGCCGCCGAAACCCGCAACGGGACGAGCACTATACCCATCCTGCCACCATGGGCCGCGACTGCCGATGCCGCAGCTGGCACAAGGAAAGCTCGTATAGTAGGACGTTGACGAATTAAACGGCTGAGAAAGCCGAGCGATACCCCAAGGACCTGCCGATTGTGAGTTTCCGGCAACTCCCGTGGAGATGCGTAGCTGGGCGTCGACAATAAATGCTCCGGCTGGAATTTGTCCCGGGCCACTTCCGAACAAACCGTCAAACCGCAACAAAGCCTGGCCGTCATTCGAGACCGAGGTGCCTGATTGGTATCCATCGACGAAGTAAGCCGCGACTGTTGAGCCATCGAATTCTTGATTGGGATCCGTCGACGCGCGGTCATCAATCTTGCGTTCGAACGTTCCGTTGTATCCGTTTGCCCCGTTTTGGAAGGAAACCGTGGCAACGGCACCCGGAGCACTGCCGGCCGGTAACAGAAGCATCATGACAAACAAACAGAGGAACTTTTTCATCCGTCGGTACCTCGTGGTGACGTGGGGGCGCAACATTAGCGCCCTTCGATTGCGCTTGTCGAATTCCTGATGCGCCGATGCGCAATGGACGCGAATGCCAACCGGTGCCAACCGGTGGCAACGGGACCAATCATTCGCGACAGGCGGGTGAACGCAATGCAGCCTCAGCCTCTTGATCGCGTTGATTCAACGCAAGACGTCGATCGAGCACCGCACACGTTGCACGGCCAGGAGAATAGTGGTCATTTAAGAAGATTCCGTGAGCGCGGTGTAAATGCTTGATGAAACTTGACTGCGAAGATCGCACGCAAATTCCAATTGCGCATCACACGCATCGAAAGGCGAAGAAAGCTGTTGCGCCATTCGACAGGCACCTGCTAGTCGCGAATTCCACATCGTGCGCTATCGAAATCTTCATCGAAGCGTCCTACAAATGTCGCTTTCATCGTGGGAGATACTCCCGACGATCAAGAGGCACTTCGTGATGACAAGTTGACGGGACGTTTGAATGCGGAAGCGAAACTGTGAACGGGGAATCCTCACGACTGGAATCATTGGGATTCTTACTCTGCTGGTCCAGGTGTTCTCCCCATGTTCGGCGCGGAGCGAAATCGTAATTAGCGAAATCATGTACAATCCGGCGGGAACCGACGCCGATCCGGCGGCCAGCCCGCCGTTCAATCGTGAATGGGTTGAGATCTATAACTCCGGCAGCGCCGCGGTCGACTTGAGCGGCTGGCAGCTGGGAGATTCGCAGGATGGCGACTGGGCTCAGGCCCTTCCGGCCGGATTGCAACTGCGGCCGCATCAGGCACTGGTCGTGACGCCAGACGCGGCAACTTTTGACTCCCAGTGGGGAAGCGGCAAAAATCGCATTCAAGTCAACGGTTTCCCTTCGCTGGCCAACACGCCATCTCCGACCAACGAAACCGTGGCGCTGCGCGACAATCTGGGCGCACTGCGGGACGCAGTCAACTACGACGACACCAATGGCTGGACCGTGCTCGACGGGTCGACTGGGGCAAGCATCTTTACCGTACCCGCAGGTCTGGATGCGTCCGCCAATGACGTGGGCACCAATTGGAAGCCCTCGATGTGGGGCGTTTACGGAGGACAGTACCGGAGCGTCGGCGGCAGCAATCATGCGTCGCCGGGCTTCGTCGACGCCGTGCCGCAGGCGCCGTTTGCACCATCGCCCGACGCGGCCTGGTCGATGGTGGTCGTGCCCGACACGCAAAATTACGTCAAATCGACCGAACACCGCGGCAAGCTCGACCAGATGACGCAGTGGATCCGCGACCACCGCGAGGAGTACAAGATTCAGCTCGTGCTGCAGGAGGGCGACATCGTTAACAATAACAACACCAACAGCCCCACCAGCGGCGACCAGACGGGAACCGAGCAATGGCAGAACGCCCGCAACTCGTTCAGTATTCTCAACGGACAGGTGCCGTATATCATGGCCGCGGGCAACCATGACTACGGATCGACGGACGCTCAAGACCGCAGCACACGCTTCAACAACTTTTTTAAGGCCGCGGATAATCCGCTGGTGGACCCTGCGAAGGGCGGGATCTTGCAGGGCACAATGGAACCAGGCCATCTGCAGAACGCCTGCTACGCGATGACGGCGCCCGATGGCCGCAAGTTGCTCGTGTTCTCTTTGGAGTGGGGACCCCGGCAGGCGGTCGTCAACTGGGCCAACTCGATTGCCGGATTGCCCGAGTTTGCGGACCACACCGCCATCCTGCTCACCCACGCCTACATGAACCACGACGAGACGCGATACGACTGGACTGTCAGCCAGGACGGCGGCAATCCTCACGCGTACCCGACAGCGTACGACACCAATGACGGACAGGAACTGTGGGACGAGCTTGTCAAACTGCACGGCAATTTTGCCATGACGCTCAATGGCCACGTCGGCGGCGATGGCGTCGCGTATTTGGCAAGCACCGGCGACGAGGGAAACACAGTCCACCAGATGTTGCTCAACACCCAGTTTGAGACTAACGGCGGCAACGGCTGGCTGCGCGTCTTCGAATTTCTTAACGACGGGGTCACTGTCCGCGTGCGAACCTACTCACCGTACCACGACTTGTACCGCACCGACGCGGCCAACAGCTTCGAGTTTCAAATCGCGCCCTTCCTGGCCGACACGGGCGATTTCGACGGCAACGGCATCGTCGATGCGGCGGACTACACCATTTGGCGCGATCAGCAAGGCGCGAGCGGCAACAACCTTGCCGCCGACGGAGATCACAATCAGGTCGTCGACGCGACCGACTACGAGATCTGGCGGCAACGATTCGGTCAGTCGACCGGCGACGGCGCCGGTTCTGCCGGCGCTGCCAACGTCCCCGAGCCGGGAACTGCAGCCGTCGCAGGTCTTGCGATGCTGCTGATTGCCGGGGCGCCCCTTCTTTCGCGAGTCTTACGCCATACGGTAAATTGAGATTTCTCCCCGATACGAAAGGATGCAACTATGTTCGACCTCACCAAACTTGATGCGGCTATTCAGTACGAAGGAGGCGTCAGTCGCCGCCTGTTTCTGGCCTATGCCGCAAGCCTGTCGGCGGTGCCGCTCTTGGGCCGCGTCGCCCGAGGGCGGACGTCCGTACAGAGTTTTTCTGCAAATCCGTTCTCCGTCGGCGTGGCTTCCGGCGACCCGAATCCTTCGGGCGTCGTGCTCTGGACGCGGCTTGCGCCCAAACCGCTCGAACCGGGCGGCGGTCTGTCGCCGGAGCCGATCGACGTCGCTTGGGAAATCGCCGAGGACGACGCGATGCAGCGATTGGTGAAACAGGGCACCACTGTGGCCGCGCCGCAGCTCGCGCATTCGGTACACGTCGAGGTTGACGGCCTCAAGCCCGATCGCTGGTATTGGTACCGCTTCCGCGTCGGCGACGCGGAGAGCCCGATCGGCCGCACTCGGACCATGCCCGCCGCGGATGCGACGCCGGACAAGCTGGGCATCGCCTTCGCCTCTTGCCAGCACTACGAAGCGGGTTACTACACGGCCTATGAATCGATGGCCCAGGATGACGTCGACCTGGTGTTTCATCTGGGCGATTACATTTACGAAGGCCCGGCACGCGATGGCGGCATCCGCCAGCACGTGGGGCCTGAGATCAAGTCGCTCGACGACTACCGCATCCGCCACGCCCTCTACAAATCCGATCCGCTGCTGCAGGCGATGCACGCGCGGTGCCCCTGGATGGTCACTTGGGACGACCACGAGACGGACAACAACTACGCGAACGACATATCGGAGAAATTGGAAGTCGCGCCGGCCGATTTTCTGAAGCGGCGGGCCGCGGCCTACCAGGCCTACTATGAAATGATGCCGCTGCGTGCTACGTCGCTGCCCAGCGGGCCGAATATGCAGCTCTACCGTAACGTGTCGTTCGGCCGCCTAGCGGAATTTCTCGTGCTCGATACTCGTCAGTATCGCACCGACCAGCCCAACGGCGATGGATTGCGCCGGCTGAACAAGGCAGCGCTCGCGCCGCAAAATTCGATCCTCGGCCGCGAGCAACGGGCCTGGGTCGAGGAGTCGCTCGCCGCTTCGCCGGCTGCGTGGAATGTGCTGGCCCAGCAAGTGATGATGGGCATGGTCGACCAGCGGCCGGGCGAGAAGCAGCGCTATTCGATGGATCAATGGCCCGGCTATGCCCGCGAGCGGATGGATCTCGTGCAATTAATTGCGGATCGGAAAGTGTCGAACCCGGTCGTGATCACGGGCGACATCCACACCAACTGGGTCAACAACCTCCGCGTCGACGATCGCCAGTCCGAGGCGCCCGTCGTCGCCACGGAATTCGTCGGCACCTCGATCTCCAGCGGCAGCGGCTCGCCCAGCCGGCGTGAGATCGAAATCCTGAAATCCGAAAACCCCGGCGTCCAGTTCCACAATGCCGAGCGCGGCTATGTCCGCGCGACGATCACTCCCAAGTCCTGGACCACCGACTTCCGCGTCGTCGATGACGTGACGAAGCCGGGCGGCAAGGTGACAACGCGGGCGACCTACGTCGTCGAGGCGGGAACGCCGGGCGCGAAGCAGGCCTGATGCACGTGCGGCGGCGAACGCGCGGTTGCCAGTCTGAGCGTGCCCGATCATAATTACTCAAGCATCGGGGGTCGCAAGGCCCCCGGCACTTGTTTCTCGACGGGTTCGGGCAACGCCAGTCATTCGGCAACCGCCATGGTGGATCAATGGTATTTTGAGATCGGGGACGGGCACACTTATGGTCCGTACCCGATGGAGAAATTGCAGAAGTGGGCCAGCAGCGGCGATCTAATGCCGACGCACCGCGTCCGCCACGCCGAGGCGACAGAGTGGATCATCGCGGCCTACGTCCCCGGCTTGGAGCAAACGCTGGCCGCCACGGCCACGGCCGCCCCGCCCGCTGAGGCCGAAGCGGACGAAGCCCAAAGCAAATCGGTCGGCTCGCTGCTCCGCCGCGGCCTGGGACGCAAGAAGAAAGAAGCGGCTAACACCACGATCGGGGAAGATGGGCGAGTCGTCGCCGGCCCCGCGCAGCTCACCGAATCGATCGACGTGGTCAAGCTGTGCGACGAAATCCTCGACACGGCCTTCACACGCAGTGCCTCCGACATCCACATCGATCCGGAGGAGAACATCGTGCTGGTGCAGCTCCGCGTGGATGGATCGCTCGAGCCGCTGCGCAAGCTCCCGAAGGCGATCCATAACGCGGTCATCGGGCGCTATAAGGTCCTCTCGCGGATGGACATCGCCGAGCGGCGCATGGCCCAGGACGGCCGCTTTTCCCAGAATCTCGGGCCGGATGAACGCAAGATCCACATCCGCACGGCGACGCTTCCCACCACCCACGGCGAGCGCATGACGCTGCGGCTCCTGGCCACTGAGACCGATCAGCTGACGCTCAATAAGCTGGGTATGTCGACGGCCGCGATGAAAATCTTCGCCGACTACACCGGCCAGCGGCAAGGCATGATCCTGCTTTCCGGCCCCACGGGGAGCGGAAAATCGACGACGCTCTACGCGGCACTGCGGCATCGGCTGGCGCATCACCCCGGCCGAATCATCACGGTCGAGGACCCTGTCGAGTTCGACATCGTCGGCGTCGCGCAGTCGGAGGTCGACGCGGGCGACAAGCTGCGCTTCGACACCGTGCTGCGGAACATCCTGCGCAGCGATCCTGACGTGATCATGATCGGCGAAATTCGCGATTCGGATTCGGCCGACGTGGCCATCAAAGCCGCGCTCACCGGGCACCTGGTGTTCAGCTCGATCCACACCAATTCGGCCGCGGGCGTGGTGACGCGGTTCATCGACATGGGGCTGCAGCGGTACCAGGTGGCCGCAACGCTCAAACTCTGCATCGCCCAGCGACTGGTGCGCAAGCTTTGTGCGCATTGCCGTGAGCCCCGGCCACTCTCGGCGGCCGAAGCCGCAATTATCGGTCGGCCCGGCGCGGCCGGCTCCCTGATTCAAGAGGCCAAGGGCTGCCCGCTCTGCCGCGAGCGTGGCTATCGCGGACGCGTCGGCATTTTCGAGCTGCTGCCGATCGATGACGACCTGGCACGATTGGTCGTTGAAGGGGCCGACGAAGCGGCCCTCATCCGCCGGGCCCGCGAACGAAAGATTCCCTCGCTCCGCGACGACGCGGCCGACAAGCTGCTCGCCGGCCAGACGAGCTACTCCGAATTGGTCACCGTTTCAGCGTGGTGACGCGGCGGGCTCAGCGAAGATAGAACGCCGCGGCAGCGATCGCGACCGCCGCCAGCGTCGGCAGGCCCAGCGTGAGTAGCGACTTGTTGATCAGCCGCTCCAGCGGTCTCCGCGCTTCCTGAAACGTATTCAGCTCGGCTGCGATCTTTTTGTATTGCCGGACGTCGGCGTCGAACGGCGTCAGCGCTGCCACCAGCTCATTCTTGCCGTTTTCGGCCAGGAGCTTGAGCCGCTCGTCACACAGGAGCACCTTGCGGGCCTGCAGCATCTTGAAGCGCCGCACGGTCGCGTCGCCGATCGATTTGAGGTTGTCGAGCGTGATGCCGTGTTCCGGGTTGAAGCGGAACTGCCGCTCCATGTCGCCGCGCCACTGGACCAGGTTGATCGACGTCGATTCATCGATCGAGGGGATGCCGTACAGCTTCATGCGTTCGCAATCGTAAGCGGTTTCGACGCCGAACGATTCGAGCAGCGTCACTTGGGAGAGGTTCATCCCCGCAATCGTGCCGGCATTGTCGCGAATCGACTGGTTCCGCAAGAAATCATCGAGCTGCGAATGGCGACTGCCGATGATCACGCGCACCAGCTCATCGCCTTCGGCGCGGTAGTTTCGTCGCTCCTCATCGAGTTCAAGTTTCGGCTCAACAAAGTCGGCGAGCCGCGAGCGATGAGCGATGTCGATCTGGCGGGCCTTCGACTTGATGGTTTCCGCTTGCTTCCTGAGCCGCAGATGATACTTGTGCACCTCGGCGCGACTCGCGCGGCTCGGCTTCGCGGCCAGCAAATAGCCGGCGCTGATCACGGCCAGCGCGGCACCGGCAGCGGCGCCATACGGCGAAAGGAGCACGCCGCCGATCGCGGTCAGCCACCCAATCGCCAACACGGCCGCGGCATAATCGCGCGCAGTTCGCTTCGGCAGGGGTCGAACTTTCTTAAGCTTCGGAATTGCCGGCACAGCGAGTCGCTCCGCCGCAAGCATCGGAAATTGCACTTCCGGCAGATTGGTCACCGTGTCGTCGAGCCGCGCCAACCGCAGCGACGCCACGGTGCTCGGCACGTCGGCCGGCACAAAGAACGACGGCCCGCCGATGTCCTCGATTCGGCACCAGGGGCAGCGACCGGCCTCCGGCGCGAACACATGCATCGGATCGATGTCGCACGTGCGGCGACGCTTAATCAGCGCTTCGAGTTCCTGAATCCACTGCTGCGGCCCCGGCCGGCCCTTCCCCGTCGGCCGGAACGCCGCTTCGAACAACTCGCCAATCGGCTTGGGCAGATCGTCGAGCAGGATCGATGCCGGCGGCGGGTCGACTTGCGTGGCCGCGCGATTCCGCGAGAAGGCAAACCGATGTTCCGAGATCGCCTTCTCGATCGACAAATCACCCAGTCCGCGGGGACGCCCGGCATACGGGTGCCGCCCCACGAACAGCAGGTGAAAGATCAGCGTCGCGAGTCCGAAGCGATCATGGTCGACCGTGCGGACGACGTCGCGCAGTTTTTTTCCCTGGAGTTCTGGCGGCGTAAAGTGAGGAGAACCGACGGGGCAAGTAAACGTCTTTCCGTCGCGCGTGACCTGGAATGAATCGCAGTCGATCATCCGCACGGTCATCTTATTGTCCACCAGCAGGTTGCCCTGGTTCACGTCGCCCACCACGATTCCGGCGGCGTGAAGCGTGTTGAAAGCGGCGGCCGCGTTGCGGGCCGCCAGGACGAGGTGGTGCCAGCCCGCGTCCGGAAAATGCCGGCGGCGATTCGTGGTGCCGTAAAGCTCGTGCAGCTGCCGTGCGCCTTCCATCTTCGACATCAGCAATCCAACCGGCTTGCGATGGACCGGGTCAAAGAGAATCGTCCGCGGCCAGGCGGCGATCTTTTCCAGATCGGGCGACCAGATCGCCGACATTGCGCGCAGCTTCGCCACCAGATCGTCCGGCAGCGGGGTCTTGTGATAGACCTTCACCACCAGCGACGGATTTCCATCGATTTCGAAGACGCTGCCTTCGCCGCCGCGGCCAACCTCGTCGCCTAATTTGACGGGTTGGCTGATGGCGTCATACAGCGTTCTCGACTTCGTGATCGACGAGCGAGGCGAGGACGAGGGTTTTGTCGTCATCCGATCTTTCCCGAACAGGTGCGCTGGCGAGAAAGCTCTCCAGTGCTGCGTTGAGGCCTGTGTAATCTTCGGCCGCCCGGATGGCGTGGAAAAAAGGTTCAAAAAAAGGCACGTGAGGCGTCTGGGTATCGAATCGCAAGGCCAGTCGCTCGAGACCGTCGGTCATCAGCGCGACGTCCGAACAGACAGTGTCGGTCGCGACGAACTCGAGGTGGTTTTCGTATTGGGGCGAGGTGAGAAAATTCGTCGAATTGGCGTACTCTCCCGATTGCGGCCAGAACACGACACCGTAGATTCCGTGCCGACGCGCGACCATGACCCCGTCCCCGATCTGAAAGTAGCAGGCGAAATCGGGTGCGATCAGGGCCGCACAAATCGTCGTGGCCAAACTTCGCGTCTCGCAATTGCGGTCTGCGGCTTCGCGCCCGATCCGCCCGCGAACGTCTTCGCACCAGCGGAGCACATCTTGCTTTTCGAGCTGCGGAAGCTTCCCTCCCGCCTCTAAGAACGCCGCGGCGCGTTCGACAATGGCCTGGCTAGCGATCGCGGAGCCGGCATCGCTGAACTTGGCGCTGCCGGCCCCATCAGCGACGCAAGCGATCAGCGTTTGGTTCCCCGGCGGGCCGAACAATTGCACCGTGTGGCTGTCCTGGCAGGGACTATCCGCCTTGACGTGACTGGGGCCTCGCAGGCTCTGAGCAATCGGTCGCCACACGGGAGCTACCTGGAACGAGTTGTTTGTGACTTAGGCGGCCTGATTTCGTTGACAGTTAGGCGAGCTGCCACGCCCGTGGCGCTCCCCGGCGACGCGCTCTAAACCTGTGCCCAGCCCTTCGGTCCGGTCGGGTCCTGGAGCGGTACCTCGTCTCCGGGCGAGGAGCGGGAAACCGCCTGCTGCGAATTCGACAACCAGCTGAACAGCTCGCGGAATTTAAGCCCTTGAAGTTTCAGCGGCGTCCGCACGCAAATCTCGGACAGGGCTTGCATGTCGGCCCCTTCGACGCCCACGGCAAAAAATGAGAACGACTTCTGACGTTCGCCGTCCCGGACCCGCGGGATCGTCGGCTTCCAATGGTCGTTCGGTTCGCCGTCGGTGATCAAGAATGCCCAGGGGCGGTAGTACGCGATGCCGTGTTCGCGGTAGCTGGCTTTGCGGTCCTCGATCAAATCGAGCGCCTTGTTGATGGCCTGGCCCATTGGCGTGTTGCCCATCGCCGCGAGCTCGGGGGGCTGAAACTTGGTGGCGGTCACAAAATCGACCAGCGCCGTCACGTCGCCGCCGAACGTGACAATCGCCACTTCCACGCGCTTCGAGGCCAGCGGATCGGCCAGCAGCTCTTCCTTATACACCCGGAGCCCGGCATTGAGCTCGCTGATGCGGCTGCCCTGCATCGACTGTGACGTGTCGAGGATCAGCACGCAAGGCACGCGCGGTTCGGGGTTCTCAGCGAATTCGACCGAACCGAATGCGTCGTCGGCGGATACCTGGTTCATGGAAGAATCGGTAGATAGAAATGCAACCGGAATTCCCGCTGCCGAGTGCATCCTCCGGTTGGGGGTGCGCCCAATCCATTTGTAGCAGACCAAGAGCCAATTTGCAATTCACGGCCGGACCTGCCGCGGAAAACGCATTCGCGCCGAAAGCAGTGTTGCGCGTGCTCGGGCCGATCGTTAAGAAACGACTGCTTCAGCCTGCGGCCGCTGGACACCGGCGGCCTGCCCGGCTCGCGCCAGCATTGCATCAGCCGTGTCGTTGGGGCGGAACTCCGCGATGCCGTGGGTCACGACCAGATGAATCCGTTCGTTATTGATTCGCGCGTCGCAGTTCGCGGCCGACATGTGGAGCCGCTTGGCGATCTGATTCGCTTCATTGCTGGTGCTGCCCGGCAGCAGGATCGCGAACTCACCTTCATCGAGTCGCGCCAGCAGATCGATTTGGCGCAGCGCCGCCTGCGTGAAGATCGTCACGGCGCCGAGCGTGCTGCGGGCCGCCGCGGACCCGTAAGACTCGCCCAGCGACTTGTAGTTCGACACGCCGAGCTGAATGATCGACAGCGGAATTCCAAACCGCTGGCTCTCGGGCAAGCGGCGCTTAAGCGCTTCGAGGAACGTAGCGCGATCGACCAGCGACTCGTAGGCGTTGGTCACGCTGGATTCCGCATGTCCTTTCCCCGAATCGGCCGAGAGCGGCAGGCATTCGCTGCCGTCGTGCCAGAATCCCTTGTCCCGGCCGGCGTCTTTCGAGCGGTATAACGCTTCGTCGGCGCGGCGAACCAGCTTGGTGATGTCGTCCTGCGTCGTGATGCGGGCCACGCCCACGCTGCAAGTCATTGAGATGACCTGCGTTCCATTTTTGAACTTTGCCTGCTCGATCGCCTTGCGAATCCGCTCGGCGGCGGCGCGAGTTTCCTGAATGCCCGTATCGGGCAGAATGACGACGAATTCGTCGCCGCCGTAGCGGCAGCGGAAGTCCATCTGCCGCGAGTTGCTCGTGATCAGGTTGCCCAATTGTCGCAGCGCTTCGTCGCCGGCCTGATGGCCGTGTGTGTCGTTGATGCTCTTGAAATTGTCGACGTCGAGGATCATCACCGCGAACGGCGTGCGGCGACGCTGCCATTCGGCAAAGCGGCGCTGCAGCTCGTCATCCAACGCGCGGCGGTTCGCCAGCCCGGTGAGCGAGTCGGTGCGGGCCTCGCTGCCGTAGTTTTTCAATTCCGAAGCTTGCGCCTCGATTTGCTTCTCGAGCCGGTTCAGCCGCTGCTGCAGGTCCGCGTTGGCGCACGTCATCTGGCCGATCGTCAGGATCAGCGTGTCCGCGGTCACGTCGGAGCCGCCGCTGGCCATGGCCTGCAGATTCGAGTTGAACGCGTCCACTTTATTGCCGTGGTCGCCGACGTCGTTCACCACGTGCTTGGCGAGGTCGTGAATCCGCTGCGAGGCCATCATCGCGCGTTCAAACGCGTGCATCTGGCGAGCATCGGCTTGTCCAGTCGGCGAACCCGCGCCCGCGCCGAGCGCGCCCGCGCGAATAAACCACGCGCCCACGGCGCAGCCCGCCACGAAGGTCACGACGGAAAACAACGTGCCCAGTACTAAGAGCGATCCCATGGACGTAAAGTCGGCAAACATCGGCAGCTACCTATCCTCGTCGGCAAAATATCAAAAGTGCTCGTCCGCGAATCTGTTTAGGCAGTAGATGTGAAAACGTAGGTTGTCCTGATTCCCCGTCAAAGGCGCAGACACGCCATTCACTTTTTGCAGGTGGCGTGCGCGTGGGACTTGCCGATCGTACACAATCGCCCGATCACAGCCCGTGCAACCGTCACGACCGGCTGGCGGCACCGGCTTATGATGCGGGGGATGGTTCGCGTTCGACGCGCCTTGCCGGCAGAACAGCCGCGCCGCCTCTTCTCGGGTGGGGTCCCAACACTCGGGGCCAGTTTCGCGGGAAGGCGCAAGTTGGCCCGCTTCAGGCGGGTTTGGTTCGCTACAATTGACAGCCGCAGCGCACGGCGATTAATGTGCATGAATGCGCTGTCACATCGGGCTTGCGTCCCGGAAGACCAGCGATCTGGGGAATCGTATGCCCGCATCCATCGAAGACGTCGCCAAGCGTGCCAAGGTGTCGATCAGCACGGTCTCGCGCGTGATCAACCGGCGCGAGCTGGTGAACGCCAAGACGCGCGAGCGGGTCGAAGAGGCGATTCGTGAGCTGCGCTATCGGCCGAATGCGTTTGCCCGCGGACTGATGCTGCGGAAGAGCGGCATCATCGGGCTGGTGCTCCCCGATTTGCACGGCGAGTTCTATTCCGAAATCATCCGCGGCGCGAACTTGCAGGCCCGCGAAGTCGGCACCAACTTGCTGCTCTCGTCGGCACTGCCGGGCGATGATGCGCAGCGCTGGCTCGCCGCGCTCGGTCAGCGCGCGCTGCTCGACGGACTGGCGGTAATGGTGTCCGACACGATGGCCTCCGGCATCGGCCCGGCACTGGGTGAGCTGGGACTCCCGATCGTTGTGTTGGACGGAGAAATCGACGGCGTCGAGCACGACACGGTGATGATTGACCAGCGGCAGGGAGCTCAGGCCATGATGCGTCACCTGCTGGATGATCGCCGCATGGAGCGGATCATCTTCGTCGGCGGTTTGAAAACAAACATCGATACGCAAGCGCGCTATAAGGCGTACTGCGAATCGTTGAAGCATTCAGGTCGCAATGTCGTCGCCGAAGACGTTTACAATCTCGACTACACTTACGAATCGGCTTATCGGCTGGCGCGAACCAATGCCGGGAAGTGGGCTGGCCCGGCTTCCGCCGTGTTTGCAGCCAATGACGAGATGGCCGCAGGAATCATCGCCGGCGCAAACGCCAATGGCATTGCCGTGCCAAAGGACCTCGCGGTCGCCGGCTTCGACGACACGCGAATGGCGCAGATGACCAAGCCGCTGTTGACCACGGTTCGCGTGCCAATGTCCAACATGGGCGCCACGGCCATCGACCTGTTGTGTCAGCGAATCGCCGACCCGGAGCGTGCCGCCAAGACGGTTTCCCTGCCCGCCGAGTTGGTCGTCCGCGAGTCGAGCGGCGCGGCAGCACTGAATTGATTTTCAGGTCGCCGCCGCCAGCTCTTCGCGGCGCCGCTTCAGCAATTCCTTGATTTCGTAGCACCGCTGCTCGGTGAGCGGATAGCGGAGCGTGAGCAAAATCGAGACGACGCTCAGCATCAACGGCAAGCCGATTTCGATGAGACGAAGCCGAAACAAGGTCGTTGGCGACTGCTTTCGCAGCTGGAGCAACCGATCGGGCAGGGCGTCGGCCCGGCTTACAAATTCAGCGGAAGCCTCCGCAGCATCCTTTCGAGCCTGTTGTAAAGCTGACCCTTCCGCTCTCAATTGATTGAGTTTACTGGCCAATTGCTGCATATGGATATAATCGTGCTTTGCAGCAGCGCTATTCAGAAAGTGCTTGTCCAACTTGTCTGCGTTCAGAAGCAACTCGGCGATTTCCGCATCGAGCTTCGAAGTGTCAAATTCCTGGTCAATTTGCTGCTCTAACCAAGCGTTCGCCTCGGTGCGGATTACCGCAACATTCGCCTTCAGCGCATCGACGCCGACGCTTTGAGCTTCGTCAAAGTTTGTATATACCAAGAGAATTCCCGTAACGAAGCTTGCGAACGCGGTCCCCAGCTTGATGAACCACCAGTACACCGAGAAATAGCTCCCTTCGGAGCGAGTGCCCGTCCGCAGTTCATCCTCATCGCAGACATCTCCTACCATCGACGATCCCAACGTAAAAAACATCAGCATTCCCGTCGAAAGCAGAACCGTGGGAATGAGGACCAGATACGGCGCTGAGGGGTTGTAACAGACGATCTTCGAAAGTTGCGCTATACACATTAGCACTATCGCGATCAGCAGAGTCCGGCTTTTACCTACTCGCCTGCTGATCACATTCAAAGGAAAGACCGCGACGAGTCCCGTCACAGCCCAGGTAGTGCCGCCAATGCCGAGCAACTTGCTGGCCGCGTCGGCATCTCCGCCATACAGGTAGAAAATAGTGATGTAGTAACTGAACAAATTGACGAAATTGAATCCCATCGCGAGCGTGAAAACGATAAACGTCAATCTCACGAAGGTCTTATTCGTGACCGTGGCCTCCATGTCGCGCCAGAAATCGGGCTTCTTGCGCACTTCTGTCGCGTACAGCCTGGGCTCGCGCAGCGCAAAAAACCACCAAACGGAAAGTGGTATCAAAATTGCCGCGATAAACAGCGAAAGGTAACGCATCCCATCGGCAATATTTCCACCTTTACCAGAGAATATTTCGAGGGCTGCTAAAAAGAGCAGCCACGGCGTGCCCATGGCGAATAAATTGCCAAGAAAGCTCTTGGCGCTGAATAGCCGAGTCCGCTCATGGTAGTCGTCCGACATCTCCATCCCCAATGCGCCGTGGGGAATTTCAAACAAGTTGCAAGCGGTGAAGAACACGAGGAGGCCCAATAGAATGAATACAAGTTGAAACCAATTGAAAGCGGCATCATTTGGCAGGATCTCGCGGATCCAATCGCCGCGAGGTACCCACCACATGGCGACGAAACTGACTGCCACAGCAATTCCGCCCAGTAGAATAAATGGTCGCCGCCGCCCCCAGCGCGTGCGCGTGTTGTCAGTCAGGTGACCGATAATGGGGTCGGAGCACGCGTCCCAGAGTCGCGGGACAATCATGATGGTGCCAAGCCAAAAGGCACTTAGCCCGAGAGAGATATTGCCCAGCAGGCCCATCAGCTGCCCGGCGATATTGAACAGAGCGATCGGAATCAGTCCACCCAAGCCGTAGGCAATCAGTTGGTTCCACGGAACACGGTCCGCACCCGCCGAATGCTCGTGCGACGCGTGTGTCGGAGAGACCTGTGGAATCCGATCTTCCGCTGACGTCGAATGCTCATGCGTCGTAGACATTTTGACCCCGCCTGGGGAATCCATCCGCCGCGGCTGCCCCGTAGTCGGTCGGCCGGGCACGTCGGCCGGCAGGGAAACTAGTTTCCCCTTTCACCAACGTGCCGAATCCCACTCCGATCTCAAGTGTCGAGACCGCCGCCGACTGGAACAATCCCGCCCAAAAAGAGAATTTTCGCGCCCAGCACTCCCCTTTTCCGCTCCCTTAGATTACACTAAACCGGTCGACTGAAAGCGCTTGCTGTCCGGGTTTTTTCACTTTTTTTGCTCCCAGGCGGGGGCACCGAGTTCATGGAACGCGTGCAACTGGAGCGTCGCTCTGCGGGGCTGGTCCGTACCCCTGGCGACCCAATTCTCGGACTTTCGTCTCAGGAAGCCCAGCTTAACAATGGGCGGTACTCGGTCACGCTCCGCGCCGTGGGGTCCGGTGTCTCCGAGTTCGGCGGCTTCGATGTCACGCGGCCGGCGCTTGATTTGACCTGTGACCGCGAAGGATTTCACATTTATCTGCGCGACCTCGACGATAATTTCGTCTGGTCGGCCGGATTTCAGCCGACGCGCGTCACTCCGGACGCCTACCAATTCCGCTTTTCCAAGAATTCCGCCGAGATCACGCGCACGGATCGCGACGTCGAGAGTCGGCTGAATGTCTGCGTCGCGCCGGATCGAGGCATCGAACTGCGGCGCTGTCGACTCACCAATCGCGGCAACCGTCCGCGGCGGATCGAAGTCACGAGCTACGTCGAATGGGTGCTGGGCGCCCGCGATATGGACGCAAATCACCCGGCTTTCGCCAAGCTGTTCGTGCAAACGGCGTATCGGCCCGACGAGCAAACCATCTTTGCCCGCCGGCGGCCGCGGGGCGCCGACGAAATCGAACGGCTCGGTTTTCATCGCATTTTGTTGGGCGATTCATCGGCCGCAGCAGTGGAATTTGAAACCAACCGCAAGCGCTGGATCGGCCGCGGCCGCAGCATCGCCCAGCCCCGCGCGCTCGATCCCGGCGTGTCCCTTTCGGGCGACATGGGCGCCGTGCTCGACCCGATTGGCAGCCTGCGGACCGTGGTCACACTTCAACCGGGTGAATCGCGGGACGTGGTATTTCTGCTCGGCGCGGCGATCGGCGCCGACCAGCTCGAATCACTGATTTCGGCGATCGACAACCTGCCGGAAGCCGCCGCTGTGCTCGCTCGCAGCGAAGCTGCTGAAAATGGCTCCAACGGCGACGCGACCCACTGGATCGCCCATCCTGCGCACGACCAATTCGTGCGCAATGGTCAGAATGGGGTGCCGCGACGACAGTACTTGCCCGCGGCCACCGTCGTTGCGGAAACGGAATCGGCGGCGGCTGGAAACCGGGAATCGCTGCTGTTCGACAACACGTATGGCGGCTTTTCACAGGATGGCCGCGAATACGTGATTCGCCTCACGCCGGACGCGTCCGGCCAGCTGCGGTTGCCGCCGCAACCCTGGGTTAATGTGATCGCCAACGAGCGGGCCGGCTGCATCGTCACCGAGCGCGGCGCCGGCTACACGTGGGCCGGCAACAGCCGCCACAATCGACTCTCGGCCTGGCACAACGACCCGGTCAGCGATCCGTTCGCCGAAGCGCTGTGGCTCCGCGACGAGGACGCGGAAGTGTTTTGGTCACCGCTGCCCGGCCCAACCCCCGCCGAAGCGCCGTACGAAGTGCGGCACGGCTTCGGGTATACGACTTTTCGCCATGCGAGCCTGGGCTTGGAGCAGGAAACGACCGTCTTCATGGCGCCTGCGGACCCGGTGAAATTCGTCCGTCTGCGCGTCAGGAACCCTGGCCAGGAAGATCGCCGGCTTACGCTGTTCGCCTATCAACACTGGCTCCTGGGCACGCTCATCGGCGAATCGGATCAGGTGGCCACAGAGTTCGACCCATCGCTGAGGGCGGTTCTGGTCCGCAATCCGCAGCCGGGAGTCTATCAGGACGCGGTCGCCTTTTCGCACCTGATTGCGAGCGTGCCCGCGGATGATGTCTCCTTCACGACCGACCGGGCGGAATTCGTAGGCAAGTTTGGCGACCTCTCCGCGCCTGCCGCAGTCGTCGAGGGCGAAGAACTCGACGGTCGCACGGGCGGTGGGCTCGACCCTTGCACTGCCTGGCAGGTTCCGCTGCAAATCTTGCCTGGCCAGACGGTTGAAATCACGCTCCTGCTTGGCCAAGGCCTCGCCCGCCACGAAGCAATCGAGTTGCTCCATAAGTATCGTACTCCCGAGCAAGTCGACGCGGCCTTCGCCGCCTCCACGGGCTTCTGGCGCGACACGCTCTCCGCGATCCAAATCGAAACTCCGGACCGCGAAATCGATCTGGTGGTCAATGGCTGGCTCTCGTATCAGAATCTGTCCTGCCGCATGTGGGGCCGCAGCGCCTATTATCAGCCCGGCGGCGCTTACGGTTTCCGCGATCAGCTGCAGGACTCATCGGCCCTCGTTTACCATCAACCGCAAATCACCCGCGATCAGATCCTGCGCCACGCGAGTCAACAATTCGTCGAGGGCGACGTTCTCCACTGGTGGCATCCCGATAGCGGATTCGGCCTCCGCACGCGTTTCTCCGACGACCTGGTCTGGCTGCCGATGATCGTGGCCTACTACGTGGCTACGACCGGCGACGAATCGATCCTCGACGAAGCGACCGAATTCATCACCGGCCGCGCTCTGTCGGCAGACGAAGTTGAGACCGGTTACGCCGGCAAGCCCGCCGGCACCTCCGCCACCGTGTACGAACATTGTTGCCGCGCGCTCGACCGCGGGCTGACCTCCGGCCGCAACGAGCTGCCGCTGATGGGCAGCGGCGATTGGAACGACGGCATGAACCGCGTCGGCTATCGCGGCCAGGGCGAGAGCGTCTGGATGGGGTTCTTTCTGTACTTCGTCGTCGGCCAGATGCTGCCGATCTGCGAGCGGCGCGGCGACCGCGAGCGAATCGCGCGGTACACGGCCGAGCGCGAGCGGCTCGCGCGTGTGTGCAACGGCGTCGGCTGGGACGGCGCCTGGTATCGCCGCGCGATCTACGATAATGGGCATATCATTGGCTCCGCGGAGAGCGACGAGTGCCGGATCGATGCCCTCGCCCAGGCCTGGGCGATTCTCTCGGGTGTCGCGCCGCCGGATCGTGCCGACATGTGCGTGGCCGCCGTCGAAGAGCAGCTCGTCGATGAACAAGCCGGCTTGTTGCGGCTCCTCACGCCGCCGTTCAACAAAACGCCGCACGACCCCGGATACATCAAAGGCTATGTGCCGGGCGTCCGCGAAAATGGCGGGCAGTACACCCACGGCGTGCTGTTTTTCCTCCGCGCCGTCGCCGAGATGGGCCGCGGCACGCGGGCCGTTGAGCTATTGAAGATGCTCAGCCCGGTGTCGCACACCGCGACCGCCGACGTCACCAACATCTATCAAACCGAGCCGTACGTCGTCGCCGCCGACATTTACTCCGAACCGCCCCACGTGGGCCGCGGCGGCTGGACCTGGTACACCGGCTCCGCCGGCTGGATGTTCCGCGTCGCGGTCGAATCGATCCTCGGCCTGTCGATCGACGGCGGTCACACGCTGGTGCTCAAGCCGTCGATTTCGTCTGCCTGGCCGAGCTGCCGACTCCACTACCGGCTGCCCGACGGCAAGACGCGCTACGAAATCGAAATCCAGAATCCGAACGGCAAAGAAACCGGCGTGACTGCCGCCACGTGCGACGGCCAGAACGCAACCGTCGCCAATGGCGCCGCTCGCATCAACCTCCTGCGCGATGGCGGAACCCATCGCGTCGTGGTCACGTTATAGCAAGCCGCGGACGTAGACGTACGCCACGGATCTGCAACATCGAAAACAGGCAACCGCGTGCCCACTTCCTCCTTTCCCACCGATTTCCTTTGGGGTGCGGCCACCTCCGCTTACCAAATCGAGGGTTCGCCGCTGGCCGACGGCGCGGGTGAGAGCATCTGGCATCGCTTCTCGCACCGCGCCGGCAAGATTGAGGGCGGCGACAACGGCGACGTCGCCTGCGACCACTACCGCCGCATGACCGACGACGTTCGGCTGATGCGCGAGCTCGGCCTGCAGTCGTACCGCTTCAGCATCGCCTGGGGACGCGTGCTGCCCGAAGGCACCGGCCGCATCAACCAGGCCGGAGTCGACTTCTACTCGCGACTGGTCGACACGCTGCTCGAATACGACATCATCCCGAGCGCTACGCTCTACCATTGGGATCTGCCCGCTGTGCTTGATGACCGCGGCGGCTGGGCATATGCCGACGCACCACAGTGGTTCACCGAATACGCTGAGCTGATGTTTCGCGCGCTCGGCGACCGCGTGCCGATGTGGACCACGCTCAACGAACCCTGGGTCGCGATGGACAATGGTTATGTCACGGGCGGACACGCACCGGGCCGGCGCGATTGGCGCGAAGCGGCGCTCGTCTCGCATAACTTGCTCCGCTCCCACGCCGCGGCGGTCGCCCTCTACCGCAGCCATTGGAAACACAAGATCGGCCTGGTGGTGAATCTCGTCCCCGTCGAGCCGGCGACCGATTCAGCTGCCGACCGTGCGGCCGCCGTGCGAATGGACGCATATCTCAATCGTCACTTCCTCGATCCCGCGTTGTTGGGCACCTTCCCCGACGAAATGCCGGAGCTGTTTGGCGATGCCTGGCCGACGATTGACCGCGAGGCCGCCGCGGCGCTCCGCCAGCCAGTCGACTTCATCGGAGTGAATTATTACTTACGCATTTACGTCCGCGACGATCCCGCCGCCGGCCCGTCTCGCGCCACAGTCGTCTCACCGCCCGACCGGCCCCGCACCGCCCTCGGCTGGGAAATTTACGCCAATGGATTAGCCGATACCCTCCAGTGGGTGAGCGACCGCTACGACAACGTCCCGCAATATGTGACAGAAAACGGGGCCGCTTTCGACGACTTTCCCGCGCCAGATGGAACCATAAACGACGCCGCCCGAGTACAATACTTGAAGGAACATTTGCAGGCGGCTCTTCAGGCTCTTCAAGCAGGCGTACGATTGCGCGGCTATTTTGTCTGGTCGCTCTTGGACAACTTCGAGTGGCATTTCGGCTACTCGAAGCGGTTCGGCATCGTCCGTGTCGACTATCCGACGCAGCGGCGGACTCCCAAGGCATCGGCGCGGTTCTATGCGGATGTGATCCGCTCCCGCGGCACAGCGCTCGAGGCGTAAATCATGCGGCAGGCGGAAACTCGGCTCTCGATTCCGATCTTCCGCCTTGCGCTGGCGCTAGCGATCTGCGTCACGAGCATTCACGTTGCCGACGCCAACTCTTTGAACGTCGTGCCGTTTCTCAATGGCGAGCGCAACGACTCCCTCAATCTCTGGGGCGGCCCGCTCCTCTCGGGAAACACTGCGGGCTTCACGCGACAGTCAGCTGTCGTGCACTCCGGACTGGGCGCGTACCGTGCCAGTCTTGGCTCGATGCCCAACAACGATTTCAAGTTCTTCCAGACCTTTTCCAGCGCGCTTGCGTCGCAGAATTATCGGCAAGACCGCAGCCTGACGAGCTACTCCTCCTTAGGGGGCTACGTCCGAAACGATACCGGCGCCGACTTGAGTTTCTCAATCGAGCTCAAGGACTACCGCGATTCCACGAGCCACAGTGCGGTGCGCAGCTTCACGATTCCGGCCGGCGGCACTTGGACCAATATCAATGTGCCGCTCGATCTCAGCTCCGGATGGACCGTCACTGGCAGCCCGGATTTGAGTCGGGTTTACGCCGTCAGCTTCCTGGTCAATTCAAGTTTCGGCCCCGCCAATGGCTCAATCTATCTCGACGACTTCGAACTCATCGAGTCGGGACAGACGATCGACGCGGCGACTGCGCCCATTCGGGACGTCGTCGAGCACCTCGCCCGGCGCCAGTTCCACGCACTGTGGACCGCCCGCAACAAATCCTCCGCGCTGATTCCCAATTCTTCGGACAACGCCTCCATCGGCGCGCTCAACACCACGACGGGGGTAGTCTGGAATCTGCCTGCTGCGATTCGCCGCGGCTGGGTTTCGCAAGCTGACGCCGATTCCTACATGTTGCAGCTCGCCGCCACGCTCAATTCCAACCGCAATCAAACGACCTATTTGCCGACGCGGTTTCTCGACCTGGCTACCGGAGCCCCCGTCACCGACCACGAAGAGTCGTCGATTGACGCTGCCTTCATCGCGCTCGCGCTCCATCAATACAAGTCGCAACCCGGCACGGCGCCCGCCGTCGCCGCGGCCATCGACGGCGTGCAGGACCGCTTCAACTTTTCCGCCTTCATGACCAGCGGCGCTGCCCGACAGGCCTATTTTCAGCCCACGGGCCAATTCGGCTGCTGCACCTATAGCGGTTACACCAACGAACATAAAGTCATCGCCCTAGCGGCCGAAGTTTCGGACTCTTTCCAAGTGCCACTGGCAACCCAATGGAACAAGGATACGGGGCGTACCCTTGCGTCTCTGGTCGATCCGCAACAAGACCATCTGGTCTATTCGTTTGGAACCGATTATCGCGCGCCGTTCGTCCAGGCGCTGCTTAATTTGTTCGTCGACGTTTCCGACCGCGGCGCCGACAACTTTCCCACTCGCACGCTCGCCCGCAATCCGTGGACGAACTTCGTTCGCTACGAAACCGAGGCCGCGGCCAAGCTCCAGCAACTCGGCCGCGACAATTTTATGCAACCCGACGCCGGCGCGGGCGCGGGCACCTATCAGCCCTGGAATCTGTATAACAATTTCGGCCAGCCCAACCTGTTCCAGCCCTGGAGCGTCGCCTTCATGCTCCTCGCAGGCGCTCCCGGGGCCGAAGATGCCTTGCGTTTCATGCTCGACAACGGCCTCGGCAACGGCCTCGATGGGCCGCTCGGTCTGGCCGATTCCGCCCAGTGGACGACGGGCGCTACCGATCCCACGGCCGTCCCGTCGTTCGCCGACAACTGGAACATGACGCTTTCGCTGATGGCGATGATGCGATACCTCGATGGCGATGAGAGCACCGCGCGATTTTTCGCCGATCTACCGGCCGTCGATGCCGCGCTCGACACCGTCTTCCTCGCCGGCGACTACACCGGAAACGGTTTGGTGAATCAGTTCGATTACACGGCCTGGCGATCGACCTTGGGCTCACGCACGCAACTGGCCGCCGACGGCAACAACAACGGCATCATCGACGCCGGCGATTACACCATTTGGCGTGATCGCGCGAGCGGCGCCGGCAGTCCGGCGGCCGCCCTTCCCGAGCCGAACGGTTTGCCTCTGTTGGCGACCGGCTCTGTTGCCAGCGCCTGCCGGCATCGCCGCCTGCGCGCGATTGCCAGAACCTTCCGTCTGAGATGGAGGACGCCATGATACGTCACGCCCGCTGTATCGCCGCGCTGCTGCTGATTGGCTTGACAGCTGGCGTCGCCGCCGCACAGGATCTCAATGCGGTCCGCGACGACCAGATCAATCGCCTGAAGAACTACGTCCTCGCGGCGATCCGGCCGAACGGTCTGGTCCGCGATTCCGTGGTGCTCAACAACCCCGGCGGCAGCTTTCATCCGGCAACGCCGGACGCGGCGGGTTTCGCCCTCCTGTCGCTCGCCGCATTCGACCACCTGGGAAAAATGAATGATGCTGCCTCCCGCGTGGAGAACATCCTCCGCGCTTACGCGGGGCAGAATGCCGGCGTCACGCCCGATCGCTCGGCCGACGGTCACTTCGTCCACTTCATGAACGTCAGCAATGGCGCCTACGCCACCGGCTGGGATCATTCCTATACTCCCATCGGCACCGCGCTACTAGTGGCCGGCGCGCAATTCGCCGCGAACCACTTTGCTGACAATGCCAACATCCGCGCGCTGTCCGACCAGCTCACTCAGAGCGTCAATTTCAATGCCGCCATTCATCCGAATCTCAACGGCCGCATCTTTCTCGATATGGGAAAGGCTGGTGGCGGCGTCGGCGGCACGGTCACGAACTGGAACGAATTCATGCTCGTCGAAAGCCTCGCACTCCGCGAGGAGAACAACGACCGCGCACTCGCCATCAAGCACCGTTGGTTGGACACGGATTTTATCCCGAAGCGATCCTATGCCGGAACTCCGACTTTGACCGACAGTGCCAGCAGTTTCGCTTCCGGGTTTTGGGTCCAGCAGATGCATTTCTTTAACGGGGACTTTCGCCATAGCGCGGACTTCGAACAATTCTTCCTCAACCAGCGCGACGCCGACAAAGCTTACTCGGCACAAGCACTTGGCGAGGACTTTCGTTACGGTTTGACGGCCGGCCTGGTGCCCTCGCCCGAAGTGTATCACGCCGACCGCATCTTCGATCATCCCCACAACGTCTTTTCGCCGGAAGCCGTTGCCGGCTGGGGCGACATGGAGACGCTGCTGCAGTTCTACAACCAGCAAATTCCGACCTCGAACGCGGCCTATCAATTGGGCATGGTTCGCGTATCGGCCGAGCAACCCAACTGGAAGCCCGCCGACGCAGGACTCGTCGACCATTTGTTCCTGCTGTTCGGGCTGGTGGAAAGTCTCGATCCCAATTTCTTCGCCGACCGCATGTTTCCCGCATTAGCAGCGGGCGACTACAACGCCGACGGTAGCGTCGACCTGGCCGACTACGAGTTGTGGAAGTCGAAGTTCGGCTCGACGACCCATTTGGCGGCGGATGGCAACGGCAACGGCAGGATCGACGCCGGCGACTATGCGATCTGGCGAGACAACTATGCCGGAGTGGCCCCCGCGGCCCTCGTGCCGGAACCGGCCGCGGCGCTATTGATGGCCCACGGGGCGTTAGTAGCCCTAATCGTGCGACGTCGACTCAAATGGTTTAACAACAAAGGATTGTCGGCAGAAGCTGCGTAATTTCGACAGTCCGGTTCGCATTTACGGTGCGTCGAAAAAGATTTTGGAATTGCGGTATGAAAGCGCTTGCAATCCTTGTTTACCAGCTTTAGAATCAGGGGAGTGAACTGGGCTGAAACCGGTTTCACTCGGATTGGGTGGGATAACTTTTCTCGCGCGGCAGGGCTGGCGTGAGGCATTGAGGTTGGCGGCGATTTTCTGCTCGGCAAGCGCTTGCTCGCGAGTCGAAATCGTCGCGCCGGATCGACGGGTTGGGGCCGGGCGAAAAGCTTCTTTTCCTTCCGGTTGGTTTGCTTGGGACAGAGAGATTGGCATTCGGCAAAGGGCAATTGAAGGCGTGAACGGCGGCGTTCGCAGCGGGCGGACGACTCTTCTTCGCGCCTCCGCGGAAATAACGGAGTGGTGATCATGTCGGCGAGACACCGGCGCTATATGCGTGCGTTCACGTTGGTTGAACTCCTGGTGGTGATTGCGATCATCGGGATTCTCGTCGCTCTGTTGCTGCCGGCGATCCAGGCCGCCCGCGAAGCGGCCCGCCGCACTCAATGCCGCAATAACCTCAAGAACATTGGCCTAGCGATTCACAATCTGGCCGACACCTATAAATACCTGCCGACTGGCGGCGTCGAGCCGAATCCCAACATCAAGGATTTTCTCCGCGACACATATTCGCAGACGAACGGATTCTTGCGCAAAGGTCCGGCAAATGGCCCGCTGGAGCAGGGGCTCGGCTGGATGTACCAAATCCTTCCCTATCTGGAGGAAAACTCCGTTCAGGGGCTGATTGACAATATCCAACTCACGAAAGTACCAATCGGCTTGTACAACTGTCCATCGCGGCGCGGCATCACGTTCCACAACCAATCTGGAATTTCGCTTGTCGATTACGCTGCCACGGTGGCTGGACCGACGCGATCGGAAATCGGGGACAGCGAGTTCGTCAAATATCTCAACGATCCGTATCCCTACCCCTATTTCAAGTCGAAACAAGAAGACTTTTGGGGGTGTCTCAGCTGCAGTGCCGACTCGATGCGCGGCGCCGTTAATCTTGATACACCGTACAGGAACGGCAAAGTGGTGTTTCGAGGCATCATCCAGCGCGGCGATTGGATTCACCATGCGGCAAATGTCACGCCCCCTGGTGGCAAGCATGTTGGATACATGACCAAGATGACTTATGCCAAGATCATTGATGGCACCAGCAAGACCATGCTCGCATCGGAGAAATGGGTTCATGTGACTCTGTATACCGGTAGCGGCGGCCAGGCCGACGACCGTGGCTGGAGCGACGGCTGGGATTTTGATGCCTTGCGGTACACTTTGTTGCCGCCGCGCTCCGACAGCGAAGGCGACCCCCCGAATGATCTTCAGTCGACGGATCCTCCTCATTATCAATTGGGCGCCGCGCATCCGGGAGGGTTCAACGTCTTGATGGGCGACGGGTCCGTTACCGGTTTCAACTACGACATTGACCTTGAGACGCTCAATCGATTGGGTAATCGAGCGGACGGCGAGACAATTACTCAAAACTATTAACCGTCGCGCTACGAAGCTCGCGCGCGGCGCACGGTGTTTAGGTTGGGAATTTGCTTGACAGTTTGCAAATTGCTATATAGGCTCGAAGAAAGCGCTTTCAGCGCTCTTTTCAAGTCGCTTTTTGATTCCCGAATCGGCGCTTCGTAGCGCCGTTCGAAGCGGGTGGATTGATGGGTTGGGGCCGCGACGCAGGACGTCGGGGCGGGGAGTCGTTCCCGGCGGAGGATTCCGTCACGAGTTCTTTGGGGGTGGTCGTTTCATTGGGGGTGGCTGTTATTTCGGCTCCAGATCGGAAATTGAGCCTGGTGGAGAGCCGAATGATTCGACCGAAGCGGTTGCATCAAAGGGCTTTTCTGAGAGTTCAAGGATTGATTCGGTTTGGGGGAAGAGAGTGAGACGTCTGGCGGGGCGTAACCGCTCGACCTCGACGAATTGTTGTGTCGCTTCTTTGAGAAAACTTGGGAGAAGTACTAATGAAAAGACTGCTAACTTTGACTATGGCCTTGGGCCTGGTTGTGGCAGCGGTTGGAATGGCTCAAGCCAACTTGCTCGGGAACCCTGGCTTTGAAACAGTTCCGACTGGCATGGCCGGCGATTGGACGACGTTTGCCGGCGGCCCTGGCGGCGTTTCGGCGCAAGCCACACTGATGCCTCACAGTGGTACGGGGCACATGGATTTGCAGGTCGGTGGCGCCAACGCTTTTGGCGGCGTGTTCCAACAGGTCCCGATCGCGGTCAACCTGGGGGACACGGTCACCTTCACTGGTTGGCACAAGTCGTTGGTGGATCCGTTTACGGGCACCCGCGAGTTGAAGATCGAATGGAACGGTCAGCCGCAAACGCGAGTTGATTCGCTGGTGATCGGCACGGATTACGAGCAGTTCTCGCTGGTGGGCATTGCTCCTGCCAATACGACCGGGTTCACCATCACCTATGCTCTGTCGAGCTTCAACGCCGGTGCCGGTGAGAACAACGTGTACATTGACGATTTCGATGTCACGATCGCCCGGACGGGCGTTCCCGAACCGACCAGTGTGATGCTGGGCCTGATGGGTCTGTGCGGCGCTGCCGGAATGGTGCGTCGTCGCAAGTAAGCGGAAGCAAATTAGTGCGTGGGGCGTCCGGCATCGTCCGGCGCCCCACGACAGCACTGCTGTTCGTTGAGGATGATAGTGTAGAGAGGCAGTTCGAATACCGCCCGAGTGAAGGGGGAATTCCCGTTTCGTCGTTGCCTTCGGATCCTTACGAGGTCGACGGCAAATCGCGAAACGGGAATCTGACTCGGGCGCTTTTCGACTTGCCTAGAGGGGGAGGAGAATCGGTTTTTTCGCGCGTTGTTTTGGCGCTCTTGGAGAATTCAATCATGAGAAGCAGGCGGATCCGCTCAGAGTTGATTGGCGTTGTTGTCGTGTGTTCGATGGTCGGCGGACTTTCAATGGCCCGCGCGGCAGATATTATCGCCAACCCCGGTTTGGAATCGGGCGGTGGGCAGCCCGACGGCTGGACGCTGACCCAGTCTGTAGTGGGTTCGCCGGGGGCGCTGGTCAGCGTCGTCGAGCAACGAGATGCCGGTAATGAGCCGGGCGACACCTTCATCCCCGGACTCGGCGTCACGATGTACGGCGGCGGGGGCAACACGGGAGCATATGCCGGGCAAGACAAGGCCGTCAATGTAACGATGACTCGGACCGTCGCGGTGGGTGCCAATCGAACCTTCACCTTCACAGGCCATTCCCTCATGCAGGCATCGTTTTCTGGCATCGTGCCTGAATTGGCGCCATTCACCCCGCTCGGCGACTACAATCTGGACGCCACGGTCAATGCTGCCGACTACACAATCTGGCGGGACACGCTGGGATCGACCACCGACTTCCGCGCCAATGGCACCAATGAAGGCACCAGCTTAGACTTAATTGACGATGCCGACTATCAATGGTGGAAGGATCGCTACGGCGCTGCTGGTCACGGCACGATTCCTTCTCCCACGCAATCGTTCTTTCGCGTGGAATTCTTGAACGCTGACGGCGACGTCTTGAGCACCCCGGTTAACATCGATCTTCGTAGCGATCCGACAGTGGATGCCTGGCGGACGCATACTCAAACGGGAGTTGTCTCGCCGGTGGGCACCACTCAGGCACGCGTGACGGCGATCACCACGAATATGGTCGATAGCCACGGCGCCGGCGGCGGGGGACAAGACATGTACTGGGACAATTTCTCGCTCAACCAGACATCCACTCCCTTCGCGGGAGAGAAACTCGGCGATGCAGGGACTCGCGGATTGAACATCGTTGGACCGCCCAGCAACTGGACCATCGAATCGGTCGGCGGAGACAACGTTTCGCTATCCGGGAATGCGGCATTCGCTGCGCACACAGGTAACGTTGGTATGTGGCTGCGGGCATTCAACGGCGGAGACGGCAAGATTCTGCAGACTCTGCCTGCGACCGCGGGCGGCAGCTATGCCTTCCATGCGTTTTCCAAATGGGAAGCGAATTACCGCGGCGCCGATCCCAGTTCCTCTACGGAAACGTTCCTGAAGATGGAGTTTCTCGATTCCACGGATGCCGTGCTGGACACGAAATTGCTCGACATGAAGAACGGCCTCGACGGAAACATCTTCGTTCCAGACGCCGGTCAGCAGCAAAATGATGGCATGTGGCGTGATTTCGTGCTCAACGGCACCGCGCCGGCGTTGACTGCAAAAATTCGAGTTTCGGCAGGGGCAACCGGAATGGTGATTGAAACGGGCCCTCAACTCTCCGCGTTTTTCGACGACTTTCAGCTAATCGAAACCCTGTCGGGCGCCGCTGCCAGCGTCGTTCCTGAACCAGGGACAATGGTTCTGCTGAGCACTTCATTGTTCGCCTTGATGGGAATCCGCCGACGGAGCAAGTAGGTTTGTGCATGGGGCCGGCGGATACCACCGAACGCCGGCCTCGCTTTGGGCAGTTTTGCTCCGTTGTCACACGGGACGCCGACCTCACCGGGCCGGCGTCCCGTTCTATTCAACATAGTCAAGTCGAATCGAGTCAGTAGCTTCGCGTCTCGCGACGCGAATGAGTTCCAAAACTACGGTCATTGAAGGGGCAGTTCATTGACGCGTGTGGCCGGTCTTCTCTGACTATCGTTCGAGTCCTAGCAAGTGTGGTGACGGCCCCCACGCGTCCGCGTTTTCGAGCGCACGATCGTGTCGTGCGCTTGATCTGCAAATGCGCCAGACCGCGCGGTGCGGCCCGGCGCGCCTTGTGATCCTTCGTATCAGGGAGAAAGTCTAATGAAAGTCACCCTCAACTTGTTGTACGCGGCCGTTGTTGCCGTAACGCTTGCGACGCCGGCACGCGCCGCCACAATGTTCTTCGACTTCGGCGACACGGCGCAACAAACCGGCGGCAACTACAACAATATGACCCCCGCGCAGAATCCGCTCTTCAATGTGATCGATTCGAATGGCGCCGGCACTGGAATCGGCCTCGAAATTGGCGGTTTCAATGAACTAGGGCCGAATTTGAATGGCACTCAGGCTCCCACCGGCGACGCCGCGATGTTCGATGTGCAGGCGACCCGCGACAACCTGTTTGGACATTCCGACAATTTTAATATCGGTTCACCGCGGCCGCTGGGGGAAATCGAGTTGACGGGCCTCAATCCAGCGCTCGCGTACGACTTCGCCTTCTTCGGCTCGCGCACTGGCGTGACCGACAATCGCGAAACCAAATACACCGCCACGGGCGCCAATTCAAGTTTTGCGCTGTTGAATGCCTCTGCCAACACGAGTACGGTTGCCGTGGTACCTGGAATTCTTCCGACTGCTGGCGGAACCATCGCGATCCGCGTCGAAGCCGGTCCCAATAACAACAACGGCAGCAAATTCTTCTATTTGGGCGCGATGCGAATTACTTCAATTCCTGAGCCCACCGCCGGACTACTGCTGCTATCCGGTGCGATTGGCATCGTTACGCTTAGACGCGCACCCGCCTCGCGGCGCCATTCTTAAGTCGGTTTTCGCACCTAGGTATTTATTTCACAGCGGAGTACCGACTCATGAATCGATGGAAAAAGCTTCGACTAATCGCTTGGGGGATCGCCCTGCTAAACCTAGCAGGCGCGAGACTTTGTGGCGCGGAAGATCCCAAGGATATTCTCTGGTACGGCAATAGCTTTACTAACGCAACGTGCTGCGGTAGCACACGTTCAGTGCCGAATATCTTCCGCGACGTGGCGATTGCTGCGGGTCGCCCAGCGCCCGTGAATCGCAATGCAGCCGTGGACGGCCAGACATTGCAGTACCATCTGACCAACAATACGAGCGTGATCACGACAGGCATCGCTCCTGGTGGTCAATGGGAAAATGTGGTGCTCCAGGATTATTCGACCTGGCCCACGCACATCGGCAATCTGCCGCAACACCTGACCAGTTCTCTCGCGCTCTATCAGAAAGTTGCCCTGCACAGTCCCAACGTGGTACCTGTCATGTACGAGACCTGGGCCCGGGGCTATGGAGATGCGCTTTATGCCGGGGTAAACCCGTCGTTCCCCGGCGGCCCAACGCAAATGCAGCAAGAGTTGCGAGACGGCTATCACCTGTCGACCGACAACATCAACGCTGCAGTCGGCGCGCCAATCACCAAACTGGCGCCGGCCGGCGATGCCTGGGAGCTCGCTAATTTCCCGGCGAATTTCTATGGTGACGGCAGTTATCACGCGTCGAATCGCGGCTCGCTGTTGAACGCGCTTGTGTTGTACGGCACGATTTATGGCGATCCCACTACGAGCGACATCAACCTGGCGAGCGTGCTCACTACGTTGAATCTGTCGGCCGCGGATGGCGTATTGCTGACCGGCCTGGCGGACCGAACGTTGGTGCCGGAGCCAACGGCATTGGTGCTCACATGCCTCGGCGGGCTGCTCGTGACGTTGATTCGAAGACGGCAGCCGTAAGGCGTTAGACTGGAGTGTGGCGGGGTAATCGCGTTGGGTGTGCGATCCCCGCCACAGTCTCATTCTCATTTGCGGTGGTCGTTTGCCAGATGGACTTGCTCATCCGAGCTGGGGAAATCAGACGATGATAAATTTGCGACGTTCCCAAAACTTCCTGCTAGCAGTGACAACTACTGTGACGTTGCTTTCGTCTTCGAGCCGGACTCAACAGCCGGCCCCAGTTCCGGCTCTGACCACTGCCGCGATTGTCGCATCGCCCGAAAGCGAAGCTGCATGGGAATACAAATTCTCGGCCGCCGACGCAGCCTTGCTCGATGAGATTCAACTCGGGTGCTTCAACTATTTCTGGAACGAAGTCGGCGCCGGCGGCTGCTTGGCCAAGGACAAGACGAGCGACACCGTTTGCAGCACGGCCGCCGTCGGGTTCCAACTGGCGTCGCTCGCCATCGGCGTCGAGCGCGGCTGGATTACCAAGGAGTCCGGCCGCGAGCGGGCGCTCACCGTGCTCCGCACGCTGACGGCCAGGGCCGACAACAAGAAGTACGGCATCTACTTCCATTTCGTCGACGAGCGGCACGGCGGCCAACCCGACTTCTCGCGGACCCTGTATCGCTACGAGCTGACCGCCAGCACGGTCGACCATGCCATACTGCAGGCCGGCGTGATGGTGGCAGCCGTTTACTTCGGCGGGGAGGTGGCGGAGGCGGCGCGGCCGATCGTCGAAGATGCCGATTGGACCAAAATGTACGACCGCGAAGCGGGCTATATCAGCATGGGCTGGCGAGCGTCGACCGACGGCGGCGTGAAGGGCCCGGGCCAGCTGATCGATTCGCTCTGGAAGCATAACAGCGACGAAGAGCGGCTAGTGGCGTTCCTGGCTGTGGGCGCGCCCACAGGACACGCCGTGGGGCCGGCCGTTTACTATCGGCTGCAGCGCGACGTCAAGCAACACGGCGACCTGCCGCCGTATGTCGTTTCCTGGAACGGCTCGATGTTCACGTATTTCTTCAGCCACGTCTGGATTGACTACCGCCATTTGGCCGCCGACGATCCGGCGCAGTTTGGCGAGGCGGGACCGAGAGTCGATTGGTTCGAGAATTCGCGGCGTGCCACGCTCACTCATCGGCAGCGGTGCATCGAGGAGAGCGGGCGATTCCGCAACCTGAGCGAGAATCGCTGGGGCCTCGCGCCGTGCGAGTTCAAAACCGACTACATGGTCGCCCAAGTGAAACCAAACGTCTCGAATACCGACGAATGGCGCGGAGCAATCATTCCGCCGTACGGCGCCGGCGCGGCGATCATATTTACTCCCGCCGAAAGCTTGGCCGCCTTGCGCGAGTACCGGTCGCTCACCGCGCCGGACGGCAAATCGCTGGTTTGGAACGCTCCCGAGAAGGGTGGCTACGGGTTTATGGACTCCTTCAGTCTCGATCCGCCGCACGGACACAACGTCAATTCGGGCCACGATCAGGGGCCGCTGCTGTTGGCCATCGAAAACGCCCGCACTGGGTTGATCTGGAGGCTGTTCATGCAGCACGACGCCGCAAAGCGGGCGGTCGAGCGGCTCAAACTGCAGCCGCGGGAAGCAGAGGCCCCGCGCAAGCTCCGCCGGGCCGGTTAGCGCGTCGCATCTCAATCGCCCACGCCGCGGTCGCGGTTAAAGGCCTCGACAAACCAGGCCTGCACGGCCGCCTCCTGCTTGCGAATGCTGGTTACGAGGGCGACTCCGCCATCGACCAGACTGCGCACGTGGCTGGAGATCTTTTCTTCATCCGGCTCGAACTTCGGCGCGTGCTCGGCAAATCGGTGGAGCGTGCGTTCAAACTCCTCGCAGTCCTCTTCCAGATTCGCGTCGGCATCCTGGAGCTTTTCCGTCCTGGGCAAGAGTTCCGGGTCTTCCTTCGAGATTTGCTTGTATTGTCGGGGATGGAGCTCGCGCAAATGCTCGCGCACCTGAGCGACGCAATCGCACCAGGCGGCTTGCACTTCCGAGGTCCAGTTGAGCAGCTCGCCCGCCATCACGGGTGCAATCAGGCAGTTTTCAAATTGTTCGAGCGCGGGCTTGAGGTCGTGCTCGGTATCGGCGTGAAAAGTAGTCATAGTATCTCTCCTGCGCGCAAGCTGGCGCTGCGCGACTCAGCGATTTGTCGCTTATCGTGGCCAGTGGTGCGGCCGCTCGGCGAACAAGAACATCGCCAGCGCGACCGCGAATGCCGCGGCGCCGCCGACAACGAGCGACGCAGCCGACGGCATCGAATATGGCCACATTGGCAGCAAACCGATCAACAACAAAGTCAGTACAACGATCGTTGTCGTTCTCATCGCACCGCTCCCCGTCACAATTGTACGTCGACAACCGCCGGTGGGAGACGAGATCGAACACAGGGTACCAGATGCAATCGGTATGCCGGAACGACGCACGTGCCGCAGCCGAATTGCCCACGTTTCGCCGAAAAGGCCAGCGTGGCAACGGATTTATCGAATGGACAGAAAACGACCGACGGCCGCTCCGCGAGCCGAGGGAGTACGCCGCAACTTTGGCAGCCGAAATCGCAGTCGGCTGCGACACTCTTGACGGCCTCTAAATCCGTGAATAAAGACGCCGGCCGCCGCGAAGAATTGGATGAAGCGGATGATCCGCGCGAAGGGGACCGGATGGAGGAAAACAGGCGGATGCACCGGGGTCCGTGCCGGCTTACCAGAGCCCACAAATACTGGTAGCATGGCACGCGACCCCGGGGTGCGCCGCGCATGTTCAAGGAAGAATATCCCTTCTATCTGGCGAACCGCCCGCAACGACCAAATTCCGATCTGGCCGTCACCGACAAGTTCAGCGGTGATTCAGTTAGCCGCGTGGCGCTCGCGGACGCGACAGTCTTGGAGGCAGCAATCGCCGCGGCGACCGGGGCGACGGGACGGATGAAGCGGTTGGCCAGTTGGCAGCGGAAGCAAGTGCTGGTGCATCTGGCCAATCGCTGCCGCGAGCGTGCCGCGGAGTTGGCCCAGGCTTTGGTGATCGAGGCCGGTAAGCCGATCAAGTTCGCGCGGGGCGAGGTCGATCGACTTGTCGACACGGTTGAAATCGCGGCTGAAGAGTCGACGCGGATCTACGGCGAAGTGCTGCCGCTCGACATCTCAGAGCGGGCCGATGGCTATCGCGGCATGTGGAAACGGGTGCCGGTGGGTCCCTGCGGTTTCATCACGCCCTGGAATTTTCCCCTGAATCTCGTCGCACACAAGATCGCGCCGGCGCTCGCCTGCGGCTGCCCCTTCGTCTTGAAGCCGGCGTCGGCCACGCCGATCGGGGCGCTCATCCTGGGCGAAATCCTCGCCGAGACCGATCTGCCGGAGGGAGCGTTCTCGATCCTGCCGATGAAGTCGAGCGCCGCCGACGCACTGGTGGAAGACGAACGGATCAAGAAGCTCAGCTTCACCGGCTCGCCGGAAGTCGGCTGGAAGCTGCGCGACCGGGCGCGGTTCAAACATGTGACGCTTGAACTCGGCGGCAACGCGGCGGTGATCATCGAGCGCGATGCCGACGTCGACGACGCGGTGGCGCGGTGCATTTTCGGCGGCTACTACCAGTCGGGTCAGAGCTGCATCAGCGTGCAGCGGATTCTGGTGCAAGAGTCGGTCTACGAAACGTTTCGGACGAAATTTGTGGCGGCGGTGAAAGCGCTCGTCGTCGGCGATCCAAAATCGGAAGAGACGTTTGTCGGGCCGATTATCGACGAGCACGAAGCGGCCCGGATCGAAGGATCGCTGCGGGCTGCGGTGGCCGGCGGGGCCAAGCTGCTCTGTGGCGGCTCTCGCAAGGGCGTCTTGGTCGAGCCGGCAGTACTCGAAAACGTGGCGGCAAGATCGGAAGCGTGGTGCGAGGAAATCTTTGGGCCGGCGACGGCGCTGGCCAAGTTCCGCGAGTTCGACGACGCGATCGCCACCGTGAACAACAGCCGCTACGGCTTGCAGGCGGGCGTGTTCACGCGCGACATCGGCCGGATCGAACAGGCCTGGGACGAGCTGGAGGTGGGCGGCGTCTTGATCAACGAAGTGCCATCGTGGCGGGTGGACCACATGCCGTACGGCGGCGTGAAGCACAGCGGCTTGGGGCGTGAGGGAATTCGCTGGGCGATCGAGGGTATGACGGAGCCGCGGTTGTTGGTGATTCGAAGGCAGTAGCGGAGAGTTGAGGGCGGAGGGCGGAGAGCCGGACGAAGGTGCGAGAACGCGCAGATTGAGCGGCTTTTCTCGAACACGACACGCGCGGACGGCGAAAAGTGGCTTGTTTTTCCGAAGACGACACGAAGCGCTGACGTAAGTCGTTAAAGTTTCGAAGGCGTCACGAAAAATTTTGGGGCCCGGCTGGGCTGCGAGATCTACGGGTTCCTCTTCTCGGATGCGGTTGGCGTTCAGCCAGGGTGCACAATTTGCGGCCGCGGCGATGACGCGCGTGGATGCTGAATCCACGATTTGTTGCGGAACAATGGCGAAAATTTGCAGCGTGTGGTCGGCGGTGTCCATCCCCGGCAGCGTAGCACACAGTGAACATCTGATCAATTACCGATTTTCGGCCGCGCGGCAATAAGTGCGGCAGCGCCGGCCGTCAGCAGAAAATAGCTGGTGAAGAGGGCGAAGAACACACGGCCAGCGGCATCTTCACTCTGGAACGCCGCGAGGAATCCCGCGGCGCCGACGCCGCTCGCCAGCAGCGAACCGACAAGAGCGAGCCAAACCCCGCGACGTTGTCCACGACCCAATGTAAGCACGGCGAACAAGAAGAGAGTGCCGACGGCAATATGACCCAACGCGGCGAACAGGAGGTGTGGGCCCACGAGTAGCGCAGTCGGGATCGACATCAAGCCAAAGCCGATCCCGTAGATGGCGGCCATGGCACTGAGGACTCGCAGCAGACGACTCATCCGGGCGATTGTAACACGGTCGCGCAGCAATTGCGTAATTCGGGCCACACGCTACTGCTTGCTCGAGACCATCATCACAACGTGGCGAAAGTTGCCAGCATTTTTGCTGTCAGGGATTGCCGGGTATTGAAGAACTCGGCCCAGGGATCGGTGCGGAGTTTTTTGAGCCGGCTGGGGATGGTCGCGACGGTGAGTTTTCTGGGGTCCAGTTTTGCCGTCAGCTCCCGCCAGGCCAGCGGCGTGGCGACCGTCGCACCGGGGCGGGAGCGGGTAGAATACGAGGCGATCGCTGTGGCGCCGCGCTGGTTGCGGAGGTAGTCGACGAAGATTTTGCCGTGGCGTTTGGCTTTGCTCATCGTGGCGATGTAACGGCGGGGATCCTCCGCGACCAGGGCGTCGGCGATCGCTTTGGCGAAGGATTTCGCCTCTTCCCAGGTGTTGCGGCGGGAGAGGGGTGCGACGACGTGGAGGCCTTTGCCGCCGGTCGTGCGGACAAACGTCTCCAGGCCGAGATCGCCCAAGCGATCCCGCATCGCTTTCGCAGCGGCGACGACTCCGCTCCAAGCGACGCCTTCGCCCGGGTCGAGGTCGAAGACCAGCATGTCGGGGCGTTCGAGGTTGTCGGCCCGGGCACTCCAGGGGTGAAATTCCAACACGCCCATCTGCACGAGCGAGACCAGTCCCGCGAGGTCGTCGATCATGACGTACTTTTCAACCCCATCGCTGGCATCCACATCGACGCTGCCGACCGCGTCGGGGAGCGACTCGGTCCAGTGTTTCTGGTAGAAGCATTCGCTCCCCTGCCCTGCAGGGCAGCGAACAATCGAGAGAGGCCGCCTGGCAACGAATGGTAGGACCCAATCGGCGATTTGTTCGTAGTAGCGGGCCAGGTCGAGCTTGGTGATGCCGCCATCCCGGTAGAGGACACGATCGGGGTGCGTGATCTTGACGCCGGCGACGACATCAGTAACGGCGGGTTGTGAACTCTTGCTGCGGGATGTCTTCGCATTGGTTTTGTTTGAGTCTTTGGTCGCCATTTTCGCTTCCTCGCGGACGATTTCGCGGGCTGCTTTGTCGGTGCGAAGGCCTTTGAAGGACGGGTGGCGCAGCAAGCCGTCGTCCGTCCACTCGGTGAATTCGACTTCGCCGACCAGCGTGGGGCGGACCCAGCGTACGCCGCGGGCGTCGGCGCCGTTGGGTGGGTTTTCGAACGCCGGCGACTTTCGCTCGTGCTGCTTCAATTGGGCCGTCAGCTCTCGGAGCGAATCGTCCGTAAAGCCGGTGCCGACGCGGCCGGCATACAAGAGTTCGCCGTCGCGGTAATACCCGAGCAGCAGGGCACCGAAGCCGACTCGCGAACCTTCCGGCCGCGTAAAGCCGCCGATGACGAATTCCTGCCGCTGGTGGCACTTGGTTTTGAGCCACGATGGAGAGCGAAGCTGCACGTAAGGCGCGTCGGCCCGTTTTGACACGATGCCTTCCTGGTGAGCGGAGCAAGCGCGGCGAAGCACCTCGTCGCCGCTGCCTTGAATGTGGTCGCTGTAACGTACAGGCCCCATGTTGTCCGCGTTGTTGGTAAGCAGCAATTTGGCCAAGGCCTGCTTGCGCGCGACAAGCGGAGTCTGTGTGAGGTCGTAACCGGCGAGGTGAGGCGAGTCGAAGACATAGTAGACAAGCCGGCTGTCGTCGTCGCGGCGCAAAAAGTTTTGCAACTCTTGGAAGTTGGAAAGCCCGGCCGAGTCGAGGGAGACGACTTCGCCATCGAGGAGCGCCGAGTCGACCGGTAGTTGTGCAATCGCAGCGGCGAGCGAGGGGAAGCGTTTGGTCCAGTCTTTCCCATTGCGGGTGACGAGCCGGACCTTGCCGGCGGCAAGAAAGGCCAGGATGCGGTAGCCATCAAACTTGAGCTCGTGGAGCCAGTTGTTTCCGCTGGGCGCGGCGGCCGAGAGCGTGGCGAGTTGCGGCTTGAATGTGCGAGGGAGCCTGGACCGCCTCGCGCCGGGCAAGTCGACCAAGTCACGGGCACTGAACGACGTCGAACGGCGCGCCGGCGATTTGCGACGGGCGCGCGGCCTGGCCGTCGATTTCTTCTTGGCCGTGCGTGTCGTTTTGACGGCTCTTGCCTGCTTCGTTGTCATCTTCTGCGGAGAATCAGATTGCGACGACCAGGTTCGGTCGGCGTCGGCGGCAATTTCTTCCATCTTGCGGCCGCTGAGCACACTGCGGGCATGCCGCGCCAGGAAATCGCCCTTCGCATTCGGACGGGCGGCCCGGTCGCGGTGCTTGATAAGCAGCCAGTTCTTGCCGCCCTCGCCCGCCGCGCCGCCCATGCGAACCAAGGCCCAGCTGCCTCGGAGCTTCTCGCCCTCGAGAGAGAATTTTAGCTTACCGGTCTTGAAGCCGCGCTGGGGGTCCTCCTCTGGTTTCCAGGTGCCGCGATCCCAGACCATCACCGTGCCGCCGCCATATTCGCCCGCGGGGATGATGCCCTCGAAGTCGACGTATTCGAGCGGATGATCTTCGACTTGGACGGCGAGCGTTTTGACCGCCGGATCGAGATTCGGCCCCTTCGGCACGGCCCAGCTTTTGAGCACACCCTCGTATTCGAGGCGGAAGTCGTAGTGGAGCCGCGAGGCATCGTGCTTCTGGACGACAAAGCGGCGGCCTGCCGCTGATTTCGCCGGCGCGTCGCCGGCCGGTTCGGCAGTCTTGCGAAAGTTGCGCTTGCGTTTGTATTCGCGAAGAGACATTGGGGAGAGAGGAGTCAGGTATCGGGTGTCAGGTGTCAGAAGGAATAAGGCGCGGAGCTAACCGGCGTGCTTCTTGCGCAGGGTTTTGCCGCGGCGTTGGCGGTTACGGGGGGTTGGGCTTTTGCGGCGGACTCGGGTCTTGGCTTTGGTCGCGCGGCCGTTCTTCGAGCCGGCGCTGGCCACGCTCCGTTTGAGCACGTCCATGAAATTGATCGTCTGCGGCGTGCGGTCTTCGGCGTCCTCATCTTCCGACTCGATGACCTCGGTCTGGCCGCTGGCCACCTTTTTCTCCACGAGCTTTATCAGGATGTCGCGATATTCGTCCTTGAATTTGGCAGCGTTCCACTTGGTGGTCATCCCGTCAATCAGCTTCTTCGCCAGGTCGATCTCTCTATGAGCTACGTTGTATTTCCGCAATTCGTGACCGGGCAGCTCGAAGTCGCGGAATTCGACCAACTCTTGTTGAAAGCGGAGCAATTCGAGTACCAAGGCGTCGCCCTGCGGAATGAGGGCGGCGAGATATTGGCGAGCGCGAATCACGACGGTGGCGATGCCCGCTTTGCCCGATTCCGCAATCGCCTCGCGAAGGAGCACGTAGCCCTTTTCGCCCTTGTTGCCAGGAACCAGCACGTATGGCTTCTCGAATGCGCGGACGTCGATCTCCGCGAGGTCGACAAATTGCTCGATTTCGATTGTGCGGGTCATTTCGGACGACGCCCGCTCCATTTCCTCCTCGCTGAAGAGCACATAATTGCCCTCTTCGTATTCGTACCCCTTTACGATCTTGTCCCAGGGCACCTCTTCGCCCGTTTCTTCGTTGACCCGCTCGTAGCGGACACGGGCCGCGTTGCGGCTGTCGATGAGCCGAAAGCTGAGGTCGGCGCGACGCTCGCCGGAATAGAGGACGACGGGGACGTTTACGAGTCCGAAGGAGATGTGGCCTTTCCAGATGGGGCGTGGCATCGGAGGGTGCTCCAGATTCGCTCAGGTTGATGCGGCAAACGGCACATCCAGTGGAAATGGATCACCTCCGTGTGCGTGGGTGGCTCGCGGACAGTGCCACAGAAACCACGACGGGACGTCGCGCGGTTGGCGGCGGCGAGCACTGGCCTGCTAGCTAAGCTAGCAATTGGGATGCCAAAAGAAATTGCCGAGTCGGGAGTCAAAAACCGGGCAACCGTTTCAGCGGCCCGAAATCAAGCGCTCGTGAATGAGGCCCAGGATGTCGCGGGCGACCACCTCTTTGGTGCCAGACAGGGCGGCCAGTACCGCACCATCGGGGGCAATGACTTCGACGCTGTTGTCGAGCGCGCTGATCGCTTCAGCTCCGTTCGAGACGACCAGATCGCAGTGTTTGCGTTCGAGCTTTGCCAGGGCGCGGAGACGATGGTCTTCTGTCTCCAGGGCGAAGCCGACCACCCAGCGGCGGCCCTTCTTGGCCCCGAGCGTGGCGACGACGTCGTCGGTTTCGATGAGGTGCAAATCGACCGGCTGGCCGGTCTTGGCGATCTTATGGTCTTCGACGCGGACAGGCCGATAGTCGCAAGGGGCGGCGGCGCCGATCAATCCGTCGCAGGAGTCGAACTCGCGCGATGCGGCGGCGAGCATGTCCTCGGTCGAGACGACGGGCACTACCCGGGCGGCGGCCGGATATTCGACCTCCACGGGCCCACTTACGACGACAACCTCATGCCCGAGCGCAAGCGCCGCTTCGGCGAGGGCCTTGCCCATCCGGCCGCTGGAGGCGTTCGTGAGATAGCGCACCGGATCGAGGTACTGACGCGTGGGACCGGAGGTGATGAGGATGCGCGCCATACTGCGTTCGTCGCGTTGAGAACGTCGGCAATGCTCCGTCATGAAGCGTTCGCTTCTAGAAACGCAGTAGCCCGGTCACGAATGATCGACTGAATATTCTGCCCCTCCGCGCCGTCCCAATACCATTGTGTGTCGTACGACTGCAAATCCTCGTATGCAAAGAACAGAAGGTAGAAATCCATAATATTCTTTTGATAGCCATTGGCAATACAAAGCTCTTTGACGAGGGCGAGCGACTCTACCAGGTTGGCGCCGCCAGAAAGTGCCAATTGAAGAATCTCAACTACATACTTCGTTACTGCTTCATCACTCGGTAAGGCATCAATTCTCAATTCGGCAAGTGCCTTGTCTCTCAAATCCTTGATTTCAAAGTGGTTGTACGGCGGAAGCATTCCGGCGAGGCGAAGCACAAAATCCTCTGCGTGTCCCTCTTCGATCAAACCGACTGCCCAATCGACACACTGTTGACCGCACGACTGTTCGAGAGCTCGTTCGGCCAAAATTTGGGCATTGGAAACGCGTGCCATGTAATTAGCGCAACGCCAACAGCTTCTCAATTGCAGCCTGAATCTCCGCAGGCTCGGCCATGCGTCCCATCCCGCTGCGGCGGCAAGACTGCCAGCCCTCTTTCGGATCGATGATATGAACGCCGTCGCCGCGGAGCGTCTTCACATTGCGCTGGACGGCGGGCTTGGCCCACATCGCGGCGTTCATCGCCGGGGCGACGACCAGCGGGCCTTCGAAGCTCAGGATCAGGGTGCTGAGCAAGTCGTCCGCTAAGCCGCACGCGGCTTTGGCGAGGAAGTCGGCGCTCGCCGGGGCGACCACCATGAGCTGCGCTTTCTCGGCTAGCTCGATGTGGGCGCCGAGCGGAAACTGGCCCCTTTCGAAGACGTCGGTGGCGACGGAGCGACCGGTGAGCGCGCGGAAAGTGGCGGGTCCAATGAACTTGCGAGCGGCGCGGGTCATCACGACGCTCACGCCATGCCCCTCTTGGACCAACGAGCTCACGAGCGCGGCCGTCTTGAAGGCCGCGATGCCGCCGGTGACGCCGACGATAAGTTCGCTGGGCATGGATAGACAGCGGGGAGCAGGGAGCACGGAGCAGGGAGTCAAAATTGACTTCCCCCGCTCCGTGCTCCCTGCTCCCTGCTCCGTGCTGCTAAATGCTGGACAAATCGAAATCCAGCGGGCCCTGCGGCGGCTCGCCGGTGATCTTCACTTCGTTCGACGTGTCGAGATAAATCTTATCTCGCAGGATCTCCTGGACGATGATCTCCATCTTGTCGTCGGTGCCGGCATCCACGAGTGGTCGGGCACCGGCGTTTAGAGCGACCAGGCGCTTTTGGATCAACGTCGAGAGCTTGAAACGTCCGCCGACCTTGTTGACGATACCTTCTTCTTTGAGCGCCTCGATCATGATTCTATTCCTTCGTGTACGAGAATTTCGCTGATCCGCTCGACCGCCGCATCGAGCGAGTCGTTGATGACGGTGTATTGGTATTCGCCGGCTCGGGCAATTTCGCGGCGGGCCACGTCGAGCCGCCGCTGGATGGCCTCTTCATTCTCCGTGGCACGGGATCGGAGCCGCC